>JBJHBJ010000008.1:0-103815 GCA_050485425.1 Ectothiorhodospiraceae bacterium | reverse complement strand
GGCAACGAGCGCTTGCGTGAGATCGCCAGGGCGCTGGGCTTTGCCGATGAAAGCTCGTTTGCCAAGGCGTTCCGGCGCTGGACGGGCTCCAGCCCGGCACAGTTTCGCGAGCGGGCACAAGCGCATGCTGAGTGAGGCGCTGCCGGAACAAAACACAGAACGCCTGTTACGAGAAGGAGGCACGGGATTTCCTCATGGCGCTGCATCTGATGCAGGAATCCGGGCTGGCCGAGAAGGTGGACGGAGCGCTTGACGGGGATGCGTCTCTGGCGGCACGGCGATGGGGGTGATTCCAGTCATTGGACCACTGTGTTACGTGTTCTGAGAGAGGGCGTATGCATCAACTGACGTGCAAGTGCGGCGCGGTGCAGGGCCGTGTCCTGAGTGGCGCCCCAAGTAATCGGGTTCGCTGTTATTGCACTGATTGCCAGGCGTTTGGCCGCTTCTTCGGCCCGGCCGCCCAGGTCCTCGACGCCCAGGGCGGCACGGAACTCGTGCAGGTTTGTCAGTCTCGCCTGCGCCTTGATCGTGGTTTTGAGCACCTGGCGTCGATCCGATTGACCGACAAGGGAATGATTCGCTGGTACGCGCAGTGTTGCCAGACGCCGATTGGAAATACGATGACGGATCCGAAGATGAGCTTCATCGGCTTGATTCACACGTTCATGGATGTGTCGGCGCTCGATAGGGACTTCGGACCTTCAATTGCGACGTTCAACACGGGTAAGGCTATTGGCGATCCCAAGCCTAAGCAACGGGGCCTGGTCGGAACCATCCTTCGGTTCGCAAGGATTGTTCTGGTGTCGCGCATACTGGGGCGCTACAAGAAGTCGCCGTTGTACACGTCGACGGGTACGCCCGTTGCCGCACCAAGAACCCTCACGGCCGATGAGCTCCAGCGCCTAAAGAGCGCAGCATAGCCATTCGTTCAGGCAGACAGTTCCTGAGGGCCTGCCGCTTACCGTAGGGTGCTCAGAGCGCAGCGATGCGCACCATTGGCGTGGCCGGTGCGCATCGCCTCCAGCTCTGGGCACCCTACGCAGCGCGAATATTTCAGCACTCCCCCGGACTTCAGGCATGATTGAGGCCCGAGCAGAGGTCCATGCGCGGCGGTGACCATCAACAACCAATCCCCGCTTCAAGCCGGGGGCAGAGGAGAAAAGCATGTTCAATCACATCATGGTCGGCTCCAACGACATCGAACGCTCCAAACGCTTCTACGATGCCGTGCTCGCAACGCTTGGGGCCGGCGAACCGCTGCGCCACAAGACGGACGCCGGCTACACCAGGCTTTTCTACCGGCACGACGGCAACACGTTCTGCGTCACCGAGCCCATAAACGGCGAACAGGCGACCGGTGCGAACGGCGGCACCATCGGATTCAAGTGCCATTCGCCGGAGCAGGTGCAGGAATTCCATGACGCCGCCATTGCCCACGGGGGACAGTCCATCGAGGATGCGCCGGGACTGCGCAACGGCTCAATGGGGCCGTTGTACCTGGCGTATGTGCGCGATCCCGACGGCAACAAGCTCTGTGCGCTCTATCGCCCCAAATAGGGCGCGTTCAGCAGGAGCGTCATCCTGAAATGCGGTCCGGCATGAAGCGAACTCTCGGCCTTTTCCTTCTCGGCCTGGCAACCCTGCTCCCGGGGGTGCTGCTGCTGTACGCAATCGGCTGGCTGGTGCTCGGAGGTGAACGGCTGCTGGGCCGGTGGCTGGCTTTGTGGCTGCCCCAGGGGGCGTATCTGCCCGGCATGGGGCTGGCGGCGCTTGTGTTGCTGGTGCTGCTGACGGGGCTGTTGGCGCGAAGCTGGATCGGTCCGCCGGTGGGGCGCTGGATATCCGCCCGCATTGGCGGAATCCCCGTGCTCGGCCGGCTCTATTTAAGCTTGCGGGCGGCTGCCCGCCGCTTGTCTGACGGCCGGCCCTCGGCGTTCGCGGAAGTCGTGTTCGTGCCGGGCCCGGAAGGCGGCGGACGGCTGGGGCTGGTGGCGGAACGCCGGCCGGTGCGCTGTAGCGCCAGCCGCGACGGCCTCATCCCCGTCTACTTTCCGGCCGCGTTCCAGCCCGGCGGGGTTCTGGAGTTGCTCCCGGAAGACTGCCTGGAGCCCACCGACATGAGCGTGGACCAGGCCATGAGCCTGATTCTGAGCGGCGGGCTCGTAACCGGCAGTGAGCCGCAGCCGGCGACCCGAAACGCATCAATCAGTCAGCGCTCCCCTGGGGCGATGGCCCCGAGAGGCAACGGCAAGTAGCTTTCCGGAGGGTTGAACATTGGCAAAAATCGTTCTGGAGGGGTACATCACCGTGCCGGAAGGTGAGCTTGCGGTTGTGGAGCAGGAGCTGGAAAACCACATCAACCTCACGAGAGCGGAAGAGGGGTGTCTGGTGTTCCGGGTGGATCGGGATGAAACCGATCAATGTCGATTCCATGTCTACGAGGAGTTCAGGAGCCGGGAGGCCTTTGAGTTCCACCAGGAACGTGCTCAAGCATCCCGCTGGGGTGAAGTAACGGGAAATGTCGAGCGGTATTACCGGATTTCCGAAAAGGACTGAAAAGCGGCCGCCGAGCCCCTAGGGAAACACTGATCAGGAGGCCTGCCGGTGGGTTGCGGTCGCGATCAGTGCCGCGATTTCGTCGCCAACCTGCGTGATGCAGTCGGTGCTCCGTTCACTGCGGGCCATGATCAGGGCGCCTTCCAGGCCGGCGACGATCATCCGGGCCAGCCGGCCCGCGCGGCCAGGTGCCACGCCTGCGCCGATAAGCGCCTGGCGGTACAGATCCATCCACTCGTCGAACGCCGCCTGGCACGCCGCGGCCAGTTCAGAGCCTGAACCCGGGCCGTCCAGCACGATGGGCGCGACCGGGCAGCCGAAGGCGTAGTCCGAATCCGCCATTTCCCCGGCCGCTTCCTGGAAGAAGGCCTGGACGCCGGCGGCGGGGTGTTCCGCGTTCTCCAGGCATTCCCGCAGCACCTGCGTGGCCTCCTCGATGCCGGCGCGCATGGCTTCCAGGACCAGTGCGTCCTTCCCGCCGGGAAAGTGGAAGTAAAGCGAACCCCGCGGGGCGCCGCTCTCGCTGAGGATGTCGTTGAGGCTGACGCCGTGCAGGCCGCGCGTCTGGATCAGGCGCGCGGTCGTCTCGATCATTCGGGCTCTGGTATTGGTGGCCATGAATCCTTGTCTAGCATCATTGACCGAATATGACGATCGGTCTATATATTATGATGATCGGTCTAATGAAGCAATTCGGAGGCAGTCATGAGCTATCAGGAGACGATCACCGGGAATCAGGCAGGACCGAAGCCCCACCATGTGGATGCCGCCCGTACCTGGGGGCTGGGGGGCCGGGACTACGACGACATCAGTTTCGGTGTGTCGGATGCCATCGCGCATGCCACCCAGCGGCTTTCCCCGCGCCCCGGCCAACGGATTCTGGATGTGGCCACGGGTACCGGCTGGGCCGCCCGAAACGCAGCGCGGCTCGGGGCGGAGGTCACCGGGGTGGATATCGCATCCGACCTGTTGCATGCCGCGGAGGATCTGTCGGCCCACGTCCAGCCGCGAATCGTGTATCGCCCCGCCGATGCCGAGGATCTGCCGTTTCCGGACGCCAGCTTTGACGGGATCATCTCCACCTTCGGCGTGATGTTCGCCGCCGACCAGCACCAGGCAGCACGCGAAATGGGGCGGGTCTGTCGCCCCGGTGGCCGGCTGTCGCTCGTGGTCTGGGCGCCGGGAGGTTCGGTCGCGGATTTCTTCGGCGTTATCGGCAAGCACAGCGACGCACCGCCGCCGGAACCCTCCCCCCTGGCCTGGGGCGATCCCGATCACGCCAGGGAACTGCTGGGCGATGATTTCGAGCTGTGGTTCGAGCAAGGCGTCAACAACCATTACTTCGACAACGTCGAGGACGTCTGGAACTGGTACGCGCGGGGATTCGGACCGATGAAGCAGGTCATCGAGCAGCTGCCGGAAAGCCGGCGTCAGGCGTTCCGGGAGGATGTCGATGCCTACCATGGGAAGTTTGCCACGGCTGCCGGACTGCATATCCGGCGTGAATACCTGGCGATTGTCGGGAGGCGGAAGTAGGGGCCGCCAGTCTGGCATGTCGGCGGAGCCGTCCGGCTGAAAGGTGTATATTCATGGACGATAACTGACACCGGACGGAATCCAATCGGGCCGTCCACGAATAGAGACAATGCGGACGTGCTCAACCTCAATGATCTCCAGGTTTTCGTGCAGGTGGTGGACCACGGAGGGTTCACTGCCGCCAGCCGAAAGCTGGGGGTGCCGAAATCGACGCTCAGCAAGCGTGTGAAGGAACTGGAACGGCAGGCCGGCGTGCGGCTGATTCAGCGTACGTCACGCAGTTTCACGGTGACCGAACTCGGGCAGGAGCTCTACCGGCACGCATCGGCCATGCTGATCGAGGCCGAGGCGGCCGAGCACGTGATCTCCGGCAGGCTGGCCGAGCCCAGCGGAACGGTTCGCGTGACGGCCTCCATTCCGACGGCCCAGCATTTTCTGGCGCCGCTGTTGCCGGAGATCGCCGCCGCCCATCCGCGGATTCGTGTTGCGTTGCATGTCACGGATGGCTTCGTGGACGTGGTCCAGGACGGCTTCGATATCGCCATCCGGGATCACCGGAAACCGCTACCGGATTCCGGGTTGGTACAGCGCCGGCTGGGCATCGACGCGTTCTGGCTGGTCGCCTCCGAGGGCTATGCGGAACGGCTCGGTTCCGTTCGGCACCCGTCGGAACTGCTTGGCGCGGAAGGGGTGTTTGCCAGCCTGGGGGACACCGGCTGGACCTTGCGCAACGAGGACGGGGTGACCCATACGATCTCGCTGCCGGCCCGTTACCACGCGAACGAGACCATTCCGCTGATGGAAGCGGCAAGGGCGGGGCTCGGTATCGCCTGTCTGCCGAGCCGGCTTTGCGCCGGGGCGATCCGTGCCGGGGAGCTTCAGCGTGTGCTCCCCGGCTGGACTGCCGGTGAAATCACCACGACGTTGCTGATGCCGCATCGCCGTGGTCAACTGCCGTCCGTACGCGTGGTGGCGGACGTGCTGATCCGGCGGCTGGGTGATCAGGCGGTGAACAGCAGCGGCACCAGTGCCGAGATGTCCCGTTTGCCCTGACCACTGCGCGTGCCCTGGTCGAACAGTTGCCAGACCGGCTCCATCAGGTCTCCCCGCACGCCCTGTTCACGACTGCCGTCCAGCACCTTGCGCAGCGCGGTGGCCATCATGGCGTTGTTGGAGCTGGGGGCGGGGTATTCCCGGGTGTCAATTTCCCGGGCGATTTCGGGGAAGAGCTCGATCATGGCTTTCAGCAACGACATGATCATGTGCGTGCCCTGGGCCGCAGGAACGTCCTCCGAGCGCAATAGCGCCGCAGCGTGAAGAAAGCCGCCGAACATGCCGAACATCGCGCTGAGCAGGCTCAGGTCATACAACGGCGCAAGTGCCGGATCCTCGCCCACATAGGCGGGTCTTCCCAGTATGGCGAGTGTCGGCTCAACGGCACGAAACGCTTCCCCGGAACCGCTGTACAACACGAAGGCCTCCGGCTGGCCGACCAACTCGGGCGTGACCATGATGCCGCCATCGATATAGCCCGCTCCCCGTGTCGTCACCCACGCTGCCATCTCCCGTGCCTCGTCGGGGGTGCCGTTGGTGACGTTGACCAATGTCCTGCCGGCAAGCAGCCCCTCAGGCGCGCTCTGCAGAATGCCTCGCACGGCCGGATAGTCCAGCACCGAGACCAATACCAGCGGGCTGGCTTCCAGCGCTTCCTCGATCTGCCCTGCGTGATGCGCTCCCCTGGCCGCGAGTGGCTGCGCCTTCTCCGGTGTTCGGTTCCACACTGTCACGGCCAGGCCCTTCTTGAGGAAAGCTTCCGCAAGCGCGGTGCCCATGGCCCCAAGGCCGATAATGGTGATGTCGCTCATGATCTCTCCCGTCTTGATGATCGGCCCCTGGAAGGCGCCTGGAACGGAGAGGAGTTTATATATGTAGATGAAGGGGCTGTGATGGGTGTGGCATGGACTTATCGTCTACAAACATGAACAAAAAGGAGGTGGCCCCCTGTCATCCGACCCCTGCCTCGTTCGTCGGATGAGGCGTATTACGAAATGACCATCTGCAGGATGGCGAACATCGCCACCCCGCCGATCACGGTCAGGGCAATGCTACGGGTGACCGCGGCAATCACCAGGGCGCCGATGCCGGCCGCCACATGCGGCAGCGACCAGCTAATGCCGGGGCCCTCGCCCACCAGCAGGACCTGATCAGTGAGCAGTGCCGCGATCACGGCGATAGGGATATAGGTCAGCCATTCCTCCAGCAGCCGCGGCAGCCGGATCACCCGCGCCAGCACCAGCGGCAGTACGCGCGGGATGATGGTGACCGCCATGCAGGCCAGGATCATCAGCAGAACGTCGGGGCGAACTGTCATGCCTCTTCGTCCTTCACCCGATCAGCGTGCCGACTTCCCAGTATCAGGCCCACCGTGGCGGCAACGACCGTGGTGAGTACCAGGTTCAGCGGGTGTGGGCGCCAGTAGTCGAGCATGACAATCAGCGTTGCGGCCAGCAGTGCCACGATCACGCCGAGCTGGCGCGTTTCCAGGCGGTTGCGGATCTGCCCCACCAGCAGCGCGGCGAACATGCCTGCCAGTGCGAACTCCAGTCCCAGCGCATCAATGGCCCCGGCCATGGTTCCAAGCACCGCCCCGGTGACGCTGCCGGTGCACCAGGCGAGGTAGGCCGCACCGTTCAGCCCGATCATCCAGGCGGCGTAGTGCAGGCGGCTGCCGATCAGCCCGCTGGCCAGGGCGAACGTCTCGTCGGTGAGCTGGGCGCCGACGAGAAACCGGGCGCCCAGCGAATGATGTCGCACGCGGGGAGACAGCGCCGTGGAATACAGCAGGTGGCGCAGGTTCACCAGGAACACGGTCGTCACCAGCGCGGTGACCGCGCCGGTGTACAGGTCCGCAAACACGAACTGGGCGGAACCGGCGAACAGCAGCAGGGAAAGCAGACCCACTTCTGCGGGGCTCAACCCCGCTTCGGCGCCCACAACGCCGGCGGCGAGACCGATGCCCAGATAGGCGATGGCCACGGGAGAGGACGCGCGCATGCCCAGCATGGCGGCCTGCGCGGTAGACAGATTCTGTTGCATCGAGCCTCCGGTGCACGGTCGTCGGGTGCCATTGTAAAGGCACCCGGGACACCTTTGCCTTCTCATGTCGGATACGTGGGCGTTAGCGCTCTCTGCCACTGGCTGGTTGGCTGAGGTTGCACGACGAGACCGAGCCGAATGAAGAGAAAGCGGGACAACGCTTTTGGCCGCCCTTCCGGGAGCCGGGGGCAAGGGACGTCGTCTGGCGACAGAGGGCGGGGCGGCTCAGAGTATCCCGCGCAATGCGTCGATGGTCACGGTAATCGCGGTACCCGTCGCACCGATGGCAATCGCCTCCCGCACGGACAATTTCTCACCGTCCTCGGAGAATATCTTTGTGAAGAACGCCGCCATCAAAATGGCGAAAGGTAGCATCCAGAGTTCCATTCTGAAGCCTCGTTGGTTGTTTTGTCCTCGTCGCTAACCGCTGCCAAGGATGTCTACGCCAAACAGGTCGAAAAGCGCGGTCGCAAGGAGGAATAGAGATACGGAGTAAAGAATAAATCTTTTCGCTAGCTGGAGCTTCGTTCCTCAAGGAACAGGTACGGGGATGCTCTGTCGGCGTAGCGGGTCAGCACAACCTCGGAGAACTCGGTATTCGCTGACTCCCGATCGAATCGGGTGCCGGTCGCTGAAGTGATCCGACGGTGTGTGCCGGCAAAGTGGATTTCTTCCGCTGTGATCCGGCCTTGATGGCCACCCGCACCGGCACCGTCTCCCTGAATTGCGTCGTACTGGAGGAAAATCGACATGACGCGTTCATCCCTGGTTGCAGCAATGGCACCACCGGGAAAGGTTGCGTTGATTCCGAGAGCGAGGACGGGAAAGGCAGGTGTTTACGTCCTTGTTGTCTTCCAACGCATCGCAACCATCCCTGGCAGCGGTTTCATATCAGGCTATCGCGAAATCGGCGTTTGTCAATCCGGCACGGTGCTTCCTTAACCCAGCGTTGATTTCAGCCACGCCAGAACGTCGGATTCCACCTCGTCGCGATTCGTTTCGTTGAGCAACTCGTGTCTCGCGTCCGGGTAGAACCGGTGCTCCAGGGAGGTCAGGTTCAGCTGCTTGTAGTGATCAATCAGCACTTGCGTGCCTTCAAGATTGCCGCCGACCGGATCCTGAGCTCCCTGAATCACCAGGATGGGGAGCTGCTTCGGTACCCGCGCCTGCCTGGCGGGGTCCCCGAGGTCCAGCGCCCCGACGAAGAGGTCCCGCACGAGTTCGTTATTGAACACAAAGCCGCACTGGGGGTCGTCGATGTACTTCTGCACTTCCTGCGGGTCGCGGCTGAGCCAGTCGAAGCCCGGTTCGTCGCTGAAGGGCTCGTTGAAGCCGACGAACATCCCTGCCCAGATTTCCGACGGAGCCAGCGGCGTCTCCACCGCGGCGGATTTAATCGCATCCATCGGCATGGGGGCGGCGAGCGCCGGGGTGTAGGTGGTGCCGCACATGACCAGCGCGTCCAGCAGATCATCGCGCCGGGTCAGGTAATCCTGGGCGATGAACGACCCCATGCTGTGGCCGAACAGTGCCAGCTTTGCCTGCGGGTGTTCCTTGCGAATGCGCTCGCTCAGCTCGATCTCGTCCAGCACGAAACGGTTCCAGCCATCGGGCCCGGCGTCGCCCAGCTCTCCGGAGCGCACGCGGGTGCGGCCATGTCCCCGGTGATCGGTCGCGTAGACGGCGTACCCCGCGTTGACGAGCCGCTGCGCAAACCGGTCATACCGGCCGCTGTGCTCGGCCGCGCCGTGCACGATCTGCACGGCAGCGCGTGGCGTATCCCCGCTGGTCCAGTAACGGTAGTGAATCTCCGCCCCATCCGCGGCAGTGAATGAATGCCAGTTGCTTTCATGCTTCATCAATCCCTCTCCTCCGGTGACGGGTATGACCACTGGGCCGGGAAAACCGCAGCGTGCGCAGGAACAGATCAGATAGAATAGGATGTTCGGAATTGAACATCCACGTCACCGGAAGTGAACCCGCTGCGCCCGGCTAGCCGGGATTGCCCATGGCCAGGGCGTCCAGCGTCGCCACATCCTCTTCCGGCATCGGTTCGTCCAGCAGTCCCGCCCGGGCGAAGATCTCCGCGGCCGCAAGGCCGGCGCGGTCCTGCCTGGTCTGCAGGCGCCATTCCGCGAACTCGGCCAGCAGCGCTGCCTGGAGGGTGCGTGCCATGCCCCAGGCAAGCCGGCGGGCCTCGTCTTCGCTGGGGTCGATGATCAGCGGCACCAGCGTGTCCAGGGCGGCTTCAATCCGCGCCCTCACCGCCCTGGTCTCGTCCAGCTTGAGGTTGCGTAGCCGCCGGACGATTTCGTCGGTAAAGGCCTCGGCGCATTCCGGGTTTTTCAGGGCGCGCAGTACGTCGTGGGCCAGCACCGACGTGGTGCCCTCCCAGATGCAGTGCACGTGCACGTTCCGGAAGATGCGCGGGATGCCGCTGTCCTCCACGTAGCCGGCGCCGCCGAAGCTCTCCAGCAGTTCGCTGGATGCCCAGACCGCCTGGCGGGCGCAGGCCAGCTTGTTGAGCGGGGCGAAGAGGCGGGCCAGTATGCCGTCCTCGTCGTGTTCCGCCCGGCCAAGCTGGTATGCGGTCTCCAGGTTCAGCATCAGCATGGCGTCATACTCGGCCGATATCCTGGCCAGCCAGCGCCGGTGTATGGCGTTCTCGCACAGGCGGCTGCCGAATGCCTCGCGCTTGCGGGCGTAGTCCCGCGCCAGGGCCAGCAGGTGGCCGACTCCGGCCGGTCCGCCGAGCGCAGCCCAGAACCGTGCCACCCCCAGCAGCCCGGTCAGCTTGCGCACGCCGTTGCCGACGCCGCCCACGGTTACGGCGCGCGCGCCCACCAGATCCAGTTCGGCGGTGGGCAGGGCGCGGGTACCCAGCTTGTCCTTCAGGCGGCGGACACGGATGCCGTTCCAGTGTCCGTCCCGGTCCCTGAGTTCCAGCAGGAACAGCGACAGGCCGCGGCTGCCGGCCTCGGCGCCGTCCGGGCGGGCCAGCGCGAGCGCCATCTCCGAGGTTGTGGCCGAGGTGAACCACTTGGTGCCGTGCAGTTCCCAGCTGCCGTCCGGCAGCCGGCATGCGCGGGTGGAACTGCGGCTGACGTCCGAGCCCCCCTCCTTCTCCGTCATCCACTGGCCCGAGGTCCAGGCGTTCTCGCGGGCGGTCAGCCGGGGCACGTAGCGGGCCGCCAGATCGGGGTCGTGTTCATTGAGCAGCCGGGCGGCGCCGTCCGTCATCACCAGCGGGCAATCCGCCACGGCGCTGGCCGGGTCGTAGAGATTGATCAGGCCGGCCTGCACGATGCGGGTGTGAACGCCGTAAGGGTCTTCGTAGGGCAGCGCCACCAGCCCCTCGCGCTGACCGATGCGCATCAGCTCGCGCCAGCTTTCATCCACCAGTATGTCGTCGGTTCGGCGGCCCCAGGCATCGTAGGGGACATGCTCGGGTTCGTTGCGCTCGGCCCTGGCGGCAAGCGGCTGCATCACCTCGCATGCGAGATGCCCCATGCGGTCCAGCGACGTTTCGGCCTCCGCGAACGCCTCCGGAGGGAGCCGCCATTGCAGCGCGAGGCGTAACGCGGTGTCGGTGTGGAAACGATTGCCGGTTTCCGGCGGCGACTGGAAGAACTCGCTCATCGGGGACCTCCGTGAGTCCGCTTGTTCAATCAGCGGGCGGCGGGGCACGGCCCCAGCGCCTGCACGCAGAATCTCGCCACGCCATCCACCAGGGCGTTCTCATGCACTGTTTCAGGGGATGCGCTCAGCGGCCCCACCAGCGTTTCGGCGATGGCGCCGACGATGCCCGTGGCCAGCAGTTGCGGGTCCTGCGCCTCGATCTCGCCGGCACGTATGCCGTCCTCGATGATGGCGGCGAAGATGTCGCGGTAGGGAGCGCGGAAATGCAGGCGTTCGGCCTCGATGGTGGCGTCGACCGGTTCGGCCAGCAGGGCATAGGCCAGGCGGCGCCCCTTGAGCGCCCGGCGGGCGAAGGTGCGGGCAACATGCGCGATGCGTTCGCGCGCGCTGCCCGCGTGTCTGGCGGCTGCGGCGCAGGCATCGATTTCCCGCTGGGAGGCGTGGCGGAAGACCTCGTCGAACAGCTCGGCCTTGGACTGGAAGTAGCGGTAGATGAGTCCGGTGGAGACTTCCGCCCTGGCGGCCACCGCGGGAACGCCGGCGGATGCGTAACCGCCCTCCGCCACGAGGGATTCCGCGGCTTCCAGAATCCGCTCCCGTGTTTGCGCCATGCGCGCCTTCATTCTGGGTGTCTGTCGATAGGCCATGAAAGAAATGAAACAGATTTCATTTTTTATTGCAACAACAGGAATCGCCATCTAGTCTGAATTGACAACCGTCCAAGCAAGGGGGGAGCCATGCGACGGATACCTCGGCTAGATCCTTATGCCTACGGCTGGTTCCAGGTCGGCTACAGCGACTCCCTGAAGAGAGGGGAAGCGCGACCTTTTCGCGCATTCGGCCAGGAGTTCGTGCTCTGGAGAGGCGAAGATGGAGCGCCTCATCTGATGGATGCCCACTGCCGTCATCTTGGTGCCCACCTGGGTTACGGCGGCAAAGTAAAAGGGTGCGAGATCCAGTGCCCCTTCCATGGGTGGCGCTATGACCATGAAGGCAGGTGCACAGGCATTCCGTACAGTCCCGCTGCCAGCCTGAAAGGGCGTGGTCTGGGAGCATTGACGGTGGCCGAACAGTACGGCCTGATATTCGCGTGGTGGCACCCTGAGAGCCGGCAGCCCCTGTTCAAGCTTCCGGACATTCCCGAGTACCGTGACCCGGACTGGTCCCGCTACTACCGTCATCAGTGGACTGTGCCCACGGTCTGGTACGAGATCCAGGAAAACATCGTCGACAGTACCCATTTTCACTATCTCCATGGCGTCAACAGCCTGGCCCGGGTCGAGCGCTGCGACAATCTCGGCGATCTGCTGGACGTGGATATTCATCATGAGTTCCAGACCCCGGCCGGTGTCCGGCCGGGTTTTATCCAGACCACGCTGTACGGACCCTATCTGGCTCTGGTGCGATTCAGGATTGGCGATCTGGCCGAGATCCTGTTCCTGGACGGGATCACCGTGCGCGATCAGGGGGAGGTGGGCCTGACGTTCAGCCTGATGGCGCGGCTGCGTGGCGTGGAGTCCCCCGACATGAGTCTGGAACTCGTGAACGAGGCGATCCGGCAGGTCAGCGAGGATGTGCCGATCTGGACCCACAAGGCACGCTGGGAGCAACCCAGCCTTGCCGCCGGAGACGGGCCGATCATGAAATTCCGGCACTGGGGCGCGCGGTTCACGGCCGGCGCCGATTCCGGCAAGCGCGGGAAGGAGGTGGCCAGTGCCTGAACGGCGCGCGGTTTTTCGGCGATGCGGACATGTGGTTACACCCACCGGCCTCGCCCGCGGGCCCTGGCGGCCTGATGCCCTGCACGGCGGCGCACCGGCGGGGCTGCTGGCCGCGCTGGCCGAGGAAGCGGCCGGCGACAACGGCAGCTACAGTCCCGTGCGGATGACCATGGAATTTCTCGCGCCGGTCCCGCTGGCGCCGTTGAAAGCAGTGTCGGAGGTGGGGGAAGGCCGCTCCGTGCGGCGTGTCAGCATCGTGTTGTCGGACGACAGGCGGGAGGTGGCACGGGCCCTGATACTGTTCGTCTCCAGCGGCACAATCGATCTGCAGGTTCCGCTGAAGGCAGAATCGTTTCCCGCCCTGGCCCGGTGTACCGATCCGGTGCGCATACCCGGCATGGAGGGTGATGAGGAAACGTTTCACTACACCGCGGTGGAATCCCGCCTGGCCGGCGGCAGTGTCAGCAAGGCGGGCCCCGCCGCCGCCTGGTTGCGCCTGCGCTACCCGCTGGTGCAGGGGCTGGAGACCACGCCGTTCGTCCGGGCGGTGGCCATGTCGGATTTCGGGAACGGTCTGAGCTGGGCCGTGCCCCTGGACCGCTACGTATTCGCCAATATGGACCTGAGCATCCATCTTCAGCGCCCGCCTGATTCGGAATGGATAGGGGTTTCCGCCAGAACCGCAGTGGAGCCCAGTGGAGTCGGCATCACCTACACGTCCCTGCATGACGAGCGCGGGCCGATCGGCATGGCCTGCCAGAGCCTCATGATCCGGGCGCGGTGATAAGCGGTCGGGGTATTGACCGGTTGCACCGGCCCGGTGCGTGATCAGCGACCTGCCTCACCACGATCTTTCAGGTAACCGCTCGTCTTCATTGTGGTTTTTAGCAGACGGGTGGCATGCACGCTTCGGCATCCATCTTGCTTGTATACAGTTATGTGTACGAACAGAGCAGGGTGACCACATGCCGCATACCATCAGAATTGCCGGAACCACACACCAGTTCGAGGCCGGGGATGATGAGCCGATACTGGACGCCGCGTTGCGCCAGGGACTGGAACTGCCTTTCGACTGTCAGGTGGGCGGTTGCGGTGCCTGCCGGGTGAAAATCCTGGATGGCGAGATCGAGTACGATCTGCCGCCGATGGCGCTGACCTCGGACGAGGAGGAAGCCGGTCTGGCGCTCACCTGCCAGGCCATCGCCCGGTCCCCGGTGGTGATCGAGGTTGAGGGCATGGGCGGGGAAGCCGCTGCGGCGCCGGGGCCGCAACGGATCACTGCCGAGGTGCAGGCGCTGGAACCGCTCAGTCATGACGTGATGCGTGTGGTGCTGGCGCTGCCGAACGGGGAGGCGGCCATGTTCCGGGCCGGGCAGTATCTGGACGTGATCCTGCCGGACCGTGACCGTCGAAGTTTTTCCATGGCCTCCGATCCGGAAAGCGGGGTGCTGGACCTTCATGTGCGGAAGGTTCCGGGTGGGACGTTCACCGGCCACGTTTTCGGCAAGGCTGTGGTGGGTGACCATTGGGAGCTGGAGCTGCCGCTCGGGAGTTTCCATCTGCGGGACAGTGACCGCCCCTTGCTGCTGGTGGCCGGCGGCACCGGGCTCGCGCCGATCAAGAGCGTGCTGGAAAGTGCCATGCGCGAAGGGCTGGGGAACCGGCCGGTCCATGTGTACTGGGGGGTGCGTGACCGTCGCGACCTGTATTTGCACGAAACGGTCGAGGGCTGGGGCCAGCGGATTCCCCGTTACACCTACGTGCCGGTACTTTCGGAGCCGGATGCGGAAGGTTGGGAAGGCCGCACCGGTTTCGTGCATGCGGCGGTGGTGGAGGATCTGCCGGATCTCTCCGCCTTCGACGCCTATCTGTGTGGCCCGCCGCCGATGATCGATGCCGCCAAACGGGCCTTTGCCGCAGCGGGTCTGCCGCCGGAGCGTATGTTCGCGGACAGCTTCAACTTCACCCACGAACTGAACCAGGAACCGCTGCGCCGCATTTCCTGAGCGCAGCGGTGTTTCCCTCGGGCGGTCAGCCGACCAGTTCCGCCGCCATGCGGTTGTGGCGCTCCAGCAGCACCGGCAGTTCCAGCGTGGTGAGCTGGCCGTCGCGGACCACGGGGCGGCCGTTGATGATGTTCAGGGCTACACGGGGCGGCGTGCAGAACACCAGAGCGGCGACCGGGTCCACCAGCCCTCCGGCCAGCGAGATGTCGTCCAGACGGTAGGCAATGACGTCGGCGCAGTAACCCGGTTTCAACTGCCCCAGCGCGTCGTCGCGACCGAGCACGGCGGCGCCGCCTCGGGTGGCTAGCGCCAGTGCATCGCGGGCGGACATGGCGCCGGGGTCCTGATCGCGCCCGCGCGCCGAGAGCATGGCCAGCCGCGCCTCGCCCAGCAGGTCGCCGCTGTCGTTGGAGGCGCTGCCGTCAACACCCAGGCCCACTTTCACCCCGGCGTCCAGCATCTGCCGCACCGGTGCGATGCCGGAGGCCAGCCGCATATTGGAACAGGGGCAGTGTGCGACGCCGGTGCCGGTGCGCGCGAACAGCGCAATGCCTGGCGCGTCCAGGTGCACGCAGTGGGCGTGCCAGACGTCGTCGCCCACCCAGCCCACCTCCTCGGTGAACTCGGTGGGCGTCATGCCGTAGCGTTCCTTGCTGTAGGCCACGTCCTTCCAGTTCTCGGCGGTATGCGTGTGCATGTTCACGCCGTAGCTGCGGGCCAGGGCGGCGCCTTCGCGCATCAGGTCCGTGGTGACGGTGAACGGCGAACACGGCGCAACCGCGATGCGCAGCATGGCGTCGTCGTCGGCATCATGGTGGGTTTCGATCAGCCGCTGCATTTCCTTGAGGATGGCGTCTTCGTCAGGTTCCACCAGCGCATCCGGCGGCAGTCCCCCCTGGCTCTCGCCCAGGCTCATGGCGCCGCGCGCGGCGTGGAAGCGCATGCCGATCTCGGCGGCGGCCTGGATGTTGTCGTCCAGGCGGATGCCGTTCACGTACAGGTAGGCGTGGTCGGCGGCGGTGGTGCAGCCGGAGAGCATCAGCTCGGCCATGGCCGTCTGGGTGGCGGTGCGCATCATGTCCGGGGTTATGCGCGACCAGACCGGGAACAGCGCGCTCAGCCAGTCGAACAGTTCGGCGTCCTGCGCGGCGGGCAGCACGCGCGTCAGGCACTGGAACATGTGGTGGTGGGTGTTGATCAGGCCGGGCAGCACCGCGTGGCCGCTGAGGTCGATGACCTCGTCGGCGGTGTCTGGCAAGTCGGCGGTGGGGCCGACAGCCTCGATGCGGTTGCCGCGGATGTAGACCGCGCCGTTGGGAATTTCACGCCGCTCGTCGTCCATGGTGGCGACGACGGTGGCGTTCTTCAGTAGCAGCGTGCGTTGCATGGGGTTCTCCTTGTGGGGTCGGAGAACTCTATGCAAAACCGGGGCCGCACGCAGGCAATCACACGTCAGGCGCGGAGGATGCTGGCCAGGTCGATGGCGTGGGGCTGGTCCTGCAGGTCCAGCAGGTTCTCCAGCGAATGCAGGTGCTCACGCGCCAGTTCAGCGGCGGCGTCACCCTTGCCGTCGGCGATCAGATCCACCAGGCGGGAGTGGTCGTCCCCCAGGTAGCAGGCGTCCACGCCGGGCACCTTGTACAGCGCGATGACGATGGAGGTGCGCAGCACCATTTCCCGCTGCATGCGGCCCAGCACCTTGTTCGGGCAGCGGTCGGCAAGCAGCAGATGCATACTCATGGAGTGGTGGACGCGGTCCTGATGCTGGCCGCTTTCGTGGGCTTCCTTCTCCGCTTCGATCAGCTTGCGGAGCTCGGCGATGTCCGCCTTGCTGAGCTGGCCCGCGCACAGGCGGGCAACTTCGCTCTCGATATGCCGGCGGGCGTCGAAGATCTGATGGGTTTCCTGCACGCTGGGTTTGGCCACCGCTGCCATCTGATTCGGGCGCTGCTCAATGACATGTGCGGAGGCCAGGCGGGTCAGTGCCTTTCGCACGATGGAGCGGCTCACCCCGAACAGCTCGCCCAGCGCCACCTCGGGCAGCCGCGAGCCTGGCGGCAGACGCTGGCTCAGCACCGCGTTGTAGATGGATTCGAAAATGGTTTGATCGGTGGCCTTGCGCTTGCCGCGGCCGCTTCTCGTGGCGATGTCGAGTTTCGCCCCGGCGGTGTCGCTGATCTGGGTTGTCGCCATGCTGCCCTTCCTCGTTGTGGTCTGGCAGTGTATACACCGAGTGTCATCCACGGCAACTGCCCCGGGGCGTAGTAACTGCCCGTTTCTCCGATATTTTCGTTGTTCGAGCCCTTATGCGGCAGCCATCCGTCGTCCGCCCACCCAGGTGCCCAGCGGGCGCGTTTCCAGGTCCTGCTGGCGGCCGCTGACGATCTCCTCCATCCAGTCTTCCGGTGCCACTCCACGCTCCGGGCGCGGCAGCAGCACGAAGTCCGCCCGCTTGCCTGCGGTGAAGTCGCCGGCCCGGTCGCCCCGGCCCAGACAGCGTGCCCCGGCCGCGGTGGAGCGGTACAGCGCCTCGCGCACGGACACCGGGGCGCCGGCTTCGCGGTGCTGGGCCAGGAAGCGTTGCATGACGTGCAACATGCTGTGGCTGGGGCCGGCGCCGACGTCGGAAGCCAGCGCGAACGGGATGCCGTGCCGGCGCACGGCCTCGATGTTCATGCGGCCGCTGCCCAGCGCCTCGTTGCTGCTGGGGCAGTGCGCGATCCACGCGCCGCGCTGCGCCAGGCAGTCGAATTCGCGCTCGGACAGGTGGATGCAGTGCCCCAGCACGCTGCGCGGCGAGAGCAGGCCGGCGCGGTCGTAGATGTCGGTGTAGTCGGTGGCCTCCGGAAAGGCTTCCATCACCTCGCGGATCTCGATGGGGGATTCCGAGAGATGGGTCTGCACGTGCGCGCCGGATTGCCTGGACAGCTCGCCCAGGCTTTTCATCAGCTCGGCACTGCAGTTCAACGCGAACCGGGGCGTGATGGCGTATTGGGTGGGGCCGAGCGATTCCAGCAACGGCGTGATGGCGTCCACGTTCTCCGGGCTGGCCCGGCACAACGGCTCCGGCGCGGCGCGTTCCATGATGGAGTTGCCCAGCAGCCAGTCGCCCATCGCGGCGTCGGCGGCCACGCGCAAGGCGTCGGCGTGCGGGCTGGAGTAGGCCATGCCCATGGTCGTGCCGGCGCGGATCATGTCGGCAAAAAAGGCGTCCGCATAGCGGCGGGCGAAGTCCAGGTTCTCGAAGCCGGCTTCCTCCGGCCAGATGTGTTCCCTGAGCCATTCCATCAGATCCATCTGGAAACGGCCCCGCACATGGTGCTGCACCCAGTGGATGTGCACGTCCACGAAGCCGGGGACAAGCACGCCGTCCAGCTCGACCAGTCGTGCTGCGGACACGTCGCGGAAATCGTCGAACGCGCCGGACCGGCTGATGCGACCGTCCTGGACCAGCAGTCCGCCGTCTTCATGGTAGTCCCAGCGGTCCGGCGCAATGGGATTCAGTACGCCCGCCCTGTACAGGATTGTGTCCTCGTTCAACACCGCCTCCACAACAGTCTGAGCCCGAAAGATGTATACCTTCAATGCATACCTAAACTGCTGACGTCACTTTTGCAAGCAGCACGGAAATTCTCTCCAGTATGGCGCATTTCCTGGCGGTTCTGCGGCCTTTTGGTGCAAAGTTCGGCGCGGTTTGCGCGGTAGATATGGTGGCTACGGACAATCCTGCCTGAAATCCGGAGGTTGCGAGGGTGGTATGCGGGTTGCTTTGTATACAGGGGCGAATGCGCGCGCTTGCCGGAATCTGGCAAGGATACGCCTGAATGCCCCATGGATACGTGAGCGCGAGAAATCTTAACGAACTGCGCGAGCAGCACGCGGGCTGCCCGTCGCGGGTTGCGGCAACTCCACGCAGGCTGAACGGCCGGCGGGACATCAGGAGAAGCGGTATGGAATCCCGAGTATGCGTGATCTGTGACTCCCGTTACGGCACGACCCTGGAACTGGCCAAGGCGGTGGCGGCCGGCGCCAGGGAAGAGGGTGCGGAGGTGCGCGTGTGCCGTGTCGACCTCAGTGAGCCGGAATACAGCGTCGACGCCAGCCGTGCCGATTACCTGCGGGCACAGGCGGAATACCGGGCGCTGCCTCGTGCCGGCGCCGACGACCTGGTGTGGGCGAACGGAATCGTCTGGGGCTCGCCCACCCGTTACGGCTTGATGAGCACGCCCCTGCGCGCGTTTATCGACGAAGTGGCTCCGCTCTGGCGGCAGGGTGCGCTGATCGGCAAGGTCGGGGCCGCGTTTACCTCCACCGGCGGCATGCATTCCGGCAACGAGATGACGCTGCTTTCGCTGCTCCTGCCATTCATGCAGCACGGCATGCTGCTGGCCGGCGTGCCGCATAGCGTGCCTGCACTGGTGCGAACCCGAAAGGGCGGTTCCCCTTACGGCGCTTCCGCCGTGACGGGCTTCGACGGCACGTTGGGTGTGAACGAGGATGAGCGCGAGATCGCTCGTGCACTGGGCGCCCGGCTGGCCAGGCTGGCCTCACAGGTTCGGCCGGAACCTGCCTCCGTCGAGCTGGCTGCGGCTGCGGCAAACCATGTGCCGTAAGCGGTGGCTGTTGCGGTGCAGCCGCTGCTTTTCTGCCCTTGATCAGTGCGATTGTGTACCAGACCGTCCCTCCAAGACGCTGCCATCGCCGATGTTGTTTGTATGGCATGTACATTGCTAACAGGTTCTGTAGACCTGACTGTGTACAACGCTGTTGGCCAGTTTTGCCGACAGCGCCGGACCCGGGAGGTGCCAGTATCCGGGCGGGGTCTGAACAATCTACCGAGACGGGAGAGAGAATGATGACGCACTTCAAGCATGCAGCCGGCGCCGTGGCGTTGGCCGGGGTTCTGGTGGCGGGCACGGCGGCTGCGAACGAGCTGGACAAGGTCACCTTCGGCACCAGCTGGTATGCCCAGGCCGAGCATGGTGGCTTCTACCAGGCCAAAGCCACCGGCATTTACGAGGAATACGGGCTGGACGTGACCATTACCATGGGCGGCCCCCAGGTCAACGGCCTGCAGTTGCTGGTTGCCGGCCGGCGGGATTTCTCCATGGGCTATCCCGTGGGCAACATCAACGCCGTGTCCGAGGGGCTGCCGGTGGTCACCGTGGGTGCGCCGTTCCAGAGCGACCCGCAGGTGCTGCTGGCGCACCCGCACATCGAGTCGCTGGAAGAGATCGTCGAGAACGAGATGCCGGTCTATATCGCCTCGTCCTCCCACACCACGTTCTGGCCATGGCTGAAGGCGGAATACGGTTTCACCGACGCTCAGGCCCGCCCGTACACCTTCAGCGTCGCACCGTTCCTCAATGACGAGCGCGTGGTGCAGCAGGGCTACCTGTCCTCGGAGCCGTTTGCGATGCAGCGAGGCGGGGTCACCCCGTCGATCTTCCTGTTTGCCGACTACGGCTACCCCCCTTATGCGCAGACCATCGAGACCCGTCGCGAGATGGTCGAGAACAACCCCGACCTGGTGCGCCGCTTCGTGCAGGCCAGCATGGAAGGCTGGGTGAGCTACTTCGAGAACCCGGAGCCGGGCAACGCGCTGATCAAGGAAGCCAACCCGGAGATGACCGACGAGCAGATCGCCTTCGGCATCGAGAAGATGCTGGAGTACGGTCTGGTGACCGGTGGTGACGCCGAGACCCACGGCATCGGCTACATGAACGACGAGCGCTGGCAGGCTACCTTCGATTTCATGGCCGAGGCCGGTCTGGTACCGGCGGACCTGGACTTCAAGCAGGCTTATACCCTGGAGTTCCTGCCCGAGGAGCCGGTGCTCTACAACGGTCAGTAAGCAGAATGCGGCTTGGGCGGGTTCCCCGCTCGCCCCGGCCCCAAGATACATTGTTGTGATGAAGTACGGAGCCGGTCGGCAGGAAGCCGTCCGGCTCCGGTATTTTGGTTGATGCCCGTCATCGCATGTATACCGTTAAACATTGCTGATCGTGTGCCGTAACAGTGCGTGTCGGCGTGGTTTGCCCTGTCGTAGGGCACTGATTTCCGTGATCAGGTAGCCGCCATTCCCTCAAGCCCCTGTCTTGCCGATGAAAATGCATGCCGCCATCTGGTGGCATGTCTCCTGCATTTTGTATACAGCGCTGTGTTCCGTTGCCGATCAAGCGGCAGCGGTCACATGCTCAACGTCGACAGTCATTTCAGAGGGCAAGCCGGCCCCGGCGTCATCACCGCCAACCGGGCGGGGGCTGCCTCACCAGACCTTTGGAGAGTGAGCCATGCTTGTTACTCGACAGCCCTTGCTGCGTCGCTTCTGGTACCCGGCCATGCCGGTGGACATGCTCAAGGACGGACCGCAACCATTCCGCCTGCTGGGCGAGGATCTGGCCCTGTGGCTGGACACCGACGGCAACCCCCAGGTGGTGGAGGACCGCTGCTGCCACCGCAGCGCCAGGCTTTCGCTGGGCTGGGTGGATGGCGATAACGTGGTCTGCCCCTATCACGGCTGGACCTACGCCGGCTGCGGCACCTGTGTGAAGATTCCGCAGACGCCGGATCGCCCCTCGGACCGGGCCAGGGTGCGTGCCTTCCGTGCGGAAGAGCGCTACGGCTACGTCTGGGTGGTGCTGGGCGAGCCGCTCACCGACATCCCCGACATGCCGGAATCCCGCGAGCCGGGCTACCGCTGCATCCATCAGTTCTACGAGGTCTGGAAAACCGCCGGCCTGCGGCTGATGGAGAACTCCTTCGACAACGCCCACTTCAGTTTCGTGCACCGGGAGAGCTTCGGGCAGTCCGACAACCCCATCCCCGCCAAGCTGAAGATCGATGAACTGGACTACGGTTTCCGTTTCCACACCGTGGCGCCGGTGAACAACCCGGCCATCCAGAAGAAGCTGCTGCGCATGGACAGCGACACCACCGAGCGCAACATGACCAGCAACTGGTTCATGCCGTTCGGCCGCAAGCTGCATATCCGTTACCCGAACGGCCTGGTGCACGCCATCGTCACCTACGCCACACCCATCGACGACGCGCATTCCATGATCTGCCAGTGGGCCTACCGCAGCGATACCGAGGAGGAGGCGCCGGCGGCGGACATCATCGCCTTCGACCGCCAGGTCACCAACGAGGACAAGCGCGTGCTGGAATCCACCGATCCCGACGTGCCGCTGGACGTGGTGAAGGGCGGTGAGCGGCACATGCCGTCGGACCAGCCCGGCCTGGTGATGCGCAAGCAGTTGCTGGAATTGCTGAAGCGTCACGGCGAGCCGGAAGCCCGCGGGGAGAGCCACTTGCCCCCGGCAGCGGAGCAGGCATCGTGAGCAGTGTTCTCGTCAAAGGGGCTGATGCGGTCCTCACCGGTCACGCCGATGAAGCTGCCCGTGCCGGTGCCGTCGACATTCGTATCCGCGCCGGCGTCATCAGTGAGATGGCGCCGTCGCTGGAACCGGAACCGGGCGAGCAGGTGCTGGATGCCGCCGGCTGCGTGGTCTACCCCGGCTGGGTGAATACCCATCATCACCTGTTCCAGAGTGTGCTGAAGGGGGTTCCGGCCGGAATCAACGAACAGCTCTTCGGCTGGCTGGGGGCGGTGCCGTATCCGCGACTGACCCGCATCCATGATCGCGAACTGGAGACCGCTGCCATGGTGGGGCTCTCGGAACTGCTGCTCTCCGGTACCAGCACTTGCGCGGATCACCATTACATCTACTACCCGGGCTTGGACGCGACCATGGCGGACGTGCTGTTCGACGTTGCCGGGCGGCTCGGCATCCGCCTGGTGCTGTGCCGTGGAGGTGCCACCGAGGTGGGCCGCCACCCCGGCTACCCGAACGACATGGCGCAGGAATCGCTGGACGACATCATCAGCGACGTGCAGCGCCTGGCCAATCATTTCCACGACCCGTCGCCCCGGGCGATGCAGCGGGTGGTGATGGCGCCGACGACACCCACCTTCTCGGTGAACCCCGAGGTGCTCCGGGAACTCGCCAGCGCCGGGCGCAGCATGGGCCTGCGGTTGCACAGCCATTTGTCGGAAACCGTGGACTACGTGCGCTACTGCCGCGAGGTCCACGACATGACCCCGGTGCAGTTCTGCGCCGAGCATGGCTGGCTGGGCGAGGATGTCTGGTTCGCCCACATGGTGCACGTGGACGACTCCGAGCTGCCGCTGCTGCGGGAGACGGGCACCGGCATCGCCCATTGCCCGCAGAGCAACTGCCGACTGGGAAGCGGGATCGCCAGGGCGCCGGAGATGGCCCGGATGGGAATCCCGGTATCGCTGGGCGTTGATGGCGCTGCCTCGAACGAGGCCGCGGACATGGCCCAGGAGGCGCACATCACCTGGTTGCTGCACCGGGCCCTCGGCGGCGCCAGCGCCACCACCGCGGAAGAGGTGGTGCACTGGGGGACGCAATGCGGCGCCCGGGTGCTGGGCATGGCCGACGTGGGTGTGCTGGAACCCGGCAAGGCGGCGGACCTGGTGATCTACGACCTGGACCAGCCGCGCTACTTCGGTCTGCATGACCCTGCCGTGGCACCGGTGGTGGCCGGGGGCAGCCCCACCGTGCGCTATCTGCTGGTGAACGGCGAGGTGCGGGTTCGCAATGGCGAGATTCCGGGCCTGGATATGGAAGCATTGCGGGCGCGCGCGGCGGAAGTGACGCGCGCGCTGGCCTGATCGTTGGAGAGACACGTATGCAACAAGCGCCAGAGGACGGTATCCCGGTCATCGACTTCGGCCCGTTCATTCACGGTGGCGAGGCCGGCCGCCGCCGGGTTGCCGGCGAGATGCGCCGGGCCAGCCAGGATTGGGGGTTCTTCTATCTGGCCAATCACGGCCTGCCGGAGGAACTGCTGCAGCGTTCCTTCCGGGCATCCCGGGACTTCTTCGCCCTGCCGCGCGAAACCAAGATGGATGTGGCCTGGCAGAGCGCCAGCAGCAACCGGGGTTACGTGGCGGTGCGCCGTGAACGGCTGGACCCGACCAGGCCCGGTGACCTGAAGGAGGCCTTCAACGCCGGACCGGAGCCTGATCCCGGCTCGCTGGAAGAGAGCGAGCGGCCGTACCGGGAAAACCGCTGGCCGCCCGCGCAGCCGCAGTTCCGCACCCAGGTGCTGGAATTGCTGGATGGCTGCGTGGCCACTGCCAACCGTGTGCTGTCCGCCTTCGCCCTGGCCCTGGATCTGCCGGAAAACTTCTTCGTGGACACCCACGATGATCTTCATCACACGCTGCGTCTGCTGCACTACCCGCCGTTGCCGGAGGATTTCGAACCCAGAGACGGCGAGAGCCGCGCCGGGGCCCATACCGACTACGGCAGCATCACGCTGCTGTTCCAGGACCAGGTGGGCGGCCTGGAGGTGCGCACCCGGGACGGGCGCTGGATACAGGCGACCCCGATTCCGGGCACCGTGGTCATCAACACCGGCGACCTGATGCAGCGCTGGACGAACCATGTGTTCTGCTCCACGCCGCACCGGGTGGCCTTGCCACCGGGCATTCGCCAGCAGGACCGCTATTCCATCGCCTTCTTCTGCCATCCCAACACGGATGCGGACATCCGCTGCATTCCCACCTGCACGGACCAGCGCAACCCTCCCCGCTATGCGCCCATCACGGCAGGCGAGCACCTGATGGAACGCCTGAATGCCACCTACTGAGCCGGCAGGCACCGGGACCCGGCTTGCAGCGGGACAGGCGGCGCCAGGAACGCCGCCTGTCCCTCGTACGGAGACTCTTCCCGGGCAGGGCATCGCCCGCTGGTGGATCGCATTGGCGATTATGCTGGCGGCGCTGAATCTGCGCCCGTTGCTCACAAGCACCGGCTCCATGATGGAAACCATACGGCTGGACCTTGGGCTGACCAGCTCCACGGTGGGCGTGCTTGCCAGCATACCCACTGCCTGCATGGGTATCGTGCCGCTGCTCGGTGGCTGGATGATCGTCCGGCTCGGGATCGGCCGGGGCCTGCAGGGCGCGTTGCTGCTGGTGGCCCTCGGCAGCGCTGGCCGCTGGCTCACGGTGCACGAGTCGGTACTGTTCTTCGCCACCTTTCTCGGCAGTGTCGGTATTGCCCTGTCGCAGGTGCTGATTCCGGTGGTGATCAAGCAGACCTTCCCGGTGCGCGGACCGCTGGTGATGACCTGCTACACCACGCTGATGAATCTGGGCGCAGCGCTCGGGGCGGCAGTCACGCCGATACTGGCGGCAGGGCCGGGTGGCTGGCAGGCCGCGCTGGGCCTGTGGGCGGTACCGGCCATCATCGCCATGCTGTGCTGGCCGGCACGGCTGGCAATCACCGGCAAGGTCGCGGCGGCCGGGGGCCTACCGTGGCGGCGGCCGGTGGCCTGGCGCATAGCGGGCATGATCGGCCTGACGTCCTGCGTCTACATGTCGCTGCTCGCCTGGACGGTTCCTCTCTACTACAGCCTGGGCTGGACGCAAGTGGCGGCCGCGCAACTGCTGACGACATTCACCATCACCCAGGTGGTGGCGTCGATGGCAATCCCGGTACTCAGCACCCGATGGCCGGACCGGCGGCCCGTGGGCGGGCTGATGTTGCTCAGCCTGGTCGGCGGCCTGTTTGGTATGGCACTGGCACCCGAGGCAGCGCCGGTGCTCTGGGTGATGCTGACCGGCACGGGACTGGGCGCGCTGTTCTCGCTGCTGATGATTCTCCCGCTCGACTATGCCGAGACACCGCTCGACGCGGGCCGTCTGTCTGCCATGGCCATCGGTGTCGGCATGCTGCTCGGCGCGTCAGGGCCGACCGTTGTCGGTGCGCTGCGCGACGGTCTGGGTTTCCCGGCCGCCATGCTTTTCCTCGCCGGGTCGGCTTTCGGTGCCATGGCTCTGGGTGCCGGCCTCACGCCACCGGCGCGCCGCGCAACAGCCTCCTGACGGATATGGCGCTGGGCCGTTGAATCGCCACGGTGCGGCGCACCTCGCTTTGCAAGCTATCCGGCCGCAACGGGAGCGCGGAATGCATCAACGCTTCCGTGCCTCATGAATAGTTATTCGGTCAGTACACAGATTATTTATTGCCCGCAAACAGGGGTTTTGCGCGGAGTTGGGGCGATCACGGTTTCCTATGCCTTGGTTTGGGGCGTTATTTCGCAGCAGGTGATGTTTTCCTGCAACAGATCGTCGCCCGAATTTCTATAAAATTTTGATAATTAAACTTTTTTAGAATATGGCATCAATATTGAATGCGTGTATCCACGATAGTCCTCCACAAAGTATACAAAGGCGGCAATGAATTGTGTTCAGGCAGGGCTGATCCTGCCGCACGGGCCGCGCCGGGCAGGGGGGACATCCTGGTGTTCCGATCGAGGCTTGCCAACGAGCGGGCCGCACGGATTCCAGTCGTGTCAGGGCATATCCGGGATAGCCGGATGAACGAGGGATCTATCGTGAAAAAAGTCATGAAATCAGCAGTAATCGCGGGGGCCGGAGCGGCCATGCTGGCCAGCGGCAGCGCACTGGCCGTGGACTACAGCGTGAGCGGCATCATTGACGTCTGGGCAGGGGTCGACGATCCGGATGCCGGTGAACAGACCTGGCTGATGGGCTCCGGGGGGATGTCCACTTCCTACATCGGCGTGAACATCAGCCATGAGATCGCACCGGGCGTGACCGGCTTCGGCAACCTGCAGATGTTCTATCGGCCGGATACCGCGCAGCAGGGGCGTTTCAACGGCGACGTATTCTTCGCCCGCGCCGCGCATGTCGGCGTGGCGGGTAGCCTGGGTCGCATCTCGGCAGGCCGCAATACCAACCCGTACTTCCTGTCCACTATCCTGTTCAATGCCTTCGGCGATTCCTTCGTGTTCTCGCCGATGGTGCTGCACACCTTCGGCGGCGGCTGGATCGCCGGCGACTCGGGCTGGAGCAACTCGATCAGCTACAGCACGCCCTCCTTCAACGGCTTCAGCGCAACGGCCATCTACGCCTTTGGTGAAGTGGAAGACGAGCCGAGCGACAACAAGATGGGCGTGAACGCCTTCTATCGTGCCGGCGACTTCGCCGCCACACTGGCGGTGCAGAGCGTCGACTACACGGCGGCCACCAACCCCGGCCTGGATCCGGCGATCGCCGACGGCGACACGCAGACGGCGGTGCTGGCGGGTGTGAGCTACGACTTCGGCTTCCTCAAGCTGTTCGGTCAGTACCAGAACATTTCGGATGACCGTGGTGTTGGCGATCTGGACACGTTCGCGGCCAGTGCGTCGATCCCGGCCGGACCGGGCAGCGTCCTGCTGGGCGTGGCCTATACCGACTACGACGACGGCGAAGACCGCACCACCTCTACCGTCGGCTACATGTACCCGGTGTCCCAGTACCTGGACGCCTATGCCGCCTTCACCAACGACGATTTCGACGGCGACGCCGACCGTACTTTCGGCGTCGGTGCCCGCTACAGGTTCTAATAATACGAACCAAAACGGGATTCCTCCGGAATCCACTGAACAGCGGCCCTGGATGGCCGCTGTTTTTTTTGGTGTGTCCCCGAACCCTCAGGTCAGCTCGAAACGGAAGATGCAGTCGTTGTTTTCGGCGAAGCTGTAGTGCTCGCTGTCGGTCTGGTTCGTGTCCGAGAGTTCGAGGTTGAAGAAGTCGATGTGGTCCCAGGTGAAGAATGGCCCTGCATGCCATGTTCCGAGATGAAGCTTGATGGTGGTTTCGCCCGGAACGTGGAATGCCTTGAGCCGCGAGGTGTCTGGGGCGCTGCTGGCGCTATCGGGCGGCGCCACCGCGATCACCCAGTCCCGGTCGTTGCGTGCGCCCAGGCATTGCGTAACCTTCAGGTGCCGGGTGATGCGATCGAACTCCAGCCCGTGGTGCGGCGAGCGCATGATGTACAGGCGCGGTATGCCGGCGGACAGCTCCAGGTTCGCATCCAGCGCGCCGAAGGGCTTCCCGTAGGCCGAAGGCTCGATCAGCTCTCCGAAGGGGGCAAAGGCCTCGCGGGAGATCGGCTCCGGGATGAGGCTCCTGACTGCAAGGTTCTCTGCGTTTTTCATGATTGATCCAGTGGTCATGGCCGGCGCGCCGGCGACTCGGTGGGTGATGGCGGAAACCGCTTGGCCCAGTGCCGGGCCACATCGGCGCGCTGGCAGAGCCAGACACCGTCCTGCTGCTGCACGTAGTCCACGAACCGTTCGATGCCGGCGACCCGTGCCGGGTGGCCGCTGACCCTGAGGTGCAGGCTGACGGACATCATCTTGGGATGCCGCTCCCCCTCGCGCCAGAGCACGTCGAAGGCGTCCTTCATCCACTGAAAGACATCATTGGATGTCGCCCACCAGCCCCGGGCGAACTTGTTGTCGTTGTTGGCGAAGGTGTGTGGAACGATCAGATGGGGGCGCCCGTCGACGTCTTCCCAGTACGGCAGTTCGTCCGCGTACGAGTTGCTGTCGTAGAGGAAGCCGCCTTCTTCCACCAGCAATCGCCGTGTTGCCATGCTGGGTCCGTAGCGGCAATACCAGCCCAGTGGGCGGCGGCCTACGGTACGGGTCAGGCTTGCCACGGCGCGGCGAATATGTTCGCGCTCTTCCGCTTCGCTCAACTGGAACTGATTGACCCACCGCCAGCCGTGGCACAGCACTTCATGGCCGGCATCGGCGATGGCACGGGCGGCCGCTTCGTTGCGCTCCAGTGCCAGGGCGGCGGCGCTGACGGTGATCGGGATCCGCCGCTCGGCAAACAGCCGATGCAGCCGCCAGAAGCCGACCCGGCTGCCGTACTCGAACATGGACTCGGCCGCGAGATCCCGGCCGCCGACACCCATGTCCGACTGGCCGGTATCGGTCAGAGTGGCCTCGGATCGGCCGTCGCCATCGGGCACGGAGTATTCGGACCCCTCCTCGTAATTGACGACGAAATTGACGGCAATCCTGGCGTCATTCGGCCATCGGGGATCGGGCGGGTTGGCCCCGTAGCCCACAAAGTCGCGCTCATGTGCCTTGTTCATCAGGCAACGCTCTCCTCTTGCAGTAATGCCGCCTCCAGCCGTGCTTGCGGCAATGCGGTGTCGGTGTAGAGCCCTTTGAATCGGGCCAGATACTCGGGCGACGCTTTTCTGCGGTTGTCTTCCCAGGGGTCTGCCCCGAACAGCAGGGTATCGCTGGCATCCCAGGAAAACCGTTTGACGGAATGAACGCGTTCCTCGCGCAGGGCGCGGAAGGCTCTGCTGATGCGTGCCGCCTGAAGCAGGCCCGTACCGGAGGCCGCGCGGAGCAACGAGACGAGTGCCGCCGCATCCTCCAGGGCCATCGTGGCCCCTTGCCCCAGCGTGGGGCACATGGCGTGCGCGGCATCCCCGATATACAGGATCGTGCCGGACGGATCGTGAAACAGCGGCTCGATCTCCTGGGCGCGGGCCCAATGCAGGCCGTCCGCCTGGCGGGCGATGGCCTCGGACAGGCCGAGTAGCCGGCTGTCCGGCTGATGAGCCCCTTCCGTGTATGCGGTGGCCAGGAAGCCTGCCCGCGTATACAGCTCCGGCACCGGCGCGCCGGCTTCGATAGGCAGGTTGCCGCTGACGTAGAGCAGGCCGTCCCGCAGGCGGAAGCAGATCAGCCGCCGGGGCCCGTTGAACCACTGTTCCATGTCGTCGATGTCCAGCTCGCCCCGGTCGTCGACCAAGGCCCGGAAGTTGGACACGCCGAGGTGGCGCGGTTCCGGTTCGCCGCTGAACTGTGCGCGCAACGCCGAGTATCGGCCATCGGCGGCGATGAGCAGATCGAAACCGAACCTCTGTCCGCCCGGTGCGTGATCCGCCGGTTGGATGTTCACGGTTACCGTTCCGTCCGGGCCGATGCTGATCGCGCCGGGCTGCCGGTGATACTGAACGGCGGGGCCCGCGGCGTCGCGGACCACGCGGTATAGCTCCGACCAGCGGATGCGTACGCCCGGGCAGTCGGATACCTGGTCCAGCGGGGTGCGATAGATCAGCCTGCCGTCCGCCAGGCGTGCCTGCCAACGGCTCCATGGCAGCCCCGCGGCGAGCATGGCCTCGGCCATCGCCGGCAGGCTGTCCTGTAGCGCGCGCAGGGCGTTCGGTCCCAGGTTGAGCCCGTTGCCGGCGTGAGCATGGTCATCCGGCCCGGTTTTCTCGAGGCAGGTGACCTCGATTCCGGGGATGCCGCGAACGCCGGCAGCGATAACGGCCCCGGCAACACCCGCGCCCACTATTCCGATTCTGAACGCCATTTCACTGTTCCTCGCCGTGCATCAGCCCGGCAGCATGGCTGCAAGAACAGGTCCACCCGCTGCTTCCCGGTGTCGCACAGCCAACCCTTGCGCCCTGCCGATGAGCCTCTGCTCTATCGCGGGGCGTACGTGCTCGTGGACGCACACCGGGAGTGCAGATTCACCATCTTGTATACCGCCCTTCAGCAACTTTCTCCTCGGCGATGCCACCGCGTGGCAACCACGAAACATGGCAGCCATGTGTTCCCACGGCCCAGTGCAGGCGACTGCCGCCGAACTCCGGGACGGTCGCAGAAAGACGCATGGCTGCTTCGGTCTCCGGGCCGAGGATGTGGTGGCACGCCAAATGCATCGGCTCTTGTATACCGTTTCGTGTACAAACAGGACCGACGATGCCTGATCTTGAGCATTCACCAACGGAAGCAGGTCTCACGCTGGGCGATCGTGCCGGCTCGCACTGGACAGTGACGACCAACTCGGCCGATCTCAGTCGGCCATCACCGCCCGTGCGGCGCCTGGAACTCCCCGCGGAACCCAAGCCCGTGGCGCTGGACGCGAACAAGTGCGCGCTGCTGGTCGTGGACATGCAGAACGACTTCTGCACCGCCGGCGGCTGGCTGGACCACATCGGCGTGGATTACCGGCCGGCGCGCGGCCCGGTGGCACCGTTGCAACGGCTGCTCCCGGCGCTCCGTGATGCGGAGGTCCCGGTGATCTGGGTGAACTGGGGCAACCGGCCCGACCTGCTCAACATCAGCCCGGCCCTGCAGCACGTCTACAAGCCCGAGGCGTCGGCCGTGGGGCTGGGCGAGCCGGTACCGGCCACCGGCGCGCGGGTGCTGGAGGTGGAAAGCTGGGGCGCCGCCATTGTCGACGAGCTTCAGCCGGTGGGCGCCGACATCCACGTGCGCAAGTACCGCATGAGCGGCTTCTGGGACACCGAGCTGGATTCCATCCTGCGCAATCTCGGCGTCACCACCTGCCTGTTCGCGGGGGTGAATGCCGACCAGTGCGTACTGCACACGCTGGCGGACGCCAATTTCCTCGGCTACGACACCATCCTGCTCGAGGATTGCACCGCTACGACCTCTCCGGACTACTGCTGGCAGGCCACGCTGTACAACGCCCGCCAGATCTTCGGATTTACGGCTCTTTCGGCCGACCTGCTGCGGGCGCTGCGCCCGACGGAGGACTGATGCTTCCCTTCTTCAAGCGACCGGACCAGTACGAGGCATTTCGTATCAAGGCGGGTGAAAGCAACCGCCTGGTGATCGTGTTCGACTCGGTCAAGGAAAAGCTCGACTTCATCTGCTGTGTGGAAATCTTCGACGCCGGTGGAAAAACGCCGCCGAACACGCACAAGGCCGCCGACGAGCTGTTCTTCGTGCTGCAAGGCGAGGGCCGCGCGCGCTGCGATGACAACTGGCTGGAATTGAAGAAGGGCGACGCCATGGTGGTGCCGGCCGGTGCCGAGCATGTCATCGAGAACACCGGCAATGGTCGCCTCTACACCCTCACGGTGATGGTGCCGGACGAGAACTTCACCAGTCTCATCCGCAACGGTGTGCCGGACGCGCTGGACGAGGACGACCTGGCCGTTCTGCAGGGGACGGTCCTGGCATGAGCGGGGCTTCGATTCGTCCCCGATTGATGAGCATGCGGACACGGGACGGCGTCCGGCTGGATGCCGATGTGTACTGCCCCGAAGGCGACGGCCCGTTTCCGGTACTGCTGATGCGCCAGCCCTACGGCCGCCGGATCGCCTCGACGGTGACCTACGCGCACCCGTCCTGGTACGCCGCCCACGGTTATCTGGTGGTGATCCAGGACGTGCGCGGGCGTGGCACCTCGGAAGGCGTGTTCGAGCCGTTCGTTCACGAACGCAATGACGGCGAGGATACGCTGGACTGGGTGGCCGGATTGCCCGGCAGCAACGGCAAGGTAGGCATGTACGGTTTCTCCTACCACGGCGTCACCCAGCTCTACGCCGCCGCAACCCGGCATCCAGCACTGGTCACCATCTGCCCGGGCATGGCCGGCTTCCACCTGTATCGGGACTGGGCTTACGAAGGCGGTGCGTTCCGCCTGTACAACAGCATGACCTGGGCCGCCCAGCTTGGTGCGGAAACCGCTCGCAGGGACGGTGATCACGCGCTGTACGCCGGGCGTTACCGGATCGGTCACGGGCCTGCGGCGGAAGAACTGATCGACCCCGCCGGTCCGGTCCGCGATCACCTGCGCGGCACGCACTACGACGGCTGGATCGATTCTCCCGCGGACAGCGACTACTGGACACCCCGTTCTCCCGGGCTGCATCTGGAGGGCGTGTCCCTGCCCAGCCTGCACATCGGCGGCTGGTTCGACAGCTTCCTGACCGGAACGCTGGACAGCTATGCGCATTTCGGCGACGGCCCGGCACCGGCCCGCCTGGTGGTCGGCCCCTGGGGGCATCTGCCCTGGACGGCCGCCGTGGGCGAGCTCTGGCTGGGTGAGGACGCCCAGTCCCACATGGATGCGTTGCAGCTCCGCTGGTTCGATCATTTCCTGAAAGGCCGGGACACCGGCGTGCTGGACGGGGATCCGGTGCAGCTCTACGACCTGCGTGCCGGGGCCTGGCACGGTGTGGACAGTTACCGGCAGGCCCCTGGGGCGCGCTGGCATCTCGCCAGCAGCGGCCGCGCCAACATCGACCTGTCAGCCGGCCGTCTGGAGCCGGAGCCGGTGACGGGCGGCGTCCCCGATACGCTGGTGTCGGACCCCTGGCGGCCGGTGCCGACGCTGGGCGGCCATCTGGCCCCCTCGGTCGGGATGGTCGACCGCACCGCGCTGGATGCCCGGCCCGATGTCCTCACCTACACCAGCGACCCCCTGGACGAACACCTGCAACTGGCCGGGCCGGTCTCGGTCGCCCTGGCCTGCGAGGCCGACACCGACAGCTTCGACCTGTGTGCCGTGCTCGGCGTGGTGGGGGCGGGTGGCCGGGTACAGAACCTGACGCAGGGCTATCTCCGTACCGGTGGTGCAGGTCCGCATCGGATTGACCTGCGGGGCACCTGTGCACGCATCGCGCCGGGCGAGCGGCTGCGGCTGAGCGTAAGCGGCGCCTGCTACCCGGCCTACGCGCTGAACGACGGCAGCGGCCGGCCGCCGGGACAGACCCGCGCCGCCGACTACCCGGTGATCACGCTGCGCATGCAGGCCGCCGGCTCGTGGCTGTCGCTGCCCTGCGTCGGCGTGACCGATTCCGTTCGAACCCGCCAACCGCGAACAGCGGTCCGGGCACCGTCAGTGGAGACAGGACAGTGACGCAACCTCCCGCAACGCCGTTGAAACAGGTGCATCCGGCCGGGCCGCCGGCGGATGCGGCAGTCGCCGACGACCGTGCCGAAACCATGGTTTCCCGCCCGGTGGTGCAGGTGTCCGGCGTGGACAAGGTCTATGCCAACGGCACCGTCGCCCTGCAGGGCGCCGACCTGACCGTGAGGCAGGGCGAATTCGTCAGCCTGCTCGGGCCGTCCGGCTGCGGCAAGAGCACGCTGTTGCGCATCATCGCCGGCATGGGCGAGGCCACCCGCGGCAGCGTCAGATGGTGGGAACAGGACTACGGCGTGGTGGGGGACAAGGGCCGGAAACTGGCCTTCGTGTTCCAGAACGCCACGCTGATGCCCTGGGCGCGGGTACGCAAGAACGTGCGGCTGCCGCTGGACCTGGAAGGCACGGCCAAGCGGCCGGAATCGCAGCAGAAGATCGACGAGGCGCTGGACATGGTGGGCCTGCAGGGCTTCGACAGCGCCTTTCCGCGCGAACTCTCCGGCGGCATGCAGATGCGCGCCTCCATTGCCCGCGCCATGGTCACCGAGCCCAACCTGCTGCTGATGGACGAGCCTTTCGGTGCGCTGGACGAGATGACCCGCAACAAGCTCAACGACGATGTGCTGCGGCTCTGGCAGGCCAAGGGCTGGACGGTCGTCTTCGTGACTCACAGCGTGTACGAGGCCGTGTACCTGTCCAACCGCGTGGTGGTCATGGCCGCCCGGCCGGGGCGCATCGTCGACGACGTCACCATCGACCAGCCGTACCCGCGCAGCAGCGATTTCCGCGTTTCCACCGAGTTCGCCGGCTATTGCCGGCGCGTATCCCAGGCGCTGGAGCGCGCCAGCCAGATGGGCGAGGAGGCCGCGTCATGAAACTGCCCCTGATCCGCAATGAACGTTTCGTGCAGATTGCCGCACCGGTGCTGGTGGGGCTGCTGTTCCTGGCGGCCTGGGAGGCCACCGTGGTGGCCATGGAGATGCCGCGCTACATCCTTCCCGGGCCGTCGGCCATCTTCCAGTCGCTGGTGAACGACTGGAGCACGCTGTTCCGCGGCCTGATGATGACACTGAAGGTGACCCTGCTGGCCTTCGGCATCGCGCTGCTGCTGGGAGTGGCCGCCTCGCTGCTGTTCGTGCAGAGCAAGTGGATCGAGATCAGCCTGTTTCCGTACGCGGTGCTGATGCAGGTGACCCCGATCGTGGCCATCGCGCCGCTGATCATCATCTGGGTGGACGACACCACCTGGGCGCTCACCATCTGCGCGGTGATCATCGCCATCTTCCCGATCATCTCCAACACCACGCTGGGCCTGCGCAGCGTCGACCCGAACCTGCTGAGCATGTTCCGCATGTACCGCAGCGGCCGCTGGCAGGAACTGACCCGGCTGCGCATCCCCAGCGCGCTGCCGTACTTCTTCGGCGGCCTGCGGATCAGCAGCGGCCTGGCCCTGATCGGCGCCGTGGTGGCCGAGTTCGTCGCCGGCACCGGCGGCGCCCGCGCCGGTCTGGCCTACCTGATCCTGCAGTCCGGCTACAACCTGCAGATTCCGCGCATGTTCGCGGCACTCGCCCTGATCACCCTCACCGGTATCGCGCTGTTCGCGCTGATGGTCTGGCTCTCCGACCTGGCGCTGCGCAACTGGCATGAAAGCGCTTTGCGCGTGGAGCACTAGACGATGACGAACGACAACGGCATCAAGCGCGTCCAGGACGACCTGGCCAGCCTGGATTTCATCACCGACCCCGGCCAGTTGGAACGCTACTCGCGGGACTTCTCCTGGTTCAGCCCGGTGCTGGTGAAGGCGTTGGCGGAGAAGAAGGCGGAGGCCGTAGTGCGGCCGCAGGACGAGGAAGAGGTGAAGCGCGTGCTCTCCTCCTGCGTACGCCACCAGGTGCCGCTGACCCTGCGCGGCAGCGGTACCGGCAACTACGGCCAGAGCACCCCGCTGCGCGGCGGCGTGGTGATGGACATGGGCCGGCTGGATGCGGTGCGCTGGATCGAGCGCGGCGTGGCGCGGGTGCAGGCCGGCGCCCGACTGGTGAATATCGACAAGGAGGCCAGGCCCAAGGGCTGGGAACTGCGCCTGCTGCCCTCCACCTACCGGCTGGCCACCGCCGGCGGCTTCTATTGCGGCGGCTTCGGCGGTGTCGGCTCGATCACCTACGGCTCCATCGGCGATCCCGGCAACGTGCTGGGCGTGCGCGCGCTCAGCATGGAGGCCGAGCCCCGGGTCGTGGAACTGCGTGGTGGCGAGGCGCGGGATCTCTACCATGCCTACGGCGTCAACGGCGTGATCACCGAACTGGAGTTCGCGCTGGCGCCGGCCTACGACTGGCACGAAGCGCTGCTGAGCTTTCCGGACTTCATGAGCGCCGTGCACTTTGCCCAGACCCTGGGCAAGGCCAGCGGCATCATCAAGAAACTGCTTACCGTGCTGGCGGACCCCTTGCCGCAGATGTGCGGCTTGGGCAAGTCGGTGCCCACCGGGCAGACGGCGGTGATCGCCATCGTCACCGCCACCGGGGCGGAGGCGCTGCGCGAGCTCTGCGGTTCGCACGGCGGCACCGTGGTGCTGGAACAGGACCACGCCGAGGTCTACGGCACACCGAAGACGCTGATCGAACACACCTGGAACCACACCACGCTGCACATCCTGAAAAAGGACAAGGGCATCACCTATCTGCAGAGCGGCTTCCGCCCCTGGGAGAACGTGGAAAAGGTGGAGGAGATGTACCGGCACTTCGGTGACGAGGTGATGATGCATCTGGAGTTCCTGCGTGCCGACGGGGCGCTGACCTGCAGCGGCCTGCAGGTGATCCGCTACAGCACCGAGGAGCGGTTGAACGCCATCATCCAGCACCATCGCGACAACGGCGTGCATGTGGCGAACCCGCACACCTATCTGCTGGAAGACGGCAACAAGGGCGAGTCCGACCCGCGTCAGGTGGCGATGAAACGCTGGCTGGACCCGCAGGGGCTGCTGAACCCCGGCAAGATGCGGGCCTGGGATGACGAGGCGGCGGCATGAGCCGGATGCATGGATCGGTGCCGCCGGAGCGCTTCCTGCCCTATCTCACCGCGCCGGCCATCGAGGCACTGCCGGACAAGGAGAACACGGTCATCGTGCTGCCCATCGGCGCCATCGAGCAGCACGGGCCGCACCTGCCCATCTGCACCGATACGGCCATCGCCACCGAGGTCACGGCGCGGGCGCTGGAAGCGCTGGACCCCGAAATTCCGGCCTATGCGCTGCCGCCGGTGTGGTGCGGCAAGTCCAACGAGCATGCGCGCTTCTCCGGCACGGTGATTCTGCGCGCGGAGACGCTGATGGCGCTGCTGCGCGACATTGGCGCCAGCGTCTACCGCATGGGCTTCCGCAAGCTGGTGCTGGTGAATGGGCACGGCGGCCAGCCGCAGGTGCTGGAGATCGTGGCCCGGGATCTGCGCGAGGAGTATCCGGATCTGTGCGTGTTCCCGGTGTTCAGCTGGGCCGTGCCCAACTGCGCCAATGACTTCCTGTCCGAACAGGAGCGGGAACACGGGCTGCATGCCGGTCGTGCGGAAACCAGCCTGATGATGGCGCTGACGCCGGACGCGGTGCATCCGGAGCTGGCGGTGGGCGAGTATCCGCCGGATTCCGGCTGGCTGCTGACGCCGGAGGGCGGTTTCCGCTTCGCCTGGCTGACGCATGACCTCTCGCGCAGCGGTGTGATCGGCAACCCCGATGGCGCCAGCCTGGAGGAAGGGGAGCAGGTGCTCGCTTCGCTGGTGGACGGCTGGGTACAAGCGCTGACCGAGATCCATCGCTTCCGCATGCCGTTGGAAAGGGAGAACTGATGGCAGTACCCGCTGCATCGGTGGGCAACAGCGGTTATGCCTTGCGCACCGGTTACCTGTTGCTGGCGTTCACCGCCGTCGTCTGGGGGCTCAATTTTCCGGTTCTGAAGCTGGGTCTGGATTACAGTCCGCCGCTGCTGTACACCACCCTGCGCATGTTCCTGGGCACCGTCACCATGTTCGGTGTGGCCTATGCCATGGGCATATTGCGCCTGCCCCAGCGCGCGGACTACCCGGTGGTGTTGTCCGTGGGGCTGATGCAGAACATGGGTTTCATCGCCCTTGTAACGGCGGGACTGCAGTTCCTGCCCGCCGGCCGCGGAGCCATTCTGGCTTACACCTCGCCGATCTGGGTGGTGCCGGCGGCGGCGCTGTTCCTGGGTGAACGGCTTACGCCGGGCCGCGCCCTGGGCGTGGCATTGGGCCTGTGCGGGCTCATGGCCATGTTCAATCCGCTGGGGGTGGCCTGGGAAGAGCCGGGTGCATTGCTCGGCGCCGGGCTGATTCTTTGCGCCACGTTCGTCTGGACGCTGGGCCTGGTCCACATCCGCCGCCACCACTGGCGTGGCGACGTGCTGTCGCTGATGCCGTGGCAGTTGCTGATCTCGGTGGTGGTGATGGTGCCGCTGGCGCTGGCGCTGGAGAACCCCGCCGCCATCGACTGGCAGCCCGCCTTCTACTGGAACGTGCTGTTCAGCGGTGCCATTGCGTCCGGCGTCTGCGTGGCGGCCCAGGTTGGCGCCATGCGCTCCCTGCCGGCCGTGAGCATGTCGCTGAGTTCCATGGCGGTTCCCGCCGTGGGCGTCCTGACCTCGATCTGGGTGCTTTCCGAGCGTCCGACCGTTGCGGACATTGCCGGATTCGCCCTGATCGCCGCCGGCATTCTGGCCGTGGCACTGAGCGATCGCCGGGCCGCCGCCGTGGCGACGCCGGCGCCGCCTAGTCATCATTCCTGCAGAGGACTCAAACCATGAAAGCTCTCAACAGCATGCTCGCGTGCGGCATTCTCGCCGCCGGGCTCGGGCTGGGTGCCGCCCAGGTCGTTGCGGACGAACTGACGCCGGTGACCGTGTCCACCACCTGGTACGCCCAGGCCGAACACGGTGGGCTCTACGCCGCCAAGGCGCTGGGCATCTACGAGGACTATGGGCTGGACGTGACCATCCGCATGGGTGGACCGCAGGTGAACAATGTGCAGTTGCTGATGGCCGGCGCCACCGACTTCAGCATGGGCTACAGCCTGCAGTCGCTGAACGCGGTCCGCGAGGGTATTCCGCTGGTTACCGTGGCCGCCTTCTTCCAGAAGGATCCGCAATCGCTGATGGTGCACACGGGTGTCGGCCATGACAGCGTGGAAGCGCTGAAAGGCAAGCCGATCCGGGTGCCCACCGCGGGCCGGGTGGCGTACTGGCCGTGGCTGCGGGCGGAGTACGGTTTCGAGGACGCGCAGCTACGCCCGTACGACTACACCATCGGCCCCTTTATCCACGATACCCAGGCCATCCAGCAGGGCTACATCACCAACGACGGCTATTTCCTGGCCCGAGAGGGTGTCGAAGCGAAGAGCCTGCTGCTTGCGGACTACGGCTGGGGCGCCTATTCGGCCACGCTGGACACCCGGCGCGACACGGTGGAGCGAAACCCTGAGCTGGTGCAGGCCATGGTCGCGGCCACCGCGAAAGGCTGGGAGGCCTATTTCGAGAACCCGGGGCCGGCCAATGCGCTGATCAAGGCTGACAACCCCGACATGGAAGACGCACTGATCGCCTACAGCATCGACAAGATGCAGGAGGAGGGCATCCTGCTCTCCGGCGACGCCGAGGGCGGTCATTACGGCATCATGACCCGCGAGCGCTGGGAAAACTTCTACCAGGACATGGTCGACGCAGGCACCTTGCCGGACGGACTGGACTGGGAACAGGCCTTCGAACTGCGTTTCATCGAGGCCGTGTACGCGGACTGATGCCGACGGTACGGCGCCAATCAATTCCCGGGCGCATGGGCGCAGGAACGGATCGGTGCTTTCCTAGGCGGCGGATGTCTTCAGCATCTGCGGTCGCTGGCCCTTGATCTGCCAGCGCCACAGCCATTCCAGCGGGCCCTGGCGGAACAGCCATAGCCATACGGCGCTGAACACGATCTGGAACAGGAACAGGCCGGCTGCGAACAGCATCTGGGCGGCCAGGGACAGCTCCGCGAACCAGTTTCCGCCGAAACCGTAGAACACCGGTACGCAGATGGCGGATTGCAGCACGTAGTTGGTCAGTGCCATGCGTCCCATCGGTGCCAGGGCGGCGCGTACCGCCCGGGTGACCAGCGCCGAGCCGCGCCACCAGAAGATCAGGACCGCGGCGTAGCCCACCGCCAGCAGCGGCGGGGCCAGGCCGTCGGTGAGAACGGCGAGCAGTCGGCTGTCCGTGTCGGCGGGCAGTAACCCGTAGGCGGACAGCTCCAGCCCCAGCCCCCCGCCCAGTCCGACAACCCCGGCCAGGGCGAGGATCCAAAGCCGGCCCGAGTTCCGCTCGGCCAGACCGATGGCTGCGGCGGCCGCCCCCAGCAGGAACATGGCGAACACCCTCAAGGGACGTAGCCCCTGCAGCCACTCCACGCCCACGCTGAGGGTGAGTTGCAGGTTGGCCTGGACCACGTCTACATAGGTGCCGCCGGCGAACGCCGGGATCGACTCCTGCAGCACCTGCTGGGCATAGCCGCCCCGTCCTTCGGGCAGGCCGAGTTGCGGGCCGAAATAGAGGATGACCGTCAGCGTGGCGAGCAGCGCCACACCACCAAGGAACAGCGGCAGTGCGGACAGTCGCAGGAACGGGGTGAGCAACAACCCCATCAGCGCATACAACACCAGGATATCCCAGGGCCAGAGCAGGACGGAATGCGCCAGGCCGATCACCAGCAAGCCCGCCATGCGGCGCAGGTGCACGCTGGCAGCAGCATCGCCGGTCTTCCGCGCCATCATCATGAAGCTGTAGCCGAACAGCAGTGAGAACAGGCTGTAGAACTTGGCCCTGGCGAGGATATCCAGCCATTGCCCGATCCGGGCGTCGAACCCGGACCAGGTGAGTTGGGCTTTCGCCTCGGGCCCCACGAACCCGTAGCCGGAAAACACCTGCACGTTAATGAGGAAAATTCCGAGGATGGCAAATCCCCGCAGGGCGTCTAGCCCTTCGATACGGCCGGATCGTGAGGCCACGCGCGGCTCCTTGGCAGTCGGTACGGAAACCTTAGTCGGCCATGGACGTGTTCTCTACCTTCGGTCAGGGGTGGAACATGTGATTGGCTGGACGGTCGGAGCGGGCAGCGGACGTATCGCCCGCAGGCACGGGCCGGGCACTTCCAGGAATCAATGAGGTAAGGATGCAGTTGAACCGCAGTGTGGCTGTACTGGTTTTGCTTCTGACGGGGCTGAATCCCGCTCTCTTGCTGGCCGACGACCGACCCGACTGGACCTCGGCGCTGACCGAACAGGTCCAGCGCATCGACGACGCAATGCCGGGGAATTTCGGCGTCTACGTGCGCCACATCGGCGACGGTCAGTCGGTGCGCCATCGCGCGGACCGGGACTGGTACCTGGCATCCACCATCAAGATTCCGCTGGGCGTCGCACTGATGCAGCGCGTGGAAGACGGTGACATGGCGCTGGATGAACAGCTCACCTTGCGTGCCTCGGATTACGTGGACGGCGGCGGCGAGTTGCTGTGGGCCGAGCCGGGGACGCGCTATACGCTGGGGGATCTGAACCGGCGCTCGATCATCCATAGCGATAGCTCGGCCACGGACATGCTGATCAGGCATCTGGGCGAGGAGGCGTTCAACAACCAGATCCGGGAGACCATGGTGCCCAACGGCTTCGGCCCGATTACCACCATTCTGCAGGTGCGCCACGATGCCTGGTCCGAAGTGCACCCTGACGCGTCCACGCTGACCAACCGGGATTTCATCGAGATCAACCAGATCCGCTCCTGGGGGGATCGTTACCAGGCGGTGCTGGACAAGCTGGGCATCGACGAATCGCAGGCCGAAGCCCGCAGCACGCTGGACGCATTCGAGCGCTACTATGCGCGCGGGATCAACTCCGGCAGCCTGGTGGCCTTTGGTGTCCTGCTGGAACGGCTGGTGAAGGGGGAACTGCTGAACGAGGACCACACCGATAGCCTGCTGCGGGACATGGAGGAGATCACGACGGGTGATCGCCGCATCAAGGCGGGACTGCCGCGCGGCGCCGCGTTCGCGCACAAGACCGGAACCCAGGTGGCGCGTTCCTGCAACATCGGGGTATTGAACCCCCGCGAACCCGAGCATGCGGTGATCGTGGCCGCCTGCGCCGAAGGTTACGATAACCTGGCCCAGGCCGAGCGTGCCTATCTCGGACTCGGCCAGGCGCTCGGCGAGGCCGGGCTGGTTCGAAACTGAGGTGCCGGCCCGCGGGGATGGGCCGGCTTGACGTCAGGCCGCCTTGCGGAACCGGAATATGCCCCAGCACAGATGACCCTGGCGGCCGCCGTCCACCCAATGCTGCAAACCCCGTTTCATGCGCGTGATGTAGTCGTCCGAGATCAGTTCGCGCAGCTCCGGTTCACGGGCCTCGGTCTCCTGCAGCACCCGTCCGTAGTGCCGCTCCAGCTGCGGTGTATGTTCCTCGAAGCCCACTTCCACCAGCCCTGCGGTTTCGCATTCCGACCGGTAGAAGGCCGGCGATCCGAGCGTTTCCAGGTGAATGCGGTCGAGGATGGGCTGCAGAACACCCCGGGGGCAGTCGTCCGCCTGCATCGGATCGGTGAAAATGAACATGCCGCCGGGCTTGAGCACGCGCGCTGCCTCGTGGATGGCGGCGGCGCGGTCGCCGCTATGCAGCAGGGCGTCCTGGGACCAGACCACATCGAAGCGTTCATCGTCGAACGGCACGTCCTCGAAACTGCCGTCCACCACGTCAATCAGGTGATTCATCTGCTGGGCGCGGTTCATGGCGCGGTCCCGGGCGTTCTCCACTTCCGAAAGGTTCAGCGCCACGGTCGGGCAGCCGAAGGTTCCGGCCAGGTAGCGGGCGGCGCCGCCGTACCCGGCACCGAGGTCCAGCACGTGCTGTTTCGGCGAGAGTTCGCCGAGCAGATCCGCCATGTGGGCGACGGTACGCCGACTGGCGTCGAAGATGGGCTCGTCCGGCGACTCGTAAAGCCCCACGTGGATGTCTTCGCCGCCCCACACCGTGTGGTAGAAGCGATCGGCGTCGTCACTGTTGTAGTAGTTGCGCGCGGTGTCCAGCGCGCTGCTCTGGCTCGCCTGTATCATGATGGTTTACCTCTCCATGTAGCTCTTGTCGGCGCAGTGGATGAAGAAATCCGGCTCTTCGTCCCGGTAGGTCTCCTTGAAATCGCCGTAGGTGTCGATGGACTGGAAGCCCACTTCCCGCATCAGCCGGCGCACGTAGGCCTTGCGCAAGGGGTACATGTTCAGATGGAAGGTGCTGCCGCCGGAGAAGGTGTAGCGGAATCGCGTGAGGCCGGGGTCCACGTGTTCGGGGAAGACCGATACATCGTTGCCGCAGTAGTAGTAGGTGTGGCTGCTGGAGTAGCCGTGGTCCAGGATGGCATCGTAGTTGCGCTGGTCCAGGATCAGCACGCCGTTGTGGTTCAGCGCCGAATAGAATTCCGCCAGCGCCTTGCGCCGGTCGTGCTCGTTGAACAGGTGCGTGAACGAATTGCCCAGGCAGATCACTGCATCGTAACGGCCGTGGACGTCCCGGTTCAGCCAGCGCCAGTCGGACTGCACGGTGCGCAGGATGTGGTCCCGTCGCCGGCCGTTCTGGAACGCCTTGGCCAGCATTTCGGCGCTACCGTCGGCGCTGACCACGTCGAAGCCGGCTTCCAGCAGCCGTACCGAGTGGAATCCGGTTCCCGTCGCGACGTCGAGCACGCGTCTGGCGCCCCGTTCCTTGAGCACCCGGATGAAGAAATCCCCCTCACTGGCCGCACGGCTGTCCCAGTCGATCAACTCGTCCCATTTGTCGACGAAGGATTCGATGTACTCCTCGCGATAGTGGTCGGTATCCCGGCACTCCACCGGGTGCGGCCCGAAATGCTGCCTGGTGGCCGTTGAAGGCACGCTGTTCTCTCCTCACGCCGTGTTGAGGTCCCTGGGCAACGCGCGCCTTCTCGCCCTCTTGCGAGAGCGTGCGCAATCGGAGGTGCTATCGCGCACCGGTCGTCGGACGACGTCACCGACACCCAGCGTTCCCGCGCTGCCCCTGCAAACGCCCGCCTCTGGGGATCGCGGTCCGGAAACAGGCAAGGCGACAGGTCGTCACGCCTGCTGCGTCAGGACCGGCCCGGTCTGGACAGGCCGAATTTCGCGAGTCTTTTGGCTGATCGGCGGAGAGACGCAGGAGCCTGGTGATGCAGGTCCATCTCCCTGCCGACCCGGAGGACATGCAACTCCCTGGCGTGGCCCGAACGGGCCGGCAGAGGCGTTGCATCAAGCAGTCAGCGGACGGTCCTTCAGGACCGGGGCCGCATGATTATTGAGCCGCGGCAGGAGCACGCCGCGGGGAATCAAGACAATAGCTATAAGCTACCGGGTCTCACACGTATTGCAACCTGTCAGGTCATATGGAGGTGACCGGCCCGGTTCGCGCTTCCGGCCGCCAGCCCGGCAGGCAGGTCGCCGTCCGGGCAATGGGGCGTGCCTGTCTCGCGGGAGCAGTAGGGCTGGTGGATATCGCCTTCGACTCCATCCACCCTACGACCGATGCGTCGGGGTAGGGTGTGCACCACAACGTGGTGCGCACCATTCCCCAGCCTGGCCCGGTGCGCAGGCCTTGCGGCCTGCACACCCTACGCGGGTTCTCACCGGGGGACTGGTGGATATCGGCTTCGACTCCCTCCACCCGACGCCTGAGCACAACCCCGCGTCGCCCTGCCGGGCCGTTGCTGCCCGCCCGCTTACGATAAGAAGCCTGCCCCGTCCCATGACTCGTATTGCCTCCACACCGGCTGCATGGCGTGCTGCCAGCGCGCCCTTCTCTAGCCGCCTTCGATCAGCCGGCTCTGATCCTTCAGGCGCACGCCGGTGAGCTGGAGGGACAGCGCCCGGCCGATCAGGTAGGCCATGGTGCCGGCGGCGGCCTCCAGCGGCTGGCCGTTCGGGCGGATGTTCGAGATGCAATTGCGCTCGGCATCCGTGCGGCCTGGTCGCGGGCCGTAGGTGAGGTAGACGCCGAGACTGTCCGCGGCGGACAGTCCCGGGCGCTCGCCGATGATCATGGCGGTGAGCCGTGCGCCGAGCAACTCGCCTATCGGGTCTCCCACGGCCACCCGTCCCTGCTCCACCAGCACCACGGGGGAGAGCTGCCAGCCTGTCCGCCGTGCCTGCTCCCGGAAGTGGCGCAGCAGCGCCACCGCATGGCTGGCGACGGCGGTGCCGGAGAGCCCGTCCGCCACCACCAGGCAGACGTCGGGAGCGCTGTTCCGGTATTGCGCCAGCGCCTCCGCGCCTGGATCGGACAGCCGACGCCCCAGATCCGGGCGGCGCAGATATTCCTGCCGGTCGGTAACCCCGCTCCTGACATGGACCGATGCGAAACCGGCCTGTGCCAGCTCCGTCCCCAGTCGATCGAAATCCACCGCGTAGTGCACGGCGTCCCGCGCCTGCGCCCAGTCGTGCTGGAACGCCAGCAGCTCGGCCGTGCCCAGGCTGCTGCCGACGGTATGCTGGGCGATGCGGGCGCTGGTCAGTTCGCGCAAGCGGCGGTACTGGGCGGGCAACGCCTGGTCGCTCATGGCCGGGTCCTCCGGGGGGCGACAAGCAGTTTCTCGGCATCTGCCAGCAGGCCCCGGTCGACCCCGGGAGGCAGCCGGTGGTTGTCCTCGTCCAGCAGTTCCATGTCCAGCAGCCATTGCCGGAACTCCGGCGCCGGTGTCTTGCCCAGCAACTGGCGGACGTAGTTGGCGTCGTGGAACGAGGTGCTCTGGTAGCTCAGCATGATGTCGTCGGCGCCCGGCACGCCCATGACGAAGTTGCAACCGGCGGCGGCGAGCACGGTCAGCAGGATGTCCATGTCGTCCTGGTCCGCCTCGGCGTGGTTGGTGTAGCAGACATCGCAGCCCATCGGCAGGCCCAGCAGCTTGCCGCAGAAATGGTCCTCCAGCCCGGCGCGGATGATCTGCTTGCCGTCGTAGAGGTATTCCGGCCCGATGAAGCCGACCACGGTGTTCACCAGCAACGGCTCGAAGGCGCGTGCCACGGCGTGGGCGCGGGCCTCGCAGGTCTGCTGGTCGATGCCGTGATGGGCGTCGGCGGACAGCGCGCTGCCCTGGCCGGTCTCGAAATACATCAGGTTCCGGCCGACGGTGCCGCGGTTCAGGCTCCTGCCCGCCTCGTGGGCTTCCTTCAGCAAGGCCAGATCGATGCCGAAGCCCCGGTTTGCGGCCTCGGTGCCGGCGACGGACTGGAAGATCAGGTCCACCGGCGCTCCCTGTTCGACCGCCTCCAGCGCCGTGGTCACGTGCGCCAGCACGCAGGACTGGATGGGTATCGCATAGCGCTGGCGCAGCTCGTCCACCAGCCGGGTCAGGCCGATGTAGGAATCGACGTTGTCGGTGGCCGGGTTGATGCCCACGGTGGCGTCGCCTGCACCGTGCAGCAGCCCGTCCAGAATGGAGGCGGCGATACCCGCCGGGTCGTCGGTGGGGTGGTTGGGCTGCAGCCGCACCGCCAGCGTTCCCGGCGCGCCGATGGTATTGCGGAAGCGCGTCTCCACACGCGCCTTGCTGGCCACCAGGATCAGGTCCTGGTTGCGCATCAGCTTGGATACGGCGGCCACCATTTCCGGGGTCAGGCCCGGCGCCAGCGCAGTCAGCGCGGCGGCGTCCACCGCGTAGCCCAGCAGCCAGTCGCGGAACGCGCCCACCGTCATGTGCGCCACCGGCCGGAACGCCTCGCGATCGTGGCTGTCCAGGATCAGCCGGGTGACCTCGTCGTCCTCGTAGGGGATCAGCGGTTCCTCCAGAAAGCGCTGCAGCGGCAGATCGGCCAGCGCCATGCGGGCGGCTATGCGCTGCTGTTCGCTTTCCGCCGCCAGTCCGGCGAGGTGATCGCCGGAGCGCTCCGGACTGGCTTTCGCCAGCAGCTCGGCCAGTCCGGCGAACCTGTAGCGCTGTTGGCCCAGCGTGGCGTGGTAACGGCCGTGATCCGTCATGGGTCGGTCCTGTCAGCGGTGGGTGGCATGGCTGTCCCCCACGCCTCTACTGACAGCTTAGACAAGCCGGGAATCTATCCCACAAAGAGAGGCAGCAGTTCCGATTCCACGCGCTGCCGGCACAGCCGTGAAATGGTGGCCTCGTCGCCGGGCAGGTTCAGCGAGAGGGCCTGATCTACCGTCAGCGTGTCGAGTTCTTCCGCGGCGCGCGCGAAGGCGGGGTTTAGTGATGACCAGCGCACCACGTCGTTCCAGGTCTTGGCTGTGCCTGCGCCCAGGTGCAGGTGCTCACGCAGAGTGCCGATGATGAACACTCCCGTGGTACTCACCGATGTGCGCAAGAGACAGTGGCCTGCTTCGTCGCAGGCGGTTTCAACAACGGCCATGACGGTGTCTTCCGCCGTTCAGGTGCCGCAGATGCGGCAGCTGGAACCGGAACAGTTGTGCAGCACGCTGTTGCGGCTGCGCGGGCTGGTTACACCCGGTCCCTTGACGCCCGCCCCGGCGAGGGACTGTGCGCCGGATGTCGGGCGGAAACGGCCGGCACTGACGGTGATGCCGGAGAACCCGGACACCAGCAGCACGGTGTTCTCGCCGCGGCAGTCCGGGCAGGGCGGTGCCTGGGTGTTCCGGGCGATCGGTACAATGGCTTCAAAGCCAGCACCGCAGTCGTTGCAACGGTAGTCGTACAGGGGCATTGGGCTACCTCCGTATCGCCGGTGGGGCCGAATGCCCCACCGGCCGAGATGGGACTCAGAGTTTGGTGCTGCTCACGGTGCACTTGGTGCCGGGCTTGCCCCAGCGCTTGTCCTCGTTCAATGCCCCCTGCGGCATGATGTCCACCTCGAAGATGTCGGTGGGGATCGCCAGCGTGCAGACGCAGTTCGGCACGTCCACGATGCCGCCGATACGGCCTTCCACCGGGGCTGCGGTGAGCAGCATGTAGGCCTGGGAGCCGGTGAACCCGAAGTTGGTCAGGTAGTTGATGGCGGCCATGCAGGCCTGACGGTAGGCCACGGTGGCATCCATGTAGTAGTTCTTGCCGTTCTCGACGGAGATGCCTTCGAACATCAGCCAGTTGGAAAAATGCGGATCATTGGGGCCGGGCACGAAGATGGGCGAGGTGATGCCGTATTTCTTCATGCCGCCCTTGATCAGGTCGAAACCGATGTGGGTGGCGCCGTCCATCTCGATGGCGCCGCAGAAGGCGATTTCCCCGTCCCCCTGGGAGAAATGCAGATCGCCCATGGAGTAGCCGGCGCCGTCGACGTAGACCGGGAAGTAGATACGGCTGCCGGTGGAGAGGTTCTTGATGTCGGTGTTGCCGCCGTGCTCTCGCGGCGGGACCGTGCGGCAGGCTTCCGCCGCCATGCGGTCGAACTCCTTGCCGGAGACGCCGCGAAGCACGGCCGTGCTGGGCTCCGGAGGGTTGGCCAACCCCTTGGCCGCCAGCGGCGCTTCGCGCTTGTTCCATTCCTTGAGAATGTCCATGGACGGCAGCGTGCCCATCAGGCCCGGATGGGTCAGGCCGGGGAAACGCACGCCGGGGATGTGGCGGGATGTCGCGTACAGCCCCTTCAGGTCCCAGATGGCCTTGTCCGCATCCGGGAAGTAATCCGCCAGGAAACCGCCCCCATTGGACTTGGCGAATACGCCGGAGAAGCCCACCGGGGTGATCGGTTTGATGTCCAGCAGGTCCACCACCAGCAGATCGCCCGGTTCCGCGCCCTCGACATGAATGGGGCCGGTGAGCGGATGTGCCCGGGTCAGGTCGATGTCGCGGACGTCGTCGGCCAGGTCGTCATCCTTGATCTGGGCATCGAGGAAGTCCAGCGTCTCGATGATCATGTCCTCGCCGGGTTTCACCGAGGTGAGAAACGGCAGGTCCGGATGCCAGCGGTTGTGCCCGAGCTCGGCCTGTTCGGACAGACGAACGCCGGGTTTGATGGTGACGTGCTGCATGAGGTGTCCCCCTGAATGGCGAATGATGGAGTGGTCAGGCTGGCGGGTAGGCGTTGGCCAGGCAGCCGGCCTGGTAGCCGCCGTTGACGGTGTCGTCCTTGATGGCCCGGCAGACGTCGTTGCGCCAGGTGCCCACGTCACTGATCACGGTGCCGTTGGGCAGGGTGCCGCCACGGGCGTCGAAAGGAAGCAGGCAGACCGGGCAGGTCTTGATGTCCGCGGCGGTGCGTCCCTTGAACCGGTCGGTGAAGCCGGCATTGCCGAAACGGTTGTAATGCATGTATCCGATCATGGCTGGACGTGCTCCGGAAGTACGTGCCCGCAACGGCGCATGCCGTGAGGCGGAGGGCCGGATCCCCGGCCTGTTGCCGGGTAGCGTGGTTTCAGCATAGGGAGCGGGATGGGGGCGGGAAATACGTCAATTGACGTAGGTAATCAGCGATTCTCCAGCACCTGCAGGCCGGCAACGGCGGCGGAGGTGCGGTTGTCCACGCCCAGCTTGTCGTAGACCAGTTCCAGGTGCTTGTTCACGGTCCTGGGACTCATGTCCAGGATCAGGCCGATCTCGCGATTGGACTTGCCGTTGACCACCCAGTAGAGCACTTCCGATTGCCGCGCCGTCAGCTTGAACGCTTCCTGCAGTCGCTGTTCGGGAGGGGTCGTGTTCGAGCTGCTGACGCTGAGCAGGTATTCCTCTGCCCCGACTTTGCCGATCAGCCGGATGTCCAGTCGGCGAGCGCCGCTCGGGAGCCTGACGGCCTTGCCGTCGGCGCTCTGCAGACTCCGCGTCAGCGCCTCGCGAAGGGAGTGGGCTCCATCCGGTGTTTCGGCCTCGTGCTCGTCGAGCAACTGGGCGGCCTGCGGTGTCCTCCACAGCGGCCGGCCCTCACCGTCGACCGCCAGCATATGCCGGCCGGTGGCGTCCAGGGCGGCCCGGGCGCTGGAGGTCAGGCGGGCATTGGCGAGATGGACGCGCATGCGTGCCAGCAGCTCGTCGGGCGCCACCGGCTTGGTGACGTAGTCCACGCCCCCCGCTTCCATGCCGCGCACGACGTGCTCCGTCTCGCTGAGTCCGGTCATGAAGATGACGGGAATGCCTGCCAGGGCCGGGCGGCGTTTTATCCGCAGGCAGGTCTCGAAGCCGTCCATGCCCGGCATCACGGCATCCATCAGAACGATGTCCGGCGTGACATGTTCCAGCAGGGCCAGGGCGCGGTGGCCGTCGCGTGCCACCAGCACGGTCACGCCGAGCCCTTCCAGGGCATCGGTGATCATGCCCAGCGTCTCCGGGGAGTCGTCGACCACCAGAACGGTATCCCGCTGATGCTGTTCAGGTGACTTGATGGTCATGGTCCTGGTCAGGGTTTTCACGTTCCACACTCCTGATGAATGTGACCAGTTGGTCGAACTCGAAGCGGCTGGCGTGGAAACTGGCCCGGGTGATGAAGTCGCGGCAGTCCGGCATGTCCTGGCCGATGGCATCCAGTTTTTCACGAACCGCCTGTACATGGCCGATTTCCGCCAGCCGCCTGAGGGCGGACAGCTCGGTCGCCGAAGGGACCGCGTGCGGTTCGCCGGCCAGTAAAGGTGCCGGGCCGATGGCTTGCTCCGGGTTACCGAATATCCATTTCAGGGCCAGCAGACGGCGGATCTTCTCCAGCAGTTGGGTCAGGTCCACGGGCTTTGTCAGATAATCGTTCCAGGGTCCTTCCCGCAGGCTGAAGCGCATGAGCCCGGATGCGTCGGCAGAGACGATGATGATGCCGCCGGCCTGTCCGCGTGCCCGAAGCGCGTTCGCCAGATCCCAGCCGTTCATGCCCGGCATGGTGATATCCAGCAGGAACAGGTCGGGTCTCACCGCGTCGGCAAGTGCCAGGCACTCCGCGCCGTCGGTGGCCACTGTGACGGAGAAGCCGATGGCGCCGAGGTATTCCTGCATGATGCCGCGGTGCGGCCCGTCGTCGTCTGCCACGATCACCCGGATGCGCCGGCCTTCGTAGCCGACGATGCGGCGCTGTCCCTGTCCGTCGTCGCGCCCGGCCGGAACGGCGGACAGCATGATGCGCACCACGAACTCGCTGCCCTCTCCGGGGGCGCTGTTGGCCTCGATTTCCCCTCCCATGATCTCGGCCAGCAGCTTGGTGATGGTGAGCCCGATGCCCATGCCGGGTTTGGCGGGTCCGTGGCTGATGCGTTCGAACGGCTTGAAGATGCGCGCCAGGTCTTCCTGCGAAATGCCGACGCCGCTGTCGCGAACCCGGAAGGTGGCCACCTGGCCTCCGTAGCTGACGTTCAGGCTGACCTGGCCGTTGTCGGTGAACTTGACCGCGTTGGAAAGCAGGTTGATCAGTACCTGACGCAGGCGTTTCTCGTCCGCGTAAACGGCAACGGGCAGGCGGTCGGCGCAGCGGTAGTGGAAGGCGATGTTCTTTTCCTGGGCCTGCAGCCGGAATATCTGCACCAGTTGATCCAGCAGTTCGCGAATGCGGACTTCCTCGCGATAGAGCTGCAGCCGGCCGGCTTCGATGCGGGAGATGTCCAGCACGCCGTCGATCAGGCCGGACAGATGCTCCGCGCTGCGGCGTATGACCCGGACGGCCTCGACCCGATTGGCGGGCAGTTGGTCGTCGCGTTCCAGAATCTGCGCGTAGCCCAGAACGGCGTTCAGCGGGGTGCGCAGTTCGTGGCTCATGCCGACCATGTAGCGGCTCTTGGCCTGGTTGGCGGCCTCGGCGGCTTCCTTGGCCCGCTGCAGCTCCTGGTCGGTGCGGTCGTGTGCTTCGATTTCCTCCATCAGCAATTCGTTCTGGTAGCGGGATTCGTTCTCTGCCGCGTTCCGGCTCTCATGGGCCAGCACGATCAGCCAGGCGACCACGCCGCAGATCAGCGCCAGCACGAAAAACGTCTTCCACAGCGTGGCACCGATCACCTCTGGGGCGGCGCTGTCGTCCAGCGTGGCCTGCACGTAGATCACCGACAGACAGAACCCCACCACGGCCAGCATGACCGTGAGCAGAAACAGGTAGTGGCCGAAACGGGAATGCAGGCGCTCCACCACGGTGGGCGGGAAAAGCCAGGTCAGCACGCCGTGCATCTGTGCGGAGATGCGCGCATGGGGCTTGCAGGCGTCGTTGCAGCGGGCATCCAGCGAACAGCATAACGAGCAGATCGGCCCCCCGTAAGCCGGACACTGGGCCATGTCCTCGGTCTCGAAGCGGTGTTCGCAGACATGACAGCGAATGCTGTCGCCCTCCTTCCAGTCGCGCCGCGGCGTGCGGGCGATGTAGTAGCGGCTGCCCGTGGCCAGTGCGATCAGCGGCGCGGACGCGAAAGGGATTGCCAGGGCCAGGAACGGCGCCAGCGCCTGTGCGGTCTCGCCGAACAGGCCGATGTAGGCCAGCACGCCGACCGCCAGCGACAGTAGCATGGAGCCGATGCCGACCGGGTTGATGTCGTAGAGGTGGGCCCGCTTGAACTCGATATGGCGGGGGCTGAGGCCGAGCGGTTTGTTGATGACCAGATCCGCCACCAGGGCGCCTACCCAGGCCACCGCAACCAGGCAGTACAGCCCCAGGATCTGCTCCAGCGCCTTGTAGATGCCCAGTTGCATCAGCAGCAGCGCGATGGCCACGTTGAATACCAGCCAGACGACCCGGCCGGGATGGCTGCGGGTCAGCCGTGAGAAGAAGTTGGACCAGGCGATGGAGCCCGCATAGGCATTGGTCACGTTGATCTTCATCTGGGAGACGATGACGAAGATGCCGGTGAGCGCTATCGCGATATCCGGATTGCTGGTGACCTGCCGGAATGCGACCAGGTACATCTCCGTCGGCTCTGCCGCGCTTTCCGGGGACGAGCCCAGGCTGATGGCCATGTAGGCCAGGAACGACCCCAGCAGCATCTTCAGCGCACCGGGTATGATCCAGCCGGGACCGGCAGCGAGCAGGGCGGCCCACCAGCCCAACCGCCCTCCGCGCCGGTCCCGCGGCAGGAAACGCAGGTAGTCCACCTGCTCGCCGATTTGTGCCACCAGCGCGAACACTACCGAGGCGGCGGCGCCGAACAACAGCAGGTTGAATCCACTGCCGGCCTGCGGGTGCGTGCCTTCAAAACGGGTCCAGCCGCCCATGTCGTAGAGGCCGTGCACGCCGATGAAGATGAACGGCAGGATGTGCAGCACCAGCCAGACCGGTTGCGTCCAGCCCTGGAAACGGCTGATCAGCGTGATGCCGTGGGTCACCAGCGGAATCACCACAACCGCACTGACCACGTAGCCCGCCCACAGCGGCAAGCCGATCCAGAGCTCCAGCATGATGGCCATGATGGCTGCTTCGATGGCCAGGAAGATGAACGTGAAGGAGGCGTAGATCAGCGAAGTGACGGTGGAGCCGATATAGCCGAACCCGGCGCCACGGGTGAGCAGATCGATATCCAGTCCCGAGCGCGCCGCGTGGTAGGTGATGGGCAGACCGGTGGCGAAGATCAGCAGCGCCACCACCAGAATGGCGGTGACCGCGTTGCCAAAGCCGTAAGCGACGGTGATGGTACCGCCGATGGCCTCGAGGGCCAGGAACGACACCGCGCCCAGCGCGGTACTGGCGACCTGGAAGCGGGAGAAGCGTCGCGCCTTCTTGGCGGTAAAGCGCAGCGCGAAATCCTCCAGGGTCTGGTTCGCCACCCACTGGTTGTAGGTACGCCGGAACCGGACGACCCGCTGTCGGCTGGTACCGCCCGGGTCGTCTTTGTCTGCCGCTTGTACATCAACTGCCACGGTCTTCCCCCTGCCGGCAGCAGCGATGCCCTGCCGGGGGACAGACGGCGGACCGATCGTCTGATCCTCGCCTGCCTGTGCCCATCAGTGGCGGGCGACGGCCCCCCGACCGTGTTCGCCTGCCGCGGAATCACTGTGCCCCTGGGGAGCATATTGCGTGGAAGCCGGCTGCCCGGCCATACGTCAATCGACGTATTGTTTTGCAGTGCAGCACGTACCGACAATCTTAGCCTCCGAACAGTGCCCGGCGCACGGGTTTCGTTAGCAACCGGCTGTCAGCGCGCAGCTCAAGGAGTCTTGAATGTCACGTACTGCATCCATCCATCACGGGGTCGTGTCGCGGTGGCGCCGCACCTTGCTGGCCGGGCTGGCGATGGCGTCGCTGGCTCTGCTCATGGGCGGCGTAGCCGCCGCATCCTCCGAGTACCCGACGTCGGAGGTGAACACCACCGGCCTGGCGGTCACCGATGACACGGTCCGGGTCGGCATCCTGCATTCGCTGACCGGCACCATGGCCATCAGCGAGACCGGTTCCGTGGAGGCGGAGACGCTGGCCATCGAGCAGATCAATGCCCAGGGCGGCGTGCTGGGTCGCCAGATCGAGATCGTCCGGGAAGACGGTGCCAGCGACTGGCCCACGTTCGCCGACCGTTCCCGCAAGCTGCTGCGGCAGGACAACGTGGCGGCGGTGTTCGGTTGCTGGACCTCCGCATCCCGCAAGGCGGTGCTGCCGATCTTCGAGCGCGAGAACGGCATGCTGTTCTACCCCACCTTCTACGAGGGCCTGGAGGAGTCGCCCAACGTCATCTACACCGGCCAGGAAGCGACCCAGCAGATCCTCGCCGGCATCGACTGGGCCTGGCACGAGCAGGGCGCGCGGACTTTCTACCTGATCGGTTCCGACTACATCTGGCCGCGCACGTCGATGAAGATCGCCCGCATTCACATCGAGGATGTGCTGGGTGGCCAGGTGGTCGGCGAGGACTACTACGCGCTGGGCCACACCTCGTTCGGGTCCGCCATCAATCGCATACGCCTGCGCCGGCCGGACATGATCTTCGCCGCCGTGGTGGGCGGTTCCAACGTGGCCTGGTTCCGTCAGCTCAACGCCGCCGGCATCAACGGCAGCAACCAGAAAATGCTGACCATCTCGGTGACCGAGGACGAGGTGCTGGGCATCGGCGGCGAGAACGTCGAGGGCTTCTATTCCTCCATGAAGTACTTCCAGAGCCTGGAGAACGGCAACAACGAGGCCTTCGTGCAGGCGTTCAAGGAACGTTGGGGTGACGACAGCGTGATCGGCGACGTGACCCAGGCCGCCTATCTGGGGCCGTGGCTCTGGAAGGCCGCGGTGGAGGCCGCCGGCAGTTTCGACGTCGACAGGATCCGGGAGCATCTGCCCGGCATCGAGCTGGACACCGCGCCGGAAGGCTACGTCAAGGTGCATGACAATCACCACCTGTGGAGCCGCACCCGGATCGGCCGCTGGAACGGCGACGGCCAGGCCTCCGTGGTGTGGGAGTCGGAGGATCTGATCGAGCCCAATCCGTTCCCGGAGGGTTACCAGTAGGTTTGCCCGTCAGGCGGAGCCGGGTCTGTCTGCCCGTCGGCCCGGTTCCCGCCTTCTTCAAAGCCCGAGCCGGTTCGCCGGCCTGAATGAAGGCCGCATGCGGGCTTCGGCCCGACAGGGGAGCGACCCATGAGTGACTTCACCACACAGGAACTACTGGCCATCTTCGCCATGCAGGGGTTCGCCGGCCTGAGCCTGTTCAGCGTACTGCTGCTGATGGCGCTGGGGCTGGCGGTCATCTACGGTCAGATGCGCGTGATCAACATGGCTCACGGTGAGTTCATGGTGATCGGCGCCTATACCACCTACTTCATCTCCTCGCTGGTGCTCAGCCATGCCCCCGGCCTGCTGAACTACTACGTGTTCCTTGCCATTCCGGCCGCATTCGGCATGGCATTCATCGCCGGCTGGCTGGTGGAGCTGGTGCTCATACGCCATCTCTACCACCGGCCGCTGGATACGCTGCTGGCCACCTGGGGGCTGGCGCTGGTCATGCAGCAGGCATTCCGGTCCACGTTTGGCGCGCGCGAGGTCAGCGTGCGGTTGCCGGAGTGGCTGCAGGGCTCCTATCGGCCGACGATGATGATCGACATCCCGATCAACGGCATGGCGATCATGGTGCTGACGGTCCTGGTGACGGGCGGGGTTGCCTGGTTCCTTTTCCGTTCGCGCTGGGGGCTGCGCGTGCGCTGTACCACGGCCAACCGCGAGATGAGCGGCGCCGTCGGCATCAATACCCGCAAGGTGGACAGGATCACGTTCGCCATCGGCTGCGGCATTGCCGGCATCGCCGGAGCAGCCTTCACCACCATTTCCTCCACCGGCCCCACCAGCGGTTCGCTCTACATCGTCGACACGTTTCTGGTTGTGGTCTTTGGCGGTGCCGCCAGCCTGCTGGGGACGGTGGCGTCGGCGTTCTCCATTGCCCAGGGGCAGTCGATCCTGGAGTTCTTCATCAGCGGTTCCATGGCGAAGGTGGTCACGCTGCTCATCGTCATCGGCATTCTGATGATGCGCCCGGAAGGCTTGTTTGCCAGCAAGGTACGCCGCTAGTCGGCGCGCAGGGAGACTGAATCATGAACAGACTACCGGACTTCATCGGTGGCAGAAGCGGCCTGATCGGCCTGCTCCTTCTAGCGGCGTTGGTTCTCGTGGTGTTCCCCATGACCATGGGCGTGGACCAGCTGACGCTGACCGGACGTTTCCTCTCGTTCGCCTTTGTCGCCGTCGGGCTGGTGCTGTGCTGGGGCTACGGCGGCATCCTGAGCCTGGGGCAGGGGGTGTTCTTCGGCCTGGGTGGTTATGCCATGGCCATGTTCCTGAAACTGGAGGCGTCGGACCCCGAGGCTACGTCCATCCAGACCACCCCGGGCATTCCGGACTTCATGGACTGGAACCGGATCACCGAGCTGCCGTGGTTCTGGGAACCGTTCCAGAGCCTTACCTTCACGCTGTTCGCCATCGTTCTGGTGCCGGCGGCCTTCGCCTTCGTGATCGGCATCGCCATGTTCAAGCGGCGGGTCAGTGGCGTGTACTTCGCCATCATTACCCAGGCCATCGCGGTGATCATGACCATTCTGATCATCGGTCAGCAGGGTTATACCGGCGGGGCCAACGGCATCACCGACCTGCGCACCCTGAAGGGCTGGAGCATCACCAGCGACGAGTCACTGGTCACGCTGTATTTCGTGAACGCTGCGCTGCTGCTGGGTGTGATCCTGCTGGCCAAGTGGGTGCTCTCCACCAAGTACGGTCGCATCCTGGTGGCCATGCGCGACCGCGAGGACCGGGTGCGGTTTTCCGGCTATGACGTGGCCAACTTCAAGGTGTTCATCTTCTGCCTGGCGGGGGTGTTCTCCGGTATAGGCGGTGCCATGTTCACGTTGCAGGAAGGCTTCATGTCGCCCTCGTTCGTGGGCATCGTGCCGTCCATCGAGTTTGTCATTTTCGCCGCCGTGGGCGGGCGGCTGTCGCTGCTCGGGGCGGTGTACGGTTCGCTGATCGTGGGCTTCGCCAAGGTGATGTTCGCCGAGGCCTATCCGCAGCTCTGGCTGTTCCTGATCGGTGCCGTGTTCATTTCGGTGGTGCTGTTCCTGCCCCATGGGCTGGCCGGTCTCTACGGCAAGTACGCGGCGCGGATGCCGGCGCTGCTGCGTTCCTCGGGTCGTCAGCGTTCCTCGCCGCCCCGGCCTCCGACACCCTCTGCGACGTCTGCCAGCCGTGCGGGCCGGGATGCGCAGGCAGGAGCGGAGGAGACCGACGTCGGCGTACAGGAGGCACGCTCATGAGCACGAATACCGATTTCCTGCTGGCAATCGAGGATCTCACCGTGTCCTTTGACGGCTTCAAGGCCATCAACGGTCTCAATTTCTACGTGGACCACGATGAACTGCGCGTGGTGATCGGACCCAACGGCGCCGGCAAGACGACGTTGCTGGATCTGATCTGCGGCAAGACCAAGGCCAGTGCCGGCTCCATCAAGTTCAAGGGCACCGAACTGACCCGGCTGCCGGAGCACCGCATCGTTGCTGCCGGGGTGGGACGAAAGTTCCAGACCCCCTCCATCTACGACAGCCTGAGTGTCCGCGACAATCTGGAAGTCTCGTACCCGCGTGGCCGCGGAGTCTGGGGGGCGCTCGCCTTCAAGAGGGACGCCGAGGTGCTGGAGAAGATCGACGAGGTGGCCGAGGCGGTCTTCGTACAGGAGTTGCTGGACAAGGAAGCGGGACTGCTCAGCCACGGCCAGAAGCAATGGCTGGAGATCGGCATGCTGCTGATGCAGGATCCGGAACTGCTGATGCTGGACGAGCCCGTGGCCGGCATGAGCGTGAAGGAACGGGAGCAGACGGCCGAGCTGCTGAACACGATCACCGAGGGCCGCTCGGTGATCGTCATCGAGCACGACATGAATTTCGTCAAGCGGATTGCGCGCAAGGTCACGGTGTTGCATCAGGGCGTGATTCTGGCCGAGGGCGACATGGACAGCGTGCAATCGGATCGGCGCGTGATCGACGTGTACCTGGGTCACTAACCATGGGGAAGCCACCATGCTGGAAGTCAGCGGATTAACGGCGAGTTATGGCCAGAGCGAGGTGATACATGGCCTGGATCTCGTTGCCTCGCGCAACGAGACGGTGGCGGTGATGGGTCGGAACGGCATGGGCAAGACCACGTTGTTCAAGACGCTGATCGGCATCCTGAAGGGTTCTGGCGGTAGCGTGACGCTCGATGGGCGTGAACTGGGCGGACTGCCCAGCCATGCCCGCGTCGCGGCGGGCATGGCCTACGTTCCCCAGGGGAGGATGATTTTCCCGAACCTGACGGTGCTGGAAAACATCCAGGCCGGGCTGGAAACCGCCCGTAACCGCAAGACGGTGCCACAGGAGATATTCTCTCTGTTCCCGGTGCTGCGAGAAATGCGTCATCGCAAGGGCGGCAATCTCTCCGGTGGTCAGCAGCAGCAACTGGCCATTGCCCGGGCGCTGGTCTCGGAGCCCAAGGTGCTGTTGCTGGACGAGCCCACCGAGGGAATCCAGCCGTCCATTATCAAGGAGATCGCCCAGACGCTGAACGAAATCCGCCGGATGCGCGAGATCACCATCCTGGTGTCTGAACAGGTGCTGAGCTTCACGATGGAGATCGCCGACCGGCTGCTGGTGCTGGAGTCCGGCCGCCTGGTTCACGAAGTCGCCAGCGCCGACTGCGATGCGGACGAGATCAGCCGTTATCTGGCGGTGTAGTGTCCGAAAACTGGCGGAGCAGGTTCCGGAACGCCGCTTCGTCGGTCCGGCGAAGCCGTTCCATGGCCTGTTCGGCGGCTTTCGCCGCCTGCGTCTGATGGCGCGCCTTGATGTCTTCCACGGCGTCCCGCGTCTCGCGCAGCCGTTCCACGGCGGGGTCCTTGCTGTCACCGGCCACGGCCAGCACGGCTTCGGTCAGCATGCCCAGCTGCTTGCCGTAGCTGGCGACCTGGGAGACCACCTCGCGCTCGATCTCCTGGTTGCCGGCAAAGTGCATGGACAGTTGCGGCGAGAAGAGATTGGTCAGTGGTGTGATGTCCTGAGAGACATCGCCGCTCAATGGCCAGCGGTACAGGCCCGATGCCGCAGGCAGGCTCAACCAGGGGAACAGCATCCAGGGAAACATGGGCAGACTCCTTGTGCCGGTTGGGTTCCTGTGTGTAGCTGTCACTATAGGCCCATTCGTCGACACATTTCACCCGTGCGCTGCTTGCCAGGGATGGAGCGCGGCGGCATCCACCGGATACCATCGATGAGGACCCGCGTAGGGTGTACAGGCCGCAAGGCCTGCGCACCGACCCGAGCCTGGGAATGGTGCGCACCACGTTGTGGTGCACACCCTACGCCTGCTGACAGCCCGGACACGGGCAGATCGTAGGGTGCTCAGAGCGCAGCGATGCGCACCATGGGCGTGATCGGTGCGCATCGCCTCCGGCTCTGAGCACCCTACGCTTGAGCGGAACCGGCGTAGGGAGGTAATCGCCGCAGGCGATTGCCATCGATCCGGCGGGCGGCCGGAGACTTTCCCGGGTTTTCCGGCGCAGCCCGATCAACCCTTGTCGGGGGTAACCTCCAGCGCCTCCCAAAGGTACCAGGTTGCCACGGTGCAATAGGGCCTCCAGCGCTTGGCCTGCCTTTCAAGGCGCCGCTGCTCCGGAAGCTGCTTCAGCCCATAGGCCAACTGGAAGCTCCTGCGCATGCCCAGGTCGTCCATCGGCAGCACGTTCGGCCGGCCGAGCGCGAAAATCAGGAACATCTCGGCCGTCCACCGACCGATGCCGCGCACCTGCACCAGACACCGGATCACCTCTTCGTCGCGCATTTCCCGGAGCGATTTCAACGGAGGAATGATGCCCTGCTCGGTTTTTTCGGCCAGATCCGTGACCGCTCTGGCCTTGGCCATGGACAGGCCGGCACCGCGCAGGGTCTCAAGGTCCACGCCGAGTACCTGGCGGGGTGTCGGCCAGCGGACATCAGGCCCGAACAGCGCACGGAAACGCCCGAAGATGGTGCCGGCAGCCTTGATGGAAAGCTGCTGGTAGACCAGCGCCTGCGACAACATCCCAAAGGGCGTGGGTGTATCGCTGATCCGTAGCGCGAACGGGCCGACCCGGTCCATCACCCCGGCCAGTACCGGATCCCTGGCACGCAGGTGCTCCAGTGCGGCGGGTACGTCGAATTCGTAGGGGTGGTGTGGCGCCGCGATGCTCTTCATGGCCTGGCTGTATCGCCGGCAAGCCCGGGAACCCACGCTCCCTGCTCAATGGCGAGCATGCGCAGCTTGGTCCTCACGCCGCCCTCGGCGGAAAAGCCGCCGGACCGGCCTCCGGCCGCCAGCACGCGGTGGCAGGGGACGATGATGGGGAACGGGTTTCGGCCCAGCGCCTGGCCCACGGCGCGGGCCGAACCGGGGGCATCCAGCAGCCTGGCGATGTCGCCGTAGGTCAGGGTCTGGCCGGGAGGGATGGTGCGCGCCAGTTCGTAGACCCGGCGGTGAAAGGTGGAGATACCGGCCATATCCAGCCCGGCGCCGGACAGATCGACCGCCTCGCCGTCCATCAGGCGCACGATGGCGTCGACGATGGACCGGATCGTCGCGGATGGCGCGCTTTCCTCGACGCCCGGGTGTTCCTCCCGGATGCGGTCGCGCAGCGCGGACTCGTTCCGTTCCGGCAGGTAGGTCCCCCGGATCTGCCGCTCCTGCCAGACGATGCCGCAACGGCCCATTGCCGTATCGAAGACAGAGAAATGCGTCCCCATGACGGGCCTCCTCAAGATCGCGCTGGCATGCTCACGGCAGCTTACGCCAGATTTCACGACGCCGTCATTCTTCGGAGAAGCGCTCGACCAGGAAATCGATGAATGCCCGCACCTTGGGCGACAGATAACGTGCCGAGGGAAAGATGGCGTACACGGATTGTTCCGATGGCTGCCAGTCGTCCAGTACCGTGACCAGTGTGCCGTTGGCAAGTGCGTCTTCGACGTAGGCTCTCGGAATCAGCGTGATGCCCACGCTCTGGAGCAGCGCTTCGCGGATGGTCAGGGAGCTGTTGACGCTGTACGGGCCATCCACGTGTACGGTTTCCCTGGTTCCCTGCCGCTCGAACGACCACTCCCGCGGTGAATGCATCAGGCTGAACAGCAGGCAGCGGTGATGGGCGAGATCCTGCGGGGTCTCCGGGACGCCGTGGTGCTCCAGGTAGTCCGGCGTAGCGCAGACCACGCGGGGGAGGGGGCCGAGGCGGCGGGAGACCAGGCTGGAGTCCTGCAGCGTCGAACGGGTTCCCAGCGCGATGTCGTAGCCGCCGTCGATGAGATCGACCACGCGGTCGTCCAGGTTCAGGTCGATCTTCACCTCGGGATAACGGGCCAGGAAGCGGGGAATGACGCCGGAGAGCCTGACCAGGCCCAGCGACATCGGGGCGGTGACGCGGAGCACGCCGCGCGGCGCCGCGGCCATGCTGGTAACGACGGTATCCGCCTCTTCCAGATCTTCCAGAATGCGCACGCAACGGTGGTAGTAGGCTTCGCCGGCTTCCGTCAGGCTCATGCGCCGGGTGGTGCGGGTCAGCAGCCGGGCACCCAGGTGTGCCTCGAGTTCGTTCACGTTCTTGCTGACTGCCGCGTTCGATAGGCCGAGGTCGCGGGCGGCGGCGGTGAACCCGTTCAGCTCGACCACCCGCTTGAAAACCCGCAGAGCGGTAAACCGGTCCATTATTTACTCTAAGTTGACAGTATTGCTACTTGATACCCGATTATCCGATTAGAAGTAAATAGTATCGTTTTCCCCGTCAGGCAACCATTAATCAGAGTTTTCTTAAGACCAGAGGGAAAACGGCATGAGCAAAGTCCTCGTTCTCTACTATTCGTCTTACGGCCACATAGAGGCCATGGCCTCGGCAGTCGCCGCCGGTGCCCGGGAAGCCGGTGCGAGCGCGGTCGTCAAGCAGGTGCCCGAGCTGGTACCCGATTCCATCGCGGAAAAATCGGGTTACAAGCTGGATCAGCAGGCTCCTATCGCCACGGTGGAGGAGCTGCCCGATTACGACGCCATCATCATCGGCACGCCCACCCGTTTCGGGAACATGGCGGCGCAGATGAAAAACTTCCTGGATCAGGCGGGCGGCCTGTGGTTCCACGACCGCATGGTGGGCAAGGTCGGTGGCGTGTTCACGTCCAACGGCAGCCAGCACGGCGGGCATGAGTCCACCATTCTCTCCACCCATGTCGTGATGCTGCACCTGGGCATGGTGGTGGTCGGGCTGCCGTACACGTTCAAGGGCCAGTTGCGCATGGACGAGATTACCGGCGGTTCCCCCTACGGCGCTTCCACGCTGGCAAATGATCACAACGGCGACGACCGCCAGCCGAGCGCGAATGAACTGGAGGGTGCCAGGTTTCAGGGGCGCCATGTAGCCGAGGTTGCCATGGCGATGGCACGGGGGCGGCAGTTGAACCGCGCGAGTGCCTGACGGCGAGCTTTTCCGCGGTGCGCAGGGAGATACGGGAGGGCATCACAATGATTGCGCTGGGTGCAGAACGAAGGGACGCCGTTCCGGCCGCACCGGAACGTGAGGTGCAAACCGCGACTGCCGGCGACACGACAGGGCGCGGCGGCCGGAGCCGGGCGGTGATGATCGCCGTCCTGCTGCTGGTGAACGGGCTGTTGCTGGCCGCCACGCTGGCCCTGTCCAAAGAAGCCCAGGCAATGGGCCTTTCCCCCATCGCCTACGGCTTCTGGATGACCCTGGGCGGAGGCCTGCTGCTGGCCGCCGGCGCGCTGGTGCGGCGCCCGCCGCGGCCGGTGGCGGGCCAGCTGAACTACTGGCTGATATCGGGATTGCTCTCCATCGCCGTTCCCCAGTTGCTGGTCTTCATCGCCGTGGGACGCATCGGCGCGGGCATGGCGGCCGTCGCCTTCGCACTGCCAACACTGGCAACCTGGGCGATGGCGCGGCTGTTCCGCATGGAAGCCCACTCCCACATGCGGCTCGTGGGTGCGGTGCTGGGCGCGGTGGGGGCCACCATTCTGGTGATGCCGTCGGCCGGTGCGCTGCCGCCGGGCGCGGCACCCTGGATGCTGCTGGTACTGGCCGCTCCCGTGGTCATTGCCGGCGGCAACATCTACCGGCGCGTCGCCTGGCCGCAGGATGCCCGTCCGATCGAGCTTGCCGCCGGCATGCTACTGGCTGCCGCCGTAATGTTCCTGCTGCCGGCCATGCTGTTCGGTGCGGAACTGGCGTTCTGGGCCATCGAAGGCGTCAGCGCGCTGGTCTTCGCCCAGATGGTGATTGCAGCGGTGCAGTTCCTGGCCTATTTCGCGCTGCAGAAGCGGGCAACGCCGGTCATTTTCAGCCTGATCGGCCAGATCACGCTGGTGGCCGGAATGGTCGGCGGTGCCCTGCTGCTGGGTGAGAACTACTCGGTGGTCGCGCTGGGAGCCGTGGGCCTGATGATCGTCGGGCTGCTGTTCATCGTGTTCGGAAAGCCGGCGCGGGCGGCCGGACCCCGGGGCGCCAGGGGATGACAGTCATCAGTCTGCGCATTCCCCGTTCCGTATGCTGGAGGTCAGCCTTCTGCCAGGGTGTCTGGAAAGAAAGCTGCGCCCGCGCGGGGCCTGCGTCGTGCTTCCCCTGGGGACATGCCGTTGAAGCGCTTGAACGCGCGGCTGAACGCGGCCTCGGACTGGTAGCCCAGGCGCAGGGCGAGCTCTGCCAGGGGGGTGCGCTCTTCCTGCAGCCAGGACAGGGCAAGCTGCATGCGCCAGCGGGTGACGTACTGCATGGCCGGTTCGCCCACCAGTTCGGTGAAACGGGCGGCGAAGGCCGAGCGGGAGAGTGCGGCTTCGGCGGCCAGTGAGGTCAGCGACCAGGGGTGGGTCGGGTCGCGGTGTATGCGGGCGAGCGCGCGTCCGATCTTCTTGTCCTGCAGCGCGCCCAGCCAGCCCGTGCGCGCCGCCGGGTCGTGGGCAATCCAGGAACGGATGGCCTGGATCACCAGGATGTCGGAGAGCCGGGTAATCACGGTATCCCCACCGGGACGGGGCTCCCTGGCTTCAATCGCCATCAGCCGCAGAGTGCTCTGGACCCATTCCATCTGCGGCGACTCCCAGGCATCGACGCAGATCATCTCGGGCAGGAGCCGCACCAACTGCCGTGCCGCCGGGTGATCGAAACGCACGGCGCCGCAGATCACCGTGGTTGCGGCGCCACCTCCACCGTGCCGCAGCACCTCGTAACAATCGCTGAGCTGGTCCCGGGGCAGGTCGAACAGGGCGGCGGCCGATGCGCCGGGTTCGCTGAGCATGCGATGACCCTGTCCGTGGGGCATCAGCGCCAGGTGTCCGGGCTGAAGCAGTTTCGGTTCCGCACTTGCTGTTTCAAGCCAGCATTGGCCCTCGGTGATGACGTGAAACATCAGGCAGTCGGGCAAGGGTGGCATCTCCACGCCCCAGGGCGCGGTGAATTCCGAGCGGCTGTAGAAGGTTCCGCTCATACGCAGCAGGTGCAGGGCATCACCCAGGGGGTCTTGATGCGTCCAGAGGTCTTCCATGAAAGGAGTATGCCTGCAGATCTACCCGAACGTCCAACGATTATGGATTAATGAGCATGATATGAAGATTAACAGGCATGGATAGTCCTGATGTGTTCCTCCATTCTGGATGCTCTGCTTCACATCGCAAGTCACATCTGGAGGTACACATGATTACCATCATGGGAGCGACGGGGAACACCGGATCGAAGATCGCCAGCGCCTTGCTCCGGCGCGGCGAGCAGGTGCGGGCACTGGGCCGGTCGGAAGACCGGCTGCAGGCGCTGACCGGGCTTGGGGCTGATATCCGGGTGGGGGATGCGGCGGACGCGGCCTTCCTTACCGAGGCATTTCGGGGCGCCGATGCGGTCTATACGCTGTTGCCCACGGATCCGCGAGCGCCGGATTACCGTGCCAGGCAGATGCAGGAAGGCGAGGCTATCGCGCAAGCCATTCGCGCCAGCGGCGTGCCTTGCGTGGTGGCGCTCAGCAGCATCGGCGCCGATCTGGATGACGGCACCGGGGTCATTCTCGGCCTGCATGCCCAGGAGCAGCGGCTGCGCCGGATTCCGGGCGTGAACCTGTGCCTGCTCCGACCGGCCTCGTTCTTCGAGAATTTCCTCGAAGCGCTGGAAACCATCCGCCATCACGGCGTGCTGGCCGATTGCGTGGAAGCGGATCTGGCCATCCCCATGGTCGGTACCCGGGATATCGCCGCGGCCGCGACCGAGGCGCTGGCCCGGCGCGACTGGCAGGGCGAGGTCATCCGTGAGTTGCTGGGACCGCGGGATCTCAGCTATCGCGAGGCAGCCCGCATTCTGGGCGCGTGCATCGGCAAGCCGGATCTCGCCTACGTCCAGCTACCGTACGCCGAGCTGGAGCAGGCGATGGTGGAGGCCGGCCTGTCTCAGAGCTTCGCCCGCCTGTACCACGAAATGACGCAGGGCTTCAGCAAGGGCACCATCCGGCCCGCAGCAGGGCGGACAGCGCAGAACACGACGGCGTATCGGTTCGAGGACTTTGCGCAGGAGCTGGGGAGGATGTACCGGGCGGCCTGATGCCCCGGCGAGGTCGCCGCTGGCGACGAGGCCCGGGTTCGCCCGACCTCTCACAGCGGCGGCCTCAGGACTACCCAGGCCAGAAAGAACAGCGCACCCAGTACCAGAAGCAGGAACTGGATGCCGGCGAGCTGTTCGATGGTAACGCCCGAACGCAGGCGGTATTCGGAAATGCTGATCGGTTTGCCGTCGTCACCTGTCAGTGGCAGCCGCTCGACCACGGCCGCCAGCACCCGGACCAGCAGCACCGCGCAGAGCACGGACAGCGCGAAAGCGCCGATGGCCACGATCAGGAAAAAACGCGGGGCCCCCTCCGGGCCTCCCTGCAGGATCACCACGCAGCCGGTCGCCGCGGCGAAGTCGATGCCGATCAGCCATTTGCTCCATTCGCGCAGGGAATCGACAGCGTTGCGCTGGCTTTCTTTGTCCATGGCCTGGCCTGCTGACGCGGCAGCGTGAATACTTCAGCGCTTCCCTGGTAGGCATAGTTGATGTTGCCGGTTTCTGCAGGTGCGGATACCGTCCAGGTGGTCAAGCGAACGTTCGGCCGTTGGCCGGATTGGTGGATATCGGCTTCGCCTCCATCCACCAGAATTCCTTGATGAGAACCCGCGTAGGGTGTCCAGGCCGCAAGGCCTGCGCACCGGGCCGTGGTGGGCAATGGTGCGCACCACGTTGTGGTGCACACCCTACTATTGGCGTGGTCGGTGCGCATCGCCTCCGGCTCTGAGCACCCTACGCGGGTTCCGATGCTGCGTAGGGTGGATGGAGGCGAAGCCGATATCCACCAAGCCCGGCGGTCCGCAAAGCGTTCCGAAAAGACAACCCCCCGCGCAGGCGGGGGGTGAGACTGGAGGCCGGCGTTGCCGGACTCAGGCGGCCTTGATCTCGATCCGCCGACGGCGACGGGATTCGGCCTTCGGCAGGCGCACCTGCAGCACGCCGGCCCGGATGGTGGCCTCGATGCCGTCGTGGTCCAGTTCCCGACCCAGCGTGAACTGGCGGCGGTAGCGGCTGCCGCGGATCTCCGCGAACGTGGCGGTGACGCCGTCCGGCATTTCCACCGTGATGTTGCCGGTGATCTCCAGCATCTGGTTGGCCACTTCCACGTTCAGGTTCTCCGGGCTGACGCCGGGCATGTCCGCCACGACGTAGACGGCATCGCCGTCCTCGAAGATTTCCACCGGCGGCACCAGGTCGCGCGGCGCCGTTTCGGCAAGCTGCCGACCCTGCTGCCGCTGCTCCAGGTTCCGCTCCTCGGCGGTGCTCATCGACGTCTTGCGATCTTCATTCCTGTCGACCATGGCTGTTACCTCCCGGCCGGTTAAGCGGCCTTGATCTCGATCTTCCGGGGACGGGATTCCTCGCGCTTGCGCAGGCGCACCGTCAGCACGCCGTTGTGCAGGCTGGCCTCTACATTTTCGGGGTTGACGTAGTCGGGCAGCCGCACCGCGCGGGTGAATTCGCCACCGAAGCGCTCACGACGATAGTAGGTGCGGCCCTCGGCCGACTCGTCATCCAGCGAACGGCGCCCGCGGATGAACAGCATCCCGTCTTCCACATTGAGTTCGATGTCATCATTTGCCACGCCGGGCGCAAAGGCGTACAGGTGGACGGTGTCTTCGGTTTCGCCCACGTTGATCGCCGGGAAGGCGCCCCGCGGAGCTGAACGGATATCGTCGAAGCCCAGATCACTCATGGCTTCGTCCATGAACCGGAACAACCGGTCAAAATCACTGAACAACGGTGAGTTGAATGGAGACAACCGGCTGAACATGTTGCACCTCCTCTAACGATTGTGGCCGTTTCGCGGCCGCTGTTGCCTCTGGATCATTAGCGAAAATAGGGTCGGCCGGAATGGTTTCAAGGGGGTGAAACGGGTGCGGGATGCAGCATACACTGCCCGAGGCAGAAGGGGATGACACACCATGAGCGAGGGCGCTGAACACACCTATCGGACCCGTGTTGCCTGGACTGGGAATCGCGGCTCCGGGACTAGTCATTACAAGGCCTACGGCCGGGATTACGACGTCATCGTCGAAGGCCGGCCGGCGATCAAGGGGTCTGCAGACCCCGCGTTCCTGGGCGACGCCAACAGGCATAACCCCGAGGACCTCCTGGTGGCTTCGCTGTCCGCCTGTCACATGCTCTGGTACCTGCACCTGGCCAGCGAGGCCGGAATTCGCGTGCAGGCCTACTCCGATGACGCCGTCGGTTCCATGACCGTCACTGCCGGCGGCGGGGGCCATTTCACCGAGGTTGTACTCCGGCCTCTGGTAACGGTGGACGCAAACAGCGATCCGGATCTGGCCGACGCGTTGCACGAACGCGCGCATGCCCGCTGTTTCATCGCGAATTCCGTCTGCTTTCCGGTGAAGTGCGAGCCGCGGGTGGTGGTTGTGGGGAGTCTTTAAGGAATCATGCCATGAGCACGCCGCTGTACATCGTCGATGCATTCACTGACGCGCCGTTTCGCGGCAATCCGGCCGCGGTCTGTCTGCTGGAATCCTCGGCGGATGCCGCCTGGATGCAGCAGGTCGCCGCGGAAATGAACCTTTCCGAAACCGCTTTTCTCGCACCGCAGGAAGACAATCACTGGGATCTGCGCTGGTTCACGCCCACCGTGGAAGTGGATCTCTGCGGTCACGCCACGCTGGCTTCTGCGCACGTTCTGTGGAACGAGCGCGGCGTGACTGCCGAGACCCTGCAGTTCCATACCCGCAGCGGCCTGCTGACCACCAGCCGTGAAGGCGACGGGATTGCCATGGATTTCCCCGCCGATCCGCCGGCAGAGATCCCGCTTCCGGCAGGCCTGGAAGAGGCCATGGGCGCGGCCCCGTCGTGGGTGGGTCGGGGACGGCACAAGGTTCTCTATGTGCTGGAATCCGAAGCCAGACTGCGTGCGCTTGCCCCCGACCAGGCCCTGCTGGCCGGGGTGGACGTCGGCGGCGTCATCGCCACCGCGCCGGCCGCGGGCCCGGAGTACGATTTCGTCTCGCGTTTCTTCGCGCCGGCCATGGGGGTGCCCGAGGACCCGGTGACCGGCTCCGCCCATTGCTGCCTGGCACCGCACTGGGCAGAGCGCCTGGGCCGGACCAGTCTGCGTGGCTTCCAGGCGTCCAGACGCGGTGGTCTGGTGGCCATGGAAATCAGCGGTGATCGCGTCGTACTCGGTGGCCGGGCGGTTACCGTGCTGGAGGGGCGGCTGCGCGACTGATCAGTGCTGGCCATATCCGGGCATTTCATACAGCTGCTGGACGGACATCCCCATGGACCTGAATCAACTGCAGACGCGCGTAGACACCAGTTGGGAAACCGATATCGTCCCGGAACTGGAACGGTACATACGCATCCCGGCCAAGTCCCCGCACTTCGATGCGGACTGGGAGGCGCACGGCTACATCGAGGAGGCCGTGCAGCAGGCCGAGGCCTGGTGCCGCCGGCAGCTCGATGCGGACATGGACCTGCAGGTGGTCCGCCTGCCCGGGCGCACGCCGGTACTGCTCATCGAGATTCCCGGCCAGGCGGATGGCACCGTGTTGCTCTATGGTCATCTGGACAAGCAGCCGGAGATGACCGGTTGGGCGGAGGGGCTGGGCCCGTGGAAGCCGGTGATGAAGGACGGCAAGCTCTACGGTCGCGGCGGTGCGGACGACGGCTATGCCGTCTTCGCCTCGCTGACCGCCGTGCTGGCGTTGCGGGAGCAGGGCGTCCCGCATGCCCGTTGCGTGATTCTGATCGAGACCTGTGAGGAAAGCGGCAGCTATGACCTGCCGGCCTATATCGACCACCTGTCGCACCGCATCGGCGAGCCGGATCTGGTGATCTGCCTGGACTCCGGCTGCGGCAACTACGAGCAGCTCTGGTGTACCACCTCGCTCAGGGGCATCGCCAGCGGCGTGCTCAGTGTGGACATCCTGGAAGAAGGGGTGCATTCCGGCGATGCCAGCGGCATCGTGCCGTCGAGTTTCCGCATCCAGCGGGAGCTGCTGGCGCGACTGGAAGACGGTTCCAGCGGTGCGATACGCCCAGCAGACTTCCATGCCGATATTCCCCAAGTGCGCCGGGAACAGGCCGAGGCCGCCGCCGGGGTGCTGGGGGAGACGCTGTACCGCCGTTTCCCCTTCGTGGAAGGCGCCCGGCCGGTGTCCGCCGAACTGGCGGAGCTGATCCTGAACCGCACCTGGCGGCCGATGCTGGAGGTGACCGGTGCAGCAGGTCTGCCGGCGTTGGACCAGGCGGGCAATGTGCTCCGGCCCGGAACGGCGCTGAAGCTGTCGCTGCGGCTGCCACCCACCGTGGATGCGGAACAGGCCACGGCCGCCTTGCAGAACCTGCTGGAATCCGACCCGCCTTATGGTGCGCGGATCAGTTTCCGGCCCGATCAGGCCTCCAGCGGCTGGCATGCGCCGCCGCTGGCCGACTGGCTGACGCAAAGCCTGGACCGGGCCTCCCGGCAGTGCTTCGGTGCGCAGGCCATGAGCATGGGGGAGGGCGGCACCATCCCGTTCATGGCCATGCTGGGCGATGCCTTCCCGAACGCCCAGTTCGTCATCACCGGCGTGCTGGGTCCGCACTCCAATGCCCACGGTCCCAATGAATTCCTGCACCTGGCCACCGCGCGGCGACTGACGGGTGCCATGGCCATGGTGCTGGCGGATCATGCCGCGAACGGCTGACGCACTGCTTACGAAAAGGTCAGCGACCCTGCTGGATCGGGCGTTGAATGAAAATTCCCGCCAGCAGGCCGAGAGCCTGGCCCAGTGCCACGAACAGCAGGCCGAACACGACCGGGGCGGCTATTTCGAACACCTGTGGGCCGAACAGCGTGCCGGCAACGGCCAGGGCGGTCGCCACTGCCCAGACCGCTGCGGCCACCAGCAATCTGTGGCGGACGGAACCGTGGAGTCCTGCCGCCAGGCCGATCACCGTCAGACCGGCCACGCCGACGGACAGCGATCCCGCCAGAAAGCCCACCATCAGTAGCATGGTGCCGGCGAGTGCGCCGCCGGCGGCGAATTCCGGGGGCAGGCTGGCGGGCGTCAGGGCGGTCTCGGTGCCTGTCGTCATCGCATCAACGCTCCCCGGTAACCAGGCCGAAACAACTGCTCAGCGTCGGCTGCGCCGGTATCCGTATGACCCAGGCGCGCTCGGCCAGCCGCCGGGCGGCCTGCGGGTCGAGAACATCGGCCCGGTACACCTGCGGCAGCCTCGTCGTACCGGAGAAGACCGAGCCGGCTGCGCCGAGCCGTTCCACCGCCGTGCCGGTCGGCGTGCCGGGCGGGAAGATGACCACCAGCCGGTCGCCGGGGTCGGCCAGGAAAGCGGCCTCCCGCAGCACCAGGCTGACGGGGACGGCATAGGCGATTGCCAGGACGAGGGTAACGCCCAGCGCGGCGCCGGCACGCCGGAGATAAGTCAGCAGGTCAGGAGAGAAGTCGGCGGAGGTCATGAACGATGGCCTCGATGCTGTCGTGGGGCCGGATCAGCAGCCGTGCCCGGCCGTCCCGGTCGAAGGCAAGCACGTTGCTGCCGTGGCTGACCACATAGTAGTCGCCGCCGTAGCCCGGTCCGTAGTCGAACGTGGTGCCGTAGCGACTGGCCAGTTGCCGCAGGCGCGGGATGTCCGCGGTGGCGCCGGTGAACCGGGGACCGAAGTAGCTGGCGTAGGCCGCAAGGCGTTGGGGGGTATCCCGCTCCGGATCGACACTGACGAACACGACGGTGACCTGCGCCTGCTGATCCGCCGGCAACTCGCCGAGCGCCGCGCGCAGTGTGGTCATCGTGGCCGGGCATGCGTCCGGGCAGGACGTGTAGCCGAAGAACAGCAGGGTGATGCCTCCACGCAGCTTGCCCTCGGTCAGGGTGGCCCCGTCGTGCGTGGTCAGTTCCAGGGACAGCTCGGGAAAGCCCTTGTCCAGGGTGCTGGTTTGCCACTGGCGCGCCTCTGAGCATGCCGCCAGTGCCGCCAGCAGTACCAGTCCCGCCACTGTACCGGCGAATCGCCTTGTGGCCAGGAGATATGGGAGCCTCGTCATCGCCGGCGCCTACTCCTCGCCGTCTTCTTCCGACGGCACCAGTCGTGCCAGGGGCGCGTTTCCGGAATCCACCAGCACGTAGACATAGCCATCATGCGGGCCGACCCGCACGTCACGGATGCGCCAGTCGCGGCCTTCAAGCAGACGTTCTTCATTGCCGAGCCCCTGGCCGTTCAGAGGGAACCGCGCCAGGTACTGGCGGCCGAGTCCGCCGATGAACACACTGCCGTGCCAGGTCGGGAACGTGTCCTCAAAATAGAAGGCCATGCCTGATGGTGGGAAGGCTTCGTCTTCCCAGTAGTGAATGGGGTTGACGGTGTCGGGGTTGTCCGGCGGCAGGTCGCCGATGGGCTCGCCGCTGCCGTACTCCCGGCCGTAGGTGGCGATCGGCCAGCCGAAGTTGCCGCCTTCCTCCAGGATGTTCACCTCGTCACCGGCCTGCTGGCCGTGCTCGTTCAGCCAGATGCGGGTGGTTTCCGGATGTACCGCCATGCCCTGGGCGTTGCGGTGGCCGTAACTGTAGATGGCGTCCAGCGCCTGGTCGTCATCGACGAAGGGGTTGCCGGGCGGTATGTCGCCGTCCGGCTCCAGCCGCAGCGTCTTGCCGAAGTGGCTTTCCAGGTCCTGCGCGGCGTCCCGTTCGCGCCTGTCGCCCACGGTGACGTAAAGCAGGCCGCTGGTGTCGAAGACCATGCGGGAGCCGAAATGCCCGGTGTTGGTCGTGAACGGCGTGGCCACGTAGAGCACCTCGAAGTTCTGCAGCGTCAGGTCGGCCAGGTCGAGTTCCCCGCGGCCCACGTGCGTGGCGTAGCCGCCGTCCCCCGCCGCGGCATAGGTAAGGTAGACCCAGCGGTAATTGGGATAGTCGGGGTGCAGGGCGACGTCCAGAAGACCGCCCTGGCCTGCGTCCGCCACCGGGGGGACGCCGTCGATGGCCTCGGTGGTGCCGTCGTCGAGGTTGACCAGCAATAACCGCCCCGGCCGTTCCGTCACCAGCGCGAGGGTTTCGTCGTCCGGCAGGAAGGCGAGCCCCCATGGGTGTTCCAGGCCTTCGGCGACCAGCTCCACGTCGAAGCCGCTCGGCCCGTCGTCGACACCGTCGCCGTCGCTGAAGCAACCGCCGAGCAACAGTGCAGTGCACGGGATCATCCACAAACGCATCGTTCGGTCCCTCCCCGATGCTGGCCTCTTCTCACCATAGACCATGTACGGTGTCAGGCCGAGGTGGAAACGGCCTCCTCCCGGTCGAGTGTCATCAGTGGCCGGTCGAATGCCAGCCCGGTCTTCAGCCCGGCAACGGTGCGCACCGCCTCCTGCCGGGTGAACCGCAGGCGTGGCGTCAGGGGGAAACCGAGGTCGCGCAGCCAGGCGGCCACGCGGCTGTCGGACTGGAACAGCGGCGTCAGCCAGCGGCTGGCGAACTGGTAGAACCGCAGGTGCCGGCGGCGCTGGTTCGAGTAGGCGGCGAATGCCGAAGGGATGTCCGGGTGTCTCCTAAGACAGCTGGCGAGCACCATGGCATCTACCAGGGCCAGGTTTGTTCCCTGGCCGAGTTGGGGACTCATGCCGTGGGCGGCGTCGCCGAGTACTGCCATGCGGCCCGCATGCCAGCATCGCATGCGCACGTCCGCGTATGTGGCCAGCAGCAATTGTTTCCGTGAGCCGATGGATGCGAGCACCGGTTCGATCTCAGGCCAGTGTCCCAGCACCTCTGTTTTCCAGTCATCGAACGGGGTGCGGTTCCACAGCGCGTGATCAGCGGTTTTCAGGCTCCAGAAGAAGCTCACGCAGGGCTCGCCCGTGGCGGGATTCCGTCCGGTGGGCATGATGCCGATCATCACCGATGCCCCGGCGTAGCGTTGCTGCAGCATCGGCTGGCGCAGTTCCTCCGGTGCCGGGCAGATGGACCAGAGCGCGCCCCAAGGGTAGGGCGTGGAGCTTTGGGGGATGTCCAGTTGGCTACGCAGTCGGGATTGCGTGCCGTTCGCGATGACCAGACCGTCAAAACCCTCGTGCCGCTCGCCGTTCGCCAGTACCAGTGCGGTACGATCACCCGTGGGCAGGACGCGCTCCACCTCGGAGCCGCAGTGGATGTCGAGGCCGGCCGCGGCGGTCAGCAGCACTTGCAGCAGGTTGGCGCGGTGGACGCCCAGCGCGTAGGTGTCCGGAGCAAGGTCGGTGTAGCGTACGTTCATCACGCGCCGCCCGCCGCTTGCCCGTCCGTCCAGCGCGTCCACGCGGTCGCAACGGCGTTCCAGCTGGTCCAGCAGGCCCAGGTCGCGGAGCACGGCCATGCCGGTGGGTTGCAGCAGGATGCCGGCGCCGACGGCGGTCGGCTCGGCGTAGCGCTCGAACAGCGTTACCCGGTGGCCGTCCCGGGCGAGGAACAACGCTGTGGCGAGCCCTCCCGTGCCGCACCCGATCACGGCGAAGTGTCTGCTTGTCACTGGTACCTCCCTGTATCGGCAATTCGCCGCTCAGTCTGCGTGTTCCGGTGTCAGGCTGTCCAGAATCCGGCAACTGACGATCCGGCCGCCCCGGCACTGCCGGGCGGTGGCCTCGAGTTCATCCGCGAGCGCCTGCAGGGCCTGGATGCGTTTGCGCAAGGCCGCCACGTGCCGTTCGGCCATCGCATCGACGGCAGCACAGCTTGCCTCGGGCTGGGCGGCCAGTTCCACCAGTTCGTGGATGGAACCCAGATCCAGCCCGAGATCCCGGCAGCGCCGGATGAAACCCAGCCGCCGGATGGCCTCCGCATTGTAGTAGCGATAGCCATTGGCGCCCCGCATCGGTTTGGGCAGCAGGCCCAGGCGCTCGTAATGGCGGATGGTTTCCGGTGTGCAACCGCTTCGCTTGGCCACTTCGCCGATCAGATGATGTTCCATTGGCACTTGACCTTGTAACGATTACAGGGTTTAGCGTAACGCCAAGTCCATGAATGAGCCAGTGCGATGTCAGCCGTGACCGGGATATTGTCGATTGCCCTCTCCGCCGCGCCGTGGCTGATCCTCGGTTTCCTCGCGGCCGGCGTGATCCAGGCGCTGGTTCCGCGCGAAGCGCTGTCTCGGTGGGTGGGCGGCGAGGGGCCGGGTGCCATCGCGCGCGCCGCGATTACCGGGGCGCCGCTGCCGTTGTGCTCCTGCGGTGCGATTCCCACCGCGCTGTCCCTGCACCGGGAAGGGGCGGGGCGCGGCCCTACCACGGCGTTCCTGATCAGCACACCGGGGGTGGGCATCGATTCGGTGGCTATCACCTACGCCGTGCTCGGGCCGTTCATGGTGCTGGCAAGGGTTGTCGGCGCATTGGTCACGGCGGTGGCCACCGGCTTGCTGGTAGCCACGACCGGGCCCGCGGGCCTGCCTGCCGCCGGGAGCCGGACGAGCTGCTGCGCCAGCAGCTGTGACACGGGGAAAACCCATGCGGCGGCTCACCGGCAGGCGCCGGTCGTGCGGCTCGTCTCCGGCATTCGATACGCCTTCACCGATCTGCTGGACGATATCAGTGCCTGGTTGCTGGCGGGGTTGCTGCTCGCCGGTCTGATCGCCGCTTTTGTGCCGCCCCAGGCGATGGCGGGCGTCGGCAGCGGCCTGCCTGCCTTGCTGCTGATGGCGGTGATCGGCATCCCCATGTACATCTGCGCCACCGCCGCGACCCCCATCGCCGCCGCCATGCTGCTGAGCGGCGTCTCTCCCGGGGCGGTGCTGGTGTTCCTGCTGGCCGGGCCGGTGACCAGCGTGGCGACGCTGGGCGTGTTCCGGCGGGAGATGGGCAACCGCGCTCTGCTCGCATACCTGGCAGGCATTCTCGGCACAACCGTCCTTGCCGGCCTGTTTGTGGACTGGGTTGTGACAGCCATGGCGGTGGACCTGATGTCGCAGACCCGTGCGGTACAGGAATTGCTGCCGGCGTGGCTGGAGTGGGGGGCGCTGTTGCTGTTGCTGCTGCTGGCCGTGCGCCCCGCCCGCAGGGCGATCGGGCGCTGGGCACGGATCATTCCCTCGTTTTCCTGAGCGGCACTGTGCGGGAGGAATTCGTGAATACCTATTAAGATGTATTTTAAATATATCTTAAAGCGTGTACGCTCCAGTCTGAAGTGGATCACTGGCAGGAAAACCATGTTAGCCATCGCTGCCTGGCGCGGTATCGCCTCTCTGGCCCTGGTGCTGGGCGCCGCCGGTGTCGTCGTGCCGGGCCTGCCCACCGTGCCCTTCCTGCTGGTGGCCGCCTGGGCAGGGGGGCGTGGCTGGCCGGCGCTGGAAGCCAGGCTGCTGGCTCACCCGAGGCACGGTCCGGTCATACGCAGTTGGCGTGAAAGGCGTGCCATCCCCCGCCGCGCCAAGTGGCTGGCCACGGTACTCATCCTGAGCAGCGTGCTGATGATCGCGTTCGCCCCGCTGCCCGCGTTCATGCGCTGGGGGCTGCCCCCGCTCCTGCTCTGTATCACTCTCTGGCTGTGGAGTCGTCCCGATGCCTGAAACCACTGTGAACGCCTCGTTGCAGGCACGCCCGTGGCAGCTTTTCGCCTACCCGTTCCGCATCTTCTTCCTGTCCCTGGCGTTGCTCTCGGTGCTGGTGGTCCCGCTATGGGTGGCGGTCATCTCCGGCGCGCTCCATCTGCCGCTGGCGATGCCGGGCTACTACTGGCACCAGCATGAGCTGACCTTTGCCTTTCTGACCGCCGGCATTGCCGGTTTTCTGCTCACCGCCGTTTGCGTCTGGACCGGCACCGAGCGGACCCACGGCACGCGGCTCCTGCTGCTGTGGCTGGTGTGGCTGGCCGGCCGTCTGCTGATGACCTTCGGCGAACCGCTGCCGGGCTGGCTGGTGGTAGGCGTGAACCTGGCCTTCCTGCCGCTGGTCATGGCGGACGCGGGCTGGCGTATTTGGCGTGCCGGGCAACTCCGGCAACTGGTCATCATGCTGGTGCTTGGCTTGTTGTGGGTGATGCAACTGGGTTTCTTCCTGCAGCCCCACGGCCCCTACGTTGCCGGGGCGCTGGTGGTGAGCATGGCGTTGATGCTGGTGATCGGCGGCCGTATCACACCGAACTTCTCCATCGCCTGGCTGCGGCAGCGCGGGCTGCCTGCCGACGGGGTGCGGACCGTGCCGGCGCTGGAGAAGACCATGCTGCTGGCCATGGGGCTGACCCTGCTGGCGGTGTTGAGCGGCATCCGGGAAGCGGTGATGGTCCTCGGCGTGGTGGCCGGCGCCGTGACATTCGCCCGCATCCTGCTGTGGCGGGGCTGGCTGGTCCGGCGCGAACCGCTGTTGTGGATACTGCATTTGTCCCTGCTGTGGATCCCTGTCGGGCTCTGGCTGCTGGCCGGCAGCGCGGCCGGCTGGTGGGGGAACACGGTATGGATGCACGCCATCGGGGTGGGCGCCATCGGAGGCCTGATGCTGGGCGTGATCAGCCGCGTGGCGCTGGGCCACACCGGCCGGCCGTTGACGCTGCCTTCCGGTATGGTGCTGGCGTTCCTGTTGATCCACGCGGCGGCATTGCTGCGCGTGGTGACCGGGCTGGGCGGCGTGCCCTGGCACGCCGGCGTGGGCACCACCGCGCTGCTGTGGGTGGCAGCCTACGCGTTGTTCGTTATCCGATACGCGCCGATTCTCGCCGCGCCGCGCGCCGACGGAAAACCCGGGTAAGACGCCTTGAGCGGCAATGGCTGCCGCCAACACCTGGGCTTAAAAATGTATTTATAAAGCATTTAAAAATGCCTGCGTTCCCGGAGTCCGTGATTGGGGTTCGGGCACTCAGGGGGGTCTGGTACGGGAGGTTCATTCATGGACTCAATCAGGAAGTTATGGTGGTTCCTCGGAATCATGTTCGTCACCTCGTTCGGCGCGCTGCTGTTGATCGGGGGGGAAATCTATCGCCAGGCACCGCCGCTGCCTGATCAGGTGGTTACCGAGCAAGGCGAAATCCTGTTCACGCTGGACGACATCCAGCGTGGGCGGCAGGTCTGGCAGAGCATGGGCGGCCAGCAACTGGGTTCGATCTGGGGTCACGGCGGATACGTGGCACCGGACTGGACGGCGGACTGGCTGCACCGGGAAATCACCGAACTGCTGGGGGGCTGGGCGCTGGCGGATCATGGCCGCACCTGGCAAAGCCTCTCGGGAGAGCAGCAGGCGGCGCTCAAGGCCCGGCTGAAAGCCACCATGCGCACCAATACCTGGGACGCGGATACGCGCACCATTACCGTCTCCGAGGAGCGCGCCGACGCGATCAGGGCGGTTTCCGCGCATTACGTCAACTTGTTCGGCAGCGAGGCCGCGCTCTCGGAACTGCGCGAGAAGTACGCCATTCCGGAAGATCCCGTCCCGGATCTGGGGCGGCGTGAACTGGTGCCGGCCTTCTTCTTCTGGACGGCGTGGGCCGCCGCGGCCGAGCGCCCGGGCAAGGCGATCACCTATACCAACAACTGGCCTCACGAGCCGCGTATCGACAACCGGCCCAGCACGGCCAACGCCATGTGGTCCATCGCCAGCGTGATCCTGCTGCTGGCCGCCATCGGCGCCATGGTCTGGTTCTATGCCGCCTCCCGCAAGGAAGAAGCCTTGCCGACCCCACCAGCCGAAGATCCGCTGAAGACCATGAAGGTCACACCCTCAATGCGCGCCACGCACAAGTACTTCTACACGGTGCTGGCGTTGTTCATGGTCCAGATCGGGCTCGGCGTTCTGACCGCGCATTACGCCGTGGAAGGCCAGGGCCTGTTCGGATTCCCGCTGGCGGACTACCTTCCCTACGCGGTTACCAGGACCTGGCATACCCAGATTGCGATCTTCTGGATCGCCACTGCCTGGCTGGCCACGGGCCTCTACATCGGTCCGGCACTCTCGGGCCATGAACCCCGTTTCCAGAAGCTGGGCGTGAATCTGCTCTACGCGGCATTGCTGCTTGTGGTGGTGGGCTCGCTGACCGGCGAATGGCTGGGCGTGCAGCAGAAGCTGGGTCTGGATGCGAACTTCTGGTTCGGACACCAGGGATGGGAATACGTCGATCTGGGTCGGTTCTGGCAGATACTGCTGTTCACCGGCTTGCTGTTCTGGTTGCTGCTGGTCGGGCGTGCGCTCTGGCCGGCGCTCAAGGAGCGCAGTCAGCGGCAACCGCTGATCGTGCTCCTGTTCCTGTCCACGATAGCCATCGGGCTGCTCTACGGTGCCGCTTTCTTCTGGGGCAAGCATACGCATCTGACCCTGGTCACCTACTGGCGCTGGTGGATCGTTCACCTGTGGGTGGAGGGCTTCTTCGAGGTGTTCGCCACCGCCGTCATCGCGTTGATCTTCACGCGGCTGGGACTGATCCGGGCGAAGATGGCCGCGGCCGCAGTGCTGCTCGCCACGGTGATCTTCCTCTTCGGCGGCATCCTCGGCACGCTGCATCATCTGTACTTCTCCGGGACACCGACCAGCGTGCTGGCCATCGGTGCGATGTTCTCGGCCCTTGAAGTGGTGCCGCTGGTGTTGATCGGCTACGAGGCCTACGAGAACTATCACCTGAGCAACCGCTCCGACTGGATGAAGCGCTACAAGTGGCCCGTGTACTGTTTCGTCGCCGTCGCATTCTGGAACCTGGTGGGCGCGGGGCTGCTCGGTTTCCTCATCAACCCGCCGATCTCCCTGTATTTCCTGCAGGCGTTGAACACCACGGCGGCCCATGCCCATGGCGCGCTGTTCGGCGTGTACGGCATGTTGGGCATCGGCCTACTGCTGTTCTGCCTGCAGAGTGCCAACCGGCACGTACGCCTTGGCAACCGTCTGATGGCACCAGCGTTCTGGCTGCTGAACGGCGGGCTTGCGATGATGGTGTTCATGTCGCTGCTGCCGGCCGGTGTGTACCAGGCATACCACAGCATCACGACCGGCTTCTGGTATGCGCGCTCCGAGGAGATCGTTCGCGGGCCCATCATGGAAACCCTGGTGTGGCTCCGGGTGCCCGGGGATGTGGTGTTCGCGATCGGCGCGGTGTTGCTGGCACTGGCTGTCTACCGCTTCTGGCAGGACGGACGTCGCCCGGCGTTCGTGCCCGGGGGCGTGACCGAGCCCGAGCCCCTGGAGCATGCAGGGCGGGCCTGAGGTGTCGACGCAAACCGGCGGCGGACGGGTCAACCCCCCGCCCGCCGCCGGCATGTTTGTGGATCACGGGAGATCTATGGAGCTCACTTATCATACTGATTACGCGTTTCGTGTGTTGATGTATGCCGGGGCGAACCCCGAGCGGCGCGTGACGTTGGCCGAAATCGCGAAAGCCTATGACATTTCCCGCGAGCACCTGCGCAAGGTGGTCCATCGGCTGGCGCAGCACGGCCTGCTGTCCACGGCCAAGGGCCGGGCCGGTGGCCTGACCCTGGGGCGGGATCCCGCCGGCATTGCCCTGGGCGAGGTGGTGGAACTGATGGAGCCGTCGATGAGTATCATCGATTGCAAGCGTCAGCCGTGCCCGCTGACCGGGCGATGCTATCTGAAAGCCGTACTGGACCGGGGTCGGCGGGCATTCCTGGAGGAGATCAACAAGGCGACGCTGGCCGATCTGCTGGGTGAAAAGCAGACGCTTGCCGGCATACGCATTATTGGCCAGGCCATCTGACGGGGCCGCCTGGCCCGGACGCGTCTCAGGGCCGCAAGAAAGGCAGCAGCACCCCGGCAAGGGCGTCCGGTGCGGAAAGCTGAGGTGCATGCCCGGTGGCCAGGCTCGCCACCTGTGCGCCCGGCACCAGCGACTGCATCCGACGTTGTGCGGCCAGCACCACGGAACGGTCCTCCAGCGCTTCGACGTAGAGCCGGGGTATCCGGCCGAAACGCTCGGCCGTCCAGCGTGGTAGCACGGCCCGCCCACCCTCCGGCTGCGGGGTCAGCCGCCGCGCGGCCGCCCAGGCTGCTTCGTCGGGTACGTCCTGGAAGAAGATCTGCCGCGCCGCCTCGGGCGGCACCCGGGAGGCCGAGCGGTTCGCATTCCATTCCAGGTGGGGCATGATGCCGGCCGCCGCCGGATCCTGTTCGCGCAGCGGTTCGGTCAGCTGCGCGAAACCCATGCCGGAAGGAAGCATCATTCCGGCGACGAAGGCGACGCCGCGTACGCGGTCCGGTTCCGCCTCGGCCAACTGGGTCGCGATCACCCCGCCACCGGAATGGGCCACCAGCATGGCCGGTTCCGGCAGATTGGCCAGTACCGGACGGAGCGTATCCACATACAGTTGCAGTGTGACTGCCTCGGGCGGCGTGTCATCGCGGCCGTTGCCCGGCAGATCCACCAGGTGGGGCTCCAGCCCGCCGTCGCGCAGCAGGGGGAGCAGGGCGTCCCAGACCCAGCTTCCCGCCCAGGCGCCGTGAATCAGAATAACCGGATGTCGCGTCATGGCATGCCTCAGCCGTAGGTTTTCTCGTACATCGCCTTCAGGTGCTGCTCCACCGTCGTGGGCGCGTACCTCGGGGTTTCGCCCGCCGCCAGGCAGCCGGGAAGACAACGGACTTCGTGGTCGGGATAGCCGCTGAAAAAGAACGGTACCGAATAGCGCTCGGCTCCGGACGTATTCACTACCCGGTGCAGCGTGGAGCGGTAGCGGTCATTGGTCCAGCGGGCGATCATGTCGCCCAGGTTCACCACGAACGCGCCCGGAACCGGGTCGGCGTGAATCCAGCACTCGCCCTGCGCGTCCCAGACCTGAAGCCCCGGGTTCTCGTCCAGCATCAGTACGGTGATGCCGCCGAAATCCGTATGGGCGCCGCAGCCCTTTTCGCCGGGCGCCGGCTGTGGCGGTTGCGGCGGGTAGTGCAGCAGACGGAGGGTGGCGATGGGATCCCTGCAGAAGTCCTGGAAATAGTCTTCCGGCAGGCCCAGCGACAAGGCCAGTCCGCGCATGATCACGCCGTTGAGTTCCACCATGGCGTCGTAGTATTCCGACATGGCTTCGCGGAAATCCGATACCCCCTCGGGCCAGAGATTGGGGCCCTGGTTGAATCGCCCCGCCAGTACCCGCGGATCGGCCGGGGAGAGGTCCTCGCCGATGTAGAAGCCTTCCTTGAGGTCGGGCGGTGTTCCCGGCTCCAGCGTCTGGCCGCGTAGCGGCTCGTAGCCGCGGTTAGCCGGCGAAAGCCGTTTGTCGACGCGCTGCTTGGCCTCCATCGGCTGATCGAAGAATGACTGGGACGCGGCGAAGACCCTGGACTGCAGGCGCTCCGGCACACCGTGGTTGCACACATAGAAAAAGCCCTTGTCCAGGCAGGCCGCGCGCAGCGCGTCGCCAACCGCCCTGCGCTCCGCCTCGCTGCCGGTTCGCAGCGGTCCGATGTCGATGATCGGCAGTTGGCCGTGATCCACGGTTCTGGCGTCGGTCGAAGCGTTCATGGGGCCTCCGGCACAAGTGGTGTATACAGAGAGGTATTCAGTAATCATGCCACTCCGCCTTTCTCCGGCGCCGTGCCCCATGATCGCCCGGCCTGCTCTCCTCACGCCGGTGCAAAGGGAGGGGGGTTGCACCGTTGCTGCCCCTGTTGAGCACCAGTCGGCACCGTTCCGGTGCAGTAATCGGCTCCCGATGGCCTTTAGTTTCTGATCCGTCATGTTGGCTCGAAGTGTGCATAGGGGCATTTGTATACATCGATGCGGGGGCCTGCATGCAACTCAAGAGCGGTTTCGTCGAGTCCGATCCGGTGCGCCTGGCGCCGACCGCCTCCGGCGCGCTGGACGGCCGGCGGTTTGCGGTCAAGGATGTGTTCGACATCAAGGGCATGCGTACCGGCAACGGTCACCCCAAATGGCGGGAGACACATGCGCCGGCCGCTCGCCACGCCTGGGCCATCGAGCGTCTGCTGGAAGCCGGCGCGGAACTGACGGGCAAGACCCACACCGACGAACTCACCTACAGCCTGTCCGGGCAGAACGTGCACTACGGTACGCCGCCCAACCCTTCCGCGCCGGACTGTGTGCCGGGCGGGTCCTCGAGCGGGTCGGCGTCGGTGACGGCCGCGGGGCTGGTGGATTTCGCACTGGGCACGGATACCGGTGGATCGGTGCGGGTACCGGCCAGCTTCTGCGGCGTCTACGGGCTGCGGCCTACCCTGCATGCGGTCAGCACGGAGGGGGCGGGGGAACTCGCCAGGAGTTTCGATGTGGTGGGCTGGTTCGCTCGCGATGCCGGTGTGTTGCTGGATGTGGGTCGGGTGCTGCTGCCGGCCGGGAACGCCGGGCCCCTGCTGCAGGTGCGTCTGCTGCATGAGGGCGTGGCTTCGGCGGAAGAACCCCTGGCGGAGCAGACGCGTCGCCTGCTGGATGCCGGTACTGTCCCGCTGGAACAGATCGAGGACGCCACGGTGGGCCCGCTGGAGGAATACTTCCAGGCATTCCGTCCGCTGCAGGCCTTCGAGGCCTGGGGTCACTATGGTGCCTGGATTACACGGCGCCGTCCGCTGTTCGGTCCCGGGGTGAAGGAGCGCTTCGCAGCGGCGTCGCAAGTGTCCGGGGCCGAGGGGGCATGGGCGCGCCAGCGTTGCCGCGAACTGCGCGACCGTCTGCTCGGCCTGTTGGGCGACAACACCGTGCTGTGCATGCCCACCACGCCGATTCCGGCGCCGGCGCTGAAAGCCACCGATGCCCAGGTGGAGGCGGCCCGCTTCCGCATGCTGTGCATGAACGCGGTGGCGGGAGTCGGTGGCCTGCCGCAGGTCAGCATGCCCTTGCTGCAACTCGGGCGGCAGCCCGTGGGGCTGTCCCTGATCGGCCCGCCGGGCAGTGACCGGCAGTTACTGGAACTGGCTGTGCGCATAGAGCGGGACATGCCCGCCGAGCGGCAGGCCGGATAAGGAAGCGGGCACGGGTTGCCGCTTCCGCGGGAGACAACGTCAAGAGGAGACAGGCGACATGCCGATCAGGATCAACGACCCGGCCGTGCTGGCCGAGGTGACCGAGGCCTTCAGCCGTTACGAGCAGGCCCTGGTCAGCAACGACGTGGACGTGCTGGACGAACTGTTCTGGAATGACTCGAACACCGTTCGCTACGGGGCCGGTGAGAATCTCTACGGTTACGCCGAAATCGCCGCGTTCCGCGCCTCGCGGCCGGGCAAGGGTCTGGAACGGGAGCTGGTGAACACGACGATCACCACCTACGGCGAGGACTACGCCACGGCGTGGACGGAGTTCCGACGCCCGGGCGTGGCGCGGGTGGGTCGTCAGAGCCAGTGCTGGGTCCGCATGCCCGAGGGATGGCGTGTGGTGGCGGCTCATGTTTCGTTCATGGATTGATCACGCCTGCCCTCATGCGCCTTTGCGGCAAGTTGCGCAACGGCGCCGGGGCATGGCCTTACCAATCGGAAGGTGCGTATGAATCGACCGCTCAGGGATATGGCTGCCACGGACACGGGAATGCCGCTGGCCGAGGAAATTCGCCGGACGTTGTCCGATGAGGTGCTGGCCGGACGCATCAGACCCGGAAGCCGGCTGGACGAGACCGTGCTGGCCCAGCGCTTCGGCGTGTCCCGCACACCGGTACGCGAGGCGTTGCGGGAGATGGCCTCCACCGGGCTGGTGGAGCACCGCCATCGGCGCGGCGTGTTCGTGATGGCGGTGCCGGAGCAGCGGCTGGCGGAGATGTTCGAGTACTCCGCGGAGATGGAAGCGGCCTGCGCCTTCATGGCGGCCATGCGGATGGATGTGCGCGAACGGGAGAAGCTGCTGGCCACCCACCTGGCCAGCTACGACTGCGTGCGGGACGACGACGTGGACGGTTACGATCAGGCGAACCTGGTGCTGCACGAGACCATCTTCCGGGGCTGTCACAACCGCTATCTGCTGGAGGCCGCGCTGGCGGCGCGCTCACGGGTGATTCCATACCGGCGCGTGCAGTTCAAGGTGAGCAACCGCCTGGAGGCATCGTTCCACGAACATGATCGGGTCGTGAAGGCCATCCTGCGCGGCGCGGGGGAAGAGGCGGCGGCGCTGATCCGCACGCATGTCCGCACCTCGCACCGAATGTCCCAGCACTACATGGACGACCAGAAAGGCACTAAGGAGTCGTGATCGTCACGGTTTCCGGGAGAATGTGTTCGTCGCAGTTATCGCCGTTCCCGGCGCGGTCCACAACGAGAAAGTCCGAGACCTCCTCCAGCGCGAGCAACGGGTGGTGCCAGACGCCAGCGTGGTAGTTCACGCCCTGGTGCCCGCCGGCGAAGAACGCCCGCATTGTCGATAGCACCGGCTCCGGGGCCGGCTCGGCGACCACCACCAGGTAAGGCCGGTTGCTCAGCGGGACGAAGGCCTGGCTGCCCAGCGGGTGGCGTTCCAGCATGCGGACGGTCAGCGGCGTGGTGAAGGGCTGGCCGCGGAAAATGCTGATCAGCGCCTGGGCGTCCTCGCCGAGCAGTTGCACCCGGGCCAGATCGTGGTAGCGCTCGGTGCTGCCGTTGTTGATCGCGAAGTGTTCGGCACCCGCGGTTTCGATAACGTCTCCGAACGGCGCGAAGGCCTCCCGGCTCAGCGGCTGGGTGGTGAGCGTGATCATGGCAGGCGCTCCGGTGTAGGCCGGCCGAACAGCCGCAGGCGGCTGATGCCGCCATCGGGAATGATGTTCAGGCGGATGTGACTGATGGGGCCCATGGCGTTCAGTTCCTGCGCGAATGTGTGCACTGCGTCGGCGCTCAGCGGCTGTTCCGGCAGCAGCGTCTCCCAGAACATGCTCTGGGTGATGATGGACGCGCGGGTGCCGCGCCCGACCAGCGCTGCCTGGATGGAGCAGCGGTCCGGATAGTTGCCCTTGAAGTGGGCGGTGTCCACGTCCACCCGCTCGATCAGGCCGGGGCAGCCCAACTGCAGGATGCACCAGTCATTCCCCGGTTCGCGTCGCCGCCGGGTTTCCCAGCCGTCGCCCATGTTGATGCCGCGACCGGGTTTGAGGACGTTCATCGGTTCGCCGTAATGGGCGTCGCTCCAGCCGATCTGCCGGCCGCCGTTCTCCAGCGCCAGCAGATCCACGGGTTCCGACGCGTCCCGTGTATCCCAGTCCACCGCCACGTCGCCGTAGACCCGCAACCGGGCAATGCCGCCGTCCGGATAGATGTGCACGCGCAAGTGGGTGTAGACGGCGTCGTCATCCACCGCAACGAAGCGGTGGCTGTCCCCGTCCAGGCTGGTGGCCGGCAGGATCTCTGTCCATGCCGCCTGCGGCCCGAGATCGCCGTCGCTGCTGAAGCAGGCCTCCACCGACGCGGCCGGCGGGAAGTTGCCGGTGAAGAAGCTGGTGTCGATATCCAGCCCGCGGATGCGACCGGGCAGGGCCAGGCGGATCACCGCCCAGTCGTGGCCGCCGTTTCGGCGCCGGCGTGTCTCCCAGCCGTCCATCCATTTGCCGTGGTCGTCGAAGCGGTCGGGGTAGAAACGCGCGGGCTCGGGATCCAGCATGCGCTCCAGCGGCGCGAAGAACTGGTCACTGGCGGCCACGGCGCTGGCGCCCAGGCGGGCATCGGCAAGGTTGACGCGCGATCGGGCGAAAGCCGGTGGTTCCGCCGGGGTGGCGATAAGCACGTTCTCGGTCATGCGGTGGGTCCTGTCTGTTGCATGCCCGGACACGGATGGTGGTCCATCCAGTGACGGGCGATGTCGATACGGCGGGTCACCCAGACCCGGTCGTGGCGTTCGATGTGATCGAGGAACCGCTGCAGGCCGCGCAGCCTGCCCGGCCGGCCGAGCAGTCGGCAATGCATGCCGACGGAAAGCATTTTCGGTGTGGTTTCCCCTTCGGCGTAAAGCACATCGAAAGCGTCGCACAGGTACTGGCAGAACTGCTCGCCGGTGTTGAAGCCCTGGGCGGTGGCGAAACGCATGTCGTTGCTGTCCAGCGCATACGGCACCACCAGGTGCGGCCGGGTCTCGCCGGCCGCGGTGGTCACAGTGGTCCAGAACGGCAGGTCGTCGCCGTAGTAGTCCGCGTCGTAGGCGAAGCCGCCGTGCTCCACCACCAGGCGACGGGTATTCGGGCTGTCGCGGCCGGTATACCAGCCCAGCGGCGCTGCACCGGTGAGCCGCCGGATGATTTCCACCGCCTGGCGTATGTGCTGGCGCTCGGTTTCCTCCGGCATGTCCTGGTGGTGGATCCAGCGCCAACCGTGGGAGGCGATCTCGTGGCCGAGTTCGACGAAGGCGGCCGTGGCCTCCGGGTTGCGCTCCAGGGCCATGGCGGTACCGAATACGGTGAGCGGCAGCCCGCGGCGCTCGAACTCCCGCAACAGGCGCCAGACGCCCGCCCGCGAGCCGTACTCGTAGATGGACTCCATGCTCATATGGCGGTCCGGGTAGGGCTGTGCGCCGATGATCTCGGACAGGAAGATCTCCGAGGCGCGGTCGCCGTGCAGCACGCAGTTCTCCGCGCCCTCCTCGTAGTTGAGCACGAACTGCACCGCAATCCGCGCCTTGCCCGGCCAGCGGGCGTGCGGCGGGTTGCGGCCGTAGCCGATCAGGTCGCGGGGATAGTCGGGTGTCTGCATGGCGGGTCTCCAGGCTTCAGTGGCCCCCGGTGCCGTGGTGTATCCACTGTCGTAGCAGTGCGCGTTCGTCGTCGGTCATGCCGGTGAGGTTGCCCGGCGGCATGTAGCTGGACTGCACCGCGGTCCGGTTGATGGCATCGCGATGGCGCTGGATCAGATCCGCGCTGTCCAGCCGCAGACCCGCGGGCGGGCTGCTGAAGCCGGCCTGGGTGGGACTGGCGGCGTGGCAGGAGACGCAGCGGTTGTCGATGACGGACTGCACCTGTGCCCAGGAAACCGCTTCCGCCTGCCCGTTGCCGGCGGCGTCGGCCGTGCGCCAGTCCTGCACCTGGGGGCTGGTGGCGACAATGACCAACGCGGTGGCGACCGCGGCCGCCGGCAGAATCCACACCTTGCGCTCCGGCAGGTGGCGGATGTTGAAATAGTGCCGCACACCGGCGCCGATCAGCATGATGGCGGCCAGCACCGCCCAGTTCCAGGGATGCGCGTAGGTGCCGGGGAAGTGGTGGCTGATCATGATGAACAGTACCGGCAGCGTCAGGTAGTTGTTGTGGCGGGATCGCAGCAGGGCGTTCCTGCCCTTCACCGGATCCGGCTCGCGGCCGGCCTGCATCGCCTCCACCATGTCCCGCTGTGAGGGGATGATCACCCGGAACACGTTGGCCACCATGCAGGTGCCGATGGCCGCGCCCACATGGATGTAGGCTGCGCGGCCGCTGAATATCTCGCTCAGCCCCCAGGCCAGCAGCACCAGCAACGCAAAGCCTACCGTGGCCAGCCAGATCGGCCGGCCGGCCAGTGGCGAGCGGCAGAGGCCGTCGTACACGAACCAGGAGCCGATCAGTACCGCCAGCCCGATGGCGATGGCGGTGCCTTGGTCAAGCTCGGCCACCGACGGGTCCACCATCATGGTGCCGGCGTTCATGTAGTAGACGACGATCAGCAGCAGGAAACCGGTGATCCAGGTGAAATAGGCCTCCCACTTGAACCAGTGCAGCGTGGCGGGGAGCTTCTCCGGGGCTACTGCGTATTTCTGCACGAAGTAGAAACCGCCGCCGTGTATCGCCCACAGGTCGCCGGCGATGCCGTCCCGCTTGTGCAGCCGCTCCAGGTGGTTCTCCAGCCAGTTGAAGTAGAACGAAGCGCCGATCCATGCCACGCCGACGATGAAATGCGTCCAGCGCAACAGCAGGTTGGCCCATTCGTGCAGGTGCGCTTCCATGATGCCTGTATCCGCCCGTGCCTGAGTTGTTGGAGGGGAGCGTCAGCTGCCCCGGTAGGTGGTGTAGCCGTAGGGGGAGAGCAGCAGTGGCACATGGTAGTGCTGGTCTGGTCCGGCGATGCCGAAGCGCAGCACCACCTGGTCGAGGAAACGGGGTGCGCCGTTGTCGACGCCGTGGCGGGCGAAGTATTCGCCGACTGCAAACACCAACTGGTAGGTCCCGGGCTCCAGTTCCGCGCCCTCCAGCAGCGGCCGGTCGCAGCGGCCGTCGCTGTTGGTCACGGTCTGGCCCAGTGGCTCCGTGCCGGTCTCGGTAAGACGCTCCAGCGTGATGTGAACGCCGGCTGCCGGGCGTCCCGCGGCGGTGTCCAGTATGTGGGTAGTGAGTCTGCCCATAACCCCTGCTCTCCGTGTCATTCAGCGTGCTTTCGGAAAACTGTATCCAATATTGATTGTATTTGTATACATATTATCATGAACCGGAGAGCGCTCTTCCAGACATCATCAGGAGGCCGGTCCATGGCCGACACCGTGTCCGACGCATTTCTGAGCCCGAGACCCAGCAGTCTGGGCCGGGACGACTTCATCGCGAGCTACGGTGGCATCTACGAGCATTCCCCGTGGGTGGCCGCCGCTGCCTGGGATGCCGGCCTGAGTGGGCGCGAGGACACGGTTGCCGGACTGGCCGCCGCCATGGCGCGTGCGCTGGATGCGGCCGGGACCGACCGCCAGCTCGCGCTGATCCGGGCTCATCCCGATCTGGCGGGCAAGGCCGCGGTGGCCGGGGAACTCACGGATGACTCCTCCAGCGAGCAGGCCAGTGCGGGCCTGGACCAGTGCACGCCGGAGGAATTCCAGCGCTTCCAGCAGCTCAACGAGGCCTACAAGGCGCGGTTCCGGTTTCCATTCGTCATGGCGGTGCGCGGCCAGAGCCGCGAGGCCATTCTTGCCGCCTTCCGGCGTCGGCTGCAGAATTCCCCGGAGGAAGAGCGCCAGACCGCTATCATCCAGATCAACCGCATCGCGCTGCTGCGACTGCATGAACGCGTGGCTTCTGGACAACGCTGAGGAGGCGCGCGCCTCCTTTCGTATCGCGCTGGCCGCTTTCGGCGACCGCGCCGAGGCCCTGTTGCGGGAGAAGCGACCGGGTGTGGCCCTGTCCGGGGCGGTTCCGGCCGAGCTGTACTGCGCCGTCGCCGACCCCGCGGGCCGGGCTGCGGCGGAGCGCTGGCTGGCCGACCGGGCGACCCCGGCGGTGTTGACGGTGCTGGTTGTGCCGGAGGCGTCGGGACTGTCTGACGCCGACATCTGCCTGGGCCTGTCTTTCGACGAACATGGCATGGACCGTCTGCTTTGCCTGCTCGACGCCCTGCAACGGCTGACCGCCGAGACCGGCGTGGTCTGCGTGGAGCCGGACGATCTGCGCTTCGCGCTGGGTGCCGGCGGTGAAGGCTGGCTGGCCGACGTGGCCGCCTCCGGGCCCGGTCGGGCCCGGCAGGCCGTCGATGCGCTGCTGTCGGAGCTGCGGACGCAGGGGCTGGCGGCGGGTGCGGGCGGTCGGGCCGTGCTCCTGGTGCTGGGGGATATCGTCGAGGACGCCGGAGCGCTGGATACGATCACCGCCGCGGTCCAGAACTGGATGGGGCCGGAGGCCTTGCCGGTGCTGGGGCTCCGGCAGTCCGGGGAGCCGGGGCGGCTACGCCTGCTGGCGCTGATGACCGCACGGCCGGCGGCGTAGATCCGGTCACCGTTCATGGCTGCGCAGTTCGGTGACGGTGCCGGCCGGGTCGCGGCGGGCGAGGGTTTCCCGCAGCTGCAGCAATTGCGCGGTCACCGCGATGGCGATCGCTGCCGGCAGTTTGCTGTCGATACCGCCGATGCCGATGGGGCAGGTGAGCCGGTCGATCAGGCTGCGGGGCAGCCCTTCCCGCGCCAGCCGCTGGCGGAATCGCAGTGCCTTGGGGCTTGAGCCGATCAGTCCTGCAAAGGCGAATTGTTGCCGTGCCAGGATGGCCTGCACGATACGGAAGTCCAGCGCGTGGTCGTGGGTTAGCACCAGGAAGCAGGCATCGGGCGGTGCGTCGGCCACGGTGCGCTCCGGCTCGGCCGCATGGATCGTGCGGACGCCGGCGGGCGGGTGTTCCGGCAGCATGCCGGTGCGGTTGTCGACCCAGGTCACGGCGAAAGGCAACGGGTTCAACGCGGTGACGATGGCCCGGCCCACGTGGCCGGCGCCATACAGCCACAGTTGTGTCTCTTGCCGCTGCAGGGTTTCCGCCAGCACGCTCTGCCGGCCTTGCGTGCATATCAGGTTGCCAGCGGCACCCGCCGTGTCCGGGCGAAGCCGGCCGTTGCCGGCCAGCAGTTCGCCGTCGGTATCCAGCAGGGTGTGATCGCCGTTCTCGGCCGAAAGCAGCGTCAGCGTATGACCCCGTTCCAGCTCCCGTGCCGCGCTGGAGAACAGGGCCGCGGCGCCGGTTTCCACTCGCTGCCACCAGAGTTCGACGATACCGCCGCAGCATTGTTCCAGTTCCTTGCCCAGCACGAATTCCTGCCGCACGGCGCGTGCGTCGGACTGCGCGAGCAGTGCCCGTGCCCGGGTAATGGCCGTGTGTTCCAGCCTGCCGCCGCCGATGCTGCCGATGACACCGTCGGCGTGCACCAGCATGCAGGCGCCGGCTTCCCGAGGCGCCGAACCGCGCGTGGCCGCCATGACCACCCGCACCACCGGTTGGCCGGCGGCGAGCAGGGTATGCAGGTCGGCCGCCCAGTGCGTCATGCGCCGACCTCCGCCGCGGCCGGGTCGGCCGGTTCCCCGGCTTCGGTCGCCGTTTCCAATGCCCGCAACACCGCCTCCGGTGTCGCCGGGGCGGACAGGGCGCCTGCCGCCCGCGGCCCGCCTGCCGCCGCCACGGCGTCGCGCAGTGCATGGTAGACCGAGATCGCCAGCATCAGCGGCGGCTCCCCCACCGCCTTGGATCGGAAAACGGTTTCCTCCCGGTTCGGTGCGTTCTCCAGCAGGCGGATATGGGCCTCCCGGGGCCAGTCGCCCACCGCCGGTATCTTGTAGGTGGACGGTGCATGGGTGCGCAGGCTGCCCTGCGCGTCCCAGACCAGTTCCTCGCTGGTCAGCCAGCCGGCGCCCTGCAGGAAGCCGCCTTCGATCTGGCCGATGTCCAGGGCCGGGTTCAGCGAGCGGCCGACATCGTGCAGCACGTCCACGCGCAGCATCCGGTGCTCCCCGGTGAGTGTGTCCACGGCCACCTCGGTGACGGCGGCGCCGTAGGCGAAATAGAAGAACGGCCGGCCACGCAGCGAATTCTTGTCGTAGTGGATCTTCGGCGTGCGGTAGAAGCCGGTGGAGGACAGCGAGACCCGGGCGTTGTAGGCCATCTTCACCACGGCATTGAACGTTAGCGTGTCATCGCCCACCTGCACCGTCCCGTCGGCGAAGCGGATGCCGTCGGCAGCGATGCGGTAGCGCTCCGCCAGCAGCTCGACCAGGCGCCCGCGGATGGTGCGCGCGGCCGCCTGTGCCGCCTTGCCGTTCAGGTCGCTGCCGGAGGACGCGGCGGTGGCCGAGGTGTTCGGGATCTTGCTGGTGTCGGTGGCTGAAACGCGCACCCGCTCCAGCGGCAGCCCCAGTTCGTCCGCCACCACCTGGGCGACCTTGGTATGCAGGCCCTGGCCCATTTCCGTGCCGCCGTGGTTGAGCAGCACCGTGCCGTCGGTATAAACGTGAACCAGTGCCCCGGCCTGGTTGAACTGGGTGGCGGTGAAGGAGATGCCGAACTTCAGCGGCGTCAGCGCGATGCCCCGCTTGATCACCGGGCTTTCGGCGTTGAACGCGGCGATGGCCTGGCGGCGTTGCCGGTAGCGGCTGTCGTGCTCCAGTTGATCGGTCAGGGTTTCGAGAATGTTGTCCTCCACCCGCATCCAGTAGGGGGTGAGGTCGCGTTCGCCGATACCGTAGTAGTTGATGCGGCGTACCGCCAGCGGATCCAGGCCCAGGTGGCGGGCGACATCGTCGATCACCGCCTCGATGGCCATCATCCCCTGCGGGCCGCCGAAGCCGCGGAAGGCGGTGTTGGAAACGGTATTGGTGCGGCAGCGGTGGGAGACGATCTGCACGTGTTCCAGGTAGTAGCAGTTGTCGGCATGGAACATGGCGCGGTCGTTCACCGGCGCCGACAGGTCGGCGGAATAGCCACAGCGCGAGGCCAGCATCATGTCCAGCGCACTGATCCGCCCCTGTTCGTCGAAGCCGACGTCGTATTCGGCCAGGAAGTCATGCCGCTTGCCGGTCATCACCATGTCGTCGTCGCGGTCCAGGCGCACCTTGGTTGGCCGGCCGGTGCGGGCGGCGACGATGGCGGCGACGCAGGCGAACAACGCCGGCTGGCTCTCCTTGCCGCCGAATCCCCCGCCCATGCGCCGGCACTGGATCACCACGTCGTGGCAGTGCCTGCCCAGGGCGTGGCCAACCATGTGCTGCACCTCGCTGGGGTGCTGGGTGGAGCTGTAGACCAGCATGCCGCCGTCATCCTGCGGCAGCGCGGCGGCCACCTGGCCTTCCAGGTAGAAATGGTCCTGGCCGCCGATGGTTACCCGGCCTTGCAGGCGGTGGGGCGATGTCTGGAGGGCCGACTCCGGATCACCCCGGCGCAAGGTGCGGCTGGGCAGTCCATGGCTTTCGGCGGCCAATGCGGTGGGGATGTCCAGGATCGCGGGGCGTTCCTCGTATTCCACCCGGGCCAGCCTGGCGGCTCTGCGCGCCGCCTGAAAGGAGGTGGCGGCGACGGCGAAAAGCTGCTGGCCGAGAAAATGCACCTCGCTGTCCGCGAAAATGGGATCGTCGTGGGCCGGTGAATAGTTGTTCTCGCCGGGGATGTCGGCGGCCGTGAATACCGCCACCACGCCGGGGGCCTGGCGCACCGGCTCCAGGTCCATGGAGACGACCCGGCCGTGCGCCACCGTGCTCAGGCCGAAGGCCACGTGCAGCGTGTTGCCGGGCAGTGGTATGTCGTCGGTGTAGCGGGCGCTGCCGGTCACGTGCAGCAGAGCGCTTTCGTGCTTGACCGGTTTGCCGGCTGTCATCTCAGTGGATGTTCGGGACATGGTCCGTACCCTCCGTGTGCGGCGTCAGGGCATCCAGTCGGGTTGGCGCAGCGGTCCCGCCGTGTTCCAGGAAGAACCGCTTGAGCAGATTGCGGGCGACGGTCAGCCGGTAACCCGCGCTGGCACGCATGTCGGTAATCGGCGCGTAGTCGTGGGTCAACATGGTGGCCGCCGCATCCATGGTGGCCGCGTTCCACGGCTTGCCCAGCAGCGCCGCCTCGGCGCGCGGCGCCCGCAGCGGGGTGGCTGCCATGCCGCCGTAGGCGATGCGGGCGGCGGTGACGCGGCCGTGGTCCACGGTCACCGAATAGGCGCCGCAGACCGCGGAAATGTCCTGTTCGATGCGCTTCGAGACCTTGTAGGTAGCGGTCATCTGCGCCGGCGATGGCAGCGGCACCTGAACCGCCTCGATGAACTCGCCGGGCTCCAGCGCCGTCTTCTGGTAACCCAGGTAGAAATCGTCCAGTGGCAACTGCCGGCGCCGCTCCCCGCGCCGCAGCAACAGGGTGGCGTTCAGGGCCAGCAGGAACGGCATGGAGTCGCCGATGGGTGAGCCGTTGGCGATGTTGCCGCAGAGAGTGCCGGCGTTGCGTATGGGCGGCGAGGCGAAACGGTGGTGGAGCTCCCGCAGCGCGGGGTAGTGCAGGCAGAGCGCCGCGTAGGCGTCGGTCAGCGAGGCAGCGGCGCCGATCTCCAGTATGTCCCCCTGCACCTGTATCCGGCGCAACTCCTCCACGTCCGCCAGATGCACGATCTCGCGGAAGTCCCGCAGTTGTTTTGTAGCCCAGAGACCCACGTCGGTGCCGCCGGCCAGCAGCACCGCGTCCGGATAGGCGTCGTAGATGGCGGCCAGCTCTTCGGTGGTGCGCGGGGCGAAGAAGCTGCCTGACCCGACGCTGAACGACATGAGACTGTCGTGCTGGATGGACTGCAGCCGGCGTACCCGTTCGGCGTTCTGGGCGTCGTCACGGCTCCAGCGTGCCGGGACGGGATAACCCTGCATCCGGCATCCGGCGTCGATGATCGGGCGGTAGCCCGTGCAGCGACACAGGTTTCCGGCCAGCGCGGTGATCACCTCGTCGTGGCCGGCCTGCGGCTGGTTCAGGTACAGATCGAACAGCGACATGACGAACCCCGGCGTGCAGAAGCCGCACTGGGAGCCGTGGCAGTCCGCCAGCGCCTGCTGGACCGGGTGCGGGGTTCCCGTGTCGGCCAGGCTCTCCACCGTGACCACTTCCTTGCCATCCACCGCCGCCAGGAAGCGGATGCAGGCATTGACCGAGCGGTAGGCGATGCGGTCGCCGTCAAGCTCGCCCAGGACCACGGTGCACGCACCGCAATCGCCCTCGGCACAGCCCTCCTTGGTGCCGGTACGCCCCAGATGTTCGCGCAGGTACTGCAGCAGCGTCATGGTGGGCGGGACTTCGGTCACGGAAACCACTTCACCGTCGAGGATGAAGCGTATCGGCGTTCCTGAGACTGACATAGTGCGCGTCCTGTGACTGGCGCCCTGCATGATCCAGGGCGCGGGCTTCGGCATGTTGTCGACAATATGACCAAGCATCTGCATACACCATGCCAGCGTAACTCCTTGTTCGTCGGTCCGTGATTGCCTCGTGTTGCACCGTTGTGGGGCGTTCGGCACGGCATGCACCGCATTGTCCGTGCCGGAATGTCCCGCCCTGTATTCCCTACTGTAGACAAAGTATGCGCGATACCCAGATCGGGGCGTTTGCTGCAAGGGCTGCCACCCAACGGTGCAGAACTGCTACCGAAGGAGGTGCGCGCAGGAACGGAGGCTTGTCATGAATAAGTATGAAAATCAGTAGGTTCATCCACTTATGAAAGTAGTGGCACGTTTAGTGCATTTTTGTATGCAATTTCATGTTGCACTGCACTTTCTGCGGTGCCCGGATCCACACAGGGGTATGCATGCTGATTACCGGTCTCTTCCATGTCGCCATCAAGACCGATCGACTGGATCTCACGAACACGTTCTACGAGAAAGTCCTGGGGCTGGTGCAGGCGCCGCGCCCGGATTTCGGCTATCCGGGGGCCTGGCTGGCCTGCTCGACGCCGGGGGGTGACGCCATTATCCATGTCTATGCGGGCGGTCCGGCGCTGGGCGACACCGGGGTGGCGCCGGTCGGCACTGCCGCCATCGATCACCTCTCCCTGACTGCGCACGGCTTCCACGACTTCCGCCGCCGTTTCCGCGACTACGGGCTGGACTGGCGGGAGTTTCTCGTGCCGGGGACAGACCTCTGGCAGCTCTTCATCTACGACCCGAGCGGGGTGCAGCTGGAACTCACATTCGATGGCCGTTCCGAGGAAGGGCCGGGGCCGGACATGAGCGACGAGCGTCGCTACGTGGCAGGTACCTCATTCTTCAATCCCGATCTTTATCTCAGCCTTGGGGGCTAGCACCATGACCATCAGAATCCGCCTTTCCGCCTGCCTGCTTAGCGCGTTCGTGCTGGTTTCCGGGCTCTCCGCGGCAACGACTGCCCTGGCCGCCGACCTGGTCCGCGTCGCGTCCTTCCCTGTTTCCTCCTCGTTACCGTATTACGTGGCACGGGATCGCGGCTATTTCGAGGAGCAGGGCATTCGTACGCAGGAGATTCGCCTGATGGGCGGTCCGGCGTTGATGAGTGCGCTGATTACCGGCGATGCCGACGTGGCGGCCAACCTGGTCACGCTGGAGGGCATGAACGGCAACAACCTGAAGCCCGGCGTGGCGACCTACTTTGCCATCAACGGCCAGAACGTCGAGTACCGCATGGAGCAGTATGTGGCGCAGCAGTCGCTGGGCATCGAGAATCTGGCCGACCTGGTCAATGTCGACAAGCGCCCGCTGCGGGTGATGTCCGCACCCGGCCCCGCCAATATGGCAGTGGCCCGGGCGGGATTGCGGGCGGTCGGTCTTCAGGAGGGCCAGGACTTCATCCTCAACGAGCTGGCGATGAACCTGCACACCGACGCCATGCTGGCCGGCACCTTCGATCTGGGCTTCACGCTGGAGCCGAGCGCCACCGTGATGCTGGGCGCCGGTGATCTGGTGATGCTGGAGGCCGGGGTGATCTCCACGTACGTCCTGGGCAACGGCGAGGCGCAGGCCTACGCCGCCGGTGCCGCGATGTCGGTCGATTTCATCAATGCCAGGCCGGACGTGGCCCGTCGTTTTGCCCTGGCCTGGGCCAGGGCCGTGGATGACATCACGAATGACGAAAGCGCCCGCGAGCACCTGAAGGAGAACACGCTGACGCCGCCTGATGTGGTTATGAGCGTACCGCTGCCCAAGTTCACCATGGTCAGCGATCTGAGTGACCGGGATCTGGCGGAGTTCACCGCCTTCGTCGACTGGGGCAGCGAGGCCGGGCTGCTGCAGCGCCCCGTCACCGCGACCGATTTCCTCAAGGCGCTGGAGCAATAGTCATGGTGCACATCCATCTGGCAGATCAGCCGGCGGCGCCCGATGCCGCCGGTGCCGACACGGCGCCGGCCGTTGTCGGCGATCAGGGCGGGCCCAGCCTGGAAGAGCGGCTCCGGTGGTTCCCACCGAATACCCATATCACCGTTCGCGGGCTGGACAAGCGCTTCGGCGGCGAGGTGATCTACGACGGCTTCGACCTGAACATCCCGCGGGGCAGGATCACCTCGATCTTCGGCCCCAACGGCTGCGGCAAGAGCACGCTGGTGAACATCATCTCCGGACTGATACCCCACGAGGGCGGCCAGATCCTGTTCGATGGCAAGACGCTGGACGAGACCCGCATCGGCTATGTCTTCCAGAACTACCGGGAGGCGCTGTTTCCGTGGATGCGTGCGGTGGACAACATCCACTACCCGCTGAAGCTGATGGGCGTGCCGGCGAAGGAGCGGAAACGCCGGGTGGATGCGCTGATCGAGAGCTTCGACCTGCCCATCGACTTCAACAGCTATCCGTACCAGCTTTCCGGAGGGCAGATGCAGACCATCTGCATCATGCGCGCGCTGGTGATGGAGCCGGAAGTGTTGTTCCTGGACGAACCGTTCTCGGCGCTGGACTACGAGATGAGCCTGCTGATGCGCGATCGCGTGCAGCGCATCTTCCAGGAGCGCGGTACTACCATGGTCATCGTCTCCCACGACCTGGAGGACGCCGTCTGGCTGTCCGACTACGTGTTGCTGCTTACCCGCAAGCCCACGCGGATCGCCGAGTTCGTGGAATACGATGCGCCGCGGCCACGTACCGACGATACCGTCTCCGATGCCAAGTTCATCCGTGTGAAGAAGCGGTGCCTGGACATCTTCCTCAGGGAGGCCGCGCTGCGATGAACGTCTGGAACGCGATGAGCGTCTATCTGCGTCCGGTCTGGGGCGTGCTCGCCTTGATGGCCGTGTGGTGGGTGGTCTGGGCCGCCGAGGTGGCGAATCCGCTCCTGTTGCCCTCACCGCAGGCCACCATGCTCAGTCTGTGGAACGGCATGGCCAGAGGCGACCTCTGGGGTGATTTCCTCAGCACCGTCCAGCGCACCATGGCCGGTTTTGCGCTGGCCGCCGCCGTGGCCATTCCGCTGGGCATCTTCCTCGGCTCCACCGAGCGGCTGTACCGTTCGCTGGAGTTCGTCATCGACTTCTTCCGCTCCACGCCGGCGTCGGCGCTGTTCCCGCTGTTCCTGATCCTGTTCGGCGTCGGCGAGATGGCGAAGATCCTGGTGGCCGCCTTCGGTGCCTCGCTGGTGATCCTGTTCAACGTCGCCTACGGGGTCATGAATGCGCGCCAGACCCGCCTGCTGGCAGCCCAGGTCATGGGCGCGAACAAGATGCAGCGCCTGCGCGACGTCATGTTCTGGGAGTCGTTGCCGCAAACCTTCGTCGGCCTGCGCAACGGCATCTCGCTGACCTTGGTCATCATTATCGTGGCAGAGATGTTCATCGGCTCCAGCGACGGGCTGGGCCACCGCCTGGTGCAGGCGCAGATGCTGTTCCGCATGCCGGAGATGTACGCGGCGATCTTCGCCGCCGGCGCACTGGGCTACGGCCTGAACTGGGCTTCGCTGCTGGTGGAGAAGCGGGTCGTGCACTGGGGAGGTAAATAATGGGCGTCGGGCAACCCTTGCGTATTGCCATCTGCGGCGCCGGCGTGGGCGGCGCCATCGTCACCCACCTGTTGCGGGACGAGCCGGGTGTGGAGGTGGTCTGCCTGGAACAGGTGGCGCCGGACGATCACTCCCATGCCGGCACCGGCCTGAACGTGGGGCCCAACGCGCTGAAGATTCTCGGCCAGGCCGATCCCGCGCTGGCGGAGGCGTTGCGTGCGCCGGGCGTCAGCCTGCCCTGGCGTCACTGGCGGACCACGCTGACCGACGGTACCGAGCTGATGGACCTGCCGTTGGCGCGGGTGGCCGACAACGACGGCATGCGCATCCGCTGGTCGGAACTCTACCGGCAGCTGCGTGCGCCGGTGATGGATCGCATCCTGTTCAACCGTGAGGTGTTGCGGATGGGCTACCAGGGCGGCGAAGCCGGGGCGCGCATCAGCATCGACTACCGGAACCGTGCCGACGGCGAGGAAGGCCGGCTGACGGACGTGGATCTGCTGATCGGCGGCGACGGGCGTTACTCCATGGTGCGCGAGCAGTTCCTCGGGCAGCCCGAGCCGGACCATCTCGGCGTGGTTATCTACCGGCTGCTGGTGCCGGACACCGCGGATGGTCTCATCGACGACTACGCCCAGTGGTTCAACGGCCCCAACAGGCTCCTGGCCTTCCGGGTGCCCGGCGAAGCCATCTATATCGCCGGGGCGTTCCCCATTCCGGCCGGAGCGCCGATCAGCGAGGACGCCAAGAGCGCAGAGGCCCTGCGCCTGCTGTACAGTCCAGCCGGCGCACCTCCCAGCGAATCGGCGGCCTTTCTGATCGACGCCATCTGTACACACGTGGACGCCATCCACTGGGCCCGCGTCCAGGACATTCCGCCGGCCTTCGCCGACGAACGCGGCCGTGTGCTGTTGCTGGGCGATGCCTCGCACGCCATGGTGCCGACGCTGGGCCAGGGCGCGACCATGGCCGTGGAAGACGCCTGCCTGTACGCGGACTGCATCCGCACCGCCGTGCGCCAGGCACGCGGGCGGCCCGTGGACGTGCCCGCGCTGACCGCGAGAGTGGCACGGCGCCGGGAAGCGCGGGTACGGTTTGTCATGGCGTTCTCCCGCGAGGCGTCGGACACCATGCTGCCAGGGTCCGACCCGGTGCGCGATTCCCGGGCGAAAATGGAGGTGCCGTTCCTGGAGAAACTGCGCCGGGTCTACATGGGGACGCCGGAACTGGAAAGCCTGGGTGAGCCGATGGGCATCGGGGGCGAACGAATCACCGGCTGAATCAGGCAATGCGTTTGCGGCGGCTGCGACTCTTGTTCAGGTGCCGCAGCCGGTCCAGCAGGAACAGCTTGTCGGGAAGGTGGTTGCGCAGCACCGCGTGCAGGCGGGCGCCGTCGCGGGCCCGCAACGCTTCCAGCATGATCTCGTGGTCGGCGATGGAGCGGCGCCAGTTTTCCGAGACGCTGTTGATGTCGAAGCGGTACGGCTGCACCTGTGCGTTCAGCGCCTGCAGCTGGCGTTCCAGCACCGGGTTCCCGGACGAGGCGGCGATCTGGCGATGAATGGCCTGGTTGAGCTTGAAGTAGCCGAACATGTCGCCTTGCTCGTAGCTGGCCAGCATGCGCCGATGCAGCGTGCCCACCCGCTCGATCTCCGGTTCGGTGGCCCGCGCCGCGGCCAGCTCGCCGGCCAATGCGTCCAGCGTAGCAATCACCTGGAACGTGTCGGAGAGTTCGTCCAGGCCCATTTCGCGCACCATGGCGCCGCGCCGCGGTTGCACCACCACCAGGCCCTCGGCGGCCAGGGCGCGGAACGCCTCGCGGATGGGTGTCCGGGAGATGCCCAGGTAATCGCTCAATGCCTGCTCCTGCAGGCGGCAGCCGGGTGGCAGCTCACCCTGGACAATCAGGTCGCGGATGGCTTCCATTGCCCGCTGCTGCATGGAGGTGCGGGGCGCGTCCTCTCCGGAGAGGCTCTCGATGCCTGATGACCTCCCGCTACGCATGGTCCGTGATGCTCCTGTCTGCTCGGTAGGCCGCCGTGACGAAGGCGGGGCGGCGGTTCAGATTAACGCAAGAAAACCGGAAGATACAGGCCTTTTCACCGATTTTACCGGCATAAAAGCTGATTTTTGCGAAATCAAGGTGCTACATGCGTGCTCTGGTACACCGCTTCACCCTGACCGATCCCGGCAACGTCGAGCCGCTTGCGGCGGCCTTGGATGCGGGAACCATCGCGCCCGGTCGCATTGTGGCGGTCATCGGCAAGACACCCGGCAACGGTCTGGTCAACGACTACACGCGCGGTTACCTGAGCCAGTCGCTGGCCCTGCTGATCGCCGCTCACACCGGCGAAACCGTGACGGCTGTCACCGCCCGCGTACCATTCATCTTTTCCGGCGGAACCGAGGGTGTGCTGACGCCGCACATCACCGTGTTCAGCGTCGTGCCCGGCGACGGGGAGACGGGGGACAGCCGGCCGGCGCTGGCCGTGGCCACCGCGTTCACCGGCCCCCTGGAACCGTCGGACATCGGTCGCGGAGGGCAGGTGCGGGCCACCGCCGACGCGGTTCGGCAGGCCATGCGCCAGGCTCGGATCGAGCGGCCGGAGGATGTCCACTTCGTTCAGGTGAAAGGCCCCTGCCTGACGGCTCTCGCGATCAGTCAGGCGCACGCCCGGGGGGTGCCCACTGCCGGCGACTCGCCGGACAAGTCCATGGCCTGGTCGCGGGTGGCCTCGGCCTTCGGTGTGGCACTGGCGCTGGGCGAGATCGACGAACAGCACTTCGATGAGAGCATGATGCTGCGGGATTTCAGCCGGTATTCAGGGGTGGCCAGTTGCTCTTCCGGCGTCGAGGTGGCGGTCAACGAGATCGTGTTGCTGGGCAACAGCCGGCATTGGCGCGGCCCGCTGCGCATTGCTCACCGACCCATGCGCGATGCGCTGGACATCACCGGGGTGGTTGACGTGCTCGAGGATCTCGGGCTGTCGCCGAGGCCCCAGCTCGCAGCGGATGATCAGCGGAAGCTGGCGGCGGTGTTCGTGAAATGCGAACCCGACCGGTCCGGGACCGTGCGCGGCCAGCCCCACACCATGCTGAACGACGGTGACATGCACGCACAGCGACACATCCGCGGTGCGGTGGGCGCGCTGGTGGCGGGCGTTACCGGCGACACCCGGCTGTTCGTCTCTGGCGGCGCGGAACACCAGGGGCCGGACGGAGGCGGTATGATTGCCGTGATTGCCCACAGATCGGAGAGCTGAGCGTGTACATCGACGGACATCGGTTGAGTGCCACCGAGATCATGGCCCGGATACGGGCGGGCAGGCTTTCTCCCGTGGAGGCCGTGGAAGCGTCTCTGGAACGCATTGCAGCGTGCAATCCGGTGCTGAATGCCGTCTGCACCGTGGCGGCGGACCAGGCACGTGAGGAAGCACGGACCGCCGAGCAGCGCCGCAGGTCCGGCGGCGCGTTGCCTCCGCTGCTTGGCCTGCCGGTGGGCATCAAGGACATCACCGACACCGCGGGCATACGCACCACCTATGGGTCTGCGCTTCGGCGTGACCACGTGCCGTCCGGGGACGCGGAGATCGTGCGCCGGTTCAAGGAGGCGGGCGCCATCGTCATCGGCAAGACCAATACGCCGGAGTTCGCCGCCGGGGCCAACACAGTCAACGCCGTGTTCGGCGCCACCCGCAACCCCTGGAATCGGGAACTCTCCGCCGGCGGCTCCACCGGCGGCGGTGCGGCGGCGCTGGCCAGCGGCATGATCGCGCTGGCCAGCGGCACCGATCTGGGCGGCTCGTTGCGGGTACCGGCCGCATTCTGCGGCGTGGTGGGGCTGCGGCCGACGCCGGGCCTGATCCCCTCGCTTCCCGCCACTGCCCCCTGGGACACGCTGCAGGTGGATGGGCCCATGGCACTGACCGCCGAGGACCTGTGGCTGGCGGTGCGCGCCCTTGCAGGCCCCAGTGCGGCCGCCCCGGTGAGCCTGCCGGCGCTGCCCGCAGCCTTCGACGCGCCGCTGGATGCGAAGATGCCGCGGCGTGCGGCCTATGTGGCCGATATCGCCGGCGTGGGCATCGACGACGGCGTGGGAGCTGTCTGCCGGCAATCCGTGGAGGCCTTGCGGCGCGCGGGCTGGCAGGTGGACGAACTGGCGCTGGACCTGTCCGCCGGGCGGGATGTGTTCATCACGCTGCGCGGCGCCATGATGGTTTCGCACATGCTGCCGTACCTCGATCGTATCGAAGCGCTCAACGACAACCTGCGGGGCAATATCGAGTACGGCCTGACCGTGGATGCGCGGCAGATCGCCGAGGCGCAACACCGTCGCGCCGTGCTGCGCCGCCAGGTCCTGGACAGGCTGCGCGACTACCCGTTGATCCTCACACCCTGCGCGCCGATCCCGCCGTTTCCGGTGACCGAGAACTATCCCGCGGCCATCGCCGGCAAGCCGATGCAGACCTATATCGACTGGGTTGCCCCCACCTTCCTGGTCAGCCTGCTGGGCATGCCGGCCGCCTCGGTGCCGGCCGGCCTGGATTCTGCCGGTCTGCCGGTGGGGCTGCAGATCATCGCCGGACCCTGGCGGGAGCATGCGGTACTGTCGGCGGCCGCGGCCGTGGAGCATTTCTGCCCGATCGGTGCTCCGCCGGATCCGGTGGGCTGAGCCATGGAATCGCCGAAACGGGCCCTGGCGCAGGGCTTGCGCGATGCGCTGCCGATCACGCTGACGTTCAGCTTCCTGTTCGTCGCTGTCGGTGCGGCGAGTCAGTCCGGTGGCCTGAACCTGCCCCAGGGGCTGGCAATGACCGCGCTCGTGTTCGCGGCGCCGGCGCAGTTCGCCGCCATCGAGCTGATCGCCGGCCAGGCCTGGTTGCCGGCCATCCTGGCCATCGTGGTGATCAACTTCCGCTTTCTGCTGATGGCCGCCTCGCTCACGCCGCACCTTGGCGCTCCGTCCAGGCGGACGCTGTTCCCGGCCTTGCAGATGCTCAGCGCGAGCACTTTTGCCGCCACCTTTCCGCGTGTGCGGGGCGGGGAGCTGGCGCATCCCTTTGCGTTCTATCTGGGGGTCTGTCTCGGCGCCTTCCCGACGGCCCTGGCGGCCACTGCGCTGGGCTATCTGGTGGAGGAGGGCACGTCGCCCTGGCTGCAGGATCTGCTGATCACGCTGCTGCCGGTGTATTTCACCACGTTCATCGCCCAGGCCTGGCCCAATACCCGTTTCCTGATGGCAGGGTTGCTGGGCTTTTTCCTGACGCCGCTGGTCAGTACCGTGGTGCCGGGTTTCGGCCTCGTGGTGACCGCCTTGCTGGTTGCAGTTTTCCTGTTGTTGCTGGAGCGTGACGCATGAGCCACCAGACCATGATCTGGCTGGTGATTCTGCTCGGCGGCCTGGCCAGCTATCTGTTCCGTGTGCTGCCGCAGCTGCTGTGGCAGCGGGCCGGTCCTGCTGCTGCCAATGCCCGGCTGCTGCGGTTGTTCGACTACGCCGCCTATGCGGTGATCGGGGGTATCGTGGCCGGCGCGCTGATCGGCAACGGCGATGCCGCGCTGATCCACCGCCTGCAGGACGCCCGCGTCCAGGCCGGTATGGCCGCGGTGGCGGTGACCTTCGCCCTTGCGTTGCTGACCCGCCGACAGATCCCGTCGGTGCTGGCAGGCCTGGGCGTCTACCAGCTCGTACTCCTGTTGTTGTAGGTTGCCGGGCGCTGAAGGCGATGCGTAACGTCCAGTGGCTTCGATCCGGCTGCCGGTGGGAGGTTTGCTTCCGGACTGTCGGCGAGATCCCTCTCGCCGACAGTCCGGAAGC
>JBJHBJ010000007.1:0-109681 GCA_050485425.1 Ectothiorhodospiraceae bacterium | reverse complement strand
CGGGGAATGATCATCCAGTCCGGCAATGACGCCAGCGTTGCCCTGGCCGAACATGTGGCGGGCAACGAGGAAACCTTCGCCCAGTTGATGAACCAGTACGCCGAGCGCCTGGGCATGACCGGCACCAACTTCACCAACGCCACCGGCTGGCCGGACCCGGACCAGGTCACCACGGCGCGTGACATGGCCACCCTGGCCAGGGCGATGATCACCAACTTCCCGGAATACTATCAGTTCTACTCCGAGCGCGAATTCACCTACAACGACATCACCCAGCGCAACCGCAACATGTTGCTCTGGCGTGATGATTCGGTGGACGGCCTGAAGACCGGTCACACCACCGGGGCCGGCTACAACCTGGTGACATCCGCCAAGCGGGACGGGATGCGGCTGGTCTCCGTGGTCATGGGTACCAGCAGCGCCCAGGCGCGCGCCGACCAGACCCAGGCCCTGCTCAACTACGGCTTCCGCTTCTTCCGCAGCTACGAACTCTACGCCGCCGGAGACACCGTGACCGAGCCGCGGCTGTGGAAAGGCAGCAGCGAGACCCTGCGCGTGGGCGTGGAGAACCCGCTGACCGTGATCATCCCGCAGCGCCAGTACGACAACCTGGAAGCGTCCATGCAGCTCAACACCCCGATCGTGGCGCCGGTGCGCCGGGGCGACCGCGTGGGCGAGGTGGAGATCCGGCTGGAAGGCGAAGTGATCCGCTCGGCACCGCTGGTGGCGCTGGAGGATGCCGAGGAGGGCGGGTTCTTCGGGCGGCTCTGGGACGAAGTGATGCTCCTGTTCCAGTAGCAAGGTTGTCGTTCGGCAGCATGGTACAATACGCCACCAGCGATCATGTGGGGGCCGCCATGACCGAACCCAGAGAATCCGCCATCGAGTTTCCCTGCGAATTCCCCGTCAAGGTGATGGGGCATTCGCACCCGGATTTCGTGCTCCGGGTGGTGGAAATCGTACGCACGCATGTTTCCGACCTCGATGAAAGCCGTGTCACCGCCACCCCCAGCCGCCGGGGTAACTATGTCTCCGTCACGGTGACGCTGACCGCCACCAGTCAGTATCAGCTGGACCAGGTGTATCTGGCGCTGAACGCTGACGAGCAGGTGGTGATGACGCTGTAGTGCACACGTTTCCCGCCCCCCGCGTACGCCACCTGGGTCTCGCCGGATACCGGGAGACCTGGAAGGCGATGCGGCGTTTCACCGAGCAACGCGACGGCAACACCGCCGATGAATTGTGGCTGGTCCAGCACCCGCCGGTATTCACGCTGGGACTGAACGGGAAACCGGAGCATCTGCTGGCACCGGGAGAGATCCCCGTGGTTGCAGCGGATCGCGGTGGCCAGGTCACCTACCACGGTCCGGGCCAGCTCGTGGTCTACGTGCTACTGGACATTCGCCGCCGCAGCCTGGGCGTGCGCCGCCTGGTCAGCATCCTGGAGCACGCGGTGATCCGGCTGGCAGCCGGACACGACATCCTGGCCTATCCCCGCCCGGACGCCCCGGGGGTCTACGTGGACGGCGCCAAGCTGGCTTCCATCGGCCTGCGGGTCCGTCGCGGCTGCAGCTATCATGGCCTGAGCCTGAACGTGGACATGGACCTGGAACCGTTCGCCCGGATCAACCCCTGCGGTTACCAGGGGCTGGCGGTGACACAGCTCCGGCAACTGGGCGTGACCGCCGGCATGGAGACCATCGAACGGCAGTTGCTGGAGCAACTGCAGGATCTGCTGGCGGAAAACGGGGAAGGCCTGTCCAGGCCCGAGATGACGTCCGCAGCCGTTACAACAGCCTCTCCATGACGTAACACAGGCAATCCTGCCGGATCACCCGCTCGTCCAGCGTCAGCATGCTGGGCATGAAACGGCAGGCGGTCACGAGTTCCCCCTGCTCCAGCCGGAAATACTGTTCCGCCACGTCCCGGCCGGCCTCGTCCTCCACCAGCAGCGGAACACCGTCACCGCGATAGCGGGCCAGCGCCGTGCCCGCCGCCAGCTCCCGGAAATTCATGTGATCCAGGTCATCGAAGAAGGCGATGCCCTCCGTATGGTCACCGAAAGCGAACGCCTGGGTCTCCGGGATACGCACACGTGCAACGGTATGAAAAAGGCCCAGCGGCTCCTCGGCCGGTCGCTTTGGAATGGCCTGGAGGTGGAGCACGGCATTCAGGAACTCTGCCGCATGGCCGCTCCCCCGGCCATCACCGGCCCGGCCGCACTCCACGGTGACCGCCGGGCAGAACGGCGCGAAGGCCAGGGACTGCACGCCCAGGGGCCGGGTGAAATAGACCACCGTCCGGCTGAACAGCGAGGCCAGGCTCTTGTAGGGCGCTTCCAGGCGGTTGATGCAGGCATAGTGGGGGTTCAGGCCGGTGTTGTTGTGCATGTCGATGCTAGCGAACAACCCCTGCTCCCGCATGTCCGCGGTGATGCGCGCGGCCATCGCCGCCTCCGGGGTTCCGTCCGCCTCCGTGCCGGGCCAGATACGGTTGTAGTCCGGCTGCCCGTCCAGCCGCCGCACGTTTGCTGCGGCGGCGTGCACGTTCCCCACGAAGATGATCAGTTCCCGCGGCAACAGATGCCCCTGGTGCCGCCGCAGCACGGCCTGGACCGCCTCCAGACCCACCGGCTCGTTGCCGTGCAGCATGATGGAGACGAACAACGGAGGGCGGCGCTTGCCGGCCACCCGGATGAGGCTGGGCCCGCCCAGCACGGCGGCCAGATCGGCCGGTCTGGCGCGCAGCAGGCCTTCCGGCACGCTCTGGTAGTGCATCAGTTCCAGCGGTCTGGTCATCAGAGACTCCATTCATGCACGGGACGATCGTGCAGCTGGTGCTGCCAGTAGCTGGCCACCAGACCCTGCTCGTCCCTGCCATGCCTGGCCACCCAGGCCTGCTGCCAGGCGGCGCCGGTCCTTCCAGTCTGGACCCTGGCCTCGATGACATCCAGATAATCCCGATACTCCCCGCGCTCCAGACCCAGCGCTTCCAGCCCCTGGTGTGCCTTGGGCAACAGGCTCTGGAGCACCAGATCCCGCAGCCGGACCCGCTGCCCGTCCAGCCAGGTGATCTCCGCGGCCAGCCCGTCCCGCGCCGCGACATAGAAATTCCGTTCGGCCACAGCGAACGGTATTTCCGTCTCCAGCGGGCGCTCCCGGAGCGCCAGCGCATGCACCGCACCATGGAAGAAGGCGGCGTTGGCCACGGTATCCAGCAGGCTGGGGCCGGCCGGCATCACCCGGTGTTCCAGCCTGAGATGGCATTGCCCGCGTTCGTCGAAATCCACCAACGGACGGTTCCAGCGCCAGATCGTGCCATTATGGAGTTTCAGGTGCGCCAGCCTCTCGGGGCCCTCATCGCGGCAGACGGGCAACAACACCGGGTAATGCTGGCGGTTCTCCACGAACAGGCCGTAGAGATCATCCCTGCCGTACCCACTGCCAAAGGTCACCCGCTTCAACGAACCGGTGGTCCGGCCACCGAGCATGGCGTCCACCGCCACAGCCTGTTCGAACAGCGGGATGCGCGTTTCCTGCCAAAGCGTACGGCCAAACAGGAACGGCGAATTGGCGGCCAGCGCCACCGTCGCCGCGGACAGCAGCGTGGCGGCATTGTAATACCGCCCGGCTGTAGCGGGCTGGAGTTGCAGGTGCAGTTGCAGCGAGGTGGCCGCGGCCTCCAGCATGACGTCGGAATGCTCAAGGCTGAGAACATCCTCCGGTCCCTGGATGTCCAGCGTCAGCGGTCGGCGGTTGCGCAGCTCCAGTACCTGCTCGTTCAGGGCGCGGTAGCGGGTCAGCCCAGACATGCTGGCCAGCGTGAAATCCTCTTCCCGGGCCGACGGCAGTATGCCGATCAGCAGCGGCCTGACCTGCAGCCGGTCGGCCGTGGCCTGGCAGCGACCCCAGAGGGCCTCCAGTGAACGATGCATGGCGGTAAACGGCCGGTCACCGAGCCATTGCGGCGGGCCGTTCAGTTCGATGTTGAACTGGGCAAGCTCCGGTACCGCGTACGCGTCGTCCAGCGCCTCGAGAAACGCCGCATTGACCGGAGCCGGGCGCCAGTCCCGGTCCAGCAGCCAGGCCTCCAGTTCGAAGCCCGAACGCGGCGGGTCGCTGGCCAGCCGGCCGTCGCGCAGCCATTCCTTCAGCAGCGCGGTTTCGTCGCGCAGCGCATTGGCGAAACGGTGGAAGTGCTCCGGCGTGAAGCGGCTGTCGACGATATCGTCACCCATCGGCACCCTCCTCTGCGCGCAGTTGCGCGTCCAGCGCCGCCAGCCTGGCCGGCGTACCGATATCGAACCACCGGCCGCGATGCAGTTCCCCGCTGACCTGCCCCTTGCCCCCTGCTTTCCTGAGCAATGGCGCCAGCGGGAACACGCCGGGCTTGCAGCCGGCGAACAGGGCCGGCCGGTAAACGCCCACTCCGCTGAAGGTGAACCGCTGCTCGCCGGGGCCGTCCGCGATATACCCGTCACGCAGCAGGAAATCGCCGTCCGGGTGATGTTCCGGATTGTCGACCAGCAACAGGTGCGCCAGTCCCACCGGAGGCTTCGCCAGCGCGGCCAGATCCGCGTCCAGCCAGATATCGCCGTTGACGACCAGGAACGGTTCCGGCCCCAGCAGCCCCAAGGCCTGGAAAATGCCGCCGCCGGTTTCCAGCCCCCGCTCACCCTCCGGTGAGTAGCTCAGGCGCAGGCCCCAGCGACCACCGTCGCCGAGCGCATCGCGAATACGGTCACCCAGCCAGGCCAGGTTCACCACCACATCCCGGAAGCCGGCACGTGCCAGCCGCTCCAGATGCCAGACGATCAGCGGTTTGCCGCCGACCTCCAGTAACGGTTTCGGCGTATGGTCGGTGAGCGGCCGCATGCGTTCACCGCGCCCGGCAGCCAGGACCATGGCCTTCATGCCGCGCCTCCCTGCCGGCGCCAGTACGCCACCAGATCCAGCAGCTCCCGCAGTTCCGGCTCCGCCGCAGCCGCCTGCTCCAGATACGCGAAGAACCGGCCGACGTCCTCGAGATAACGGGGCTTGCCGTCGCGATGCCGGATGCGGGCAAAGATACCGATCACCTTCAGGTGTCGCTGCACGCCCATCCACCGGCAGTCGGAGAGAAAACGGTCACGCCGCTCCGGCACCGGAATGCCGGCATCCCGTGCTTTCTGCCAGTAGTCCTCGAGCCACCCCGTGACCCGCGCCGCCGGCCAGCTGATGAAGGCGTCCATGAACAGGCAGACCGGATCGTAACTGACCGGACCGTAGACGGCGTCCTGAAAATCCAGCACGCCGGGCATGGGATTGCTCACCATCAGGTTGCGCGGCATGTAGTCCCGGTGCACGAACACCGCCGGCTGGTCCAGCGCGCGCTGGACCAGCGCATCCATGTATCGTTCCAGCAATTCCCGCTCGCCATTCGCCGGACGCAGGCCCAGGTGCCGCTCCAGGTACCATTCGGGAAAGAGGTTCAGTTCCCGGCGAAGCAGGCTTTCATCGTAGTCGGGAAGCGTGCGCTTCCGGCTCGCCGCCTGCCAGCGCAGCAGGGCATCCACGGCCAGGCTGTAGAGTTCATCGGCGTTGTCCTCGCTCAGCACGTCGAGATAAGTGTGCCGCCCCAGGTCGGTCAACAGCAGAAATCCGCGTTCCAGGTCCGCAGCCAGCACCTCGGGCACGTGCACGCCAGCCTTGCGCATCAGTTCCGCCACTTTCACGAACGGCCGGCAATCCTCCTGTGTCGGCGGAGCATCCATGACGATACGGTTGCCTCCGGCGGTGCGCACCCGGAAATAGCGGCGGAAGCTGGCATCCGACGACGCCGGCTCCAGCACGTCCGCGACGATACCCTGATCTTCCAGCCAGTCCGCCAGCGCCTGCATGCGCGCATTGCCGGCACGGGGCACGATCTGTTCCTGTTCCATGCGTGAACCTTCGTTGCAGCGGAGTCGCCCGGGGCAGTGTATGTCAGCCAGCCTTGCGGTGTCAGCGCTCACACCGACAACCACACTGGCCGTTTGAAGCCCTCCCGCTTCTGTGCGATTGTTACGACCCCATCCCGTTGAGTAGTCGCCGTGATCCGCGCAACCCGGACCAGCATGCTGTTGCTGCTCGCTCTGCCGGCAGCGCTGACTATCCCGCAGGCCCGGGCCGACGGCCTGCAATGGCCCTTGCTCTCCGGCGAAGACGGCAAATGGGCGGCCTGCATCGACTATCCCGAGCGACCCACCATGCGCCCCCCGAGCGCCGAACGCCAGGATCCCGACACGCCATCACGCATCGATGCCGATTTCATGCGGTTCCGAGGCGAATCAGGTACCTACAGCTTCCGCGGCAACGTCGAACTGGAACGGGCCGACCAACGCATTCGCGCCGACGAAATGCGCTACAGCATGCCCGACAGCCGCGTCGATGCGCGCGGCAACCTGCAGTACGAGGAGCCCAGTCTGCAACTGGGCGGCAGCCAGGGCTACTTCCTGCTGGATCAGGACCGGGGCGAACTGGACGAAGCCCGTTACCTGGTCCCGGAAACGCTGGCCCAGGGCGAGGCGGGGAAAATCAGCATGACCGGCCCCCAGGTCACCGAGCTGGAAAGGGCCACCTACTCCACCTGCGAACCGGGCAATGAGTTCTGGCAGTTGCGGGTCAGCGACCTGCGGCTGAACCGGGAGACCGGGGTGGGTGAGGCCTGGCACGCCCGGCTGGCGGTCAAGGGCGTACCGGTGGCCTACGTGCCCTATGCCAACTTTCCCATCGACGACCGCCGGAAGTCCGGCCTGCTGCCGCCGACCTTCCGCGTTTCCGACCGCAACGGCACCGACCTGATGGTGCCGTACTACTGGAACATCGCGCCCAACTACGATGCCACCATCGCGCCGCGCTACATGAGCCAGCGCGGCATCATGGGCGATGCGGAGTTCCGCTACCTGCAGCGCTGGCAGGAGGGCGAGGTGCGCGGCACCTATCTGCCGGACGACGACCAGCGTGAGGAGGATCGCTGGGGGTTCTTCTGGGACCATCGCGCGCACCCGTTCCGGGGTCTGACCGCGCAGCTCAATCTGAACCGGGTCAGCGACGACGAATACTTCCGCGACTTCGGCAGTGACTACACCTCGTCCAGTGTCAGTCAGTTGAGCAGCCAGGCCCTGCTGCGCTACCGACGCGGCAACGTGACCACCGGCCTGCGCGCCCAGGTGTTCCAGAACCTGAACCCCAACCTGGCACCGCAGAACCGCTCCTACGAACAACTGCCGCAGGCCACGCTGCAGCACACACCGTTCCCGGCCACCACCGGCCCGGTCATGCTGGATTACCGGCTGGACGCGGAAGCGGTCCGGTTCGACCATCCGGAGCCCGACCTGCGCGATACCGGCATCCGCATGGACGTCACGCCCCGCCTGAGCGTGCCGTACCAGCGCCAGGCGGGCTACATCCGCCCCGGGCTGGCACTGCGCATGACCCAGTACGACCTGGATCGCATCGAGAACGAGGACGCGGACGCGGACATCACCCGCGTGACGCCCATTGCCACGCTGGACACCGGCATTTTCCTCGAGCGGCACTTCGAAGCGTTCGATCGCCCGCTGCGCCAGACCCTGGAACCCCGGCTCTTCTACCTCTACGTGCCGTACCGGGACCAGGAGGACATTCCGCTGTTCGACACCAATCGTGCCGACCCGAGCATGTTCCAGTACTTCTCCGAGAACCGCTTCATCGGCGCCGACCGCATGGGCGATGCCAACCAACTGGCACTGGGCCTGACCAGCCGCTTCCTGAACCGGCACGACGGGCGCGAGTACTTCCGCGCCGGCATCGCCCAGGTGTTCTACTTCGATGACAGACGGGTACAATTGCGCCCAGATGATCCGGTGGACGAAACCCGCCGGTCGGACATCATCGGTGAACTGCGGGCCACACTCCCTGCCGGGCTCACCGCCAGCACCGAATTGCAGTGGGATCCGAACGAGGATGAGACGACGTTCGCCGCGGCACGGCTGAACTACCGGCCCCGTTCCGATGCAGTGATCAGCACCGCCTACCGGACCCGCGTGGACAACGGCGAGCGCACGCTGGAGCAGAGGGACATCGCCGTGGTATGGCCGGTCGCGCAACGCTGGCACGTCATGGGCGGCTGGCGTTATTCCATGCTGGATGACCGAACGCTGGAACATTTCGGCGGTCTACAGTACCGGGATTGCTGCTGGACCGCACGGCTCGTCAGCCGCTACTACCGGGACGATTTCGACGACGAGCCGGAGCGCTCGATTATGCTGCAGTTCGAGTTCCGCGGCCTCGGGCGCCTGGGTGACCGCGTCGACGATTTCCTGCAGGACACCATCTATGGCTATGAACGTAACGGCTATGACAGCGCGAGGTAGGGCATGAAAGGGGACGGCATTCGCCGGATTCGGTATCACGGCATGGCCGCCATGGCGGCATTGATGCTGGCGATCACGATCGCGCCCGCGGCGGCGAACCAGTCGCTGGACCGGATCGTGGCCGTGGTCAACGACGACATCATTCTGGAATCGGAACTTCGCGCGGAAATCGCCAACGTGCGCCAGCAATACCGCGGCAGCGGCATGCGGCTGCCCAGCGGCCGCGAGCTGGAACGCCAGGTGATCGAACGGCTGGTCATGAAACGGCTGCAACTCAACCAGGCGCAGCGCATGGGCATCACCGTGGACGACAACACCCTGAACGCCGCGGTGCGCCGGATTGCTGAACAAAACAACATGGGGCTGGTGCAGTTCCAGCAGGCCCTGCAGCGCGAAGGCATGTCGTTCGGCCGGTTCCGCGAGGATCTGCGCGACGATATCGTGATCTCCCGTCTGCACCAGCGGCAGGTGGAGCGCAGTGTGGACGTCTCGGAACGGGAGGTGGACGAGCACCTGGCCAGCGCCGCCGCCTCCGAGGATCTGGAGTACCGCCTCTCCCACATCCTGATCGCGACGCCGCAGGCGGCCTCGCCGGAACAGATCGAGGAAGCACGGCAACGCGCCGAGGCCCTGCGTGAGGAACTGCGCGACGGAGCGGACTTCGCCGAAACCGCTGCACGCGTCTCGGACGCCGCCAACGCGCTGGACGGCGGCGACCTCGGCTGGCGCCGGGGCGGCGAGTTGCCCACCGTCTTCCAGGACGTGGTCCGCAGCATGCAGACCGGCGAAACCAGCGACGTGCTGCGCAGCTCCAGCGGCTTCCATATCGTCAGGCTGAACGAGATCCGCAGCGATGACAGCCGTGTGGTGACCCAGACACGGGCCAGGCACATCCTCATCCGCACCTCTGAGGTGGTGGGTGACGACGACGCCCGTGCGCGGCTGGAATCATTGCTGGATCGCATGGAGCAGGGCGAGAGCTTCTCCGACCTGGCGCGTGCCCACTCCGATGACCCCGGCAGCGCCTCCCAGGGCGGCGACCTGGGCTGGATGAGCCCGGGCCAGTTGGTGCCGGCGTTCGAGCGCACCATGGACAGCCTGGAGCCGGGGCAGCGCAGCCGGCCGTTCCAGACCCAGTTCGGCTGGCACATCGTGGAGGTGCAGGATCGCCGGGAGCACGACAGCACCGAGGACTACCGCCGCGCCGAGGCGATCCGCCAGATCCGAGAGCGCAAGGGCGAGGAATCCCTGGAAGGCTGGCTGCGGCGCATGCGCGACGACGCCTACGTCGAGGTCCGGCTGGACGACCGATGACGGTACCCAGGCTCGCGCTCACCATCGGGGAACCGGCCGGTATCGGCCCGGATCTGGCAGTGATGCTGGCACGGAAACCGCTGGACGCATGCCTTGTGGCACTGGGTGATCGCGATCTGCTGGCCAGCCGCGCCGAGCAGTTGGGCATACCCCTGCACCTGTTTGATGACGACGGGGGTGCTTCGCCGCATCGCGCGGGGGAGCTGAAGGTGATCGACGTGCCGCTCGCCCGGCCGGCGGAGCCGGGAAGGCTGGACCCCGCCAACGCTCGGGCCGTCCTGGAGATGCTGGAGCTGGCCGGACGGGGTTGCCTGGACGGGCGGTTCGATGCCGTGGTCACCGCGCCGGTGCAGAAAAGCGTGATCAACGATGCGGGCATCCGGTTCACCGGCCACACGGAATTCTTTGCCGAGCTGACGGGCGCGCCGCTGCCGGTGATGCTGCTGGCGGCGGATGCCCTGCGGGTGGCGCTGGCGACAACCCATCTGCCGCTGCGCGACGTCGCCGACGCGATTACCAGGCCCGGTCTGCAGCAGGTGCTGCGGATCCTGCACGGAGATCTGCAGCAGAAGATGGGTATTGCGGCACCGCGTATTCTGGTCTGCGGGCTGAACCCACATGCGGGCGAAGGCGGGCATCTCGGGCGCGAGGAACTGGATGTGATCATTCCCGCGCTGGACGAGCTGCGCGCCGAGGGTCTGCACCTGGAGGGCCCGCTGCCGGCGGACACGCTGTTCACGCCGCGGCATCTGGAGCATGCCGATGCGGTGCTTGCGATGTATCACGATCAGGGGTTGCCAGTGCTCAAGCACGTGGGCTTCGGCCATGCCGTCAACATCACGCTGGGCCTGCCGATCATCCGCACGTCGGTGGACCACGGCACCGCGCTGGACCTGGCCGGCACCGGCCGCGCCGACCCAGGCAGCCTGGACGCCGCCATCCGGCAGGCCCTTGCCATGGTCCGTGCCCGCGCTTCTCACCATTCCCTATAGGGTTTCCGGAACGCAGTGATCCGCGCTGGTTGGGTCTGGGCTTCGATCCGGTCGGGGGCGGGGACATGTCTGCGGACACGCCGTAAACCCATCCCTGGGGGCTTGTCGGCGAGGTCCCTCTCGCCGACAGTCCGCAGACATGTCCCCGCCCCCGACCTTGCCTGATGGTCACCGCGAGAGAGGGCCTCGGCGTAGGGCGGTAATCGCCACAGGCGATTGCCCCCCCTACGCCAAATCGAAACCCGCGTAGGGTGTGCAGGCCGCATGGCCTGCGCACCGGCCCAGGCGGGGGAAACGGTGCGCACCACGTTGTGGTGCACACCCTACGCTTGCTTGCCTCGGTGGCGATCTCAAGAGGTGGCTCCGGCGTAGGGTGGTAATCGCCGGAGGCGATTGCCACCAATCCGGCCAACGGCCGGACAATGCGGAGTCCCAAGCCCAGGCCGCCACCGGGAGGTTTGCTTCCGAACTGTCGATGAGAGGGACCTCATCGACAAGCCTACAGGGACGTATTCACGGCGTGTCCGGAAGCCCCCCCGGCGGTGGCCGGATCGAAACCCAGACCCAACCAGCGCGGATCACTGCGTTCCAGGCACTTTTCGATCTACCCCCACTCCTCCCCGCGTGGCATCATCCGCCCCATGGAAAACACCCGTCACCGGCCACGTAAACGATTCGGCCAGAACTTTCTGCAGGACTCCACCGTCATCGATCGCATCCTGGCGGCCGTGCGCCCGTCCGCGGATGACCGGCTGGTGGAGATCGGCCCCGGCCAGGGCGCGCTCACCCTGCCACTGCTGGCACGTACCGGACGGCTGCTGGCCGTGGAGATGGACCGGGACCTGATCGCGTTGTTGAAACAACGTTGCGAGCCGCTGGGGGAACTGACGCTGATCCAGGGCGATGCACTGGAGTTCGATTTCCGCCTTGCATGGTCCGAGGCGGAACGGATCCGCGTGGTGGGCAACCTCCCGTACAACATCTCCACGCCTCTGCTGTTCCACGTCCTGAAGGCCGCGGACCGCATCCAGGACATGCATTTCATGCTCCAGCGGGAAGTGGTGGAGCGCATGCGCGCGGCGCCCGGCAGCAAGACCTACGGCCGCCTGTCGGTCATGGTGCAGTATCGTTGCGCGGTGGAACGGCTGTTCGTGGTACCGCCGGGGGCGTTCTTCCCCCCGCCCAAGGTGGAATCCGCCGTTGTCCGGCTGCGGCCCAGGCCGCCGGCCGTGGCTGCGGTCGACGAAGAGCTGTTCGCCCGCCTGGTGGCGCAGGCGTTTTCCCAGCGCCGGAAGACACTGCGCAACACCCTGCGCGGTCTGGTAGATGAGCGCGCAATGGCGGCTGCGGGGGTCGACCCCGGAACACGGCCGGAGCAGTTGTCCGTCAGCGATTTCGTGACACTGTGCAACGCCACGGGAACGACGGACTGAGGAAGCGCTGAAGAATCTCACGGTATACTAGACTGACGCTGGCGCGTTCCGGAGGACTGGCCATGACTGACGACGCCCTTCCTTACCGTCGCATTCTGCTCTGCGTGGATTTCAGCGACGATGCCGACAAGGTCTGCGGACGCGCTGTCCAACTGGCCCGCCAGCAGGATTCGGAACTCTGCCTGCTACACGTCGTGGAGCATATCCCCATCGACAGCGTGGGAGACTTCCTGGGGCCGGCGCAGGTGGACGTGCACGAGGACCTGCTGCGCAATGCGGAATCGCGCCTGCACAGGGTGGCGGAACGCCTGGGCGTGGAGCGCACGCGGTGCACGGTCAGCGCCGGCTACACGCGACAGGAGATCGTCGAGCACGCGAGCGCCCTGGACTGTGACCTGATCGTGGTCGGCAGCCACGGCCGGCACGGCCTCGCCCTGCTGCTGGGTTCGACAGCCGGCGCCGTGCTGCAGGGCGCCGGCTGCGATGTACTGGCCGTGCGTGTTTGAAATTCCTGCGATCGCGTTGCTGCCGGATCGGCGCGATCCACCCGGTTTCTACAGCACCGTGATCAGCACTGCGATGCCGACACTCACGGCGAGCAGCAGCAGCGGATCCGGCTTGCGAAAACGTTTCTGACGGTTTGACATGTTTCCTTCCCTGCCTCGTTAACGCTTGATCAGGTGTCGAGGCTTCTATTTGTGTCGCCTGGCACCGCAAATTCCAGCGGTAGGCTACTGATTATTACAAGCTTCCTGGCCCGGAAACGCCATACAGTTAACAGTTTCGATAGTAAAAGGAAAGTCTTGTGCCACAAATGGCCGCTTTGGCGCCCGCTTCAGAGAAACACCGGGGGCCGGAAGCCATCCTTTCATGCACTGCATGACTACCGGTAAACTATTGTTACGGCTTTCGGCGATTGTCGCCGCCACGGCCCTCGCGGCAACAAACCCTACGGCCCGCAGATGCGGGTACGCATACACGACGGCAAAGGTCCACGCATCATGAGCACCGCCAACCCGCTACAGCGCCTGAACGCGCTGGGACAGAGTATCTGGTATGACAACATTCACCGGGACATGCTGGATTCCGGCACGCTGGAGGAACTCGTCCGCGATGACGATCTGCGCGGTGTAACGTCGAATCCCACGATTTTCGACAAGGCCATTTCCTCCGGCAAGCAGTACGACGGCATCATTGCCCGCATCCTGCGCGATCATCCCGGCATCGATGCGGCCGAGTTGTTCAACCATCTGGCGGTCGCCGACATCCGCGACGCGGCAGACGTGCTGCGCCCGGTCTACGACCGCACCGGCCAGCAGGACGGCTACGTGAGCATCGAGGTTTCGCCGCGTCTGGCGCGCGACACCGAAGGGACGATCGAGGAAGCCCGGCGCCTGCACCGCTGGCTGGACCGGCCCAACGTCATGATCAAGGTACCGGCCACGCGGGAGGGCATCCCGGCCATCGAGACCCTGATCAGCGACGGCATCAGCGTCAATGTCACATTGCTGTTCTCGGTCGAGCGTTACCGCCAGGTGGTGGACGCCTTCCTGGCCGGCCTGCAGGACCGCGCCCGCCGCGGGCTCTCGGTGAACGGCATCAGTTCAGTGGCCAGCTTCTTCGTCAGCCGCGTGGACAGTGCCGTGGACGAACTGCTTGCCGGCGGGCACGCCGACAAGCAGGGACAGGTGGCCATCGCCAATGCCAAGCTGGCCTACCGGCACTTCCTCGGCATCTTCGACGGCGAACGGTTCCGGGAACTGCGGGCACTGGGCGCCCAGGAGCAGCGGCTGCTATGGGCCAGTACGGGCACCAAGAACCCGGCGTACAGCGACGTGCTGTATGTGGAGTCGCTGATCGGCGAGCGAACGGTGAACACGGTTCCCCCGGCGACCTACGAGGCCTATCGCGACCATGGTGATCCCGCCATCCGGCTGGTTGACGGCATGGAGGAAGCTGCCGCGCTGATCCAGTCGCTGCCGGCCGCCGGCATCAAGCTCGGCGCTGTCACCGACAAGCTGGAAACCGACGGCGTCAAGGCCTTCGCCGACTCCTTCGACAACCTGCTGGCCAGCCTCGAGCAGAAGGCCGCCGCCGTTGCGGATGGCAGGCGGGCGGCGGGCTGAGGCGGCGACAAAAGCATTCGGGAGCGCCATGCAGAACAGTGAACGCTACAGAATCCAGGTGGAGGTGGAACCCCGCTATCTGGACCATGAATCGACCCCGTCCGAGGATCGCTACGTGTTCAGCTACACGGTCACCATCCGCAACGTCGGCGAAGTCGCCGCCAAGCTGGTGAGCCGTCGCTGGATCATCACCGATGCCAATGGCGAGCGCCGTGAAGTCAGCGGCGAGGGTGTCGTGGGCGAACAGCCGCACCTCGATCCGGGGCACCACTTTCGCTATACCAGCGGTGCCATGCTCACGACACCGGTGGGGAGCATGGAGGGCAGCTACGAAATGCTGGCCGACGACGGCACCGCGTTTCGGGCACCAATCGCCCCGTTCACGCTGGCCATGCCGCGTACACTGCACTGATCGATCTGCAGAGGGAAGGAGCCGACCAAGGTGGCGGTGTACTGCATAGGTGACATCCAGGGCTGCCAGAGCGAACTGCTGGAACTGCTGGACAGCATCCGTTTCGATCCGGCCGGGGATCGTCTCTGGCTGGTCGGCGACCTGGTCAATCGCGGGCCGGAATCCGTGGATGTACTGCGCTTCGTCAAGTCCCTCGGCGACAGCGCGATCACGGTGCTGGGCAATCACGACATCCATCTGCTGGCGGCCTGGGCGGGGCACGCGGAACTGAAAACGGCGGACACCCTCCGTCAGGTGCTGGATGCCCCGGACAGCGAGGAGCTGCTGCAATGGCTCCGGCGTCAACCGCTGCTGCACCTGGACACCGGACTCGGCTACGCAATGCTGCATGCCGGCCTGCTGCCGGTCTGGTCACTGGATGACGCGGTCGCCTGCGCGCGGGAGGCGGAGACCGCGCTGGCGGGCGAACAGTTTCCGGCGCTGATGGAGAATCTCTACGGCGACAAGCCGGATACCTGGTCGCCTGACCTGCAGGGCTGGGACAGACTGCGCTTCATCATCAATGCCTTTACCCGCATGCGCTATTGCGATTCCCGGGGCCGCCTGCTGCTGGACTACAAGGGTGCTCCCGGCAGTCAGCCGCCAGGTTACCTGCCCTGGTTCGAAGTGCCGCAACGGGCTGCGCCGCCCGGCGGACTGACGCTGGTTTGCGGCCACTGGTCCACGCTGGGTTTTCATGAACAGGAAGGGCTGATCACGCTGGATACCGGCTGCCTGTGGGGCGGACAACTCACCGCCGTGCGGCTGGACGGCCCCCGCCAGCGTTTCAGCCTCCCCTGCAAGGGTGCCATGACGCCGGGGCCGGGCTAGCGACCAACCTAGTTCAGCACGCCAATCAGCGTCAGGATCGCGTAGCTTGCCAGCCAGAGCATCAGCGTGCGCCGCAGCAGGCGGCGCGCCTCTACCAGCACCTCACTTTGTGCATCGTCCTCCGGCAGTCCGCCGTCGAGCCGCAATGCCCCCAACATGGCACCGGTGAGCGCCGCGCGGCTGCCGTCCTGCTCACCTGCGCGTGCCAGCTGCCACTGGCGCATCGCGTCGGTCAGACTGCCCATCAGCCCGAACCCCAGCGCCGTAAGGCGCGCCGGCACCCAGGCCAGCACAGCGTGCAGCGCCATAACCGGTTCGCTCCAGGACGTGGCGACATTTGCTGCGCGCAGGCTGCGGGCCCGCTCCAGATCGATGAGCCGGTAGAACACTGCGCCCGCCGGCCCCAGCACGGCAAACCAGAAGAGCAACGCAAACAACCCGTGATGCGCGGTCAGCGCGGCCTCGCCGACCGCGAACAGCAGCTTCTCGTCCCTGGATTCCGGCACCTGCCCGCCGTGCGACAACGTCAACAACTGCGCATCCGCCGCTTCCATATCCCCGGCACGCCAGTCCCGCGTCAGGGCACGCAAGCGCTGTTCCACCCGGACTTCGGGGAGACAGGCAAGCAGCACGGCCAGCGCGAGCAGGAACGACACCGCGCCGAGCAGCCATCCGCTGACCAGCCACTGCACCAGGGCCACCAGAACCACGGGCGGGGCCAGCAGGCAGAACAGGCCGAGCCAGGCGTTGCCCCCGCGCTGGAACCAGTGTTCGCAGACCCGCTCCTGCCACGGCGCGAAAACCCGCGGTGCGCGCCACTGAAGACGCTCCCGGGCAAAGCGGCTGAGCCACAGCCCCAGCAGCATGGCGATGAGATGCATGATTCCCCCTGTCTTCTTCTCGTTCTGTCAGCGCTGCCGACGGAGCGCGGTCAGATAGCGCTCCCAGTCGAACGCCGGGCCCGGATCGGTCTTCCGTCCAGGCGCGATGTGTTCGTGTCCCACGATGCCCGAGAGATCCAGTCCGGGGTAGTGGTCCAGCAACGCCCGGGTAACACCCACCAGCGTCTCGTACTGAGCGGCCTCGTACGGGTCGGTATCGGTACCTTCCAGCTCGATACCGATGGCGAAATCGTTGCACCGCTCGCGCCCCCGCCAGCAGGACACCCCCGCATGCCAGGCGCGCAGGTGCAGTGGTACGAACTGGGTCAGACTCCCGTCCCGCCCGATCAGCAGATGGCTGGACACACGCAGCCCTTCGAGGCTGGCGAAATACGGGTGCTCCGCCGGGTCGAGCGTGTTGGTGAACAGCCGGTCGATCCATGGGCCGGAAAATTCGCCCGGCGGCAGACTGATCCCGTGCACCACCAGCAGACTGATATCATCCGGATCCGGCCGCTGGTCGTGATTGGGGGACGGCACCTGCCGTGCTGGGTCCACCAGACCGGTCCGTCTGTCGATATGCACGCTGTTCACACAACACTCCCCTGACATGTGCTCGGCCCTGCGAACACCGCGTGGGCACGCGGCGGGCGGCGTGTCGGCGCAGCACCAACGCAGATGGTATCATTGGCGCGGACAGGTATCGCTCCGGGACGCGCTATGACCGAGGCCGATCAAGCAAACCGGCTGGCCGGCTCCACCAGCCCCTATCTGCGCCAGCACGCCGGCAACCCGGTGCATTGGCAGCCGTGGGACGATACCGCGCTGGAAACGGCGCGGCATACGCAAAGGCCCATCCTGCTCTCGATCGGCTACTCCGCCTGCCACTGGTGCCACGTCATGGCGCATGAATCCTTCGAGGATCCGGAGATAGCCGCGCAGATGAACCGCCGGTTCGTCTGTATCAAGGTGGACCGGGAGGAACGCCCGGACCTGGACCGCATCTACCAGCAGGCACACCAGTTGCTGACCCGCCGCGGCGGCGGCTGGCCGCTGACGGTCTTCCTTACCCCGGACGACCACCTGCCCTTTTTCGCCGGCACGTATTTCCCAAGCCGCCCGCGCCAGGGCATGCCCGGCTTCAGCCAGGTGCTGGAGCAGGTGGCCAGCGCGTGGGAAACGCAACGGCACAGCATACGGGAGCAGAATCAGCAGATGCAGGCGGCGCTCCAGCGGTTGGCCGAAGCGGGCGGCGGCGACGCACCCGACCAACTGGACGACGCTCCGCTGACCGCTGCCCGTCATGCGCTGGCGGCATCCTTCGATGCCCGTCATGGCGGCTTCGGCCAGGCGCCGAAATTTCCCCAGCCCGGCGGCCTGGATTTCCTGCTGCGCCGTTACGCCCGCACCGGCGATCGCGAAGCCCTGCACATGGCCTGTCATACGTTGCGGCGGATGGCGCTGGGCGGCATCAACGACCAGGTCGGCGGCGGCTTCTCGCGCTATTCCGTGGACGCCTGGTGGATGATCCCGCATTTCGAGAAGATGCTCAGCGACAACGGCCTGCTGATCGCGCTCTACACCGACGCCTGGCAGGCCACCGGCGATACATTCTACGGCCGTATCGCCCGGGAAACAGCCGACTGGATGCTCAAGGAGATGCGTCACGCCGAGGGTGGCTTCTTCTCCGCCCTGGACGCCGATTCCGAAGGCCAGGAAGGCCGCTACTACACCTGGACGCCCGACGAAGCGCGGCGCCTGCTGGACGATGACGAGTACCAGTTGGCGGAACAGCGCTTCGGACTTGATGATGCGGCCAATTTCGAAGGCCGCTGGCATTTCCATGTCTACGCATCACTATCGGAGCTGGCAAAGACGCTGCGCCGGCCCAAACCCGAGGTGGAGGAACTGCTCGGGTCGGTCAGGCGGAAGCTCTATGCCGCGCGACGCAAGCGCGTGACCCCTGGCCGCGACGACAAGATCCTGACCGCCTGGAACGCACTCGCGATTCGCGGGCTGGCGCGTTGCGGACGGCTGCTGGACCAGCCTGAACTGCTGGACGCCGCCGAGCATGCCGCCGACTTCATACATGCGCAGCTCTGGGATGGGCGACGGCTTTACGCCAGTTGGTCGGACGGCCGCCGCAGTGCGCAAGGCTTCCTCGACGACGCGGCCTACATGCTGGACGCACTGCTTGAGCTGCTCCGGGGCCGATGGCGGGGCCGGGACCTGGCGCTGGCACGCGCGCTGGCCGACAGCCTGCTGGAGGACTACCAGGCCCCCGACGGCGGTTTCTATTTCACGGCGCGTGACCACGAACGGCTGATCCAGCGCCCCAGGCCGCTGATGGATGACGCCCTGCCGGCCGGCAACGGCGTCGCCGCGCGGGCACTCCAGCAACTCGGTTTCCTGCTGGCCGACAGCCGCTACGTCGAAGCCGCGGCGCGCACCGTCTATGCCGGCTGGAATGCCATGGCCAGTGTGCCCGAGGCGCATTGCAGCCTGCTGATGGCGCTTGAGGATATGCTGCAGCCGCCGAAACTGGTACTGCTGCGTGGCGGGAGCGCCCAGCTGGAGGACTGGCGGCGCCAGGCGGAACGCTATTACGCGCCCGGTCGCCATGTCTACCTGCTGCCCGAGCACGAACCGCTGCCGCCCATCCTTGAGGCGCATGTCGCCGACACCGCCGCCCCGCGGGCGTGGGTCTGCGAAGGACACCGCTGCCTGCCACCGGTGGACGATCTGGACGGGCTGCTGCGACTGCTCTAGGTGTGGAGTGGTGTCGGTCAGTGCTATGCTCAGTTGATACAGGTTTCGGAAACGGAGTTCCCCACGGAGACGACGGAACGCCATGACTCCTCAAGAAATCGCGCGCCAAACCGGAAAACTGGCTTCCGTACCCGCCGTCTACTATCAGGTGGACCGGATGCTGGACAATCCGGGACGCACCAGCGCCGAGATCGGCCGCGTGATCGGTCAGGACCCGGCATTGACGGCGCGCCTGCTGAGCGTGGTGAATACCGCCTACTACGGTTTCCCCTCCCGCATTGAAACCCTGCCCATGGCCATCACAGTGCTGGGCACGCGCGCGCTGCGGGAACTGCTGCTGACGGTAACGCTGACCAACGCCCTGCGCTCGTTGCACTCCCCGCTGCTGGACATGGACCGCTACTGGGAGCATTGCATCTACTGTGGCGTGGTCAGCAAGGAATTGGCACGCCGGGAAGGGCGGATCGACGCCGAGCAGTTGTTCATCGCCGGTCTGCTGCACGACGTCGGCAAACTGGCGATGTATCAGGTATTGCCAGATCGCATGGCACAGATCCGCGAACTCCATACCGGGAAACCGCAGCCCATCCAGCAGCTCGAGCAGGCGCTGCTCGGCTTCGACCATGCCGACGTCGGAGGGGCATTACTGGCCTACTGGCGGCTGCCGCTGCTGTACCAGGAGGCGGCAGCGTACCACCACCGGCCCGCCGAGGCCCACGACTACCCGGACGTGGCCAACCTGGTGCACGTGGCCAATCTGATCAGCCCCGCCGCGGAGACCGGCAACAGCTGCCGCTGGCAGACCGATACCGACATGCCACCCATCGATCCGGCAGCGGAAGCCCAGGTACAACTCACCCCCGCCCTGATCGCCCAGCTACGGCTGGAAGCGGATCTGCAGACGCTGGAGATGCAGGAGACGCTGTTCGAGGATGCGTAAGGCGCGGCCCTCTCAGGGCAGCGATTCCCCGAACGCGTCGCGGTACCAGGCGCGAAAGTCGTCCATGGCGAAATGATGGTTCTGGGTCCCGTGGTGCGCCACCTTGATGCTGCCCATCAGCGAGGCGATGCGGCCGGTGGTTTCCCAGTCCAGCCCGCGGGTCATGCCATGGATCAGTCCCGCCCGGTAGGCATCCCCGCAGCCGGTGGGATCGCTCACTGCCCGTGCCTTGACCACCGGAATGAATCGCGTCTCGCCGCCGGCGTGGATTTCGGACCCCTCGGCGCCACGGGTAACGATCAGCGCCTCCACGCGTGCCGCCAGCGCATCCAGGTCCAGGCCGGTGCGCTCCATCAGCAACCGCGACTCGTAATCGTTGACTGCGATCCAGGTGGCCTGGTCCACGAACCAGCGCAGGTCCTCGCCATCGAACAGCGGCATTGCCTGGCCCGGGTCGAACAGAAACGGGATTCCGGCCTCGCGGCACTGCCTGGCATGCCGCAGCATGCCGTCGCGGCCATTCGGCGCGACGATGGCCAGCTTCACGCCGGCATCCGTCGGCACGTCCACCTCATGGGCCAGGCCCATGGCGCCGGGATGAAACGCGGTGATCTGGTTATCGTCCAGGTCGGTGGTGATATAGGCCTGCGCCGTGTACTGCTCGGGCAGCACGCGGATGTAGTCCTGGTTGATGCCCCATTTGGCGAACCAGTCGGCGTAGTCGCCGAAGTCGGCGCCCACGGTGGCCAGCGGCAGCGGGTCCCCGCCCAGCAGCTTCAGGTTGAAGGCAATGTTACCGGCACAGCCGCCGAATTCCTTGCGCAGGTCTTCGACCAGGAACGACACATTCAGTATGTGCACCTGGTCAGGCAGGATGTGCTGCCGGAAACGATCCTTGAACACCATGATGGTGTCATAGGCCACCGAGCCGCTGATCAAAGCCGTCATGCCTTCTCCTTCGTTGCCGGCTCCGCCGGCGTCCACTTGAGATCGAGTTCCTTCGCCGCCCGCACCTCATCCAGCCGCCGCACCGGCAGGGTATAGGGCGCCTGCTTGAGATAGTCGGAATCCCGCCGGGCTTCCTCGCGGATGCTGACCATGGCGTCCACGAAACCATCCAGCTCTTCCCGGGTCTCCGTTTCCGTGGGTTCGATCAGCAGGCATTCAGGTACCAGCAGCGGGAAATAGGCGGTCGGCGCATGGTAGCCGTAATCCAGCAGGCGCTTGGCGAAATCCATGGCGGTGGCGTCCAGTTCCCGGGCTTCCTGTTTCAGGCTGATGATGAACTCGTGGCTGGCACGTCGCCGGGGAAACCAGACCTGAAAGCCCTCGGCGCGGAGGCGGCACATCAGGTAGTTGGCGTTCAGGGTGGCGAAGTCGGCCACCCGCGCCATGCCCTCGCGACCGAGCATGCGGGCGTAGACGTAGGCGCGGAGCACCACGCCGGTATTGCCCATGAAGGCGGACAGCCGGCCGATGGTCTCCGGGAGGTCCCGCTCGGTCAGCCAGCGATAGCGCTCCCCCTCCTTCGCCACCACCGGTACCGGCATGTGCGGCAGCAGGCGCTTGCTGACGCCGATGGCGCCGGAACCCGGTCCGCCACCGCCATGCGGGGTGGAGAACGTCTTGTGCAGATTCATGTGAATGACGTCGAAGCCCATGTCGCCGGGCCGCGCCTTGCCCAGGATGGCGTTGAGGTTGGCACCGTCGTAGTACAGCAGGCCGCCGGCCTGGTGGACCAGCGACGCCATCTCGCTGATACGCCGCTCGAAGACCCCCAGCGTGGAAGGGTTGGTGAGCATGATGCCCGCTGTCCGTGCACCCAGCGCCTCCTTCAGCGCCGCCAGATCCACATCGCCATCCTTGTCGGTGGGAATTTCCCGCACCTTGTAGCCGCACATCACCGCCGTGGCGGGATTAGTGCCGTGGGCGGCATCCGGGACCAGGATCTCATCCCGCGCGCTGTCGCCGCGGGCCTGGTGATAGGCGCGGATCATCGCCACGCCGGCGAACTCCCCCTGGGCGCCGGCCATCGGCGTCAGGCTGACACCGGCCATGCCGGTGACCTCCGCCAGCATCTCCTGCAGGTCATGGAGGCAGGACATCACGCCTTGGCCGAGGCTGTCCGGCGCCCAGGGATGGCGATCCAGGAAGCCCGGCAGCATGGCCAGCCGATTGCAGCCCCGCGGGTTGTACTTCATGGTGCAGGAACCGAGCGGGTAGAACTGCGTGTCGATGGAGAAGTTCTTCTGCGAAAGCCTGGTGTAGTGACGCACCACCTGCAGTTCGGAGACTTCCGGGAGCGCTGCCGGGGCGGTGCGTAGATACGCATCCGGAATATCCGGCGCCTCGGGTTCCCCCAGCGGCGCCTGGGCAACGGCCCGGCGACCCCGCCGGCCCTGCTCGAAAATCAGCGGGTCCTTTCTCATGCTGTGCCCTCCTCCAGCACCGCTTCCAGCGCCTGACGGTAGCGGGCAATATCCGCCTCCGTGATCAGTTCGGTGGCACAGACCAGCAGGCAATGCCGCAGCTCGGGGTCGTGCCGCCCCAGATCGTAGCCACCGAGCACGCCATGCCCGGCCAACCGCTCCACGACCTCCGCGGCGGGCAGCGGCAGCTCGAGCACACGCTCATGGAAATACGCGCCGTCATGGCGCAGCCTGACCCCGGGAATGGCGGCAAGCTGCGCGGTCAGCTCCCGGGTGTTCCGGTGACAGCGCAAGGCCACCCGGCGCAGCCCCTCGCCACCCAGCAGCGCCATGTAGATGGTGGCCGCAGTCACCATCAGGCCCTGGTTGGTGCAGATGTTCGACGTCGCCTTGGATCGCCGGATGTGCTGCTCGCGCGCCTGCAGGGTGAGCGTGTACCCCGGCTTGCCGTCGAGGTCCACGGTGCGGCCGACGATGCGGCCCGGCATCTGGCGCACGAACTGCCTACGGGCGCAGAGAAAGCCGAAATACGGTCCGCCGGAGGACAATGGCACACCCAGCGGCTGCCCCTCGCCGCAAACGATATCCGCCCCGTTCCTGCCCCAGGCACCGGGCGGCTGCAGCAGCGCCATGGCGACGGGATTCACCACGCCGATCACCAGCGCGCCGACGGCATGCGCCTGGTCGGTGAGCGCGTTCACGTCCTCCAGGCGGCCATAGAAATTCGGCTGTTGAACCACCACGGCCGCAGCACCGTCCAGTTGCTCGCAAGCAGCCATGTCCAGCGCTCCGTCCCGCTCCGGCGCGTGCAGGGTTTCCAGGGTGATGTTCTGGGCGGCGACGATGGACTCGGCCACGTAACGGTAGACAGGATGCAGGGTGCCGGCAATCAGCACGCGGCGGCTGGAGGCCTTCCGGTTGGCACGGATTGCCATCAGGATGGCCTCGGCCAGCGCCGAGGCGCCGTCGTACAGGGAGGCATTGGAGACATCCATGCCAGTCAGTCCGGCCATCATGGACTGGAATTCGTACAGCAGTTGCAGGGTGCCCTGGCTGGCTTCGGCCTGGTAGGGCGTGTAGGCGCTGTAGAACTCGCCGCGGGTTGTCAGCTCCCAGACAGCCGCGGGAATGTGGTGGCGATAGGCACCGGCCCCGATGAAGCACGGCCCGGCGACATCCCGGGCGGCTCGCTCCTGCATCAGCCGGGTCACCGCCTGCTCTTCCAGCGCACCCGGCAGAGCCGACAGCGCATGCCCCCTCAGATCCGCGGGGATCTCGTCGAACAGATCCTCCAGGCCTGCCGCACCGATGACCTCGAGCATCGCCTCGACGTCTTCCTGAGTATGGGGAATGAAGGGCATGGTCTGTCGCTCCCGGATGGCGGGCTCAATCTGCTCGGGGGACCTTCACGGCCCCGTGGCTGGCACTGGTGGGACGACTAGTCCTCGTCTTCCTCCACCAGCATCTGCTCGTAGTCGTCTGCGGACATAAGGTTCTCGATGTCGTCCTCGTCCTCCGGCCGGATACGCATGATCCAGCCTTCGCCGTAGGGATCGGCGTTGACCAGTTCCGGCTCATCCTGCAGGCGGCTGTTGGAATCCACGATCACGCCCGCCACGGGCGCATAGATGTCGGACGCCGCCTTGACCGATTCGACCACCGCACAGCCCTCGCCGGCCTCCACCTGGCTGTCCAGTTCCGGCGTCTCCACGAACACCAGGTCCCCCAGCGCTTCCTGGGCATGGTCGGTGATGCCGACGGTGACGATCCCATCGGCTTCCAGCCGGGCCCATTCATGGGTGGCTGCATACTTCAAATCACCGGGCAGATTACTCATGGTGTCCCCTTTCTTCAGATCAAGTTTCCGGGTAAGTCACAACCGTGGTGCACAAGCGCTTCGGGAAGCGCTGACGTATTCACCCTGCCCTAGGCAACGAGAGGCTTTCCCTTGCGCACGAAGGGCAGGCGTACAAGACGCACGGGCAGGGCTTTGCCCCGTATGCTGACGCTGGCGCTGTCCGCGGCCGCTGCCGGCACGCGCGCCATGGCAATGGATTTGCCCAGTACCGGCGAAAAACCGCCGCTGGTGATGACGCCCCTGCCGCCGCCCGGCAGCGACAGCTCCTGCCCGTGACGCAGCATGCCGCGTTCGTCCAGCACCAGGCCTACCAGCCTGTCTCGCGGCCCGTCGTCGCGCTCCGCCACCAGCGCCGGCCGGCCGATGAACGCGCGGTCCTCCGGCTTCCAGGCGACCGTCCAGCCCAGGTTGCTGACCAGCGGTGAGGTCTGTTCGTCCATGTCCTGCCCATACAGGCAGAGCCCGGCCTCCAGTCGAAGACTGTCGCGGGCACCCAGCCCGCAGGGCTGCACCCCCGCTTCCAGCAGACGATCCCATAGGGGTTCGACCTGGCGATGGGGCAGGATGATCTCGAAGCCGTCCTCGCCAGTGTAGCCGGTGCGGGCGATCAGCCAGTCTCCGGTTTCCAGGCCATGGAAGGGTCGCAGATCGGAGAGTTTCCGGGCGGTGGCATTGTCCAGTTGATCCGCCACCTGTGCCGGCGCGTCCGGCCCTTGCACCGCCAGCATGGCCATGTCGGCACGCTCGCGGATGCGCAGATCCATGCCGGCGGCATGCTCCTCCATCCAGGCCAGATCCTTTTCCCGGGTGCCGGCATTCACCACCAGCCGGTAACGGCCCTCGGAGAGATAGTAGATGATCAGGTCATCCACGATCCCGCCATGTGTGTTCAGCATACAGGTGTAGAGGGCTTCACCCGAAGCCGTAAGCCGCGCGACGTCGTTGGCCAGCAGGTACCGGAGAAAGGCCTGGGCGCCGGCGCCGCTGATATCGATCACGGTCATGTGACTGACATCGAACATGCCGGCCGCGGACCGGACGACGCGGTGCTCCTGCAACTGGGAGCCGTAATGCAATGGCATTTCCCAGCCGGCGAAATCCACCATTCTGCCGCCAGCGGCTTGATGCCGGTCATACAAGGGCGTGCGTCGGAGCATACTGCCGAATCCCTTTTGCGCTATCACGGACACCCGGACAAAAGCCGCCACCGCGGCGTCAAGGAAGCGCTGACGTCCGTGCGCGGCGCGAACACACCAGCACATCCTCAGTCGTGGCACTATACCGAGCCAGGGAAACATTGATCAATTCCCGCGGGGACAGGAAGGGCCTGCGAGCCGTTCAGGGCCTGGCCGGGGCGGCAGGATGCAGGTCTTCCGGAGGCCGTGCGAGCTGGCCCGAAGCCCGCCGACGCTGCGCCACCGAGCGCCGCACCAGCAGCATCACCGGCAGCAGCCCCACCAGGATCAGCGTCACCGCGGGCAGGGCTGCCCGCTGCCACTCCCCGTCGGAGGTGAACTCGAAGATGCGCACCGCCAGCGTATCCCAGCCATACGGGCGCAGCAGCAATGTGGCCGGCATTTCCTTCATGACATCCACGCAGACCAGCAGGGCGCCGGCGAACAGGCCGGGCCTGAGCATCGGTACGTACACCTGCCGAATCACCCGCCCGGGACCTGCCCCCAGGCTTCGCGCCGCATCGGCCAGACTGGGCCGGATCTGCTCGAGGGCGGAATCGACACTGTTGAAGGCGACGGCCATGAAACGGATGCCGTAGGCGAGCAGCAGGGCCCAGACCGTGCCGGTCAGCCACTGCTGACCCGGGTCCCCGAGCAACCCGGCAAACCACCCGTCAACACGGGTGAACACCAGCATTACCGCCACCGCCAGCACGGACCCCGGCAGTGCGTAGCCCAGTGTGGACAGCGCCACCGAACGCCGCGTCAGCCAGTCCGGCTGCACGCGTTTGGCGTAGGCCAGCAAGAGGGCAAGCGTCACCGTGATCACCGCCGCCATCAGACCAAGGGTCAGCGTACGCAGCAGCAGATCGAGATACTGCCGGTTGAACTCGCCCAGCGAGTGGGCGAATACCCACCAGAGAAGCTGGATCAGGGGAATCACGAAAGCCAGCGAGAGCACCGTCACGCAGGCCGCCAGGGCCGCGGCTCCCCGCCAGCCGCCGAGCTGGATACGGGGCTGTCCACCGGGCACGCTGCGCTGGTAGAACCGGGCGCGGCCCCGCGTATAGCGTTCGCCGAACACCGCCAGAGCCACGAACAGGAGCAGCAGCGACGCCAGTTGGGCGGCCGATTCCAGGCTGAAGAAACCGAACCAGACCTTGTAGATGGCCGTGGTGAAAGTGTCGTAATTGAACACCGCCACCGCACCGAAATCCGCCAGCGCCTCCATCAGCGCCAGCGCCGTGCCGGCGGCAATGGCGGGACGGGCCATGGGCAGTGCCACGCGGAAGAAGGACTGCCAGGGGCCGAGACCGGACAGCCTGGCCGCCTCCATGACCCCGCCGCCCTGGGCCAGGAATGCGGTTCGGGCCAGCATGTAGACGTAGGGATACAGAACCAGTGACATGACCAGGATCACGCCGCCGGCCGAGCGCACCGGCGGGAACCAGGCGCTGGTGCCGAACAGATCCCGCAACAGCGTCTGCACCGGACCGCTGAAGTCGAAAATGCCAATGAACGTGAACGCAAGCACATAGGCGGGCACCGCCAGTGGCAGCATCAGCGCCCAGTCGAAAAACCGCCGCCCCGGGAACTCGCAGACCGCCGTCAGCCAGGCCAGGCTGACGCCGATGACCAGCACGGACGCACCGACACCGGCAATGAGCAGCACTGTGTTGCCGATCAGCCGACCCAGGACCGTGGACCACAGGTGGGACCAGATCATGGTGTCCACCTGTGTCCAGGAAGCGACGGTGACCAGTATCGGCCCGAGCACCACCGCTGCCACCGCGACAGCCAGCCAGCGCCAGCCACGCAGCCGCAACGGCCAGAAGGCCGGTCGACCGGTGGTGGCTGTGGCGGACTCCGCGGTGACGCTCATCCTAACGGAAGCCGGCGCGATCCATCAGCATGACGGCCTGGGTCTGCAGGCGTCCGGCCTCGGAGAGGTTGGTCTCGTCGGCACGGAATGCACCCCAGCTCGCAACCCGCTCCTCGGGCCGGATACCCTCGCGGGCAGGGTACTCCATGTTCAACGCCCCGAACATCGCCTGCGCCTCTTCGCCGGCCAGCCATTCAAGCAGTTGCCGGGCGGCCTCCGGACGTTTGGCGTGCCGGGTGATACCGGCGCCGGAGATGTTCACGTGAACGCCGTCTGCGTCCTGTCCGACCCAGTGGATGTCCAGCGGCACATCCGGATTCTGGTTCTGCAGGCGGCCGAAGTAGTAGCTGTTGACCAGGGCAATATCACACTGACCCGCGGCCACGGCCTCCATGGTAGAGGTGTCGTTGGAAAACGGCTGGGCCGCCAGGTTGTTCACCCAGCCGCGCACCGTCTCCTCGGTGTCGCTGGCCCCGTTGCGGGCGATCATGGTGGCGACCAGGGACTGGTTGTACACCGACTGCGAGGTGCGCAGGCACAAACGCCCGCGCCAGCGCTCGTCGGCCAGATCCTCGTAACTGGCCGGCAGCTCACCGGCATCGACACGCTCGGTGCTGTAGACCACGGTGCGCGCCCTGACCGAAAGCCCGAACCAGCGGTTTTCCGGGTCGCGGAGATGGGCGGGAATGGCGTTTCGCAGTGCCTCGGAATCCGTCTCGGCCAGCAGATTCTGCTCCGTGGCCTGCCAGAGATTGCCGGCATCCACCGTCATGAACATGTCGGCCGGCGTGTTGCGACCCTCGGAGCGCAGGCGCGCCATCAGCGGACCGGCGTTATCGGTGACGTAGCGCACCTGTATGCCGGTCTGCTCGGTAAACCGTTCGAACAGCGGTTTGATCAGATGTTCCTGGCGGGACGAGTAGACCACCACCTCGTCGTCGGCAATGACCGGGGCGATACCACCGAGGGTCAACCCTGCGGCAACCAGACCGCTAACAAGAAACCGATGCATACGAACTCCTGATGAGAGAAGGGCGAGTTCTGCAATGATAATCATTCTTGTTTGCGCCTGCAAAGCCTTCTCCGTTCAAGACCCAACCGTCATCGCGCCAGTGCCGGCAGGTCTCCCCGCAGACCCACGGCATGCGCCATCAGCCGCCGCTTGACCGGTGGCAAACGGTCGGTGAGGTCGAAGCCGGCATTCCGTGCCAGTCGGCGCAGCGGGTCGCGGTTGCTGAACAGCCAGTGGAAACCGTCCATGGTCGCCAGCATCAATGCGTTGTCGCCGCGACGCCAGCGCTCGTAACGGCGCAACGTGCCGGGACCCAGCGGATCGCGGCCCGCGGCGGTGGCGTCGCCGATCAACTGGGCCAGGGCGGCGGCATCCAGCAAGCCCAGGTTGACGCCCTGACCGGCCAGCGGATGCACCACATGGGCTGCATCCCCGACCAGTGCGAAACCCGGCCGCACGTACTGCGAGGCATGTAGCGCCTGCAACGGGAATGCGGCCCGGGATTCGCTCTCCACCACCGGCCCCAGCACGCCTTCCGAGGCAGCCTCCAATTCCTGGTGGAACGTGGCATCATCCAGTGCCAGGCGCGCTTCCGCCTCGTGCTCCGGCTGCGACCAGACAATGGAGCAGCGGCCGTCCGCCAGCGGCAGCAAGGCCAGCGGGCCACCGGCCAGGAAACGCTGGCGGGCCACCAGGCCGTGCGTCTGCTCGAAGCGGACAGTGGCCACCAGTCCCTGCTGCCCGTAACCATGGCGGCGAACGGCGATGCCGGCCCAGTCCCGGACCGCGGAGCGGGCGCCGTCCGCCCCGACCAACAGGCGGCAGCTCATCCTGCGGCCGTCTTCCAGACGCAACTGGACCTGCCCGTCGGCATCCCGGGTGGCGGCGTCGATGGTTGCCGGGCACAGCAGCGCGATATCCCCGGCGGCGGCCTCGCGATGCAGAGCCTGCTGCAGCAGACCGTTCTCCACGATATGCCCCAACCACGGCTCGCCCAGATCAGCGGCATGGAAACGGACCTGCCCGCCGCCCACGTCCCAGGCATGAATGGCCTCAAAAGGGCTGATCCGGCTCTCCGCCAGCCGCGGCCAGACGCCCAGGCGCTCCAGTATGCGTTGCGAGGCCAGCGTCAGCGAGGAGACGCGATTGTCCATGCCGGTGGCATCCCAGGGACGGGAGGTACGCGCCTCCACCACGGCAATACGCAAACCGGTGGAACGCAGAGCCAGGGCCAGCGCCAGTCCGACCATGCCACCGCCGTTAATGACGACATCGAATGCGCGCTCAGCCATGCTGTACCTCTGAATCCGGGCTCAACGGCAGGCCACGCGCCAGCCTGCTTCTGCAGGCCGTGCGGCCCATGGCCTGTTGCATGAACCGACGACGCAGACCGGGCATCAGTTCCATGCCCAGCAATCCCAGCCCGCGGCCCACGCCCAGGCCGGGCAGGCGGTTGGAGAACAGCCGCACCAGCGTGTCGGTGAAGCCCACGACCCGGCGATAGTCCGGTTGACGCGCACGCAGATAGGCTTCCAGCAAACGGGGCGCGCCGGGGTCGCATCCCTGCAGAGCGGCAAGGTGCAGGTGTTCGGCCAGCTCGGCGATGTCGCGGAGCGCAAGATTGAAGCCCTGTCCCGCCACCGGATGCAGGGTGTGCGCGGCATTGCCCACGATCACGACCCGCCCCTGGCGCCGGGCCTCGCTGCGCGCCAGCGTCAACGGATAGGCGGCCCGGTCGCCGACCTGCAGGAAGCGGCCCAGGCGATAGCCGAAGGCCGTCTGCAATGCTTGCAGGAACTCCGCCGGCGCCAGCGACAGCAGACGATCAGCGGTGGCGGTCCGCGCCGTCCAGACCAGCGACATGGTCTCACCCGGCAAGGGCAGCAGCGCCAGCGGTCCCTCGGCAGTGAATCGTTCGAACGCTCTTCCCTGGTGCGAATGCTCCGGTGTGACGTTGGCGACGATGCCCTTCTGCCCGTAATCAGTCACGCGCACCGGAACACCCAGGCGCTCCCGTACCGCCGAGCGGCTGCCGTCGGCAGCCACCACCAGGCGGGTGGCCAGCCGCTCCTCGCCACAGTCGGTGTCAAGGGTGACGAGCACGCGATCGCCCAGATCCTCAAGGTGCACCAGACGGGCTGGGCAGTGCATGCGGAGGTTTGCCTGCTCCGCGAAACCGGCGTGCAGAACCTGGCCCAGCACGCGATTGGACACGACATGGCCGAGGGCCTCCAGCCCTTCGTCGACGGCCTTCATGCGGGTTGCACCGAAATGGCCCCGGTCGGAGACATGGATCTGCAGAATGGGGGCCGCCTCCCCGCGTATACGCTGCCAGCACCCCAGGCCCTGGAATATCCGACTGCTGCTGGGGGAAAGCGCGGTGCTACGGTCGTCGTAACTGGGCTGACCAGCGACCGGTGCCGGCACAGCCTCCACCATGGCCAGCCGCAGCGGCGAACGCGCCAGCGCCAGCGCCAGGCTGGCTCCGACCATGCCACCGCCGACAATCAGAACATCCACGTCGTTTGCCGTCATCCGTTCATCAAGGCCTGGATATCGTCCACTGTCTTGGGTGCGCCCTCGCTGAGAACATCCGGGCCGTTGCGGGTTACCGCCACGTCGTCCTCGATCCGGATGCCGATGTTCTTCCAGCGTTCGTCGAGATTCGGAATGGTGTCGGCGAAGTACAGCCCCGGCTCCACGGTCAGTACCATACCGGGCTCCAGCTCCCGCCAGTGGCCGTCCACGCGGTATTCGCCGACATCGTGCACGTCCATGCCCAGCCAGTGGCCGGTACGATGCATATAGTACGGCCGGTACGCTTCCGACTCGATCAACGCGTCCACGCCGCCCTTGAGCACCCCCAGGTCCACCAGTCCCTGGGTCAGGATGCGCAGGGCCGCCTCGTGCGGCATGTTCCAGTGGTTTCCGGCACGCACCGTGTCGATCGCGGCCAGCTGCGCTTCCAGCACGATGTCGTAGACCGCCCGCTGCTCCGCCGAGAAGCGGCCGCTAACCGGAAAGGTCCGGGTGATGTCCGAGGCATAGCAATCCAGCTCGCAGCCGGCGTCGATCAGCAGCAGATCGCCCTCTTCCAGCGTTGCCCGGTTCTCGATGTAGTGAAGAATGCAGCCGTTGCGGCCGGCACCGACGATCGGCGGGTAGGCGTGCTCGCCGCCGTGGCTGCGATAGACTTCATGGAAGGCCGCCTCGACCTGGTATTCCGTCATCCCCGGGCGGCTGATCTCCATGGCCCGGCGGTGTGCCTGCACCGAGACCTGCGCCGCCTCGCGCATGAGCCGCAGCTCCGCAGGACTCTTGATCAGGCGCATCTCGTGCAGCAGGTGCTCCAGGGACACGAATTCGCCCGGCGCTCGCGCGCCGGCGCGCGACCGCGCACGGATCTGGTTGACCCAGCCGAACAGCGCCTGATCGAAATCCTGATGCACACCCACCATGCAGTAGACCTTGTCCCGGCCTTCCAGCAGACCGGGCAGGATCTCGTCGATATCGTCGATGGGGAACGCGTCGTCGGCACCATAGTGAGTGCACGCCCCATCCTGGCCGGCGCGAGGTCCGTCCCATTGTTCACGCTCCGGGTCGCGATCGCGGCAGAACAGGATGAATTCGCCGTGCTGGCGACCGGGTACCAGCACCATGACCGACTCCGGCTCCGGAAAACCGGTCAGGTAATGGAAATCGCTGTCCTGACGATAGGGGTAGAGCACGTCGCGGTTGCGGGTCTGTTCGGGCGCAGCCGCCAGCACCGCCACCGACTGCTCGCCCATCATGTTCATGAGTTCGCGCCGCCGGCGCCGGTATTCTTCGGTTTGCATGGATCCTCCGTCAGGGAACACCCGGGTTGTCTACCCGGGCACACTAGTGAAGAGTCTTGTCGTCGCCGGCGGGCAGGCGTATGTCCACCGGGGAGCGGCGCTTCACCGGCTGCAGCTGTTCGCGGATCAGCAGCACGGCAACACGCACGAATTCCACCAGTTCCTGATAGGCGTCCTGGTCGCTGTCCTCGGCAGCATCGCTGTCCACCCGGGCAATCTCGGCCATCGAGCTCAACGCCTCGGACACTTCAGCTGGCAGATTGGTGCCACCGGCAGCGCGCTCGCTGCTGCCGAAGCCGAACAGGAACCCGTTGCACCAGGCACCCAGCGCCTCCGCCAGCAACCTGGGGTCGGCCTCGTCGGCGGGCAGCAGCAACTGGAAATCCATGTTGGAGTCCTCCAGCCCTGCACGCACCGCCTGGTAAGTCCCGGCCAGCAATTCCAGGCAACGGCGGGCGGGCTCGCCCTTCGGCTCGGTACCGTCCAGCACCCGCGCAATCCAGCCGGCCGCAGGCACCTCCGCCTCGGCACTGAGCATGCCGCAAAGCATCCCGTGGCTCTCAGACGCCCCGATCGCGGCGCCCACATCGGCGAGCACCTGTTCCAGTTCCGTATAGCTTGGCAAATCCGCGGGCATGCAAGGCTCCAATCCGGCATATGTCGCTGAGGGTACAAGTTCGGTATTCTACCATTGATAACCACAACGACTTGCGCGCCCTGTGGAAGCGCCGACGTATTCACGCTGTCACGCTTGATCTGAAAATGCAGGCACAGCCGGGCACCGCAACTGGTAGATGGGGACGACATGGACAGCGACCGAGTCATACGCTTGACCGAAGAGCTGCAGCAACTGGAACGCAAGCTGGAACAACTGGTACAACGATCCGCACGGCTGCAGGAAGAGAACCGTGTTCTGCGTCAATCCCAGGATTCCCTGAACGCCGAGCGGGCCGCCCTGCTGGAAAAGAACGAACTGGCCAGATCCAAGATCGAGGCCATGATCAGTCGCCTGAAAGCGATGGAGCATCATTGATGAAGCCCGCCGTGGAACCGGTCAAGGTCACGATCCTTGACAAGGAATACCTGATCGCCTGCCCCGAGGATGAAAAGGAGAGCCTGCTGCGGTCGGCCGAGATGTTGCACCGGCGCATGCGCGAGGTCCGTGACAGCGGCAAGGTGGTGGGAGCGGACCGGATCGCCGTCATGGTGGCACTGAACCTGGCCCACGATCTGCTGCGCGCCGAGGAGACCGGAACCGACCTGGCGGACGCGCTGGAGGAGCGACTGCGGGCCATGGACCGGCGCCTGGCCACGGTGCTGGACAGCAACGGCCAGGCCGGCTGAGGCCGGGCCCGGTCACGGCAGGCGCAGGAATCCTTCAGCACCCTTGCAGTCACAGCGCTTTGGCCCCACCATGTCCGGGTGACATCCCCTGCGGCGTTCGAGAGCGGGCATTGCAATCCTTGACCCTCAATTAATTCGCCAGGGGAAATGGCGTGGTGACTGCCGGTGCGCATGTCCGTCGCTGTACGGAAAGCCTAAGGTGTCACTCGTCCTCCCCACCTGAACCAAAGGGTTCAAGGGGCGAGACCCGCACGGCGCAGGCGGGGGATGTCCTTGATTTCCTTAATCCGAGGCGGGTGGACCGCCTCGACAGCCCGCCGCCGGATGATTTCACGCCAACAGCTACGCCAGCATTTTCGGGCACGCCGCAGAGCGCTGACCGCAAGACAACAGCAGGCAGCCGCGGAGCGGCTGGCGCTGCTCGCCTGCACCTGGGATGCGTTCCTGCGGGCCTCGCACATTGCGGCCTATCTGCCGAACGACGGCGAGATCGACCCCGGCCCGCTGGTCCGGACAGCCTGGCGGTTGGGGAAACGGGTCTACCTTCCCGTGCTGCGTCCTTTCAGCCCGCCCGCCCTCTGGTTTGTCCGGTACCGGCCGCGACAGCCGATGGTACCCAATCGCTACGGCATACCGGAGCCGGCGGGGCGATTGCAACCCGTTTCCCTCAGGCGGCTGGACCTGATCCTGACGCCGCTGGTGGCATTCGACGACCTGGGTAACCGCCTGGGGATGGGCGGCGGCTATTACGACCGCAGCCTGGCCCCGTTGCAGCGCCACCCCCGATGGCAGAAACCCCGGCTGGCCGGGCTGGCGCATCAGCTCCAGCAAGCGGACGCGCTGCCGGAACAGCCCTGGGACGTTCCACTCTCCGCCATCCTCACCGACGGCACCCTCATCCTCCCCCGACGATCCGGGAAAGCATGCACTTCAGGCGCCTGACAGGTTATCCTTGGCGCGCCGCCGTAACGCAGAGTACGTGTCCATGAATTACTGGCTGATGAAGTCCGAACCGGATGTCTTCGGCATTGACGACCTGGCCAACCGCCCCAACCAGACCGAGCCCTGGGATGGTGTACGCAATTACCAGGCGCGCAACATGATGCGGGACGACATGAAGGTCGGCGACCAGGTGTTCTTCTATCATTCCAATACGCACCCCCCGGGTATCGTCGGCATCGCGGAAGTGGTTCGGGAAGGCTACCCTGACCACACCGCCTTCGATCCGGAAGACCCGCATTACGATCCGAAAAGCGACCCCGACAAGCCACGCTGGTTCATGGTGGATGTGGCGTTCCGCCGCAAACTCGGACGCACCATCACCCTGAGCGAGCTGAAGGAGAGGCCGGAGCTGGAAGGCATGCCGCTGATCCGGAAGGGCAACCGCCTGTCGGTAATGCCGGTCAGCAAGGAACACTGGGACTTCATTCTTTCCCTGGAATAGGTCGCCGGAGCGTGGCTCCATGGCGAACAGAGACTCCTGCCAATGCACGAAACACCGACCTCGGGCTTGCGACTCACCGACCACCGCGTCCTGCTGTTGTCTGCGGCAGTGCTGCTGCTGGCGCTCGGACTGATGTCCGGCTGGAACGTGGTCAGCCAGCTTGATGCCCGGAACGGTAGCGGTCTGGGTCTGGGCACCCCGCTGAGGCTGCAGCCCCTGCCGGGGGATTCCGCGGCGGTCGTGGCCGAGCGGTTCGAGGAACTGAACTACCCCTGGCCCCCCAGCGGCGGGGTACCGGTTGTCTCCATCACCCGTTTCCCCGCGGACATGGACACTCTGGACGTTGACGAGCGCAAGGCGCTGTTCTTCCGCAGCCTGTTGCCCATGTTGCTGGCGGAGAACGCGCGCCTGCGGCAGAAGAACCGGACCCTCCGTGCCTGGTTCGAGCAGGGCGAGCTGCCGCCCGACAGCCCCCGCTGGCGCCGGGTTCAGGCGCTGGGCGAGCGCTATCGTCTGGAGGGCGACCCGAACGACCCGGACTTCCGCGCCGCGCTGCTTCGCCGCGTGGACGCCGTGCCGGTGGACATGGCGCTGGCCCAGGCGGCCAAGGAAAGCGGCTGGGGCACCTCCCGCTTCACCAGGGAGGCGAACAACCTGTTCGGGGTCTGGACCTGGAACGAGGATCAGGGGCTCCTGCCGGAGCGACGCCCGGAGGGAGCTACGCATTTTGTGCGCGTGTTCCCGGACCTGGAAACCTCGGTGCGCAATTATGTGTACACGCTGAACGTCGGCGATGCCTACAGCGATCTGCGCCGCATGCGCGAGCAGCGCCGCGCCGCCGGACAACCGCTACGCGGCCTGGAAATGGCGGAGGGACTGGGGCGATACTCCGAGCGCGGACAGGCCTACGTCGAGGAGATCCGGCAGATGATCCGCAGCAATGAACTGGAGGCGCTGGATCAGCAGGAACTGCGGGGCCTGGATTGAAACCGGGTCCGCCATCGTTGCCACCAGCAAAAGTGTTGTCAAAAACCAACAACTCCAGTGGTTTATAGGCCATTTCTACTTGAGACCTGAAGTCGGCTGAGATACTGTGTTGCACGAACCGGCAGCGGAACCGGTTTCACCCGGGCACCAGGCGAACGAACAAGCCAGAACAACTATCCTCTGAGGATTCCGTTTTGCGACAATCCAGACTGACAGACTTGGATTTCAAGGCGCGACCGGCCAACCGCCCCCCCGCTGCCAGCTGGTTCATCAGGCTGCGACGCCGCCCGGCCCTCCTGGCCGCTGTGGTCGGCGTGTCGGGTCTCCTGGCCCTCGCCATGACCGGCGGCAACGCGGTCGACGAGATCGCCGGCACCCCCGCGGAACGCGAACCGGCCGCCGAGCACTCCTCCGGTAGCGGCAACGACAGCAAGCCGACGCGCGGCGGCGACGCGCGGCCGGCGCCTGTGGCCGTCGCCAGCAGGCCCGGCGCACCGGTCGGCCGCTGGGAGCCCTCGCCGCTGATGGAACCCTTCATTCCGTTCCATCCCGGCGAATCGCTCAGCGAGCGCATCACGGCAATGGAAGCCAGCATGCCGGAGCCCCCCGACCCGTTCGCGGAATTCGAGAAGGTGGAAGTCCAGTCCGGCGACAGCCTGGCCCGGATATTCAGCCGCATCGGGCTCAGTGCCGCCGAACTGCACCGGGTGATCAACTCCGACGAACAGGCCAAGACACTGACCCGCATCCATCCCGGCAACGAGCTCTACTTCCGGCTCACCGCGGATGGCGACGGGCTGGAAGAACTCCGTTATCCGCTGAGCCGTACCCGCGCCCTGCATATCGCCCGCGACGGCGACAGCTTCGCGGTGAATGTCGAGGAAGAGACGCTGGAAACCCGCCGGCTTCACGCCGTGGGGGAAATCGATCGTTCGCTGTACCTGGCAGGTCGCCAGGCCGGCCTGTCCAATCGCCAGATCATGCAGTTGATGAGCATTTTCGAGTGGCAACTCGATTTCAACCGGGATGTACGCACCGGCGACATGTTCTCCGTGGTCTACGAGGCGGAGTTCCTCAACGGAGAGCAGGTCCGGGACGGCCGCATCGTGGCAGCGAAGTTCATCAACCGCGGCAACAGGCACAAGGCACTCCATTACGAGCTTCCGGACGGCAGCAACGGATACTACACGCCCGATGGCGAGAACCTGCGCAAGGCCTTCATCCGCCGCCCGGTACAGAACGCCCGCGTCAGCTCCGGCTTCAACCGCAACCGCAAGCATCCGGTGCTGGGCGTCACGCGCCCGCATCTCGGTACGGATTTCGCTGCCCCCACCGGTACGCCGATCCTGGCCACCGGCAGCGGCCGGGTGATCCGCGCCAGCCGTCACGGCGGTTACGGCCACACCGTGGTCATTCAGCACAGCAATCAGTACCGGACGCTGTATGCCCACCTGTCCCGCTACGGCGAGGGCATCCGGGAGGGCGCCCGCGTGGAACAGGGCCAGGTCATCGGCTACGTGGGCCGGTCCGGCCTGGCCACGGGCCCCCACCTGCACTACGAGTTCATGATCAACGGCGCCCACTACGATCCCATGCGCGTCAATCTGCCAAACGGCGATCCGGTACCGGAGGAGCACCTGGCCGACTTCAAGGCCAGCACCTCCAGCCTGCTGGCCCAACTGGAGCGCGCCACCGAGACACAACTGGCGCTACTGGACCGGGACTGAGCAAGCACACCCGGCAGGAGCCAACCAGGCACCCGGCGGCACAACCCGGGCAGCATGGCTTCTGCAGGGAACGCCACGGGCAATCCGCGGTCAATGTGGGAACCAGACGAAACTGCGTGCCGATCCATGCGCCTGACACCATTGCTGTTTGTCGCCTTGTTCATGGCCGGTTGCGCGGGCGTCCCGCAAGCCGTGGATCAGCCCGTCTCCGACCCGGCACCGGAGTTCGCGCAAGCCCAGCAGAATCCCGAGCGACATCGCGACGAGACCGTCCGCTGGGGCGGAACCATCGTCGGCGTGGAGAACGCCCGGGATCGCAGCATCGTGGAAATCGTCGCGCGGCCCTTGCGCAGGGACAGCCGCCCGAATGAAAGCGGCGTCAGCCCGGGCCGGTTCCTGCTGGTGACGCCGGACTTCCTGGACCCGGAAATCTACAAGAGCGGCCGGGCAATCACGGTCACTGGCCGGCTGGGCGGCATTGAAACCGGGCAGGTCGGCGAATACGACTACCCTTATCCTGTCGTTCGTGCCAGTGGCCTCCACCTGTGGGAGCCACTGCCGGACCCGGCAGTCCGGCACTACGATCCGTACTGGGACGACCCCTGGATGCGCCCCTGGTGGTATGACCCCTGGCATCCCTACTGGCGCCACCACCGGCGCTGGTAGGCCAATCGGAGGGATTCGTTGATGACGTACCGTTTGATGGCGATGTTGGTCGCCCCGCTGTTTCTTGCAGCTTGTGCAACCGGCCCCGGTTACTCCGGCGACCATATCAACACCGAACTGCAGCCGCGTGCCGCTGCGCAGGCCGCGGACGGCGGTGCCGGGGAAGTTGTCGTCTGGGGCGGACGCATCATCCAGGCTCAGCCGCTGGAGGATGCCACCCAGCTCGAGGTTCTCGCCTACCCGCTGCAGCGCAACCAGCAGCCGGATACCGGCAGAAGCTCGCAGGGCCGTTTCCTGGTCTACTACCCCGGCTACCTGGAACCGGCCGACTACGCCAGCGACCGGCTGATCACCGTGACCGGCCCGCTGCGCGAAGCCCATACCGGCCGGGTGGGCGAAGCCGATTACCGGTACCCCGTCATCAACGCGGACGATATCCACCTGTGGCCGGAACAGCAGCACGCCCGCCGGGACGAGCCACGGGTCCGCTTCGGCGTCGGCGTGATGCTCCACCGGTGACCCGGCACAGACGCATCCATGCACCTCCCCGGGCCGTTACCCTGGGCTGGCAAAACCGCCTTCGTCGGTATACCGTTTGCGCTTTTCCCGAGCGAAGCAAGCGATGTCCGAGCAACTGATCCAGCGTCTTTCCACCGAGCTTCAGATTCACCCCCGCCAGGCCGCCGCAGCCGTCGAACTGTTGGACGGCGGGGCGACGGTGCCCTTTATCGCCCGCTACCGCAAGGAAGCCACCCAGGGTCTGGACGACAGCCAATTGCGGCAGCTGGAGGAACGCCTCGGCTATATCCGGGAACTGGACGAGCGTCGACAGACCGTCCTTGCGTCCATCCAGGAACAGGACAAGCTGACGCCGGAGCTGCGCCAGTCGATTCTGGCGGCGGAGACCAAACAGCGCCTGGAAGACCTCTATCTGCCGTACCGCAAAAAGCGCCGTACACGGGGACAGATCGCCCGGGAGGCAGGTCTCGAGCCCCTGGCGCGCCAGTTGCTGGAGGACCCGCGGAACGACCCCGAGACGCTCGCCGGCCAGTATCTCAACGCCGAGGCGGACATCCACGATGCCGCCGCAGCGCTGGAGGGCGCCAAACATCTGCTTGCCGAGGAATTCGCGGAGGACCCGGAACTGGTCGGCCGGCTGCGGAAGTACGCCTGGCACCACGGCGTGTTGCACTCGGAGGTGGCCGACGGCATGGCCGAGAACGGCGCCAAGTTCTCCGACTATTTCAGCTATCAGGAACCGCTCAAGGCCATCCCCTCGCACCGCGCACTGGCGCTGTTCCGCGGGCGCAAGGAGCGGGTGCTGCGCCTGACCCTGGTGGTGGACGGCGATGATGCCCGCTCGCCCGGCCCCTGCGAACAGCAGGTAGCAGCACGCTTCGGCATCATCCACCAGGGCCGCCCGGCGGACGACTGGCTGGCAGCCCTGGTGCGCTTCGCCTGGCGAATCAAGATCTTCACGCGACTGGAAACCGACCTGCTCGCCCAGTTGCGCGAAAGTGCGGAGACCGAGGCCATCCAGGTCTTCGCCCGCAATCTGCACGATCTGCTGCTGGCTGCCCCGGCCGGCGATCGCTGTGTGCTCGGCCTGGACCCGGGCATCCGCACCGGCTGCAAGGTGGCCGTGGTGGACGGCACCGGCAAGCTGCTGGAAACCGCCACCGTCTATCCGCTGCCCCCGCGCAATGCCTGGCAGGAGACCGTCGCCGAACTGGCAGCGCTGTCCGCCCGCCATGGCGTCGAGCTGATCGCCATCGGCAACGGCACCGGCAGCCGCGAGATGGAACGTCTAGTGAAGGAACTGGTACAACAGCACCCGCAGTTGAAACTCACGCCGGTGATGGTCTCCGAGGCCGGTGCCTCGGTCTATTCCGCATCGGAACTGGCGGCCGCCGAGTTCCCCGACCTGGACGTCTCCCTGCGCGGCGCGGTCTCCATCGCCCGCCGGCTGCAGGACCCGCTGGCCGAACTGGTGAAGATCGATCCCAAATCCATCGGGGTCGGCCAGTATCAGCACGACGTCAGCCAGGTGCAACTGGCCCGCAGTCTGGAGGCTGTGGTGGAGGATTGCGTGAACGCGGTGGGCGTGGACCTGAACACCGCCTCGGCGGCGTTGCTGGCCCGTGTATCGGGGCTGAGCGCGGCGCTGGCCGAGAACGTCGTGGCCTATCGCAACGCGCACGGCGCCTTCCGCAGCCGCAACGCGCTGAAGAAGGTCCCCCGGCTGGGGGAAAAGACCTTCGAGCAGGCTGCCGGGTTCCTGCGCATCCGCAATGGCGACCAGCCGCTGGATGCGTCGGCAGTCCACCCGGAGGCCTATCCGCTGGTGGAACGGATTCTCCGGCAGAATGGGCGCCAGTTGCAGCAGGTCATCGGCGACCAGTCCTTCCTGCGGGCGCTGAACGCCGCCGACTACACCGACGACGGCTTTGGCGAACCCACGGTGCGGGACATTCTCTCGGAACTGGAAAAACCCGGCCGCGACCCGCGCCCGGAGTTCCGAACCGCGACGTTCAAGGACGGGGTGGAGAAGGTCGCCGATCTCAGGCCCGGCATGATCCTGGAGGGCGTGGTCACCAATGTCACCAACTTCGGCGCCTTCGTCGACGTCGGTGTCCATCAGGACGGACTGGTGCATATCTCGGCCATGTCCGACAAGTTCGTCAAGGATCCGCGGGAAGTCTCGCGTTCCGGTGACGTGGTCAAGGTCAAGGTGATGGACGTGGATCTGCGCCGGCAGCGCATCGCGCTCAGCATGCGCCTGCAGGACCCTCTGCCGGGCGACGGCGAAGCAGCCAGGGGCGAGGACCAGCCCCGGCGTCGCGATGCCTCCGGCAGGCGGAACAGCGGCCGGCAACGCGATGACAAGCGAAAGCAGTCGGATGCCCAGGGTGCGCTGGCCCAGGCCCTGCTGCAGGCCAGAAAACGCTGACGCGCGGGCGGCGGCCCGGCCTGTTATCCGCCGGGCCGCGCCCGCCCTCAGCTCAGGAACAGGCGATAGGCAGGGTTCGCCGTTTCCTCGTAGTAGCGATAATCCAGCTTGGCGAGGAATTCGTCGAACTTCGCGCGCTGGCCCGGTGGGACCTGCACCCCGACCAGCACGCGCCCGTAGGCGGCGCCGTGATTGCGGTAATGGAACAGGCTGATGTTGAAGCGCTTGCCCAGCCGGGTGAGGAAATTCAACAGCGCGCCCGGACGCTCCGGGAACTCGAAGCGGTAGAGCACTTCATCCTCCACCAGCCGTGCACGACCGCCGACCATATGCCGTACGTGCACCTTGGCCATCTCGTTCTCGGTCAGGTCCAGCACCGGATAGCCGGCCTGGCGCAAATCACCGATCAGCGTATCACGCTCCTCCAGGCCGTTGCTGAGCTGCACGCCGGCAAACACGTGGGCCTCGTCCGGGTCGGAGAAACGGTAATTGAATTCGGTAATGCCGCGATGACCGATGGTCTGGCAGAACTGGCGGAAACTGCCCGGCCGCTCCGGAATGGTGACGGCCAGCACGGCCTCGCGATGCTCGCCAACCTCGGCACGTTCGGAAACATGCCCCAGGCGGCTGAAATTCATGTTGGCGCCACTGTTGATGGCCACCAGCCGCTTGTCCTTCAGCCGTTCCCGTTCGACGTATTTCTTCAGACCCGCCACAGCCAGCGCGCCGGCCGGCTCCATGACCGAGCGCGTGTCGTCGAAGATGTCCTTGATGGCGGCACAGATCTCGTCGGTACTGACCAGCACCACCTCGTCGATGTGCTGCCGTGCCACCCGGAACGTTTCCTTGCCGACCTGCCGCACGGCCACGCCGTCGGCGAACAGGCCAACCTGTTCGAGCGTGACCCGCCGTCCCTTGGCCATGGCCTGGTGCAGCGTGGGAGCGTCCTCCGGCTCGACACCGATGACGCGGATATCCGGCCGCAGGTGCTTGACGTAGACGGACACGCCGGCCGCCAGCCCGCCACCGCCCACCGGCACGAAGATCGCGTGCAACTGTTCCGGATGCTGGTGCAGGATCTCCATGCCCACGGTTCCCTGGCCGGCGATGATGTCAGGATCGTCATAGGGCGGAATCCAGCTCAGCCCCCTTTCCTCCATCAGCTTCACCGCGTGTGCGGACGCATCGTCGTAGCTGTCACCGTGGAGCACCACGCGGCCGCCGAAACGACGGACGGCTTCCACCTTGATGGCCGGGGTGGTTCGCGGCATGACGATGATGGCCTTGATGCCGAGTTTCTTCGAGGCCAGGGCCACGCCCTGGGCATGGTTGCCGGCGGACGCGCAGATGACGCCGCGGCTGCGCGCTTCCTGCGACAGTTTGGCAATCTTGTTGTAGGCGCCGCGAAGCTTGAACGAGAACACCGGCTGCAGGTCCTCGCGCTTCATCAGCACCTGGTTGCCCAGGCGCGCGGAGAGATTCGGCGCCGGATCCAGCGGGGTGTGCTCGGCCACGTCATAGACGCGGGCCGTGAGTATGCGTTCCAGATACGGTCGGGTCATACTGCCTTTGCCATGCCTGTTGATCGTTGCGCGGCGTGCCCTGGCCGGCACCTGCCGGTGCCGGCGGCCGCGGGGAGCGCCTCAGTGTATGGGCTATCCCCGCCGTTTGAAAGCGTGCCCCGCGCGGCAGGCCAGGTGAGTCCGTGTAGTGCCCTGGCTCCTGGCCCTTGCGTCCGCACCAGCGGCTCGTATCATTGCAGACACATTCGATGCAGGAGCGCCCCTATGTCCGCAGACGCTTTGAAGAAGGCGGTGGCCGAGGCCGCCCTGGCGCACGTGCCCCGCGGCGAGATCCTCGGTGTGGGCACCGGGTCGACGGTAAACCATTTCATCCGGGCCCTGGCCTCCATCCGTGGCGAGATCCCGGGGGCGGTCTCCAGTTCCGAGGCGTCGACGGCGCTGCTGAAGGAAGCGGGCATTCCCGTGCTTTCGCTGAACGAGGTCAGCGAGATCGCCGTCTATGTGGACGGTGCCGACGAGGCCAACCACCACCTTGAACTGATCAAGGGCGGGGGCGCGGCGCTGACCCGCGAGAAGATCGTCGCGGCGGCCAGCCGCACCTTTGTCTGCATTGCCGACGACAGCAAGCTGGTGAAGGCGCTGGGCCGCTTCCCGCTGCCGGTGGAGGTCATTCCGATGGCGCGGAGCTATGTCGCGCGCCAGCTGGTCAAACTGGGCGGCACGCCGGTCTACCGCGAGGGCGTGAGGACGGACAACGGGAACGTGATCCTGGACGTCCGCGACCTGACCATCAATGAACCGATCAAGCTGGAGCAGGCGATTAACAATATTGCCGGGGTGGTGACCAACGGCCTGTTCGCGATGCGTCCGGCAGACGTGCTGTTGCTGGGGGCGAAGGATGGGGTGAAGACACTGAAGAGGAGTTGAGCGGAGGCGCGAGACGCGATGCAACGCACGCTGATTATCATCGGCCTGGTCATACTGGCCGCGGGGCTGCTCTGGCCCTGGCTGTCCCGGATGGGACTGGGTCGGCTGCCGGGGGACATCATGGTTCGCCGGGATGGCTTTACCTTCTACTTTCCCATCATGACCTCGATCATCGTCAGCATCGTGCTCACGGTGTTGTTCTGGCTGTTCCGCAAGTAATAGTAACCTCGATCCGGTGCTGGAGCGGAGAGACGGTTTCAGACACGCCGTGAACCCATCCATGGGGGCTTGACGGCAGCATCCTTGCTGCCGACAGTCTGAAACCGTCTCTCCGCTCCAGCACCTCCCTTCGGTGGCTTCGGCACTCCCGTCGAGGCAACCGCACCGAGGCTGTGAGGGGTTTTCTCGCTGCGGACTGTCGGCCGGAGGGACCCGGCCGACAAGCCCCCAGGGGTGAGGCCGACCAAGGGAAAGCACTGCTTTCCCCGGCCGAACGGGCTGGCCACGGATGGCCAGCCCTGGTCCTGCAAGCGTTGCATGGAATGCATAGCGCTGCAGGGGTTCACGGCGCGTCCGCAGCGAGAAAACCCCTCACAGCCGGATCGAAGCCCCCACTTGCTCGATCCACCACCGAGGACTCCCGGGATCCGAGCAATAAAAAACCCCGCCCGTGGCGGGGTTTTTTGTTGGCTGGGGGACCAGGATTCGAACCTGGGTTGACGGAGTCAGAGTCCGTAGTCCTACCGCTAGACGATCCCCCAATAAGCGGCAGCGCCTTTTAGCGCTTGCTGAACTGGGTGGCCCGGCGCGCCTTGTGCAGACCGACCTTCTTGCGCTCGACCATGCGGGCGTCGCGGGTCACGAAACCGGCCTTGCGCAGGGAGCCGCGCAGCTCTTCGTCATACTGCATCAGCGCACGGGTGATGCCGTGACGGATGGCACCGGCCTGGCCACTGGCACCGCCGCCGGACACGTTGACGTTGATGTCGAACTTGTCCACCGATTCCACCAGCTCCAGCGGCTGACGCACCACCATGCGGGAGGTTTCGCGGCCAAAGTATTCGTCCAGCGGACGACCGTTGACGTTGATGTTGCCGCTGCCGGCGCGGATGAACACGCGGGCGGTGGAGGTCTTGCGGCGACCGGTACCGTAATACTGCTGCTCTGCCATAGTCGTTACCGTAATCCTGATCTGGCGCTAGATGTCCAGCGGCGTGGGCTGCTGGGCCGAGTGGCGATGCTCGGAACCGGCATACACCTTCAGCTTCTTGAACATGGCCCGGCCCAGACGGTTCTTCGGCAGCATGCCCTTGACCGCCAGTTCCAGCACCTGCTGAGGCTTTTCCTCAATCAGCTTGGTGAAGCTCGCGCTCTTCATGTTACCGATGTAGCCGGTGTGCCGATAGTACATCTTGTCGGTTGCCTTGCGGCCGGTCACGCGGATCTTCTCCGCGTTGACCACCACAATGTAGTCGCCCGTATCCACGTGCGGCGTGTATTCTGCTTTGTGCTTGCCACGCAGGCGGAGAGCAATTTCGCTGGCCAGCCGGCCCAGGGTCTTGCCGTCGGCATCGACCAGAAACCAGTCTCGCTCCACTTCTGCGGCTTTGGCGCTGAACGTCTTCATTATTAACTCTCTCCGAGAGTCGTCGTTCCCAGTAAGAAGGGCCGGAATAGTACCCGAAAGGTTTCAGGCGTTCAAGGGTCTGCAAACGCCTGCGCGGCCCGGCTCTGGAGGGGTAGGCGGCGATCCATAAAAAAGGCGCGGTCATTGGAGGGAGACCGCGCCAGAAATCCACCAATAAGGAGGATGGAGGAGTAGCGTCAACGGGGGAGGAGACCGCGTTGACAGCTTCAGTATCGTATGCTGCACCGCAATAGTCAAGTATTTTTGTGCACTGCAATGCGCAACAACAGGACACCCCTGCCAGACCCTACGACTCCAGTTTCAGCCTGTCCACCGGCCGGCCCTCGACCAGGTGTTGTTCGATGATCTCGTCCAGGTCTTCGCGGTCAACGTAGGTGTACCAGGTCTCTTCGGGGTAGACGACAATCACCGGCCCCTCGCTGCAGCGATCCAGGCAGCCGGCGTTGTTGATGCGGACCCCCCCCTTGCCGGCGATGCCCAGCGCCTTGACGCGGTCCTTTACGTAGGCTCTGGCGTCCCCCGCCCCGCAGTTGGCACAGCATTCGCGGCCATCCTCGCGCTGATTGGTGCAGAAAAACACATGATGGCGGTAGTAAGACATGCACTCTGACCTCGCTCTGGCCGGTTGGTGGGCACGATAGTAGCATTGACTGGGCTCTTCGAACGTACTGCCCTGCCTCAGGGCAACTGAACAAGCAGCGGAGCACGCATCATGTTACGGAACTACAGTCTGACCGACCGTGTGCTGATGGAGTTCGACCGGGGGCTGCGCAGCCTCTTCGGCCGGCCGCCCCAGACCGGGCGGCCGCATCCGGCCGCTGGCGTGGCTGAAGGTGAACTGAGCGAGGAGCAGCGGCGCGAGTCCGCCCGGCTGATGCGGGTCAACCATTGCGGCGAGGTGTGCGCGCAGGCGCTGTACCAGGGGCAGGCCATCACCGCACGCGATGCCGGGGTACGCGATACCATGCAGGAAGCGGCGGACGAGGAGAACGACCATCTGGCCTGGTGCCGTGATCGGCTGGAGCAGCTGGACAGCCACACCAGCCGGCTTGATCCCCTGTTCTACCTGGGCGCGCTGGGGCTGGGCACCGCCGCCGGTCTGGCCGGCGACCGTTGGAGCCTGGGATTCCTGGCCGAGACCGAGCACCAGGTGGTACGCCATCTGGAGAGGCATCTGGACAGACTGCCGGAAGCCGATGCCGTCAGCCGCGCCATCGTCGCGCAGATGCGCGATGACGAGGCACGCCACGCGGGCACGGCGGAAGCCCAGGGGGCGGCGCCGTTGCCGACGCCGGTCCGGCTGATGATGGCCATGGGCAGCAAGGTGATGACCGGCACCACCCGCTGGGTGTGACCGGGCTTCGGATTACTGGAAATCCAGACCCAGTGCGACCTCCTGGCCCGGGCGCAGGTTGCGGCCGTAGAAGATCTCCGCCATTTCCCGGCGCAACTGCCGCCGGATGCGGTCCTTGTCCTCCTCGGAGAAATCCTCGGCGGACTCCCCGAACAGGTAGTTCCGCAGCTTCGGCTCCCGCAGCAGCATCTTGGTGTGGAACATGTGCTCCTGGAACACATTCACGTCGATCATGTGGTACCGCTCCTTGGTGTCCTCGGAGAGGTAGTTCTGGATCGAATTGATCTCGTGATCAATGAAATGCTTGTGCCCCTCCACGTCCCTGGTGAATCCGCGGACGCGGTAATCCATGGTGACGATGTCCGAGTCGAAGGAGTGGATCAGGAAGTTCAGCGCCTTCAGCGGTGAGATCACGCCGCAGGTGGAGACGTCGATGTCCGCGCGAAAGGTGCTGACACCATGGTCCGGGTGCGTTTCCGGATAGGTGTGCACGGTGATGTGGCTTTTGTCCAGATGCGCCAGCACGGTGTCCGGCAACGGTCCGGGAGCGGCACCGCCAACCTGGGATTCGTCGACCAGTTCCTCCTCGGCGATGAGGATGGTCACGCTGGCGCCCTGCGGGTCGTAATCCTGGCGCGCGATGTTCAGGATGTTCGCGCCAATGATATTGGCCACCTGCGTCAGGATCTGCGTGAGGCGCTCGGCGTTGTAGACCTCATCAATGTAGTCGATGTAGGCATGCCGTTGCTCCGCGTTTCGCGCATAACAGACATCATAGATGTTGAAGCTCAACGACTTGGTCAGGTTGTTGAAACCGTGAAGCCGCAATTTGTCCGTCTGTTGCACCAACTGCCCGCCCTCCGGAGTTCGACGGTGGCCACTGCCGCGGCCCGTTCCACACTGATGACACGCGACCACCCCGGAAGCGGGTCGCCGCGTGGCGCCTTACTGTTCGTCAGTCGCTAACGACTTCAAAGTCGTGGCTGAGTTCCGCAGCCTTGCCCAGCATGATCGACGCGGAACAGTACTTCTCGGCCGACAGCCTGACCGCGCGCTCGACGGCCTGCTCGGACAGCCCCTTGCCCTTCACCTTGTAGTGCAGATGGATGCGCGTGAATACCTTGGGCGGCTTTTCCGCGCGTTCCGCCTCCAGTTCCACCTCGCAGTCGGTCACGTCGTGACGGCCGCGTTGCAGAATGTAGACCACGTCGAACGCCGTGCAACCTCCCAGGCCCAGCAGCAGCATCTCCATGGGCCGCACGCCCAGGTCGCGACCCCCCATGTCCGGCGGACCGTCCATCACCACCGTGTGGCCGCTGCCCGGGGTTCCCTCGAAGGTGGCCTCGCCGGCCCATTTCACCGTTGCCCGCATCTGCATCTCCGTTCAGCCGGCCGAGCCGGGATTCGGCAATAAAGCAAGAAAGGATCTCGACTGGTGCATGACGGCAGCAGTGGAGACCCCTTCTTCCGGGAGGCCCGCCGCCTCCCTTTCGAGGGCGCATTATATAGGGAAGCGCACCGGTATTCACACCATGGCTTACCAGCCTTTTGCAGCGCATTGTCACGGCTTCCCGGCGGTGCTGCGCGGACACCTTCCATGAACGCATCACGATGAAATGTCATACCGGGGTGGCTCAACGGAGCTACAACTGGTTTACTATGAATAGCGGAGCAATCAAGGAAGTACCGAACTATTCGGTCTTTCTCTTGAAGTCAGCGCGGCGGGGGGCGGTGGAGGCAGAGAGCCCGGGAACAGCACTGATCGCCATTCTGAACCGGTTCGCTGCGCGACGACACGCTGGTCAGTGTTTCCGAAGCCTACAACGGTCACAAGGTGTGAGCATGGCAATAACAACAATGGAACGCGCGAACAACCGCAACTGGTCCATCGACAATCTGCTGAGACACTGCCATCGACGGCGCTACCCGGCGAAGACCGGCATCATCTACGCCGGAGACGAACCGGATGCGCTCTACTACATCACCGAGGGCTCGGTCAGCGTCATCATCGAGGACGAGAACGGGCACGAGATCGTCCTCGCCTACCTGAACGCCGGCGACTTCTTCGGGGAGCTGGGGCTGTTCAGCCAGAACAGCACCCGTAGCGCCTGGGTACGCACCCGCACTCCGTGCGAAATCGCCGAGATCAGCTACAGTCGCTTTCACCAGGTGGCCCGGGAGGATCCGGAGATCATGTTGTTCCTGGCGAGCCAGATGGCCGAGCGCCTGCGCCGTACCAGCCGCAAGGTCGGCGACCTGGCGTTCCTGGACGTGACCGGCCGCGTCGCCCGCACACTGCTCGACCTGTGCAAGGAGCCGGACGCGATGACCCATCCGGACGGCATGCAGATCCGTATCACCCGCCAGGAACTGGGACGCATCGTCGGCTGCTCGCGGGAGATGGTCGGACGGGTACTGAAGGATCTGGAGGAGCGCGAGCTCATCTCGGTCTCGGGCAAGACCATGGTGATCTTCAATACCCGCTGACGGACACGACCCCATCCTTGAGCCGCCTCGGCTCCCGCCGGGGCCGGCAATGGCACGCATGCGCGCGGACCGGCGGGATATGCGGGCTAGCCGAACAGTTCTTTCAGCTTCTCGCCCGGGTCCGTCGCTCGCATGAAGCTCTCGCCCACCAGGAAGCAGTGCACGTCATGCTGCTCCATGTACTCCACGTCCTCCCGTGTGCCGATGCCGCTCTCGGTAACCAGCAGCACGGAATCCGGAACCCGCTTTTTCAGGCGCAGCGTGGTCTCGATGTCGGTCTCGAAGCTGTGCAGATTCCGGTTGTTGATGCCCAGCATGTCCGGCTCCAGGGCCAGTGCCCGCTCCAGCTCACGCTCGTCGTGCACCTCGATCAGCACGTCCATCCCCAGCTTGCGTGCCAGCGTGTATAACTCCTCCATGCGGTCATCGCTCAGAGCGGAGACGATCAGCAGCACGCAGTCCGCACCCAGCATGCGTGACTCCCAGACCTGGTAGGCGTCGATCAGGAAATCCTTGCGCAGCACGGGCAGACTGCAGGCACCCCGGGCAAGCCGCAGGTTCAGGTCGTGGCCCTGGAAGAAATCCTCGTCGGTCAGTACCGACAGGCAGGCGGCACCTCCGCGAGCGTAGCTGGCGGCGATGGCTTCCGGGTCGAAATCCTTGCGCAGCACACCCTTGCTGGGCGAGGCTTTCTTCACCTCCGCGATGACCCCCCGGCGCCCCGCATCCAGCGCCCGCACCAGGGCCTGGCGGAAACCCCGGGGCGGATCGGCCGCCAGCGCCTCCTTGCGGAGGGTCTGCATGTCCAGACCCTGGCTGCGTTCGGCCACTTCCTCCGCCTTGCGCGCCAGGATCTTCTTCAGTACGTCCGGGGTGTCAGTCATGAGCCAGCCCTCATAGCGACTGCGTGAAACGCAGGAACTGTTCCAGTTTTCGCTGCACTGAACCGTCGGCCAGCAACTGCCGGGCCCGGTCCACGCCGTCTGCCAGCGTGGGCGCCAGCCCGGCAACGTAGACCGCGGCACCGGCGTTGAGCGCAATGACATCCGCCACCGGCCCTTCCTCGCCGTTGAACGCGGCGCGAATCAGCGCCAGGCTCTGGTCCGCGCTCTGCACCCGGATGGTTTCCAGGGATGCGCGGCGCAGGCCGAAATCCTCCGGCTGCACGCGATACTCGGTAACCTCGCCGTCGCGCAGTTCAGCCACCAGCGTCGGACTGGCGATGCTGATCTCGTCGAGACCGTCCTCGGCATTCACCACCAGTACGCGCTGGCTGCCCAGGGTTGCCAGCACGTTGGCCAGCGGTGCCACCCATTGCGCGCCGAACACGCCCATGACCTGGTTGGGCGCGCCGGCCGGGTTGGTCAGGGGGCCAAGCAGGTTGAAGATGGTGCGCACACCCATCTCCTTGCGCGGCCCGATGGCGTGCTTCATGGCCGAGTGGAACAACGGCGCGAACAGGAAGCCGACACCGGTTTCCTCCACGCAGGTGGCGACCTGCTCCGGGCTGAGATCCAGCCGTGCGCCCGCCGTCTCCAGCACGTCGGCACTGCCGGACTTGCTGGAGACGGAGCGGTTGCCGTGCTTGGCCACCCGCCCGCCCGCGGCGGCGACCACGAAAGCCGACGCGGTGGAAATGTTGAATGTGCCGCTGGCGTCGCCGCCGGTACCGCACGTGTCCACCAGATGCTGCTCGGGGACATGGACCCGGGTGGCCAATTCGCGCATCACCGTGGCGGCGGCGGCGATTTCCTCCACGGTCTCGCCCTTCATGCGCAGGCCGATGAGGAAACCGCCGATCTGGGCCGGCGTGGCCTCGCCGGTCATGATGCCGCGCATGACGCCGATCATCTCCTCCCGGCCCAGATCCTGGCGTTCGGTGACAGCGCGTATGGCGCCCTGCATGTCCATCCCGTTCCTCCCACGCTATGGCGCGGCCCGCCGCGCCGATGGTCGTTGGTGCTTGTTCAGGCGGCCTTGCCGGCGGGCGGCCGGCGCAGGAAGTTCCGCAGCAGATCGTGGCCCTCCCGGGTCAGTATCGACTCGGGATGGAACTGCACGCCTTCCACCTCCAGTTCCCGATGGCGCAGGCCCATGATCTCCTCCATGGAGCCGTCGTCGTTCTGCGTCCAGGCGGTGATCTCCATGCAGTCGGGCAGGCGGTCCTTGTCCACCACCAGGGAATGGTAGCGGGTGGCGGTCATCGGGTTCGGCAGGCCCTGGAATACGCCCAGGTCATGATGATGGACCGGCGAGGTCTTGCCGTGCATCACGCGACCTGCATGTACCACGTGGCCGCCAAAGGCCTGGCCGATGGCCTGGTGCCCCAGGCAGACACCGAGCAGCGGAATGCGGCCGGCGAAATGACGGACCGCCGCCAGCGAGATACCGGCCTGGTCCGGGGCACACGGGCCCGGCGAGATCACCAGGTGCTCCGGCGCCATGCGCTCGATGTCCTCCAGCGTGATCTCGTCGTTGCGGTGGACGCGGACGTCCGCCCCCAGTTCGCCGAAGTACTGCACCAGGTTGTAGGTAAACGAATCGTAGTTATCGATCATCAGCAGCATGCTACGCGTCCCCCTCGCCCAGGGAGTCGAGCCCCCGCTCGGCCATGGCCGCCGCGCGGATCACGGCCCGGCCCTTGTTCACCGTTTCCTCCCATTCACTGGTCGGCACGGAATCGTAGACCACGCCGGCGCCGGCCTGTATGTGCAATTGACCGTCCTTGATCACCGCCGTTCGAATGGCAATGGCCGTATCCATGTTGCCGGACCAGGACCAGTAACCCACGGCCCCGGAGTAGATGCCGCGGCGGGTGGTCTCCATCTCGTCGATGATCTCCAGGGCGCGGATCTTCGGGGCACCGCTCAAGGTGCCCGCCGGGAAGGTGGCCCGCAACACGTCCATGGGCGTGAGTTCCGGCTTCAGCCGGCCGGTGACGTTGGAGACGATGTGCATGACGTGAGAATAGCGCTCCACCGCCATACGCTCGGTCACCTCCACGGTGCCCGTCTGGCTTACCCGGCCGACATCGTTGCGGCCCAGGTCGATCAGCATCAGATGCTCGGCGATCTCTTTCGGGTCGGCCAGCAGTTCCTGCTCCAGGGCCTGGTCCTCCGCCTCGGTGGCTCCCCGCTTGCGGGTACCCGCCAAGGGGCGAACCGTCACGTCGCCATCGTCCACCCGCACGAGGATCTCCGGCGACGAGCCGGCCACGTGGAAATCCCCCAGGTTCAGGTAGTACATGTACGGCGACGGGTTGGTTGCGCGCAGCGCCCGGTAGGCATCCAGCGGCGCGGCCTGATAGCTGCAGCTCATGCGCTGGGAAGGCACGACCTGCATGGCGTCACCATCGATGATGTACTGCTTGATCCGTCGCACCACATCCTCGAATCCCTGCTGGCTGACGTTGCTGGTGAAATCGGTCCGGGTCAGCTCCCGGCGCCGATGGGACGGCTGATAGTCGGTATTGGCCGCACGCAGGCGCCGGACCAGTTCTTCCAGCCGGCGGTGGGCACCATTCAACGCGTCCGGTTGCGCCGGATCGGCATGCACCACCAGGTAGAGCCTGCCGCCCAGATTGTCGAAAACCAGCACTTCGTCCGCCACCATCAGCAGGATATCCGGCACCTGCAGGTCGTCGGTCTGCTCCGGCCGCTTCAACCGCGGCTCGATGTAGCGGACCGTATCGTAGCCGAAGTAGCCGGCCAGTCCGCCGATGAAACGCGGCAGTTCGGGATACCCCGGCGGCGTTGGCACCTGGTAGCGGGCATGGAAGTCCTCCACCCAGCGCAGCGGATCCTCGACCTCGATGCTCTCCACCTCGCTGCCGTTCTCGGTCACGCTGATGCGGTGGTCGCGGATGCGCAACACCGTGCGGCACGGCAGGCCGATAATGGAGTAGCGACCCCATTTTTCGCCGCCTTGCACGGATTCCAGCAGGAAGGAATACGGGCCGTCGGCCAGTTTCATGTAGGTGGAGAGCGGCGTGTCGAGATCCGCCAGGATTTCGCGGATAACGGGGATGCGGTTGTAACCCTGGTCTGCCAGGTCGCGGAATACTGCCTCTTTCATGGTGTTCAGCCGTCAGTAGTCGATGGGATGGCGTTTCGGGAGCGCGTAGGGGCGCGCTCGAGCCCAACAGATGTCAGGCCCGCCATCGCGGGTGGCTGCTGTCCATGTTCCTGACTGACGGTAAGGTGATCATGCTGTCCTGCTTGTCCCCTCGGGCGCTGCCGGCAAAGGCGGGCGCCGATTCAGTTCATCTCTGGCCTGTTCAGGCTGCCTGCCGCAAAAGGGCGTGCAGCGCCACCAGGTCGTTCACCACCGCGTCCGGTCCGGCCTGGCGGATATCGCCGCCGTGATTGTAACCGTAGGGCACACAGACAACGGGGATGCCGGCATTGCGGGCGGCCTCCACGTCGTTCCTCGAATCCCCCACCATCAGCGCCTCTGCCGGCAAGGCGCCCAGAGCCTCGATGGCATGCTGCAACGGTAGCGGCGACGGCTTCTTCTCAACGGTGGTATCGCCGCCCACCACCACCGGAAAGGCCGGGCCGAGGCCCAGGTCGTCCAGCAACGGCCTGGCGAGCGCTTCCGGTTTGTTGGTGACACAGGCCAGACGATACCCGTCCGCCAGCAAACGGTCCAGCCCCTCACGCACACCGGGATACAGCCGGCTGCGCAGGCTGAGCTGGCCGCGGTAGCCGTCGAGGAACAACTGCAGCGCACGCCGGGTCAGTTCCTCGCCCGGATCGCCGTCCATCCGACCGGTCAGGGCACGCATCACCAGCCGCTGGGCACCATTGCCCACCCAGTGCCGCACCTGCGTCTCTCCGGCCGGGGCATGGCCGAGCTGTTGCAGCATGCGGTCGACGGCATCGGCGAGATCCGGCGCGCTGTCGATCAAGGTGCCGTCCAGATCGAACAGAATGCACCTGAGGCAACTCTGATCAACGCCGCGCACTGGACAATTCCTCACGCATGGCAGCAATCACCCCGGCATAATCCGGTTGGCTGAAAATCGCCGAGCCGGCAACGAAAGTGTCCGCCCCCGCTTCGGCCACCTCGCGGATATTCTCCACCTTGATGCCGCCGTCCACCTCCAGCCGTATGTCATGACCGCTGTCGTCGATCATTCGGCGCGCCTCGCGCAGCTTGTCCAGCGTGGACGGAATGAACGACTGACCGCCGAAACCCGGGTTCACCGACATCAGCAGCACCATGTCCACCTTGTCCATGACGTGCTTCAGATGGAGCAACGGCGTGGCAGGGTTGAACACAAGCCCTGCCCTGCAGCCTTCGTCCCGGATTAGTTGCAGGCTGCGGTCGATATGCTCGCTGGCTTCCGGGTGGAAGGTAATCCAGCTGGCACCGGCCCGGGCGAAATCGGGGATGATGCGGTCCACCGGCTTCACCATCAGGTGGACGTCGATCTCCGCAGTGACGCCATGCTTGCGCAGCGCCTCGCAGACCATCGGGCCGATGGTCAGGTTGGGGACGTAGTGATTGTCCATGACGTCGAAATGCACCATGTCCGCTCCCGCGGCCAGCACGGCGTCGACTTCCTCTCCCAGGCGGGCGAAGTCGGCGGACAGGATGGACGGAGCGATGCGGTAGTCTCGCATGGGCAACCTCGCGGTGTTCCGGAAGCGCAAACTCTAACCCGGATGGGGGACGAATTCGAGCCGGCCGGGGTGCTATCCTGAGGCCCTCGCGGGAATCGCTCGCGCCCGAGCGGCAGTCCGGAATTTCCTCAAACAACGGGAGAAGCCCTTGCTCAGCATAGCCAGCCTGTTGCACGTCGTCCTTTCCGTCATCTGGGTAGGCGGAATGTTTTTCGCCTGGGTGATCCTCCGCCCGGTGGCTGCCGGCACGCTGGAGGCGCCGGAACGCCTGATGCTGTGGCGGCGGGTGTTCGCCAAGTTCTTCGTCTGGGTCTGGAAGGCGGCGATCCTGGTGCCGCTGACCGGTTACTGGATGGGTTTCAGCCTGTACAGCCAGATGGCCCACTGGCCCACCCACGTTCACGTGATGCATGGACTGGCCTGGATCATGGTGGTCCTGTTCCTCGCCGCGTTCTTCCTGCCGTTCCGCACGCTACGCACCGCGGTGGATACCCAGGACTGGGAAACCGGAGCCCGCGCCCTGGTGCAGATTCGCAAGCTGGTCGGGGTCAACCTGATCCTGGGCCTGATCGTGGTCATCGCCGCCAGCGGCGGCCGGTTCGGCCTGCTGGGCTGAGAACCCGGTCAAAGGCCCCGCTGCCGCCGGATCTGCTCGTAGGCCTGTTTCGCGACGTGGATCCGGGTGGCACCGTCACGCACCTGCTCGTCCGGCAGGCCGTTGGCCTGCAGCCGGTCCGGATGATAGCGGCTGATCAGCCGGCGGTAGGCGTGGCGGACCTCCTCCGGCGTCGCGGCTTCGGAGACGCCGAGGATGCGATAGGGGGTCTGTGCCGTCGCCCGGATGGCGCCGGAGCCATGGCGCGCGGCATGCCGCAGCATGGCTTCCAGCCGGGCGTCGGAGATACGCAAGGCGGCCGCCATCCGCAGCAGCAACTGGCGCGTTGCCTTCCCCGGCCGGCCATTGGCACTGGCAATGATGGCCTGGTATTCCAACAGTTGTTCCAGCAGCCCCGTTTCGGCGGCCGCGTGGCGTCGCACCCGGCGCAGCAGCGGGAACAACGGGTAATCACTGCGCTTGCCCTGGCGGAACAGCCTGATGGCCTCCCGGCGCTGCCCGCCGCTCAGGGCCAGCACGTCGAAAATCTGTCCGGCCACCTGGATCTGCTGTTCCGTCACCCGCCCGCCGGAACGCGCCACGCAGCCCATGGTCGCGCAGGTCACCACCAGAAAGCTCCGGTAGCCACGATCGGGATAGGCCTGCCGCCAGACATGATCATCGTAGGGACGAAGACGAATCCGCCGATCCACGATCCAGCCGGCAACCAGACCTGCCGGCAGCCACGGCCAGCCGCCGGCCAGACCACTGACCAGGAGGCCGGTACTGCGGCCGCTCCAACCCAGGACCGACCGCTTCAGGCGTTCACCCCACGCCATGGCAACCCCGGATGCAGACACCGTCCATCGGGCCCGGACCAGGCTCAGAACTCATCCGGCAACCACCGTATCGCGGGCAGGAGCAAACCCAGGGCGATCGCCCTGGCGACCGCTTGCTGACGGCTGGAAACGCCCAGTTTCAGATTGACATTCTGCAAATGGAAAATCACGGTCCGTTCGGAAATCCCGAGAATCTGCGCCGTTTCCCACGCCGTTTTTCCTTCCGCACACCAGGCCAGGCACTCGTGCTCCCGTTCCGTCAGTTCCGCGGTCTGGCCATCAGCGACCAGGTCGCGATCCACCAGCCCGCTTGCCGCTTCATGCAACAAGGCCAACAGGTAGAGCGCCTGCGGCAGGGTCTGCTGCAGGCGGCGCCGGAACGCGGGCGTATCCCTGCCCCCGCCGCTCAGCAAGGACAACTGGCCGCACGCGCTGTGCAGCGGGATGACGACCCCCCATTCCAGCCCGTGCTCGGCGAAGGCCCCCAGCACCTGCTCGCGGGCGGCAGCATCATCGCTACGGTTCCAGATACTGGCCCAGGTGGCAGGCAGCGAGTGACGGTAGCAATATCGCGCGACCGCATCCACCCGTACCATCTGCTCCCGCCGATACCGCGCGATCAGCGCTTCGGGATAGCTGGACAGCACCACCAGTTCCGGATCGATGAAGGAATTCGGTTGCCTCAGCAGGTAGGTGTAGGCCTGCAGACCCAGATGTTCCGCCACACGACCGCAGAGCCGGCGCAGGTGCTCGCGATCGGCGACCTGTGCAACCTGCGCTTCCAACTCGGCGAAAATGCCGGATCTGGCGGCTTGCCGGGCAGCCATCACCCCCCCGCCGCTGCCTGCCGCGGTACCAGCCCCAGTTGGCCACGCTGCTGCTCCAGCAGCGTGTAGAACACGTCCGGCCCCTTGAGTCTGGCCAGTTGCAGACCGGCCTGGAGACTGCCCATCAACGCCAGCGCGCAGGTTTCCGGCGCGCCGATGATGCGCAGTGCCCCCTGCTTCGCCCCCTGCGCCAGCACAGCGGACAGCCAGCGCAGCAGATCGTCAACCAGGGCTGCCGCTTCGGCACGGACGGCATCCGGCACACCCTCGGACTCCACGCCCACGACACCCAGCGGACACACCTTGCCTTCCTCCATGTAACGGCGCTCGAGCATGAAGAACGCCTCCAGACAACGTTCCGGGGTTTCCCCGCGACGCCGCATCTGGTCGGCCCACCAGATGAAGCTGCTGCGGTAGCGGCGCAGCAGCGCCAGCACGAGATCAGTCTTGGAGGGGAAATGATAGTGGATGGCCGCGTTGCGCACGCCCAGGCGCTCGGCGATCTGCTGATAGCTGAAACCGCCGTAGCCGCGATGCTGGAACAGTTCCTCGGCGACCTCAAGTATGCGCTGTCGCGTGCCCTGTCTCGCTGTCACGAAGCCTCCACCCTGCCTGCAACCCTGGTATGCAGTCAGTGTACCGAAAGCGCGGCCTGCCGTGACAACCGGCCATGCCGCACTGCCACATCCGCCGTACCATCGCCGCCCGGGGAGATGATGGCAATCGATAAAATATACTGTACAATTATTGTACATAACTTGTCGAAACTGGATTAAGTATGACTGACACGCGGATAGCTGTCGTGGGCGGTGGCATAGCGGGCCTGTCCGCCGCCTGGTTGTTGAGCCGGCGGTATCAGGTAACGCTGTTCGAGGCCAACGACTACGTTGGCGGACATACCAACACGGTGGATGTGCCCGGCCCGGACCGCCAACCCATGCCGGTGGACACCGGCTTCATCGTCTACAACGAACGCAACTATCCGCACCTTTGCCGGCTGTTCAGGCATCTGGACGTGCGGACGCAGGCCAGCGACATGTCGTTCGCCTTCAGCGATCCGTCGATCGATCTGGAGTGGGCGGGGGACAGTCTCAACACCCTCTTCGCACAGCGCCGCAACCTGCTGCGCCCGGCGTTCTGGCGCATGGGCCGCGATATCCTCCGCTTCAATGCCATGGGCAAGCGATTCGTCCGGGAACCGTCGGACGAATCGCTGTCGCTGGGCGAGTTCCTGCAGCGCACCGGTGTCGGGCGGGAATTGCGCCGCAACTACCTCCTGCCCATGGCCGCGGCGATCTGGTCCTGCCCCCAGCAGGAACTGCTGGATTTCCCCGCCCACCGTTTCCTGCAGTTCTTCGACAATCACGGGTTGATGGACCTTGCCGACCGGCCGGCCTGGCGGACGGTCTCCGGCGGCGGCAGAAGCTATGTCCGGCGCATGCTGCCCGAACTCAGCGGAGGTCACGTCACAGCATGTCCGGTCCGGCGCGTGCAGCGCACCGCGGACGGCATCAGGCTGCACGGCGAAGACGGCGAGCTGGGGCTCTTCGACCAGGTGGTGATCGCCAGCCATGCCGACCAGGCGCTGGCCATGATCGACCGGCCGACCTTCTGGGAAGGCACACTGCTCTCCAGCATGCGATACCAGACCAACGCGGCGTACCTGCACACAGACCGTCGCCTGATGCCCCGGCGGCAAGCGGTCTGGTCGTCGTGGAACTACCTGGCGAACGCAGCCGACGCCCCGCCCGCCGTGACCTACTGGATGAACCGGCTGCAGCGCCTGCGCGGCGATCAGGACTACTTCGTGACGCTCAACCCCGAGCGCCCTCCGGCCGAAGAACTGACTCTGCGCCGGTTCGCATACGACCACCCGGTGTTCGATCGCCTGGCGATGCGTGCCCAGGGCCTGCTCTCCCGGATTCAGGGCAGGGACCGCCTGTGGTTCTGCGGCAGCTACTTCGGCTACGGCTTTCACGAGGATGCACTGCGTTCATCCGTTGCGGTCACCGAACGGATGGGTGTACCCGTGCCCTGGACCGTCGACCGGGACCCGCTGGAAGCATGGCCGAGCGGGGCGGATGAGCGGGTGCCGGCGACGCACCCCGGACTGCAACCCTCATGACCACCGCTGCGCGCCTGTATCTGGGCAACATCGTCCACCGCCGCCGGGTGGCGCCGTTCTACCGCTTCCGCTATCGATTCAGCTCGGTGCTGCTGGACATCGACCGTATCGACCAGGCGCTGGACGGACTCGTCCTTTTCTCCCGCAACCGCTTCAATCTCTACAGCATCCACGACACCGACCACGGACCGAAGGACGGCAGTCCATGGCGACCCTGGATCGAGGACATTCTGGCCGCCGCCGGCATTTCCATCGACGGCGGCCCCGTGCGGCTGCTGTGCACCCCCCGCGTGCTGGGCTACGGCTTCAACCCGCTCAGCCTCTGGTATTGCCACCACGCCGACGGTAGCCTGCGCGCCGTGCTCTGCGAAGTCCGGAATACCTTCGGGGAATGGCACGGGTATCTCCTGCACGAGCGGAACGCACCGCTGGCGGCAAGATCTTTCGCGGCCTCCACCGACAAGTGCTTTCACGTATCGCCGTTCTTTTCGCTTGACGGCATCTACCGTTTCCGGCTGACCGCTCCGGAGGATACGGTGACCGCCAGTGTTCGACTGGACGTCGACGGCAGACCGCAGATGACCGCGGTCCAGCATCAGCGGGCCTACCGGCTGACCGACCGCCGCCTGCTGCTAGCCGCACTGACTTACCCCCTGATGCCCCTCAAGATCATGGCGGCGATTCACTGGCAGGCGCTGAAACTCTGGCTGCAAGGCGTCCGCTTCCACCGCAAGCCGCCGCCACCGCGGGAGACTATCTCGTGACCGACCGAAGGCTGGTACTGCCCAACGAAATCACCATTCCACGCACGCTGACCGGACGCCTGGTTCACGGGCTGGCGCGAAGAATCCGCCATGGTGTCCTAACCCTGGAACTGCCCGGTAAGGAGGTGATCCGTCAGGCCGGCCGGCAGGCAGGTCCCGAGGCCGGGATGCAGATCCACCGCCCCTGGGCTCTGTTGCGAAAGCTCTGGCGCGGCGGCGCACTGGGCTTCGGCGAGAGCTACCTGGCCGGCGACTGGACGTCCGAGGATCTCACTGCACTGCTGCACCTGCTCGCGCTCAACGAGTCCTCCCTGGGCCCACTGGCCACGCGTCCCGGCACCTTCAACCGGCTGGCACAGCGGTGGTACCACATGCGGCGCAGCAACCACCGGGCCGGCAGCCGGCGCAACATTGCCGCCCACTACGATCTTGGCAACAACTTCTACCGCCTGTGGCTGGATCCGGGCATGACCTATTCCTCGGCCGTCTACACACCGGGGGACGGCGATCTGGAACGGGCCCAGGAGCGCAAGTACACACGCCTGCTTGACCGGCTCGGCGCCGTCTGCGGCGAGCATATCCTGGAGATCGGCTGCGGCTGGGGCGGTTTCGCCGAGATCGCGGCCAGGCGAGGCCTGCGCGTCACCGGCCTCACGCTGTCCGAGGAGCAGCACCGCCACGCCAGCCAACGCATGCGCGCCCAGGGCTTGCAGGACCGGGTGGAGATCCGCCTGCAGGACTATCGGGACGTGACCGAGCGCTACGATCACGTGGTCTCCATCGAGATGTTCGAGGCAGTCGGGGAAGGTTACTGGCCGACCTATTTCGACACCGTGCGAAAGACACTGAAACCGGGCGGCGGCGCGGCGCTGCAGGTCATCACGCTGGACGACGCCTGGTTCCGCCAGTACCGCACCACGCCGGACTTCATCCAGCGGTACGTCTTCCCCGGCGGCATGCTGCCCTCGGTCAACCGCTTCAGCGCGGTCGCGCAACAGGCCGGGCTGGACGTGGAATCCATCCATTTTCACGGCCGCGACTACGCCCGCACGCTCAGGGAATGGCACCGGCGCTTCAGGAAAGCCCTGCCGCGGGTCCGCGAACAGGGCTTCGATGAAACGTTCATTCGCCTATGGCGCTACTATCTCGCCTACTGCGAGGCCGGCTTCCGCTGCGGTCGCATCAACCTGATGCAGGTGATCCTGCGCTGAATCAGCCTCCGGCCCGTTGCTCAAGCACCGCCACGGCGGGCAGGGTCCGGCCTTCCAGGAACTCCAGGAAAGCACCGCCTCCGGTGGAGATATAGGAAATCCGCTCGCCCAGCCCGAACCTGGCCACGGCGGCCAGCGTGTCGCCGCCCCCGGCAATGGAAAACGCCGGGCTGTCGGCCACGGCCTCGGACACCGCCCGGGTACCGGCGGCAAACGCATCGAACTCGAACACACCCACCGGGCCATTCCAGACGATGGTGCCCGCCTGCTTCAGCAGCTCGGCGTAGCGACGGGCGGTTTCCGGGCCGATATCGAGGATCAGGTCGTCATCGGCGACATCCTCCACCCGCTTGGTTTCCGCCGCCGCATCCTCGGCGAACGCCTTTGCCGTGACCACATCGACCGGCACCGGGATCTCACCGCCCTTGCCCCGGGCCTGCTCCATCAGCTTGCGCGCCTCATCCACCAGATCCGTCTCGTACAGCGACTTGCCCACCGGATGGCCGGCTGCCGCGATGAAGGTATTGGCGATCCCGCCGCCGACGATCAGCTGATCCACCTTCCCCGACAGCGACTCCAGCACGGTGAGCTTGGTCGATACCTTGGAACCGCCGACGATAGCCACCATGGGCCGCTTCGGCTGCTCCAGCGCCTTGCCCAGCGCGTCCAGCTCGGCGGCCAGCAGCGGCCCGGCACAGGCCACCGGCGCGAAACGCGCCACACCGTGGGTGGACGCCTGCGCACGGTGCGCGGTGCCGAATGCGTCCATGACATAGATGTCGCAGAGCGCGGCCATCCGCCGGGCCAGCGTCTCGTCATCCTTCTTCTCGCCGGCGTTGAAACGAACGTTCTCGCACAGCACCACCTCGCCGGGCTGCACATCGACACCATCCAGCCACTCGCGTACCAGCCGAACAGGCTGCCCCAGCAACGACTCCAGATGGGCGGCGACCGGCGCCAGGCTGGCCTCGGGGTCGAACGCCCCTTCCTTCGGCCGGCCGAGATGGCTCATCAGCATCACCCGCGCGCCGGCGTCCACCGCATGGCGGATCGTGGGCAGGGAGGCCCGGATGCGGGTGTCATCCCCGACCTCGCCGTTTTTCAACGGCACATTCAGATCCTGGCGGATCAACAGGCGCTTGCCGGCCAGGTCGAGATCGGTCATGCGGAGTACGGTCATGGTGTCGGTCCTGTACTGTGCGTGTTGTCTGTCGGGTCGTCTGCAAGGCCGGAGGGCGCCCTGTTTCGGGCTGACACCCGATGGTAGCAACCGCTGCGCGGTTACTACCCTACGCCTGGCGGATATCGCTGCGCTCCATACACCTTGGCCGAACTGGGGCTCCATCGCAGGGTTTGTGCGCCACACCGTCGGGCGTACCATTCCCCGGCTCGGGCCAGCGCATCCTGAACGGGGCCGCCAGGGGTGGATCGTCGCCAGGCTCAGGCCGCTGGCGGGAGGTTTGCTTCCGGACTGTCGGCGAGAAGGACCTCGCCGACAAGCCCCCATGGATGGGTTCACGGCGTGTCCGGAAGCAAACCTCCCGTCAGCGGCCGGAACGAAGCCACCCTGGCCGACCGGTGCGCATCGCTGCGCTCTGGACTCCCTACCTGTCCGGACGGCTGGCGATGCGCGCCATCCAGGCTTCGGCCACGTCCAGCATGCGGTTGGCGAAGCCCCATTCGTTGTCGAACCAGGCCATCAGATGCAGCAGCCGATCGCCGCTGACCCGGGTCTGGGTGCCGTCGATCACCGCGGAATGCGGGTCGTGGTTGAAATCGCAGGATGCGTGCGGCATCTCAGTGTAGTCCATGATTCCGCGGAACGGGCCTCGTGCCGCTTCGGCCAGCAACGCGTTCACGGATTCCGCCGTTGCCGGCCGTTGCAACTGCAGGCAGGTATCCAGCGCCGAGACATTGGCGGTCGGCACGCGCAAATGATGCGCCTGGATGCGCCCGGCCAGCGCCGGCAACAGGCGATCGATCCCGCGGGCGAGGCCGGTGGAGACCGGCACAATGGAATTCATGGCCGAACGGGTGCGGCGCAGATCGGTGCGATGGTAACCGTCCAGCACCGGCTGATCGTTCATCGCCGAATGCACCGTGGTAATGCTGCCCGCCTCGACCCCATAGGCATCGTCGATCAGCCCCAGCACCGGAATGATGCAGTTCGTCGTACAGGACGCGTTCGAGACGATGGAGACCGCATCCCCGAGCTGATCGTGATTCACCCCCATGATCGCGGTCAGGTCCGTCTCCGCCTCGCTCTGCATGGGATTGGAAACCAGCAGACGGGGGGCCCCCGCCGCCAGATAGCGGAGCGCCGTGGCACGATCACCGAAACTGCCGGAACAATCCAGCAGCAGATCGATACCGGACCAGTCCACGCCCTCCGGCGCCTCCGCATGCGTCACACGAATCCGGTCCCCATCGACCCGCATTCCCGCCCGGTCCTGCTCCACATGGCCGGGAAAACGGCCGTGATTGGAATCGAACCGGGTCAGGTGAACGACACTCTCGAGATCGGAGGGCTCGTTCACGGCCACCACCTGCATGCGCCCACGCCGCCCGGTCTCGTACAGTGCGCGCAGCACGCAGCGGCCGATGCGGCCGTAACCGTTGATGGCCAGCCGGATCAAGGGGTCAGGCCTCCAGCAATCGCCGGGCGGTGGCAAGCACATTGTCCACCGTGAAGCCGAAATGCCTGAACAACTGGTCTGCAGGCGCCGACTCGCCGAAACCGTTCATGCCCACCACGGCTCCCTGCAAACCGACGTGCTTCCACCAGTAGTCGACGTGACCGGCCTCCACCGCCAGTCGCCGGGTGACCGCCACCGGGAGCACCGATTCCCGGTACTCCGCATCCTGCGCCTCGAACACCTCCACGCACGGCAGGGAAACCACGCGAACCCGACGACCGTCGGCTATCAGGCTGTCCCAGGCTCCGACCGCCAGTTCCACCTCGGAACCGGTGGCAAGCAGAATCAGTTCCGGCTGGCCATCGCAATCCCGTAGCACGTAGCCACCCCGCCGGATCTCGTCGCGTTGTGCCGGGCTGCGCTCCTGGCAGGGCAAACCCTGGCGGGTCAGGACCAGCGCGCTGGGGCCGTCCCGGCGCTCGATGGCGGCCGCCCATGCCGCAACAGTCTCCACCGTGTCACACGGACGCCAGACATGCAGGTTGGGAATCAGCCGCAGACTGCCGAGATGCTCCACCGGCTGGTGCGTGGGGCCGTCCTCGCCCAGGCCGATGGAGTCGTGGGTATACACCAGCACATTGCGCAGCTTCATCAGCGCGGCCATGCGCACCGCATTGCGCGCGTAATCGGAGAACACGAGGAAGGTGCCGCCGTACGGCAGGAAGCCGCCATGCAAGGCCAGGCCGTTCTGGATGGCGGTCATGGCGAATTCACGCACACCGTAGTAGATGTAGTTGCCGTCGGCGTCGGCGGCTGTCACCGCGGTGGATCCGGACCAGGTAGTGTTATTCGACCCGGTAAGATCGGCCGAACCGCCGATGAGTTCGGGCAGATAAGGGCCAATCCCTTCCAGCGCGATCTGCGACGCCTTGCGGGTGGCGACCTTCTCGGCCTGCTCGGCCACTTTCCGCAACAGGTCGTCGGCATGTTCCGTGAAACGGGCCGGCAGTTCGCCGGACATACGGCGCTCGAACTCGTCAGCCAGTTCCGGGTGCGCCTTGCGGTAGGCCTGCAGGGTCGCATTCCACTCGGCTTCCGCATCGGCACCGGCCGTGGTGGCATTCCAGGCATCATAGACCGGCTGCGGAATCTCGAACGGCGCATGCTCCCAGTGCAGGAATTCGCGGGTGGCCTGTATCTCGTCCGGCCCCAGCGGAGCGCCGTGGACACCGTGCGTGCCGCAGGCGTTGGGCGCTCCGAAGCCGATCACCGTCTTGCAGCAGATCAGCGTCGGTCGATCGGCCACCGAGCGCGCCTGTTCGGTCGCCTGTTTCACCGCCTCGGCATCGTGACCGTCGACGTTCTCGATGACATGCCAGCCATAGGCGCGGAAACGCCCCGGGGTGTCGTCGGTAAACCAGCCTTCCACCTTGCCGTCGATGGAAATGCCGTTGTCGTCATAGAATACGATCAGCTTGCCCAGCCCCAGCGTGCCGGCCAGCGAGCAGGCCTCGTGGGAGATACCTTCCATCAGGCAGCCGTCGCCGGCGAAACAATATGTGTGATGATCCACCAGCACGTGACCCGGCCGGTTGAACTGCGCCGCCAGCACCTTCTCGGCCAGGGCCATGCCCACCGCATTGGCCAGGCCCTGACCCAGTGGGCCGGTCGTGGTCTCCACGCCCGGGGTGTAGCCGAACTCCGGGTGTCCCGGTGTCTTCGAATGGAGCTGGCGGAAATGACGCAATTCGTCGAGCGGTAGATCGTACCCACTGAGATGCAGCAGGCTGTAGATCAGCATCGAGCCATGCCCGTTGGAGAGCACGAACCGGTCCCGGTTGACCCAGGCGGGGTTGGCCGGGTTGTGCCGCAGGAAATCGTTCCACAGCACCTCGGCAATGTCGGCCATCCCCATCGGGGCCCCCGGATGGCCCGACTTGGCCTGCTGAACGGCATCCATGCTGAGGGCGCGAATGGCATTGGCGAGTTCTCGACGGGACGGCATTGATGCGGCTCTCCAGGTTGCGGCAGCTTCGGCGCAAAGGTTGGAATCCGGTGGCCGTTGGAAAAGCGGTAGCGGAGGACGTGTCTGTCACATCCCCGCACCCGGGCCCGGATCGATAAGGGCCGCAATTTTCTCGAAGTTTTCCCCGGGTAGCAAGCTGCCGTCTTCACTTGGCACCGACAGGCTCTGGTATGCTTTGCCTGTCGTCATTGCCGTCCATGCACGGTACACTTTGCGGTTCCCGCGCGCGACGGCATCACCTGTGGCCGTGGCGGGGCAACCCGGGACCGCGATCAACCAGGAGAATGAGGGTGAAGAACTTCCTATTTACGTCGGAATCCGTCTCCGAGGGCCATCCGGACAAAATGGCGGACCAGGTATCGGACGCCATTCTGGATGCCATTATCGAGCAGGATCCCCGCGCGCGCGTCGCCTGCGAGACGCTGACGAAGACCGGGATGATCGTGCTTGCCGGGGAAATCAAGACATCCGCCAATATCGACTACGAGGACATCACCCGCGCCACCGTCAAGCGCATCGGCTACACCTCCTCGGAGATGGGCTTCGACGCCGACACCTGCGCTTTCATCAACGCGCTGGGCAAGCAGTCCATGGACATCAACCAGGGCGTGGACCGCGAACTGCCCGAGGAACAGGGGGCCGGCGACCAGGGCATCATGTTCGGCTACGCCTGCGATGAAACCGATGTACTGATGCCGGCCGCCATCACCTACGCCCATCGCCTGGTGAAACGGCATGCGGATGCCCGCCGGAACGGCACGCTGAACTGGCTGCGCCCCGACGCCAAGAGCCAGGTCACGCTGCGTTACGAGAACAGCCGCCCGGTGGCGGTGGACGCCGTGGTGCTGTCCACCCAGCACGCACCGGAAATCAGCCAGGGCGAACTCAAGGAAGCGGTGATCGAGGAAATCATCAAGCCGGTGCTGCCGGCCGAATGGATCACCGGCAACACCCGCTACCTGATCAACCCCACAGGCCGCTTCGTGGTTGGCGGTCCGATGGGCGACTGCGGCCTCACCGGCCGCAAGATCATCGTCGACACCTATGGCGGCATGGCCCGCCACGGCGGCGGCGCTTTTTCCGGCAAGGATCCGTCCAAGGTGGACCGTTCAGCCGCCTACGCCGGCCGTTACGTGGCCAAGAACATCGTCGCCGCCGGGCTGGCCGAGAAGTGCGAAATCCAGGTCTCGTATGCCATCGGCGTGGCCGAGCCCACCTCGATCATGGTGGACACCTTCGGCACCGGCAAGGTGGACGACACCCGCATCGTCGAGCTGGTGCGCGAGCATTTCGACCTGCGCCCGTACGGCATCCTGAAAATGCTGGATCTGGTGCGACCGATCTACACGGCCACCGCGGCTTACGGGCACTTTGGCCGCGAGGAGCCGGGCTTCACCTGGGAACGGACGGACAAGGCCGCCGCGCTGCGCGAAGCGGCAGGTGTCTGAAGCGGACGGCGACGACAGGGGAGACGAACAGGGAATCACGGTAAACACCCGCCATCGAGGAGCGTTGCAACAGGGTTTCCTGCCAGGCTCGGTGAACGGTGCACAATTTACAACGGCGCTCAGCGAAATCGGAGTCAAGCATCATGAATGCTGTCGTGGAATCCAAGACCAACGACTACATCGTGCGCGACATCGGCCTCGCTGACTGGGGCCGCAAGGAAATCGCCATTGCCGAGACGGAAATGCCCGGCCTGATGGCGATCCGAGAGGAATACCGGGGACAGCAGCCGCTGAAGGGCGCCCGCATCGCCGGATCCCTGCACATGACCATCCAGACCGCCGTGCTGATCGAGGCGCTGGTAGACCTGGGCGCCGAAGTCCGCTGGGCGTCGTGCAACATCTACTCCACCCAGGACCACGCCGCCGCGGCCATTGCCGCCACCGGCGTGCCGGTGTTCGCCTACAAGGGCGAAACGCTGGAGGACTACTGGGAATACTGCCACCGCATCTTCGACTTCGGTGACAGCCGTACCGCCAACATGATTCTCGACGACGGCGGTGACGCGACCCTGCTACTGATGCTCGGCGCCCGGGCGGAGAAGGATCCCTCAGTGCTGGACAAACCCGGCAGCGACGAAGAGAAGGCGCTGTTCGCCAGTATCCGCAAACGGCTGGAAAAGCAGCATGGCTGGTACGGCAAGGCACTGGCCGGGATCGGCGGCGTGACCGAGGAGACCACCACCGGCGTCAACCGGCTGCTGCGCATGGAAAAGGACGGCCAGTTGCCGTTTCCCGCCATCAACGTCAACGACTCCGTCACCAAGTCCAAGTTCGACAACCTGTACGGCTGCCGGGAATCGCTGGTGGACGGCATCAAGCGCGCCACGGATGTGATGATCGCCGGCAAGATCGCCGTGATCTGCGGCTACGGCGACGTGGGCAAGGGTTGCGCCCAAAGCCTGCGCGGCCTGGGAGCCACCGTCTGGGTGACCGAGGTCGACCCGATCTGCGCCCTGCAGGCCAGCATGGAAGGCTTCCGTATCGTCACCATGGACGACGTGGCGGACAAGGCGGACATCTTCGTCACTGCCACCGGCAACTACCACGTGATCACGCATGATCATCTGGTGCGCATGAAGCATAACGCCATCGTCTGCAACATCGGTCACTTCGACAACGAGATCGACGTGGCTGCCCTGAAACAGTACGACTGGGACAACATCAAGCCCCAGGTGGACCACATCACGCTGCCCAGCGGCAACAAGATCATCCTGCTGGCCGAGGGGCGGCTGGTGAACCTGGGCTGCGCCACCGGCCATCCCAGTTTCGTGATGTCCAACTCCTTCACCAACCAGGTGCTGGCGCAGATCGAGCTGTTCAACCATCCGGATCGCTATCAGCACAAGGTGTACGTGCTGCCCAAGCACCTGGATGAAAAGGTGGCACGACTGCACCTGCAGAAACTGGGCGCCAGGCTCACGGAACTGAGCACCGAGCAGGCCGAGTACATCGGCGTACCTGTGGAAGGACCGTTCAAGCCGGATACGTACCGGTACTGATACCGGCACGTCGGTGCATCATCACTGGTCAGGTCCCCGGTCGTTCGCGGCCGGGGGCTGTCACCGTGGTAGAGACAGATGGAATCCCAAGCGAAATACCAGCCCGAATACAGTTTCGAGTTCTTTCCGCCGAAGACGCCGGAAGGGGTGGAAAAGCTCCGCGCAACCCGTGATCGCCTCGCCCGGCTGCACCCCCGCTTCTTCTCGGTGACCTTCGGTGCCGGCGGCTCGACACGCGACCGCACCTTCGAGACGGTGGTTGAAATCCAGCAGCAGTCCGGCATCGACGCCGCACCGCACCTGTCCTGCGTGGGCTCCACGCCGGAGAGCATCAGCGAGATTCTCCTGCAGTACCGCAACCAGGGCATCCGCCACATTGTCGCCCTGCGGGGTGACATGCCCTCCGGCATGAGCGGCCCCGGCCATTTCCGCTACGCCAACGAGCTGGTGGAGTTCATTCGCAAGGAGCATGGTGATCACTTCCGCGTCGAAGTCGCCTGCTACCCCGAGGTACATCCACAGGCGGAGGACGCCGACGCGGACCTGCTGAATTTCAAGCGCAAGGTGGACGCCGGCGCCGACAGCGCCATTACGCAGTACTTTTTCAACCCCGATGCCTATTTCCGCTTCGTGGAACGCTGCGAGCAGGAGAGCATCGACCTGCCGGTCGTACCGGGCATCATGCCGATCATCAACTTCAAGCAACTCGCACGGTTCTCCGACGGCTGCGGCGCGGAAATACCACGCTGGCTGCGCAAGCGCCTGGCGGCGTTCGGCGATGACCGCAAATCGCTGCAGGCCTTCGGTATCGACGTGGTCTCCGAGCTCTGCTTCGACCTGCTGGAAGGCGGCGCCCCGGGCCTGCACTTCTACACGCTGAACCAGGCCGCGGCCACCGAGGCGATCTGGAACAATCTCGGGTTATCGCCGGGAAACCGAAACGACGCCGTCGGCGCCCCGTAAGCGCCGACGGCGAGCCATGAAACACACCGCGATTCTCCCGGAGCCGTATGACCAACGATGATCTCAACCGCCGCGACCTGAACGTCCTCTGGCACCCGTGCACCCAGATGAAGGACCACGAGTGGCTGCCGCTGGTCCCGATCAAGCGGGGCCAGGGTGTCTGGCTGTACGATTTCGACGGCAACCGTTACATCGACGCGATCAGTTCCTGGTGGGTCAACCTGTTCGGCCACGCCAACCCGCGCATCAACCAGGCGCTGAAGCAGCAGATGGACGAGCTGGAGCATGTGATCCTGGCCGGCTTCAGCCACAAGCCGGTGGTGGAATTGTCCGAACGGCTGGTGGAGCTGGCACCGGAACCGCTGACCCGCTGTTTCTATGCGGACAACGGTTCCTCGGCCGTGGAGGTCGCTCTGAAGATGAGCTACCACTACTGGAAAAACCAGGGCAAGCCTCACAAGCGCCATTTCATCACGCTGTCCCAGAGCTACCACGGCGAGACGCTGGGCACGCTGGGGGTCGGGGACGTGGCGCTGTACAAGGAAACGTACAAGCCGCTGTTGATGGAAGCGATCACGGTGCCGTCGCCGGACTGCTTCAACCGCGAGGCCGGCGAAACCTGGGAGAAGCACAGCCGGCGGCAGTTCCAGCATATGGAAGCAGCGCTGGAGCGCCACCATGGCGACACGGCGGCGGTGATCGTGGAGCCGCTGGTGCAATGCGCAGCAGGCATGCGCATGTACCATCCGGTCTACCTGGAACTGCTGCGCGAGGCCTGCGACCGCTACGGAGTGCACCTGATCGCCGACGAGATCGCGGTGGGCTTCGGCCGTACCGGCACCATGTTCGCCTGCGAGCAGGCCGACATCGCGCCGGACTTCCTCTGCCTGTCGAAAGGCATTACGGCGGGTTATCTGCCGCTGGCCGTAGTGATGACCTCGGAAGAGGTCTACCAGGCATTCTACGATGACTACGACACGCTGCGGGCCTTCCTGCATTCCCACAGCTATACCGGCAATCCACTGGCCTGCCGTGCGGCGCTGGCGACGCTGGACATATTCAAGCAGGATCAGGTCATCGCCCGCAACCGGCAGACCATCGAAACCATGGCCTCTTCGGTGGCGCATCTGGCCGACCATCCGCACGTGGGCGAGATCCGCCAGACCGGGATGATCCTGGCCATGGAAATGGTCAAGGACAAGACCACGAAGGAGCCCTTTCCCTGGCAGGAGCGCCGCGGCCTGCGCGTGTACCAGCACGCGCTGACCCGCGAAGCGCTGCTGCGCCCGCTGGGGAACGTGGTCTACTTCATGCCGCCCTACGTGATCACCGACGAACAGGTGAGGCATCTTGCGCAGGTGGCGGAGGAAGGGATCAATCTGGCGACGCGTGACTGATCGGATAGCGGCTCGGCGGAGCATACAGAGACGTACGGCACTGCCTGAGACAGGGGAACTGCCCGCCGGGGCTGTGCCGAGGCCACCTCGATCCAGCCTGAGTACGGGAGGGGTGCTTCAGAACACGCCGTGAACCCATCCTTGGGGGCTTGCCGGCGAGGTCCCTCTCGCCGACAGTGCCTGAAGCACCCCTCCCGTACTCAGGCTTCGCCCCGGTTACAAGCCGCTGAACTCCTCGACTTCGACCTGCTAGCGCAAGTCCCCCCACAGCAACTGCAAGCCCGCAAGCGCCGCGATGCCGGCCGTCTCCGTGCGCAGGACACGGGGTCCCAGCAGCAGCGACCGGTAGCCGCGGCTGCGTGCCCAGTCCAGTTCGGCCTCGCTCAGGCCGCCCTCCGGACCGACCAGCAAGGTGACAGCGGCATCCGGCGGGTGGTTGAAGGCATCCAGGACCTGCCCGCCCGCCGGGTCCAGTAGCAGGCGCAGGGCCTGTTCGGGCAATGCAGAGTCGCTCTGCTGCAGCGGCACCGCGTCGATCAGTTCAGGGATGCGGTTGCGACCGCATTGTTCGCAGGCGCTGCGGACCACGCCGCGCCAGTGCGCCAGTTTCTTCTCCAGCCGTTCGCCGCGCAGGTTGACTACGCTGCGCTCCGTGAACACAGGCAGGATCCGCGCCACACCCAGCTCCACCGCTTTCTGGATGGTCCAGTCCATGCGGTCGCCCTTGCTCACGCCCTGGACCAGCGTCACCGAAAGCGGGGGTTCACGTTCCACGTCCCGCCAGCCGGAAACCTCCACCTGGGCGCCGCGGCGATCGGCAGAGACCAATTCGGCGGCATACTCGCCGCCGCGCCCGTCGAACAGGATCAGGGGGTTGCCGGGGCGCAGCCGCAGCACGCGCAGATGGACGGCCGCCGCGTCGTCAAGCTGGTATGGCCCGCTGGTGGGCAGCGGGCCGGTCACATACAAACGAGGGCACTTCATGGAGCGGACATCAATACGGTGTCGTCCGATCAGCCGAACATGGCCTGGTGGATCTGGTCTTCCATGAATTCCATGTCCGGGATGAAAGCGGGTTCGCCATGCGCCAGCACCGGCATGCGTACGGCAGGCGCATCATCCATGGGCTCGTTCAGGTCCTCGATGGCATCGGGATGGACACTCAACAGCCGGGGGATGCCCTGGGCCACCACGGAGAAGTAAGGCAGTCCGGGGCGGTTCTTCAGCGCCTTCAGCACGATCACGCGGGCGCGCGTTGCCGGCGTGCCAGCGTAGCCCCCGTTCAATGCCTCGAAGGACACGCAGGGCAGGCGCTGGCCGCGCCAGTTGAAACGGCCCAGCAGCCAGCGCGGATACTGACCGGGCACGGATTCCGGCGGCGAGTAACTCACCACTTCGGCGACCAGCGTGCCCGGCATCAGCAGGTAACCGTCCTGCATGGGTACCAGCAGACTGCGGATAGCGGCTTGTTCTGCGGCCATGGAACCGTGACTCCTCAAGCGTTCGCCCGCGTTTCCGCGCGGGCTTTCAGATACTGAACCAGCGCCACGGAGAGTTCCTCCGGGGTGCCTCGACGCCTCACCACACCGGTGGCGGCGGCACAATCCGGCATGCTGCTGATGCTGCAGCTCTGGCTGTCCTGCGCCCAGACCTCGCCGCCGGCGGCGGCGATGGCCTGGGCACCCAGCGCGCCGTCGTCACCCATGCCGCTGAAGACAATGGCACCGGAACGCGCGCCGAAGAAGCGGGCCACCTCCTGCATGATGCCGTCGATCCACGGACGATACAGGCGCGGGGCGTGGTCGTCCTGCAAGCGGATGCGCTTGCCGTCGAGCAGTTCAATGGTGCCCTGAACCGGCGCCACGTAAACGGTTCCCGGCTCCAGCTCCGCGCCGTCCCGTACGGCGACCACGCGGAAGGGTGTGGAACGATTGAGCTGAGAGGCAAGCAGGTCGACGAAACCGTCGCCGATATGCTGTGCCAGGAAGAAGATCGCATCTGGCACTTCCGGCATGGCGTCCAGGAAGCGCTTGGTGGCCTCCGGACCGCCGAAGGACGCACCCAGCACCCAGACCATGGGGCCATCGGCGGGCGGTGTTCTCGCCGGGGGCCCTGCGGGTGGCTCCGGCACCTCGCCCGGCGAAACCGCCATGCCGCGGAGCTTGTCGCCCAGCTTGCGCATCCATGAACTGGACTTGCCCGCCAGGGCTTCCTCGTTGAACAGTACCGGCAGGCTGGTCTGGTCCAACAGCGGGTCGAGCTGGTCCAGCACGGCATCGGACGCATCGCAGAGATCGACCAGCAGTACCTGGGCGCCCGCTGGCCATTGCCCTCTCAGTGCCCGCTCGAGCGCCACCGGTTCCACCCGGAAACCGAGCCCCGCCAACCCCTCACGCAGCGCCTCGCCTTGCGCGGCGGCCACGGGCGCCAGCAGCACAACCAGCGGGGCCGCGGTTGCATGTCGGGAGGCGGAATCAGTGTTGGCGACGTCCATGCCGTTCTTCCAGCAGCTCTCGCAGATTCTCCAGCAGGTCCGATTCCTGGTACGGCTTGCCGATATAACGGTTCACGCCAATGTCCATGGCCCGTTCCCGGTGCTTCTCGCCGGTACGCGAGGTGATCATGATGATGGGCACATGGCGCAGTCGCTCGTCGTTGCGCATGTGGGTAGCCAGCTCGTAGCCGTCCATGCGCGGCATTTCGATATCCAGGAGCATGGCATGCGGCAGGGTTTCCTGCAGCTTGGCCACGGCGTCCACGCCGTCTTTCGCGGTGACCACGCGCATGTGATTGCGTTCCAGCAGGCGGGTTGCCACCTTGCGCATGGTAATGGAGTCGTCCACCACCATGATGGTGGGCTCGTCCGACAGCGCCAGCTCTTCCGCTCTGGCCGCGGCGATCAGTTCCTCGGCCTCCGGCGTGGCTGCACCGAGGCGTGCCAGCGAACTGACGTCGAGGATCAGCACCACCCGTCCGTCGGCCAGAATGGTGGCGCCGAAGATACCCGGTACGGCGCTGATCTGCGGCCCCACCGACTTCACCACGATTTCCCGGCTGCCCATCAGGCCGTCCACCTGGATGGCCAACCGGTGGTCGCCGGTCTGCACCAGCACCACCGGTACCCGGCGCCCCAGTGCGGCGAGGTTCGGTTCTCCGGTCCCGAGCAGTGTGGACAGGCTGATGACCCGGTAGTCCTGTCCGGCATAATGGTAGCGGGCTTCGTCTCCCTGCTGGAAGTAGGTTTCCAGTTGATCCCGGGTGAGGCGTACCACGCCGTCGATGCTGGACAGCGGAATCGCGTAGGCCTGCTCCGCGGCGGAGCATAGCAACGCCTGGTTCATGGCCAGCGTGAACGGCAGACGCACGGTGAACCGACTGCCCTGACCGGCCATGGAATCGATTTCCAGAACACCGCCCAGCTGCTTGATCTCGGCATTGACCACGTCCATGCCGACACCGCGGCCGGAGATCTGTGTGACCGTCTCGGCGGTGCTGAATCCCTGCTCCAGCACGAACTGCATGATCTCCCGATCGGTCAGCGTCTGATCCTCCCGCAGCAGGCCGCGGTCCAGGGCCTTGCGGCGGATTGCCTGCAGGTTCATGCCGGCGCCGTCGTCCTGCACGCGGATGACCACGTCCGCGCCTTCCCGATCCAGCGAGATGATGATCTGGCCACTGTCGGACTTGCCCGCCTTGGCACGTGCCGACGGTTCCTCGATGCCATGCGCGACGGCGTTGCGCAGCATGTGCTCCAGCGGCGCGGTGACACGATCCAGCACGGTGCGGTCCATTTCGCCCTGGCCGCCCTGCACCTTGAGCTGTGCCTTCTTGCCAAGTTCCTGGGCGGTCTGACGCACGATGCGGCGGAGCCGGGGCGCCAGGTTGGCGAACGGCACCATGCGGGAACGCATCAGGCCGTCCTGCAGTTCCGTATTGACACGGGATTGCTGCAGCAACAGCGTTTCCGACTCCCTGGAGAGGTTGTCCAGCAGCGACTGGATGCTGCCCAGGTCGTTCACCGACTCGGACAGCGCGCGGGAGAGTTCCTGCATGCGCGAGAAACGGTCCAGTTCCAGCGGGTCGAACTCTTCTTCGCCGCCGGACTCCTCGTGCTCGCGCTCGTAACGATAGAGAATCTGCGCCTCGGTCTCGATCTCCATCGTGCGCAACTGGTCGCGGAGCCGGTGGACGGTCTGATCGAGTTCGGTGAGGTTGAAACGCACGGCACCGACCTGCTGGTCCAGACGGGCACGATAGATGCTCACCTCACCGGCATAGTTCACCAGATTGTCGAGCAGATCCGCACTGACCCTGACCAGATCGCCACTCCGGGCCGAGCGCCCCTGCTGGGGCGTCTGCTTGGCCGTGTCATCCGGCACGTGTTCGGCAGCCGGAACAGCCTGCTGCTCGGCTGCAGCAGGGATGGCGATGACGTTGCTGTCCGCCGCAACACCACCTCGTTCGATCTCACCGATGCGCTCCAGCAGATCCGCCGGTGACGTCAGGGGGACATCCTGAGCAGCCTGCTCCCGCATGTGGTGCAGACGGTCGTGGCAGAGCTCCAGCAATTCGAACAGCGATTCGTTCGTCGGGATGCGCTGGTCGCGCACGCCGTTGAGCAAGGTCTCCACGCTATGGGAGAGATCCGCCATGGGGCTGTAGCCGGCCATCCGGGCACCACCCTTGAGCGTGTGCAGGGCGCGCTGGATGTCCTGGATACGCCGCTCGTCGTCGGGATCCCCGGACCAGGCATTCTGTGCTTGCTCGATGGACTGGAGGATCTCCGTCGCCTCCTCCAGGAACACCTCCATCAGTTCGGTGTCCCGCCCCGCCTCGTCCAGCTCAACCGGGGGCGGGGTGACGGTATCCTGGCCGCGCAGTTCGGCAATCGCCTGGATCAGATCGTCGGCATCGGGCAACGGCTCGCCGGAACGGCCGGCATCCACCATGACCGCCAGGCGTTCCAGGCAGGCCTCCAGCAGTTCGAAGAAGGCATCGTCCGCGGGGATGCGGTTGGCCTCGACATCACTGGCAAGGCCTTCCATGACGTGGCAGAGGGTACCGATCCGGTCGAACCTTGCCAGCCGGGCGCCGCCCTTCAGCGTATGCAGGGACCGGTGCAACTCGGCCATGGCGGTATCCTGGCCGGAGTCGTCCTCCCAGCGCGCCATGGTGCCATCCAGGAACTCCAGGATGTCCCCGGCTTCGTCCAGGAACAGGGCGACCAGATCCTCGTCGATGGGCTCGACCGGCTCCGGAGCGACCTCGGTATCAGGGGCGGGGGATTCCGCATGGGCCGCCTGCGCGGCAGCAACGGCAGGCGGCTCCAAGGTGCGGCGCTGCTCGGCCTGCGCCAGCAGGTCCTCGGTCTCCGGCAGGGGTTCGCGTACATCGCCGAGAGCCTGCACCAGCGCCTGGATGCGTTGCACCCCGGCGTTCAGTAAGGCGGCATCATCCCGATCCAGCGCCAGGCCGGCTTCCGCACGTGCATCCACCAGCATCTCGAGGCTTCTGCCCAGGTTGGCCACACTGTCCACATCGGCCATGCGCGCGCTACCGGACAACGTGTGCAGCGCCCGGGCGAGGTCATCGGTCACCCGGCAGTGCTCGGCATCGGCCTGGCAGAGTTCGAGGAAGCCGCAGACGACCCGGAGATGGTCTTCCGTCTCGTTCCGGAAAATCTCGTAAAGCGCCGGGTCCAGGGCCGGCGTTGGGCTATCGTCGCCGGCGGCCAGGGACTCCCCCGACGAGGGGGTCTCCTCTTGCTGCCATCGCGTGGGCGGATCGTCCTCCGTGGTCTCATCCGGCACCTCATCGACGACGGCATCCTGCGCATCCTTCCCGGCCGGCTCTTCCTCGAGCTCCAGGTCGATGTCGAACTCGAACACGTCGTCGTCGCCGTCGAGGGGCGCATCCACTTCGTCCACGGCGGGCAACGAGAACGCCTCGTCCGACAGCGCTTCCGACGCCCCCGTCTCCGGGGTTCCCCCGTCATCCGGGGTATCCGCGCGCAGCTCCTCGTCCCCTTCCAGTGTCAGCTCCTCAGCCGGAGGTGTCACATCCGGGCTGAGGGGTTCTGCCACTGGCGCGTCGGTTCCGCCGTCGGCATCGTCCAGTTCGAACACGCGTTCGTCATCCGACGCCCCGGCGTCTTCCGGCTGCTGGTCCGTGGCGACACCGTCGTCCACCGAGGCGTAGGCCGAACTCAGTTCCTCAAGGAGGGAATCGTACGCCTGGGCCGGCGGTTCCAGCGGCCTGTCGTCCGCCCGGGCCCCGTCCGGGCCCGCATCATCATCCTCGGCGAGCTCCAGATCGAAATCGAAATCGGAGACCCGCTGCGAGCCGCTCTCGGCTTCCGGTTCCCCGGTTGCCTCACCGTCATCATCCAGATCGAAGGTGAAATCGGCCTCGACGTCTGAGCCGGTCCCGTGCTCCGGACCACCGCCGTCGTCGAGCTGCGGTTCGGCTTCCGCTTCGGCCTGAACCTCGTTCACGGACGGGGACTCGGCAACAGCCGCCGGTGCGGGCGCATCCAGTTCATGGTGGCGATCCGGGTCAGCCAGCACATCCAGCTGCCACAGCAGTTCCCGGACATCGGCATCCGGTGGACCGCCGCCCTGTAACTCGGCCACCAGCGCAGGCACCAGCGCCAGGCTCCGGTCGATAGCGCCGGTGATCTCCGAGGACGGCTGCAACTGTTTTTCCAGCATGCGGTTGCAGAGCCGTTCATTGCCCCAGGCCATTTCGCCCAGCAACAGCGCGCCGGCCAGCCGGCCGCTCCCCTTGAGCGTGTGGAACATGCGGCGCGTGGTGGTCAGGGCCTCGACATTGCTGGTGTCGGCCTTCCAGCGGGGATACTCGACCTGGAGCGTTTCCATCAGTTCCTCGACTTCCTCGAGGAAGATCTCCAGGATCTCGTCGTCCAGCTCCTCTGCCCGCACGTCCACGTCGAGGTTGACGCCACCCGGCGAGCCCTTGCGCGGGACTGCAGCGGCAGCCGCGGCCTGCTCAAGCGCCGGCGTGCCGGCTTGCTGCGCGGCCTCGGCCGCCGGTTCGGCCTCGGCGGGGTCGTCTTCCTGCGCGGCCCCGGCCGGGTCTTCCGGCTTCTCCTGTGCCTCTCCCTCTGCCTGCGGCTCCTCGAGTTCGTCGGCCTTCAGCAGGTGCAGGCTGCGCTCGGCAACGTCGAGTATCTCGTCACGGCCGCTGCGATTCTCCAGGACCGCTTCCAGGTAGTATTCCAGGCTGGTGATGGCATCCGCGAGAGCGTCCAGTTCATCCGCTTCGGGCACGGCCTTGGGCGTGAGCACGCGGAGCTGGATATAGCGTCCAACAGTCTGGAACAAAGCGGCGGCGCGACTGAGGTCGACCATGTCCAGCGCACCCTGCAGGCGCCGGGTCAGCATGGACATGTCGGTCAACGCGTCATGCTCGCCACGCTCGATGAAGCGCACGATGCCTTCCTTGATGGCTGCAATATCCGCCACCGCCTCGCGCACGGCCGTATGGTAGACGGCGCGGTATTCGAGATCGAAAAGCTCGCTGTCGTCGATGCCGGTGGTATCGGCGTCCTCGTCGGCTGCTTCAACCACCGGCTCGTGGTCACTGCCCCGGACCAGGTTGTCCAGCGAGGATTCGACGTAGAGCAGCGCTTTCGCCAGATCCATGAGCTGCTGCTCGTCCGGCTCCGCGCCATCGGCAATGCGCTTGAGCACCGCCGCCTGCTCTTTCACCACCCGGCGCGGCCCACCCAGGCCGAGCATGCCGAGGGTATCGGCGACGCGGCTGAGATTGCCGGCCGCCTGCTCCAGGCGGGACGGATCCTCCTGGCTGCCGCGGACATGGAGGTCCAGGGCGTCCTTGATGTTGGTGATGTCTTCGCGGATGGCATCGGCGACACTGCCAAGGATTTCAGCGCCCGGCCCGAAGCCGGCCTGATCGCCACGCGCAGCCAGCGTGTCCTGGTCGGGCAGCAGCGTGCCCAGTTCGAACCGCTGCTTGATCGAACCCAGCCTGTCGGTCGCCGGTTCGGACTGGCTGACATAGTAGAGCAGGTTCTTCAGTAGATCCCGTGGCGGCTCGCTGCGCAGCGCCTGCTCGCCCTGGTCGATGACACGTTTCAGTTGCCGATCCACCTGGCCGAGCAGGCTGTTGACCGCGGTGCTGGCCTTCAGGCCGCCATGCCGAAGTCCATCGACCATGCCCGCGGCAATCCACCACAGGTCACCGTGGCTGTCATCGCGCGCCGCATTGTCCAGTTCGCCCAGCACTTCGGCCATCTTGTCCAGGCAGCGCTCCGGGCGCTGACCGCGCAGCACGCCCAGCAGGGCGCGCTGATAGGTATGACGGTGCCGGCGCACCAGTTCCGGTACAGGCACGTCGGCCGGAGCCCGTGCCCGGCCGGCAGGATCGCCGCTGGCTTCGAGATCCGGAGCAAACAGCATGCCCTCGGTCAGCAGGTTGGCGCCCCTGGCGGCGCGAAGGTCATTGAGCAGCGGCAGCACGAGCAGCGCGCTGTCCTGCTGACCACCGTGGATGCGCTCCAGCAACTCGGCCAGGCGCAGGATGGCGGTCATCAGCGTTTCTTCGGCCTGCTCGACCTGGGCGACCGAGTCCGAGAGCAGCGCTTCCAGCAGCTGTTCCATTTCCTCGGTAAGCAGGGAGGCGCCGTAAAGCTCCAGGATCTGCAGCGTGCCGTAGACCTGGTGCAGGTAACTGGCGCAGAACCGGAGCTGGGTACGGTCAGAACGATCCTGACTGTATTCTTCCAGCGCCTGCGCCGCCTGCCGCAGCGTCTCGTCCAGTTCCTTTCGGACCCACCCCAGGGTGCTTCGATCGAATTCCGGTTTTGTCATAGTGAAGCAACCGCCATGTTTTTATCCGCGACGCCGATAAGCCAGGACATCCCACCGGTTACGCACGCACTCCGTTTCCGGGTGCTCCCATTTGACCAGTTCGCCCGCGCCGAGCACCAACGTACCCCCGGGGCGCAGGTGATGCACCAGGCCCTCGACGATGGACTCGCGGCGGGCCTTGTTGAAATAAATCAGCAGATTCTGGCAGTAGATGATGTCCAGCTCGCGGGAAGCGAGTTGTCCGGCATCCAGTATGTTCATCTGCGCAAAGCACACCCGACGGCGCAGGGCATCGGTGATGCGGAAGCGGTTCTGCTCCACGGGCTCGCAGTATCGCCGCGCCATGTCCTCGGGCAAATTGCCGGAACGGCGACGGGAGTACGTGCCCGCCTTGCCCACGGCCAGCGAATGCAGGCTGATGTCGGTCCCGGTGACACCGTAGTGCCGGTCCAGGCCCTGCTCGGAGAGGAAGGTGTCCAGCACCATGGCCAGCGTGTACACCTCCTCACCGGTAGAGCAGCCGGCGCTCCATATGTGCAGCGCTTCCTGGGCATCGTTACCATGCACCAGCTCCGGCAGCACCTCCTGGCACAGGAACTCCAGCGCCTTGGGGTCTCTGAAGAAACGCGTCTCATGAACCGTCAGCCGGTCCACCAGCGCGGTCCACTCCAGGTTGCCGAATACGCCGGACGTCAGGTAACGGAAGTAGTCCTCGTAGTTGTCGTAACCCGCTTCACGCATACGCAGGCCGACGCTGGTCACGAGGAAGGACTTCCGTTCCGCCGGCATGGTCATGCCGGTCCGCGACTCCAGCAGTTCCGCCCAGCGGGCGAACTCACGGTCGTCCATGTCGGGCAGCACATCGGCTGGACGCCATGCTGGCTGTACCGGGTTCGGCGCACCCATGCTCTTCATCACTCCGGAAGCTTGAAGCCGGCAACGGAGTTGCGCAGGTCGTTGGCCAGATCCGCGAGGTTACCGATGGAGGTCGCGGTTTCGTTGGTACCTGCCGACGTCTGCGAGGTGATCTCCTGGATCACGTTCATGGTGTCGGAGATGTTGCTGGCCGCCTTGGCCTGCTGGCGCGCCGCCTCGGAAATGCTCTCGATCAGGCCGGCCAGTTGCTGCGAGGTGGTTTCGATCTCGCGCAGCGCGTCACCGGCGTCCTCGGCCAGCCGCGCACCACTGACCACACCCGCAGTGGACTGTTCCATCGAAATGACCGCCTCATTGGTGTCGGTCTGGATGGTCTTCACCAGTGCTTCGATCTGCTTGGTGGCGTTACCGGAGCGCTCGGCCAGTCGCTGCACTTCGTCGGCCACCACCGCGAAGCCGCGGCCGGCCTCACCGGCCATGGCCGCCTGAATGGAGGCGTTCAGGGCCAGGATGTTGGTCTGGTCGGCGATGTCGTTGATCAGCTCCACGATGTTGCCGATCTCCTGCGAGGATTCACCCAGCCGCTTGATGCGCTTGGAGGTCTCCTGGATCTGCTCGCGGATGGTGTCCATGCCGTCGATGGTACGGCGTACCGTATCGGCACCCTTGTGCGCCAGATCCACCGAGCGACGGGCCACGTCCGCGGATTCTTCCGAGTTGCGCGACACCTGGTCGATGGAGACCGCCATCTCGTTGATGGCCGCCGAGGCAGCGGTAATCTGATGTGCCTGGTGGTCGGAGGCTTCCGCCAGGTGCATGGCGGTCGCCTGGGTCTGCTGGGCCGCCGAGGACACCTGCACCGAGGTCTCGTTGATGGTGGTAACCAGGCTGCGCAGGGCGTCGATGGAGTCGTTGAAGGCGTCGCCGATGGCCCCGGTGAACTCCTCACCCACCGAGGCCTGCACGGTGAGATCCCCTTCGGACAGGCCCTGGATTTCGTCCAGCAGGTCAAGAATGGCCTGCTGGTTCTTCTTGGAGGCCTCGTCGGCCTTCATCTTCTCGGCTTTCTGCTGATCCAGTTCGCGGCTGGAAATCACGCGGGTCAGCGCCGCACGGACGACCAGCAGAGCCAGCGCCAGGGCGCCGAACACGAAACCGAACCACCACTGGACCGGGCGTTGCTCCGGCAGCCCGCGATAAACGCCCAGCAGGGCGACCGAGGTGGCATCCAGGCGGTCGGACAGCACGAATACCCGGTCGGCGGCGTCACGCACCCGGTACACGTCGCTGGCGCTTTCGATAACCGTGGAAATGCGCTCCTCCATCTGGCCGAACAGGCTGGCGGCCTGCTCGAGATCGCCCCGTGCCTGGCCGTCGGTCACGGCCGGCACGTTGAATGCGCCGTTACCCAGCAGGGAGGCGAGCACGTCACCCAGTTCGTCGGCGCTGCGGTCCAGGCGCCCGGCAGCGGTGATGTTGCCGATACCGCCACGGACCATTTCTCCGAGGTTGCGACCGATACGTTCGGCGTGCAGCAGGCCCTGGCCGGTGAGGTAGATCTGGCCGGGGTTGCCGCCGTTGGACGTCAGCCGGCTACCGGCGGAGTCCAGCAGCCGCTGAAGCTGCGGCACTTCACGACGGAACTGCTCGGTCACCACGTTGATGCCGATGATCTCGCTTTCGAGCTCCAGGATGGTGTCCGCATCCCGCCGCAGTTCCTCCCAGGGGCGGCCCAGACGCTCGAGGGCGGCGCCCGCCGTCTCGTCGTATTCGGCGGTCGGGGGGAGGCTCGTCTCGGGGTTCCCCTGGAACAGAATGTTCATGTTCTGCTCCAGATCGCGTCGCGCATCGCGCAACTGGAAGAACGCGTCGGTCTTGCCGTTTGCCGCTTCGGAGGCGTTCTTGGCAATACTCTGCGCAAGCACTCGAATGGCTTCCGTCCGTTCGATGTACTCTTCATCGAAGTTGGCGAAATAGGCCGTATACGCGAAGCTCATGACCATGAGCAGGATCGCCAGCAGGATAAGCCCGCTGACCACGTTGGCGATCAACCGCAGGCTCAGCGGTCGACCTGATAACTGGACACCCTTCATTGTTGCCGTCCCTCCCGAGAATTCCTTTGCCCACCCATAGGGTTGTTCATTACTGATTCATCAAGGCCGCGCTCCCGTGCGGACGCGTCACCCGGTTCCTCAGGCGCCATGCGGCTCAGCTAGCCACTTTCAGAAACTGTGGATGCCTGGCCAGCGCCTCCATGCTGAACAGCAGCCACCGCCCCCCGGTCGACTCGTCGAAACGGCCAACGACATAGGGCTCCAGGTGCGGTGGCAGATCGGCGGGCGCCTCCTGGCGGAGATCGTCCTCGAAATGACGCATGCCGAAGACCTCGTCAACCAGCAGGCCGGTGAAAACACCGCCGATATCGATGACCAGCACCCGGCTGGAACGCGTCAGGCTGCTGGTAGCGCCGGAGAGGTAGCCGCTCAGGTCCATGATCGGCAGCAGGTTGCCCCGCACGTTCGCCATGCCGCGGACCCAGGACTTGGTACGGGGCACCGGCGACATGTCGGGATACTTCAGCAACTCGCTGACCTGCGCCATTGGCGCGACGAAATGCTGGGAACCGAGGCGGAAGGCGACGCCGGCCCAGAGGGCCTGATGCTCTTCATTGGTGGGCAGCTCCGCCTGATGATCACGGCCCTGTTGCTCCAGGGACTGGAGCAACTGGAAAGGAGACTGTTTTACCGGCGCATCCATTACACCTCCCACGTCCATCAGCTGTTGAGCGCTTCCTTGATTTTCGCCAGCAGTTCTTCTTCTGTCACAGGCTTGGTGATGTAGTCCTTGGCACCCTGGCGCATGCCCCAGATACGATCAGTATCCTGATCCTTGGTGCTGATGATCACAATCGGAATGCGCGCGGTACCGGGATCCTTGCTCAGCTTCCGCGTCGCCTGGAAACCGTTGACGCCCGGCATGACGATATCCATAAGAATGACGTCAGGCTTGACCGAATGGGCGAGCTTGATGCCGTCCTCGCCGTTATCCGCCACGCTGACCTCATAGCCATGATTCTCCAGCATGCCGCGCAGGACATGCGTTTCCGTGGGAGAGTCATCAACGATTAAAACCCGAGTCATGCAAATACCCTCTGTCGTTTTCTCACGGTAATACTGACGGGCCGCCAGGGTGGCCGGCCTGGTTATTGTCGTTGTTGTCTACGGTGGGATACTGCCTACTGCGTCACGCCGCCTGATTCAGGTGATGCTTGATGGCGTTCAGCAACTCCTCCCGGGTGAAAGGCTTGGTCAGATACTGCTCGGAGCCGACGATCCGGCCCCTGGCACGGTCGAACAGGCCGTCCTTGCTGGACAGCATGATCACCGGCGTCTTCTTGAACATCTGATTGTGCTTGATCAGCGCACAGGTCTGATAGCCGTCGAGACGAGGCATCATGATGTCGATGAAAATGATGCTGGGCTTGAGATCGGCAATCTTCGACAGGGCTTCAAAGCCGTCCGTAGCCGTGATGACCTCGCATCCTTCCTTCTTCAGCAGGGTTTCAGCGGTCCGACGAATGGTCTTGCTATCGTCCACGATCATGACCTTGAGCCCAGCCAGCCCGTCCTGTTTGGTTTGGTTCTCCACCGAACTCCCCCGAGATCGTCAGTCTGAAATCTTCCGATCGCGGCAAAACTGCCCAAATATGAGACAGTTTCCGCAATAATACGGACCTATGTAACATACATGTCTAGCATAATCTACAGACCGCCCCCCGGTTTGCGGCATGGTCCACATTACCGGTGTTTTCCCTTAATTTCATTGCAGGAGCGAGCGTTTCATGACGCTGAAAATCGGGGTCGTCATGGACCCCATCCAGACGATCAAGCCCTACAAGGACACCACGCTGGCCATGCTGCTCGCCGCCCAGAAGCGCGGCTGGGAACTGCAGTACATGGAACTGGCCGATCTCTCCCTGCGCGACGGCCGGGCATGGGGACGCCGACGGCCGCTGTCGGTCGCCGATGACAACCATGACTGGTTCCGGCTCGGCAACAGTACCGAGTCGCCGCTGGCCGAGCTCGACATTATTCTCATGCGGAAGGATCCGCCGGTGGACAGCGAATTCACCTATGCCACGCACATCCTCGAGCGGGCGGAGGCCGAGGGCTGCCTGGTGGTGAATCGACCGCAGGCGCTGAGGGACGCCAACGAGAAACTCTACACCGCCCATTTCGCCCAGTGCTGCGCGCCAACCGTCGTTGACGCCGATGCGAACCGCCTGAAGCAGTTCATCCGGGAGCAGGGCAAGGCAGTGCTGAAGCCGCTGGACGGCATGGGTGGGCGCTCGATTTTCGTGCTCGCCGACGGCGACCCCAACACCTCGGTCGTGATCGACACGCTGACCGAGGACGGCAGGCGCTACGCCATGGCGCAACGCTACCTGCCGGAGATCAGCGCCGGGGACAAGCGCATCCTGCTGATCAACGGCGAGCCGGTGGATTACGCCCTGGCCCGCATCCCCGCCCGGGGCGAGACCCGCGGCAACCTGGCCGCCGGCGGTCGCGGCGAGGGCGTCCCCCTGAGCGATCGGGACCGCTGGATCGTCGACCAGGTGGCGCCGACACTGCGCGAACGGGGCCTCTGGTTCGTCGGCCTGGACGTCATCGGCGACTATCTCACCGAAATCAATGTCACCAGCCCCACCTGCGTACGTGAACTGGATGCCATCTACGGCATCGACATAGCGTCCCGGCTGATGGATTTCCTGGAGCACCGGCGCCTGGGCTAGTGTCCCGTAACAGAAGTTCGCAGCATTTCTGAGTGTCAGCCTTGGGCTGGGGCTAGGCGCGTCCCGCAGGGAAGGCCAGGCGCGGTGCGCAGCGCCGTGGTGATTCCACGGTCAAGTGCCGCAACAACGCAGTGCGAAAGATCCGGCCCGCCATGCCCATTTTCGTGACGTGTGCATGGCGGGCGGAATCATGTTTGCGTACCATCTGCAGAGTCTGCGGCCCCGGCATTTCCGCTGCACGCCGGAGCACGGAATCAGCCGTTGCCTTGCCCCGGCAGAAACCGCCGGCGCAAGGCAACGGCCGCGGCGCGCCGACCGGGAGCCCGGAAGACGGGACCCACACTGACGCTGCCGGCCCTTGCCGGCGCCGATACGGATTATCATGAGCACGACCACCATTACCCCGAACGACCGACTCGGCATGACGCTGTTCATGGCCGTGGTGGTCCATGCGCTGGTCATACTGGGCGTCGGTTTCAGCACCCTGCTGCCGGAGCGGGAGAGACCGCCGCTGATCGAGATCACGCTGACCCAGTCCCCCTCGGACCGAACCCCGGACGACTACGACTTCCTTGCCCCGGAAGACCAGGACGGCGGCGGCACGGTGGACGAGGTGATGCGCCCCAGTGAACCCAGCGCGGTCATCCCCGACCCGCGCGACATGGACGACGTCGTGCAGGCAGAACCGACACCGACGTCACCGGCCACGGCACCGGAACAGACCCAGACCATCACCGCGCGGGAGTCGGAACAGACCACGCCGGAACCGGAGGAAACCGCCGAGGAAACGGACGTGGTGGAGCAGCGACCGCAGGATCTTGACCAGACCCGGCAACAGGTGGCCCGCGATATCGCCGACACCACCCAGACCATCGACTGGAGCGCGCGCTACCCCAGCAAGCAGCGCATCAACGCCCGCACCCGTTCCCATGCAGCGGCCGCCTACATGCACGGCTGGATACAGCGGGTGGAACAGATCGGCAACCTGAATTATCCGGATGAAGCACGCCGCCGCGCCCTGTCCGGCAACCTGGTGGTGGAGGTCACGCTACTGCCGGACGGCACCGTCGAGGACATCCAGATTCTCCGCCCTTCGCGCTATCGTGTACTGGACGACGCCGCGATCCGCGTTGTGCAGATGGCTGCCCCGTTCGCCGCCGTCCCCGAAGACGTGCTGGACGGCAAGGAACGGCTGGTGATCACGCGCACCTGGGAGTTCGTAGGCGGGAACCAGCTTCGGGCGCAATAGCGAGGTAACGAGTTCCGATGGCCGACCATGCCAGCCTGACCAACCATTTCCTGATCGCCATGCCGACCCTGGATGATCCGAACTTCCAGCGCACGGTGACGTACATCTGCGAGCATAACGCCGACGGCGCCCTGGGCATCGTCATCAACCGCCCCACCGACATCACGCTGGGGGAACTGCTCGAGCACATGGACATCCGCCCCGGCAGCGACGATATCGCCCGGCAGATCGTGCACATGGGTGGGCCGGTCCAGCGGGAACGCGGCTTCGTGCTGCACCCACCCGGCGGCGACTGGGATTCCTCGCTGCTGGTCTGCGACGGCATCGCGGTCACCACCTCCAAGGACATTCTTGCCGCTATCGCCGACGGCAAGGGCCCGGAGCATTATCTCGTGGCCCTGGGCTACGCCGGCTGGGGCGGCGGCCAACTGGAGCAGGAAATGGCCCAGAATGCCTGGCTGAGCGGCCCGGCGGACGCCGACATCATTTTCCGCCGTGACAATGACGAACGCTGGCAGGCGGCGGCGGCGCTGCTGGGCGTCGACCTCCACCTGCTGCCCTCCGACGCCGGCCACGCCTGAACCATGCCGCCGTCGACGGTGCTCGGCTTCGATTACGGCCAGCGGCGCATCGGGGTGGCGGTGGGCGAGACGCTGACCGCGAGCGCCCGCCCCCTGACCACGATCCACTGCCGCCAACCTGGTCAGGTGGACTGGGATGCAATCGCCGCCCTGATCAGGGAATGGCAGCCCAGCGCACTGGTCGTCGGCCACCCGACACGCCCGGACGGCACCAGCAGCGAGATGACCACCGCGGCAGAGCGGTTCGCCCGGCGCCTGCAGGGTCGCCATGGGCTGCCGGTTCACCTGGTGGAGGAACGATTGAGCTCCCACGAGGCAGCGCAACGCCTGGCCGACACCCCTCGCGGCCGGACTCGCGACCGCAAGGCCGCGATTGATATGATGGCGGCCACCGTCATCCTCGAAACCTGGCTACTGGACACCGGCCCATGACCGAATTCCCGTCCGTCCCGAACCTGCTCGACACGCTGGAGCGGGATCTGCGCACGCTGATCCGCGAACGTGGCCTGGAAGACCCCGCCATGATCGGCATCCATACGGGCGGCGCCTGGGTGGCAGCCGAACTGCACCGCCGCCTGGCCCTGCGGGAGCCGCTGGGCACCCTGGACATCGCCTTCTACCGCGACGACTTCAGCACCCGCAGCCTGCACCCGCAGGTCCGCCCGTCCAGCCTCCCGTTCGCAGTCGAGGACCGCAGCGTCATCCTGGTGGACGACGTCATCTACAGCGGCCGCACCATCCGCGCCGCAATGAACGAGATCTTCGATTACGGCCGTCCCCGATCCATCGTGCTGGTTGCACTGGTGGATCGCGGCCAGCGTGAACTCCCCATCGCCGCGGACGTCACCGGCTGCCGGGTAAGCCTCCGGCCGGGCGAGCAGATCAAGCTGCTGGGTCCGGAACCGCTGCAACTGACGGTGAGGGGAACAGCATGAACGAACAACTGAACGCACAGGGAGGACTCCGGCACTTCCTCACCGTGGAAGGCATGCCCCGGGACCTGCTGGAACGCATCCTGAACACCGCCGAATCGTTCAGCGGGGTGATCGAGAAATCGGTGAAGAAGGTACCCCTGCTGCGCGGGCGCACCGTGATGAATCTGTTCTTCGAGCCCAGCACCCGCACCCGCACCACCTTCGAGCTGGCCGCCAAGCGCCTGTCCGCCGACGTGCTCAATATCAACCTGGCAACATCGGCCACCAGCAAGGGCGAAAGCCTGCTGGACATGCTGCGCAACCTGGAGGCCATGCAGTGCGACATGTTCGTGGTCCGGCACGCGGACAGCGGGGCGGCCCATTTCATCGCCCGGCACGTGGCGCCCCACGTCAGCGTGGTCAACGCCGGCGACGGCCGCCATGCGCACCCCACCCAGGCCATGCTCGACATGTACACCATTCGTCGCCACAAGGGAGACTTCGAACCCCTGCGCGTGGCCATTGTCGGCGACATCCTGCATTCCCGGGTAGCCCGCTCCCAGATCCACGCGCTGAACGGGCTCGGCGCCGGCGAAGTGCGCGTGATCGCGCCGAGGACCCTGTTGCCCAGAGACGTGGAGAGACTGGGCGCTCACGTCTACCACGACATCCGCCAGGGCCTGAAGGATGTGGACGTGGTGATCACGCTGCGGCTGCAGAAGGAACGCATGCGCGGCGCGTTGCTGCCCAGCGAGCAGGAGTACTACCAGCTTTACGGCATTAGCCGGGAACGGATGGCACTGGCGAAACCGGACGCCATCGTCATGCATCCCGGCCCGATCAACCGCGGTGTGGAAATCGAGTCCGCGGTGGCCGACGGCCCGCAGTCGGTCATCCTCAACCAGGTTACCAACGGCATTGCAGTGCGCATGGCAGTCATGTCCATGTGCCTGGAGGGACGCGCCATGCCCGCGGAGGAAAACGCATGAGCCGGATCACAGTCCGAAACGGCCGTCTGATCGACCCGGCCGGGCAGCGGGACGAGCGCGCCGACCTCTATATCGAGGATGGCCGGATCGTCGCCGTAGGTGCCACCCCGCAGGAATTTCGCGCCGAGCGGGAGGTGGACGCCAACGGCCTGCTGGTCCTGCCCGGGCTGGTGGACCTGGCGGCGCGGCTGCGCGAGCCCGGCGAAGAGCACAAGGCCACGATTGCCAGCGAGGCCGCCGCGGCCTCCGCGGGAGGGATCACCAGCCTGTGTGCCTCTCCTGCCACCAATCCGATCACCGACACCACGGCGGTCGTGGAGCTGATTACCCGCCGCGCCCGCCAGGCCCGGCAGTCCCGCGTCATCCCGCTGGCCGCGCTGACGCAGCGACTGGAGGGCGAACAACTGGCGGAGATGGCCGCCATGAAGCAGGCCGGCTGCGTCGCGGTCAGCGACGGCGGCCGGCCGGTGGTCAACACGCTGGTCCTGCGGCGGGCCATGGAATATGCCTCCACCCAGGATCTGCCCGTGCTGCTGACGCCGGTTGACCCTTACCTCAGCGATGGCTCCCATATGCACGAAGGCTGGGTTTCCACCCGGCTGGGCATCGCCGGCATCCCGGTGGCCGCGGAAACCGCGGCGCTGGCACGTTACCTGGCGCTGGTCGAGGAAACCGGTGCCCGGGTGCATTTCTGCCGCCTCTCCTCGGCACGGGGTGCCGAAATGGTGCGCCGCGCCCGCGAACAGGGCCTGCCGGTCAGCGCCGACGTCGCCATGCACCAGCTGTTCCTCACGGAAATGGACGTCAGCGGTTACGACAGCAACTGCAATGTGCTGCCGCCGCTGCGCGCCCATGCCGACCGGGAAGCGTTGCGCGCAGCGGTCGCCGACGGCGTGATCCAGGCGATCTGCTCCGATCACCAGCCGCACGATCCGGATGCCAAGCAGGTGCCGTTCGTCGCGGCGGAAGCCGGTATCTCCGGCCTGGACACCCTGCTTCCGCTCGCACTGCGCCTGGTGGAAGAGCGCCTGCTGGACCTGCCCACCGCGCTGCACCGCGTCAGCACCGGCCCGGCCGGAATCCTCGGGCTGCCCGCCGGCCGCCTGCAGCCCGGCGATCCGGCAGACCTCTGCCTGCTGGCACCGGACGAACCATGGCGGCTGGATCAGCAGTCCATGCGCAGCCAGGGCAGGAACAGCCCCTTCCTGGGCTGGGAATTCACTGGCCGCGTACGCATGACCCTGCTGGAAGGCCGGGTCATCCACGACACCTCGGAAGCCACGACCCCGGGATGAAGACCCACCTGGTGGGCAACCGGGAACTTCCCGGCGGCGGCCGCCTGATCCAGGTGGCTGCCGGCGGCCTGGCCGGCCAGGTCAGCGCCGGCCAGTGGTGCACATTGCGCGTCGGCGGGCGGCAATGGCAACCCGCCGTCCTGGATGCGTCGGCCAGCGAGGACTGGCTGGCCTTCCAGTTGCCGCCCCGGAATGGCAATCCGCTGCGCACGGCCTCTCACGGCACCGAAGCGGCCCTGGACGGCCCCTTCGGTGCCGCCATATCCGCCCCTCCCGCGGAACGCCGGCTGCTGGTGCTCTGCGATGGGACCGGATTGCCGGCCGTGCTGTTTGCCGCCCGCACCCTGGAACCCGCCCTGGCCTTCGCCGAGCTCCCCGATCCGCCGCCCATCCGCATCCGCCCGTCCCGCTTCATCATCCCCGGCATGCCGGCGGGCGCCATTGCCGGCCTCGGTCTGCTGGAAGATGCCGGCATCCCCAGCCGTATCGCCAGCCCCGATGGCGCCCACGGCTGCGCGGACGGCGGGCTGGAAACCCTGCTCTCGTCCTGGCTCGGGGAACGCAGCGCCAGGCAACGCTGGGAGACCGCCGCGGTCCTTATCGGTCAGGCGGCATTCGTGGAGCGCATGGCGGCGTGCAGCCGCGGCCAGTTCGGACAATCAGCCAACCACATCCTGCCGGCGCCCTGAACAGTGCCCAAACTGCCGTGCGCAACCACCGCATTCCATCCCGGGGCCCACTCGACCACTCGCCAATCCCTGCTTATGCTTATGATTATCGGTCCCTGGTAAGGCCGGTCATGCGATGACGAGCAAACCCCATATCCTGAGGAGATGGACAGATGCCCACCTGGCGTTGCTTTGTGCACGGGAACGGCTTCGATCGGGAGGAAGACGCGGAAGAAATCGTCGTACAGGCGGAAACGGAAGCCGAAGCCAACAAAGCGGCATTGAGAGAACTCGAACTGGAAGCCACGGCCAGCAACATCGAACTCCCCAAGGTGGAGATCGTTTGCGAACCCGTTGAAGACTGAGCGTCCACGGGCACACGCACGCAAGCCAGGCAACCCCTTGCCCCGCCACCGCGGGGCGAGCCGGTCAGGCCTTTTTCCGATGACCCGCGTCCCGGGTGCAGCGATCAGGCCACACCATGGACGGCGACCACGGCGCATCGCAGACCGGACACCGCTTCCCCTGCCCCTGCATCCACCGCTGCCAGGCCAGCAGCGCCAGGAAGAACTCGGCCACCGCCACGATCGCAGCCAGCAACGCCACCCCGGCCAGGATGCTGGCTACACTCACCAACAGCCCCGACGTCCCGGTCGCCTGCTGCATCAGGCCCATCGCCAGCAACAACGCCCCACCGGCCATCAGGGCCAGCAGCACCACCGGTCGACACAGACGCCACAAGACCTCGCCCACCACCACTCTCCTCAATTCAACGCGCTTCATCTCTGCAAGCTGGCAATACGCCAGGCCGGGGCAGGGGTCCCCGGTTGAGACTGTCGGCGAGAGGGGTCCCGCCGACAAGCCCCCATGGACGGGTTCACGGCGTGTCTCAACCGGGGAACCCTGTCCCGGCCGGAAAGAAACCACCAGGACACCAACATTCCCGATTCAGTTAGACTCCATTCCATGAATCCCGACCTCCACCTCCCGATCCTCTACCAGGACGCCCACTACGTCGCCGTCGACAAACCCCCGGGCCTGCTCGTTCACCGCACCCCGCTCTCCGGCAGCGACGACGCCGCCCTGCAACGCCTGCGCAACCAGCTCGGACGGCGAGTGTACCCCATCCACCGTCTGGACCGCCCCACGTCGGGCATTCTGCTGTTCGCCACCGACACCGAAAGCGCCCGCCCGCTCGCCGACGCCTTCGAGCACCGGCGCGTGGAAAAACGCTACCTTGCCGTTTGCCGGGGCTGGCCCCCGGAGGAAGGCAGAATCGACTCCCCCCTGCGCGAAGACAGGGACGCCGAACCGCAGCCGGCCGCCACCCGCTACCGCCGGCTGGCCACCGTGGAACTGCCGATTCCGATCAGCCGCTATCCGGCGGCTCGCTACGCTTTGCTGGATATCTGGCCGGAGACCGGCCGTCGTCACCAGATCCGCAAGCACATGGCGCACATCCGCCATCCGCTGATCGGTGACACCACCCACGGGGAGGGTCGCCACAACCGGCTGTTCCGCGAGCACCTCCGATTCGCCTGGCTCGTGCTGCGTGCGGACGGCCTGCGGTTCCGTCACCCCTTCACCGGGGAAGACATCGCCATCGAGGCGCCGCTGCCGGACCCATTGCACCGCCTGTTCCAGCAACTGGGCTGGGAGCCCGGCAGCCACGGCAGAGCGCTCAGGAGCAAGCAGGCATGATGTCCTATCGCCACGCCTACCATGCCGGCAACTTTGCCGACGTGCTGAAGCATCTGGTCCTGGTTCGCTGCCTCCGTCACCTGCTGCGCAAGGACAAACCCGTGCTCTACCTGGATACCCACGCCGGGGCCGGCATGTATGCGCTGGACAGTGAGCAGGCGCTGAAAACCGGGGAGTACCGGCAAGGCATCGCACGGCTGCAGACCGCCGCCGATACCCCGGCCCCCCTGGCTGACTACCTGGCATTGATCCGCGACGCCAATGCCGGTGGCGAACTGCAGCGCTACCCCGGTTCCCCCTGGCTCGCCGCCAGACTGCTGCGGGCCGGAGACCGCCTGCTGCTGCACGAACTGCACCCGGCGGACCACCCGGCCCTGGCGGCCCTGTTCACCGCAGACCGCCGCGCCAGAGTGCTACGGGAAGACGGCCACACCGGCTGTATCGCGGCCCTGCCGCCGCCGGAGCGCCGCGGCCTCGTGCTGATCGACCCGTCCTACGAAGTGAAGACCGATTACGAACAGGTGGTGCGCACGGTGCGGCGCGCCCACCGGCGATTCGCCACCGGCATCTACGCGTTATGGTTCCCGGTCGTGGAACGGCGGCGCATCAACCGCCTGGAGGCAGCCCTCCGGGCCAGCGGCATCCCCCGGATACTGCTGGCCGAACTCGGCCTTGCCGCCGACTCGGACGCAGCCGGCATGACTGCCAGCGGCATGCTGGTGATCAACCCACCCTACACGCTGGAGGAGGAACTGCGGCAGAGCCTGCCGTGGCTGCTACGGCAACTCGATGCCTCCGGCAGCGGCCACTGGCGACTGGACACACTGGCTGGTGAATCTCCATGAACACCCGGAGCCGGTCAAGGAAACACGAATCAATTCCCACACTCGCGCTCGAGACCGGTTTTCGTTCGTGGCCGGGAGCAAGGCGCCGCAGGTCGTGATTCTACCTGTGACACGAGCGCGGGAACTGGTCCAGTTTCCTTAACCTTAACGCCGCCCGTCTTCCTCGATGATCAATGTCATATCGTCGGCGGCGGACTGGTAGCGGTCCTCGCGGTCGTCCGCACCCAGCTTGGCTTGCAGGCGCACCTCGTTGGCGGAATCGGCGTAGCGGATGGCATCGTCGTAGGTGATCAGGCCTTCCTTGTACAGCTCGTAGAGATGCTGGTCGAAGGTGCGCATGCCCTGCTCGCGGGACCGCTTCATGATTTCCTTCAGCTCGTGCACCTCGCCGGCGCGGATCTTGTCCTGCACCAGCGGCGTGCCGATCAGGATCTCCACCGCTGGCACCCGCCCCTTGCCGTCCGGTGTCGGCACCAGTTGCTGCGCCACCACCCCCTTGAGGTTCAGCGACAGGTCCATGAACAACTGGTTGTGCCGCTCCGGCGGAAAGAAGTTGATGATGCGGTCCATGGCCTGGTTGGCGTTGTTGGCGTGCAGCGTGGCCAGGCACAGATGCCCGGTTTCCGCGAAGGCGATGGCGTAGTCCATGGTCTCGCGGGTCCGGATCTCGCCGATCAGGATCACGTCCGGCGCCTGCCGCAGCGTGTTCTTCAGCGCGGTCTCGAAGGACTCGGTGTCGATACCCACCTCGCGCTGGGTGACGATGCACCCCTGGTGCTGGTGAATGAACTCGATCGGGTCCTCGATGGTGATGATATGGCCGGTGCTGTTCTGGTTGCGGTAACCGATCAACGATGCCAGCGAGGTGGACTTGCCGGTGCCGGTGGCGCCGACAAAGATGACCAGTCCACGCTTGGTCATCGCCAGCTCGCGCAGCACACCGGGCAGCCCCAGATCCTCGATCGTCGGGATCAGCGTCTCGATACGCCGCAGCACCATGCCACAGTGGTTGCGCTGGAAGAAGGCGCTGACCCGGAAACGGCCCAGTCCGGAAACGCTGATGGCGAAGTTGCACTCATGGGTGCGCTCGAATTCGTCCCGCTGATGCTCGCTCATGATGGAGAGCACCACCTGGCGTGCCTGGTCGGGGCTCAGCTTGGTCTTGGTCACCGGGGTGACCCGGCCGGCGATCTTCAGGCTGGGCGGCATGCCTGCGGTGATGAACAGGTCCGACGCCTTCTTGTTGACCATGAATTCCAGCAGGGAATTGAAATCCATCTCGCGACTCCTAGGATGACGGGCCCGTTCAGTTGAACAGGTCCTTGTTGGACGCCTTCTGCTTGGCGTCCTGCTTGCTGATGAGGCCCTTGCGCACCAGTCCTTGCAGGCACTGGTCCAGGGTCTGCATGCCGACACTCTGGCCGGTCTGGATGGCGGAATACATCTGCGCCACCTTGTCCTCGCGGATCAGGTTGCGGATGGCCGGCGTGCCGATCATGATCTCGTGCGCCGCCACCCGGCCACCGCCGATCTTCTTCAGCAGCGTCTGCGAAATGACCGCACGCAGGGACTCCGAGAGCATCGAACGGACCATGGATTTCTCCGCCGCCGGGAACACGTCGATGATGCGGTCAATGGTCTTGGCGGCGGAACTGGTGTGCAGCGTACCGAACACCAGGTGGCCGGTTTCCGCGGCGGTCAGCGCCAGGCGGATGGTCTCCAGGTCCCGCATCTCCCCCACCAGCACCACGTCCGGGTCTTCACGCAGTGCCGAACGCAGCGCCTCCGCGAAGCCCAGCGTGTCCCGGTGCACCTCGCGCTGGTTCACCAGACACTTCTTGGATTCGTGCACGAACTCGATGGGATCCTCGATGGTGAGGATGTGCTCGTGATACTTCTCGTTCTTGTAGTTCACCATCCCGGCCAGCGTGGTGGACTTGCCCGAGCCGGTGGGGCCGGTGACCAGCACCAGGCCGCGCGGGTTGTCGGAGATCTCCTTGAATACCTCCGGCGCCCCGAGCTCCTCCAGCGACAGCACATTGGAGGGGATGGTCCGGAATACCGCACCGGCACCACGGTTGTGGTTGAACGCGTTGACACGGAACCGCGCCAGGTTGGGGATCTCGAACGAGAAGTCGGTCTCGAAGAATTCCTCGAAATCCTTCCGCTGCTTGTCGTTCATGATGTCGTAGATCAGCGAATGGACCTGCTTGTGCTCCATGGCTGGCAGGTTGATTCGACGGACATCGCCATCCACACGTATCATTGGCGGCAGGCCGGCAGAGAGATGAAGGTCGGAGGCGTTGTTCTTCACGCCGAACGCGAGCAGATCAGCAATATCCATTCAGTTTTCCTGCGCTATCCTGTTGTTGTTCTCGAGAGGCTGTCCTGGCAGGCTCTGCCGGCACCCCGGTTTCCCTCGAAACTGCCGGATGCAACGAACAACCCAGCAATCACAAGGACTTCCAGCAGTCTGGCTACGTTACTAGTCTTTAAGGAGGTAAAGCCATGACTCAGCGTCATTGTGCGGTCTGCCGGCAAGGCGCGCGAGTGCCGGCGTGGTGATTCCACGGCAAGTGAGCGCAACACAGTCGGCGGGCCGCACAATGGCGCCCTGCGGGTGGTTTCTGTGGCCGCTGTGGGCTGCGTTGCTCGTCGGTAATGTAGCACAGCTACACCGCCCTCCTCGCGCCTTGCCACAGCGACCACAGAAACCACTGAGTCATGGCTTTACCTCCTTAAAGACTAGTCGGTGATTCATGGTGACCGGGCAATGACCTCCATCGCAGAGCGACTCCGGCAGGTGCGCGCCCGCATCCGCGACGCCGAACGGCGGTATGACCGCCCCGAAGGCTCGGTGCAGCTGCTCGCCGTGAGCAAGACCAAGCCGGTGGCCGCCATATGCGAGGCGCTGACGGCCGGCCAGACCGCGTTCGGGGAAAACTACCTGCAGGACGCCCTGCCAAAGCTCGAGGCCCTGGCCGGTCAACCCATCCAGTGGCATTTCATCGGGCCACTGCAGTCCAATAAAACAAAACTGGTGGCGGCAAGCTTTGACTGGGTTCACAGTCTGGAGCGGGAGAAGATCGCGCGACGCCTGAACGAGCAGCGTCCGGACCATCTGCCGCCGCTGAACATCTGCCTGCAGGTCAACGTCAGTGGAGAGGACAGCAAATCGGGCGTGCCGCCGGACGACGTACCCCGGCTGGCTGAGGCGATCCTGCAGTACCCCCGGCTGCGGCTGCGGGGACTGATGTGCATTCCGGCACCGGCCGTGGACGAACGCGAACAGCGCGCGCCCTTCCGCCGGCTCCGGGAATTGCAGCAGGCGCTACTTGCCAACGGGGCCGATCTCGATACCCTGTCCATGGGCATGTCGGCCGACCTGGAGGCGGCGGTGGCGGAAGGCAGCACGCTGGTGCGCGTGGGCACGGACATTTTCGGGGCACGCTGACAGGTGGCGCAGGCGTGCCGGCAAGGCAGGCGCAGTAAAGCGGGGGACATCATGAATCAGAGCACGATCGCGTTCATCGGCGGCGGCAATATGGCGCGCAGCCTGATCGGCGGCCTGGTCGCCGACGGCTACCCACCGGAACGCATCCACGTTGCCGACCCCGATGCCGAGCGGCGACTCGCGCTGGCATCGGATTTCGGTGTTACGGTGACCGCCCGCAACCTGGAGGCCACGGAAGGCGCCAGCGGCCTGGTACTGGCCGTGAAGCCGCAGGTGATCCGGCAGGTGGCGGAAGAACTGGCGGCGACCGTCCAGCGACAGGGAACGGTGGTGATCTCCATCGCCGCCGGCATTCGCGAACCGGACCTGAACCGCTGGCTCGGCGGTGAGGCCGCGGTGGTGCGCACCATGCCCAACACGCCTTCGCTGGTGCGGAGCGGAGCCACCGCCCTGTACGCCAATGCGCGCGTCAGCGCCGAACAGAAGGAACTGGCCGAGGCACTGCTCCGGTCCGTGGGCGTGGTGCAGTGGCTGGACGAAGAGGCACTGATGGACGCGGTGACCGCCGTTTCCGGTAGCGGCCCCGCCTACTTCTTCCTGCTGATGGAACTGATGGAAGACGCTGGCACCAAGCTGGGCCTGCCGCGGGAGACGGCCCGGCTGCTGACCCTGGAAACGGCTCTGGGGGCGGCACGCATGGCGCTGGAGAGCGACGACGAGCCGCAGACGTTGCGGCGTCGGGTGACCTCGCCAGGAGGAACCACGGAACGCGCCATCTCCACGCTGGAAGAGGGCGACATACGCGATCTGCTCGAGCGCGCCATCCGGGCCGCCGCCAAGCGGGCCGGCGAACTGGGCAAGCAACTGGGAGAACAATAATCCATGTCCGGGAGCTATTTCAGTGATCCCATGGCCTTTCTGGTCAATACGCTGTTCGGCCTGTACATCCTCGCCGTCATGCTGCGATTCCTGCTGCAGGCCGTGCGCGCAAACTTCTACAATCCGCTGTCGCAGTTCCTGGTGAAAATCACCCATCCGCCGTTGCAGTATCTGCGCCGCGTGGTTCCCAGTGCCGGCCGCTACGACATGGCGTCGGTGGTGCTGATGGTGTTGCTGCAGCTCATCGCCCTGTGGCTGGCCTTCCGCATTCAGGGTCAGGCGGCACCTGTGGCGACCCTGCTGGTGCTCACGGCCTACGAACTGGTCAACCTGCTGCTCAACGTCTATCTGTTCACCATCATCATCCGCGTGGTCATCAGCTGGATCAATCCAGGCGCTCACCACCCGGCGCTGGAGCTGATCGACGCCATCACGCGGCCGGTGATGCAGCCCGTGCAGCGCATGCTGCCCAGCGCCGGTGGGCTGGACTTCTCGCCCATGCTGGTGCTGATCGGGATCTTCTTCATCAAGATGCTGATCCAACCCATCTTCATGGATCTGGCCCGCGCCGCCGCCTGATCCGGCGGTCGCGGGCGGCGGCCGTGAGCACAGCCGTTGCCCTGCGAACCGGCCGCCAGTAGACTTTGTCCCCCTTCGCACAACGAGAGAGCCGAAGCTGCGGATGCCCAAGGAATTTCCGGCCGATTCCGTAGGCCTGGTCACCCCCAAGCGCATGCACCTGGACGAACCGCTGCAACTGGACGGCGGACAGGTGCTGCCCGCCTACGATCTGGTCTACGAAACCTACGGTACGCTGAACGCGGACCGCAGCAACGCCGTGCTGATCGAGCATGCACTGTCCGGCGATCACCACGCCGCCGGCTACCACGAAGGCGCCGGGAAACCCGGCTGGTGGGAGGCCTGCATCGGTCCCGGCAAGCCCATTGACACCAATCGGTTCTTCGTCGTCTGCAGCAACAACCTGGGCGGCTGTCGCGGATCCACCGGCCCGTTGTCCACGAACCCGGCCACCGGCCTGCCCTATGGCGCCGACTTCCCCATAGTCACCGTCCGCGACTGGGTACGTAGCCAGACACACCTGGCAGACGCCCTGGGCATTCGGCAATGGGCAGCCGTGGTCGGCGGCAGCCTGGGCGGCATGCAGTCACTGGAATGGGCGATCCGTTACCCGGAACGCTGCCGTCACGCCGTGGCCATCGCCGCAGCACCCAAGCTGTCCGCCCAGAATATCGCCTTCAACGAGGTAGCGCGTCAGGCCATCATCACCGACCCGGAGTTCCACGACGGTCGCTATGCGGAGCACGGCGCCGTCCCTCGCCGGGGCCTGGCGCTGGCGCGCATGCTCGGCCACATCACCTATCTGTCCGACGACGCCATGGGCGCCAAGTTCGGCAGGGAACTGCGGGAAGGCAAGTTCAGCTTCAACTACGACGTCGAATTCCAGGTGGAGAGCTACCTGCGCCACCAAGGGCAGTCCTTCGTCGACAAGTTCGACGCCAACACCTATCTGCTGATGACCAAGGCGCTGGATTACTTCGACCCGGCAGCGGAGCACGGCGGTGATCTGTCCCGCGCCATGGAACCGGCCACGGCCTCGTTCCTGGTGCTGTCCTTCACCAGCGACTGGCGCTTCCCGCCCAGCCGTTCGCGGGAAATCGTGCGAGCGCTGCTGGAAGGGGACAAGAACGTGGTGTACTCCGAAATCGAGGCCCATCACGGGCACGACGCCTTCCTGATGCCGATCCCGGAGTACCTGCAGCTCTTCACCGCCTACATGAGCCGGGTGGCGGAGGAGGTAGGCGCATGAACACCGAACTGCGGCCGGAATTCGCCACCATCAGCGACTGGATCAAGCCCGGCAGCCGGGTGCTCGATCTGGGCTGCGGCGACGGCGAACTGCTCAGGCACCTCCGGGACACCCGCGACGTCACCGGATACGGCCTGGAGATCGACCCCGGGAACATCCTGCGCTGCGTCGAGAACGGCATCAACGTGATCCAGACCGACCTGGACCAGGGACTGCAGGGTTTCGACGCCGACTCCTTCGACTACGTTGTAATGACCCAGACCCTGCAGGCCGTGCGTTACCCGGAATGGCTGCTGGACGAGATGCTGCGGGTGGGCCGCCAGGGCATCGTCACGTTCCCCAACTTCGCCCACTGGCGATTGCGCTACCATCTGGCGGTGAAGGGCCGCATGCCGGTGAGCCGGGCCCTCCCGCACACCTGGTACAATACGCCCAACATCCACCTGTGCACGATCCACGACTTCGAGCAGCTCTGCCGCGAGAAGGACATCCGCATCCGCGAGCGCAACCTGGCCGACGACCGCTACCGGGACCGCTGGTCGGCGCGGCTGTTACCGAACCTTCTGGGGGCGATCGCCATCTACAGATTCGAACGCCAGAAAAACAAGCGAGGCAAGTAATGCGACTGCTGGCCGCCACCCTGCTGATGTTGTTGCCGCTGTCGGCAGCGGTCGCGGAACGCTTCGAGCGTTATGACGGCTACGAGATCCACTACAACGTCATGCCCACGTCCCGGTTGCAACCGGAGGTTGCGCGGGCCTACGGCATCACCCGCAGCCGGGTGCAGGGCCTGGTGCTGGTCAGCGTGCTCAAGGACGGCCAGCCGGTCACTGCTCAGGTGCGCGGCAGCGCCAGGACGGACAGCGGCCAGATGCGCGACATCCGTTTCCAGCGCGTGGAGGAAGGCCAGGCCATCTACCACCTGGGGACCTATCGCGTCACCGACCAGGAAACACTTCGATTCGACCTGCAGGTGCGGCCCGAGATGGGGCAGCAGAGCTACCCCATCCAGTTTCGCGAACGCTTTTTCATGGAGTGACCGGCGCCCACCTCAGTTCCGGAGCTGTCGGCTGCAGTAGCCGCCCCGCTCGGGGCGGAAGGCGGAAAAGAAATTGTCCAGCAGCGGATGCTCCACCGGCTCGCCGCTGGCATCGTCCAGCAGATGCTCCTCGGGCACGTAGGTGGCCAGCTCCGATCCGTCAACCAGCAGGTGATACCAGGGTTGTCCGCGGGCCGGTCTGGTCACCGCCATGGCATCGTACCAGGCATCGGTGCCGGAGAACGCCGCATCCACATCCACCACGACGCCACGGTAACCGTACAGGCGATGGTGTATGAGCTGCCCGGGATGGAATTTCGCACGCAGCATTTGCATTCGCGCCCACTCCTGAGAAACTGAAGAATATGCTGGCTCTTCGACAGCAGGTCGTCCTTGCCGTCAACCGTTCCCGTTCCGGAAATGGGGGCGGCGACACGGCAGGGCAAGGGACAAGCCAACCGATACCGTGACTCGAGACCACTGTGGATAAGGTTCGTTTATGAGTACCTGGCTGATCACGCACGCTAGCTGCCTGGAGCACGACACCGGCCCCGGCCACCCGGAGTCCGCGGCACGGTTGCAGGCGGTCCTGGACCGGCTGTCGCAGCCCGATTTCTCGGCGCTAAGCCGGCACGAAGCGCCGCGGGCCACGCCGGAGCAACTCGGCCGGGTCCATGATCCCGTCTACGTTGAGACGATACTCAAGCGCATTCCCGCCGCGGGCCTGCTGGAAATCGACGGTGACACCGTGGTCGGCCCGGCCTCCGGCGAGGCGGCATTGCGGGCTGCCGGGGCGGCAGTGGCTGCAGTGGACGCGGTGATGTCCGGCCGGACACAACGGGCATTCTGCGCCGTCCGTCCACCGGGCCATCATGCCGAACCGGCCACCGCCATGGGGTTCTGCCTGTTCAACAACATTGCCGTGGCCGCGGCTCACGCCCGCACCGCCCATCACGTGGAGCGCGTTGCGGTGGTGGACTTCGACGTGCACCACGGCAACGGCACGCAGGCCATGCTCGCCGGCAAGCGGGGTTATCTGTACGCATCCACGCACGAACACCCCCTGTTCCCGGGCACGGGCCATGCGCCGATGCCCGGCGTGAACAACATCGTCAACGTTCCCCTGCATCGTTTCACCGATTCCGCCGAGTTCCGCGACGCATTCCGGGAGTTCATCATCCCGGCGCTGGAGGACTTCGGTCCGCAGCTGCTGTTGATCTCGGCCGGCTTCGACGCCCACGAGCTGGACCCCCTGGCCAACCTCTCCCTGACCACGGCGGACTACGCCTGGGCCACGGAGCAGCTCGCCTACGTCGCCAACCGCTTCGCCAACGGCAGCATCGTCTCGACCCTGGAGGGAGGCTATGATCTGCGCGCCCTGGCAGACGGGGTGTCAGCACACGTCCGGACGCTGATGGAGAATACCGCCTGACCCGACGGCACCGTCGACGGACACCGCAGTCCGGATTTCCCCCGAATAAGGCTTGACATTATCCCCGGAACCGGTTCCGGGGCACGAGTTATGCACACTCGACTGGGACGAGGATGACGCGCTGCGACGCAGCATGGCACCTCGCACAAAACAAGTCATAACAATCTGTTTTAAAAGAAATTTTACAGATTGATGAAAAAATAAACGTTGTAACAGGAATGCCGTGGCGACGGGGTTTAGGCAGCGGTTTCTACCAGTCATCCACAACGTTATCCACAGGTTCTGTGGAAAACGGCCGGTTCCGGAACAAGGGCAGCCATTTAGCGGCAGATAGTTAAGAAACCGCTTTAACTATTGCCCGCAGCCATTGCCCGCCTCCCCCGGGTGAGAGCACGGCGGCATTCACACCCACCGGGAGGCAACGACAGGCTATCCGGCGCCGTTGCGGGTCAGGCTGACGTCGTCAAGGTGCAGCCAGCCGAGCGACAGGGCCTCCATGACGCTGCCGCCGGCGAGCAGCGGATGAATGCGCCGCCGGGTTGCGCACATGAGACCGTCACAGGGTTCGTAGCCATCCAGCATCTGCACGACCCGCATCCAGGCGCCGTAGAGTTGCGGTGCGTATTCCACGCGCCGAACCAGACCGCTGGCGTCGGCATGAAAGATCTGCTCGGACGCAAACCCCGGCACGTCGGCCGGAAGAGCCACACGCAAGCGGTACAAGCGGCCTTCAGGCGACTCCACGGGAGACAGTTCCTCCAGGTCGCACCCCGAGCGCAGTAGCGTGAACGGCAATACCATGGCCTGCCAGAGTGTCAGCCCGCAGTAGTAGAGCAGATCCAGGTGATCCCACCAGAACCAGTGCTTCAGCGTGCGAAAAGTAGCGCCGGGGGCGGCCCGCTCCGCCTGCACCGCGCCTCCGGCATCCTCCACCCAGACCCGGCTGGGCTGGAAATGGCCGGTGTGGCCCTCCATGGGAAAGGGCGCGAAGCTGACTATCGGGGCGGCCGTACTCGCCGTGACCTCCACGTCCCGCAACGGCGTCGGGTGGAAACGGGAGGTGAACTCCACGCCGCCCATGGAAACCCGCGCCATGACCTGCTGGACGCGTGCCCAGCCGGCCTCGCCGCCGTGGGCCTCGATAATGCGATCACGCAGTTCGGTCATGACGCCTTCATCTCCCGGGTCACCATGGCTCTGACTGTAGCATCCTCGAACACGCGAGCAATTTCCCCGGCTGGACCGCGACCGGGACGCGAACGCGGGAATTAATCAGCGCTTCCCTACGGCTTATGCGCCCGCCCCAGGTACTCCCGCGACTGCATTTCCAGCAGACGGCTCACGGTGCGCTCGAATTCGAAGCGCAGGCGCTGCCCCCGATAGAGGTTTTCCGGTTCGGCAGCAGCGGTAATGATCAGCTTGACGTTGCGGTCGTAGAACTCATCCACCAGGCTGATGAAACGACGCGCCTGGTTTTCCATGGTCACGTCCAGCACCGGGACGCCGGATAGCAGCACGGTGTGGAATTCCCGTGCCACCTCCATGTAATCGGTCTGGCTGCGGGGACCGTCGCACAGGGCGGCAAAGTCGAACCAGACGACGTCATCGGCGAGGGCCCGCACCGGGATGCGGCGGCCTTCGATGGCAATGGTGGTGTCGCGCTTCCCCTGCTCGGGAGAGAGTTGCTCGAATTCCTCCTCCAGCATCTCTTCGGCTGCCTCATCCAGGGGCGCGTGGAAGATCTCCGCCTGTTCCAGGTAGCGCAGCCGGTAATCGGTGCCGCCGTCCACGTTCATCACCTCGGTGTGCTGTTCCAGCAACCGGATGGCCGGCAGGAATCGCTCGCGCTGCAGACCGTTGCGGTAGAGATCCTTCGGCGGGATATTCGACGTCGCCACCAGCGTCAGTCCGCGGCGGAACAGTTCGTCCAGCAGCCCGCCCAGCAACATGGCATCGGTGATGTCGGAAACGAAGAACTCGTCGAAGCAGAGCACGCGGGTGCTGCCGGCGAACTCCCTGGCCACCAGCCGCAGCGGGTCCTGCTGGTCACGAATCTCCTTCAGCCGCCCATGCACCATGTGCATGAAGCGGTGGAAGTGCATACGCTGCTTGTCGGCGAACGGCAGACAATCGTAGAAGGTGTCCATCAGGTAGGTCTTGCCCCGGCCCACACCGCCCCAGAGGTACAGCCCCCTGACGGGTGGCGGGGGCTCCACCGGTTTCAGTCTCTGGAGCAGGCGACCCAGACCGCGCTGGGCGGCGGTCTGCGAGCTGGCCGAGGCGTCCTCCAGCCGCAGGTAGAGATCCTGCAGTGCGCGGACGGCGGCCTCTTGCGCCGGGTCGTGTGAGAAATTCGGTTTCGCCAGATCGGCTTGATAGCGATCCCAGGGAGTCATCGGCACCAGTCTGTCGTGGAAAGGCCGACATTATGACAGGAGCGCTGCCCGGCGACGACACCCGGCGGCGGCAGGCCGGCGCGATTCAGGAAGCACTGATCTATTCCCATGGGACCCAGAGAATAGATCAGTGCTTGCTCAGGCATACAGGTCGAGACGTCCGCCCCGACGCAGGAATTCCTGACCGGTCATCGATTGCACCAGCTCCAGTTGCCGGATACCCGTCGGAACGGATCCTTGCTGCCGGCGTTCACTCTCGCCTGCACGCTGCAGCTCGAAGCGCCCGCCGCCCTGGCCGGAGGCTTCCCGGAGGGGTTGTCGTTCGGGCATGACCGGATCCACCGGTGCTGGCCGCCGGCCGTTCTCCGGGGCGCCGCCGGTCGAAGCCGCTGCCGCAGTACCGCGGCTTCGGTAAGGCACGGGAAGGAATCCGGAACCACGACTGATTTCCACGGAGAGCTCTCGCGAAAGAAGTGCGTTCGGAAAATCAGTATCAAGTGTACGTCAGGAAAAGCCGCCCGGCGATATCGGGTTCCGGCACAATCCGCGCTCAGGCCATGAGCTTGCGGTAGCCGGATTCCGTCAGCAGCAGACAGTTGACGGTGGACGGGTAGATCATCCCGCTGTCACGCAGCCGGGCAAGCAGTTCGGGGGCGTCCCCGGGCCGGAGCAGAAAGTAGTCGCGGCCCTCGTCCAGTGAAGCCTCCCGTCGCTTGAATCGGCGAAATGTGGTTCCCTTGGGTACGCCGTTCATCTGGTCGAGCTGCTTCAGGCTGAGTGTGTTCAGGCCGCGAAACTGGATAAACTCCACAGGCATCCGTTCTTCCTGCTGACAAGGTGAGTGATACATGGAGTTGATGTTGGACTATGGCTTGTTTCTCGCCAAGACGGTCACGCTGGTGGCGGCCGTGCTGATCGTGGCCGGCGTGCTGTTCGGCCTGGCCAGCCGCGGCCGCGACAGGCCGCGGGAGCAACTGAAGGTCCGCAAGCTCAACGACCGCTTCCGCGACATGGAACAGACACTGCGCCAGGCGCTGATGAGCCGCAAGCAGTTCCGGGCGCTGGTCAAGCAACGCAAGAAGGCCGACAAACAGCAGTCACCGGATGGCAGCCGGGTCTTCGTGGTCAATTTTCACGGTGACCTGCGCGCCAGCGCGGTGGACAATCTGCGCGAGGAAGTCTCGGCCGTCCTCATGCTGGCCGACCCGAAACGTGACCAGGTGGTGGCCCGCGTGGAGAGCGCCGGCGGACTGGTCCACAGCTACGGTCTGGCGGCGTCCCAGTTGGCCCGGATTCGTGATCGCGACATCCCGTTGACGGTGGCCGTGGACAAGGTGGCCGCCAGTGGCGGCTATCTGATGGCCGCCGTGGCCCGGCACATCCAGGCGGCTCCGTTTGCGGTGGTCGGCTCCATCGGCGTGGTTGCGCAGATCCCGAACGTCCATCGCCTGCTGAAGAAGCACGATGTGGACTACGAACTGCTGACCGCCGGACAGTACAAACGCACGCTGACGGTGTTCGGCGAGAACACCGACGAGGGCCGGAGAAAGTTCCAGGAAGACCTTGAGGCCACCCACGGCCTGTTCAAGGCCTTCGTCGCCCGCTACCGGCCGCAGCTTGACCTGGAAAAAGTGGCCACGGGGGAACACTGGTTCGGCGAACAGGCGCGGGATCTGGGTCTGGTGGACAGCCTGCGCACCAGCGACGATCTACTGCTGGAACTGGCCCGTAACCACGAACTCTACGAGGTGACGTTCCGCCGCAAGCAACCCATCAGCCGGCGCGTCACACTGGCCGTGGAGAACACGCTGGAACGATTGATGGCAGGCTGGCAACACCGCCCTCACTGACCTTTCTGTACCAGGAAAGTATAGATGCCGTCGGCATCCCAATGCGCAACCATCCGGTGGGCGGTTTTCTCGGTGAAGGAGAGAAAATCCACCACCGCATGGGGGTCCGTCGCCTGCACCTTCAGCACCTCACCCACCTCCAGTCGGATCAGCTCCCGCTTGGTCCGCAGGATCGGCAGCGGGCAGTTCAGGCCGGTCACATCCAGTTCGTGGTCGTAATGTTCGGTGGCGGCTTGTTCGTTGCTCATCGCTGAAAGACGCATTGAGGGTGCTGAGACATGGCTTTGCCCTCTCGAAGGTTAGTACAATAGGCTCGCCCAGATCACAGCCTTGACGGAGACCCGGCATGAGCCAGGACAAGAAACAGGATACCAGCGTTGACCCCCGTTCGCTCACCGACAAGCGCGTTCTCGAGGAGCACAGCCGCGAGGAAGTCGAGCAGTGGAGGAAGGAGGCCCACGAGAAGCATCGCCGCTGGATGGAAGTGATGCACAACAGCTACGGCAAGGATTGAGCCGACACCGGCACACGGCTACTCCGAGAGCAGAAAAAAGTCGTTCAGCGCCGCTGCCAGCGCCTCCGGCTGATCGTGCTGGAGCATATGCCCCGCGTTCTCCACGGGCACACCCTGCCAGTCCCGGAAACAGGCCTTGCGGCGCTCCCACTCGGCCGGGTTCTCGAACATCTGGACGATCGTGGACTCCAGGCCCCAGACCCAGAGGGTCGGCGCCTCGATACACCGCCAGCAGGCCATGGCCTCCTCCAGCCGGTAGAGCACCGGGTTCTTGCGCTTGTGACGCGGATCGCCGCGCAGCTCCAGCGTGCCGTCATCCCGCCGGCGCGCCCAGACGCGGGCGATGAAGGCGGCGCGTTCCGCACTCAGGTGCGGGTGGCGCTGCATGAACCGCCGCGCCAGACTGTCGTACGACGCCGGCGTATGCAGCGTCTGCTCCTCCTGCTGCTGATCCAGCCACTGCCGGTAGCGCTCCGGCGCCTCGTCCGGAGAGGGCGGCCGCATGCCGAACCCCTCCAGTAACGCCAGGCGATGGATCCGCTCCGGCCGTATGCCGGCGTACAGCCCGGCCACGTTGCCGCCCATGCTGTGCCCCACCAGATCCACCGCCTGGTCCGGTGCCAGGACATCCAGCAGCGCATCCAGATCAGCCAGGTAATCCGGGAACCAGTAGCCGCCATCGCACCACGCGCTGTCCCCGAAACCCCGCCAGTCAGGCGCGATGATCCAGCGCTCGCCGGCCAGCGCGTCCACCAGAAACTGCCAACTGGCACCGACGTCCATCCAGCCGTGCAGCAGAACCAGGGGGCGCCCGGTGGGCACCCCCCATTCCGTGAGCTGGTAGTCCAGGCCCCGCAGGGGCAGACGGCGACGCAACGGCTGGCGAACCGGCTGGTAGCAAGGGAGTTCTACTTCTGCTTCCATCGGGCGCGATGCTCCTGCTCGGTGAACGACCATTCCTGGGCGGCATAATCGGCGGTCGGCACATCCATCAGCAGCCAGCAGGTGAAATCCGCCACCTCCTCCGGTTTTTCCAGTTTGCCCTGCTGGTAGAGCTCGACGAAGCGGCCGACGCCCGGAAAACGCTCGGCACTCTGCTCCCGAATCAGGCCCTGCATCGGCGTATCCACCACCCCGGGGCGCAGGCTGCCCACGGCGATGTCGTGGGCTTTCAGCTCCTCCCGCAGCACCTGGTAGAGCATGTGCAACCCGGCCTTGCTCACGCAATAGGCCCCCCAGCCGGGATAACCATGGTGGGCGGCCCCGGAGGACATGTGCAGAACCCGCCCACCCTGCAGCCTGGGCAGCAAGGACTGGGTCAGGAACAGCGGGCCGGTCAGGTTGACCGACAGGCTCTGCGTCCAGTCCTGTTCCTGGACCTTTGCCAGCGGGCCGATCGGATTGAGCACCCCGGCATTGTGGACCAGGTAGCGCACCTGGCGATCCCCCACCGCCTCCACGATGGCCTGCCAGCCCTGGCGGCTGGAAACATCGGCAGCCACGGCCTCGATCCGGTCGGGGTTCGCCTCGCAGGTCTCCTGCAGGATGGACGCCCGTCGTCCGCATACCAGCACATCCACGTCGCGTTCGGCCAAGCGGCGCGCTATGGCCCTGCCCAGCCCGCTGCCACCGCCCGTCACTACCGCAAGCTCGCTCATCGGTCCCCCCTTTTTGCGGGATCGGCTGCCAGGCCGAGGCCTGCGCCCATCCCCGCGTGTTCTTGGACTGGATTGTCGCAGGGCGGTCACTTGCCGGCGGAAGACATTCCCGCCGGAACACGCACACACTGACAGACCCCACAGAGCATCGTAGGATAGCAGAACGCCTGCGCACAGACGGGCAGTTACCAGCCTCTTCAGCAGCGTATTGCCATGTTCCTGTGGCAATACGCTGCTGAAGAGGCTAGTGAACAAGATCGCGGAGGAGCAATGAGCAACTACAAGGAACTCTACCAACGTTCCCTGAACGAACCGGAGGCGTTCTGGCGCACGCAGGCGGAGGAACTGGACTGGTTCCGGGCACCGCAGCAGATCCTCACCCAGGACGCCCGGGGGCTCTACCGCTGGTTTGCCGGCGGCAGGATCAACCTCTCCCACCTGGCCCTGGATGTCCACGTGACCAACGGTCGCGGCGATCAGACGGCTCTGATC
>JBJHBJ010000006.1:0-117140 GCA_050485425.1 Ectothiorhodospiraceae bacterium | reverse complement strand
CGCCAACCCCATCGCCGCGGCCATGACCGTTGCGCTGTTCCACGTCACGTTCAACGTGACCGGCACATTGATCTGGTACCCGCTGCGCGCAATTCCCGTGCGGGTTGCCAACTGGTACGGACGCCTGGCCGGCCGCCAGCCGCGCTATGCGTTCCTGTTCCTGTTTGGCGTATTCTTGGTAATACCGCTGCTCGGTATCGGCGCGACCGAACTCTATGTCCGGTGGGGCTGAGCGCGGCGTACAGGAGGTTTCCATGTTTCGACAGATTTACAGCGCCCTGACGTCGGAGAACACGATCAATCGTGCCTTCGAGGACCTGACCCGCATGCTGGAGCACGGCACCTGGATGTTCGAGCGGGCCGAAGACGTGCTGCACAGCAAGGTGCCGGCGGAAGAGGTGCGCGCGCCGCTTTACGAGCGCGACCAGGCCATCAACGAGCTGGAGCGCTCCATCCGCCGCAAGGTGCTGCGCTACCTCACCATCAACCCCGGGCACGATGTGGCCATCTGCCTGGCGCTGATGAGCGTGGCCAAGGACGCCGAACGCATCGGCGATTACTGCAAGAACGTGTTCGAGGTGGGTGCCTTCTACACCGAAGGCTTCCACGTGCCCCGCTACCAGGAACCCCTGGACGGCATGGCCGGGCAGATGGCGAAGCTGTTCGAGATGGTGATTGCCGCCACCCGGGACTCCGACGAAGGCAAGGCGCGCAAGGCGCTGATGCAGGCCAGCGACATCCGCCGCCGCTGCGACAGGCTGATCGAGGAGCTGTTTAAGGACCAGGAGCAGATCGAATTCCACGAAGCCGTGGCGTATTCGCTGCTGGCCCGGCATTACAAGCGCGTGGCGGCGCATCTGTCCAACATCGCCACCGCGGTGATGGGCCAGCTTGAAGACCTGGACTTCTACCCGGAGGACGGCGAGGGAACGCGCTGATCGCCGGCCGCGTAACGACGGCGGCAGGCGGCTTGTCGTTCGGGCTACACTGCTAGCAGGCAGAAGTCCGGACCAGGGAGATGATGGCATGACGCAGGCGGAACAAGGCGCTCGATTCGGCCGCATGGCGGCGGCATTCGGTATCCTGTTGCTGGTGCTGTCGGCACTGCTGGTGGCCGGGGTCGGCCCGGCGTACCGGCTGGACCTGCTCTCGCTGGGCGCCGCCTTCACCTCTCTGCGCTACGGTGTGTTCATCTCCGCCGCCGCCGGCTTTCTGGGGCTGGCGGCACTGGTGGCCGCGGTCTGGGCGCGGCATCTGTGGCCGGCACTGATCGGCGGCACGCTGGTCGTGTTCACCGTGGCCTTGATCAGCATCCCCCTCCTGCACTGGCACCAGGCGCGGAACGTCCCGCCCATACACGACATCACCACCGACCCCAGCGATCCGCCGGCCTTCCAGGCCCTGGCGCAGGCACGGGAGGAAGCCCCCAACGCGGTGGATTACCCCGGTGAGGCGTTCGCCCGGCAGCAGGTGGAGGCCTACCCGGAGATCGGCCCGCGGCAGTTCAGCACCACCCTTTCCGAGGTCCGGGATGCCGCCGAGGCGCAGGTGCTGGCCTACGGATGGGAACTGGTTTCGGTGAACGAGGAACAACTCGAGGCCGTGGCCACCACCACCTGGTTCGGCTTCCAGGACGACGTGGTCGTCCGATTCCGCGAGTACGGCGACGGCGTGCGCGTGGACATGCGCTCGGCCTCGCGCATCGGCCGCAGCGACGTGGGCGCCAACGCCGCCCGCATCCACGCCTACATGAATGCCCTGGAACGCCGCATCGACAATCCGGGAACCACCTGATTGCGATGACGGATACCCGCCATCTGTTCGTCGAGGGCGACACACTCTACCGCGACATGCTGGACGGCATTGCCTCGGCCCGCGAGCGCGTGTGGATGGAAAGCTACATCTTCGGCGCAGACAACATCGGCCGACGCTTTGCCGAAGCGCTGAAGGACGCGGCGGCCCGGGGCCTGGACGTACGCGTGCACCTGGACGCCGCCGGGCTGCTGTTCGAATCGCCATGGACGCCGCGGGCATTCCTCAGGGACCTCAAGCGCAACGGCGTGAAAGTGCGGGTCTTCCACCGCTGGTCCTGGCGCGACCCGTGGCGTTACAACCGCCGCAACCACTGCAAGCTGCTGTTGCTGGACCAGAGCCAGGTCTACCTGGGCGGCTTCAACATCCACGACGACAGCAGCCTGGAGTTCGCCGGCGAGCAGCGCTGGCGGGACACCCACATCCGGCTGGACGACGCCGAGATGTCCCGCCAGGCCGCGGAAGTCTTCCTGGTGTTCTGGACCAGGCACCTGCCCCGGCGGCTACGGCACGGTCGCCCGCTGGACCTGTTCGAGCAGGACACCCTGGTCACCAACCGCATACCGCGCCACCGCCACGCGCTGCGCATGCTGTTCTACCTGGGCCTTCGCCGCGCCACGCAGCGCGTGATGATCACCACACCCTATTTCGCGCCGGACCGCCGCACCCGGCACAACCTCATGCATGCCGCGTCGCGCGGCGTGGATGTCACGCTGCTGCTGCCGGCCGTGACCGACAACAGACTGGTGCAGATGGCGGCCCGCTTCATCTACGACCGGCTGATGCGCGCGGGCATCCGCATCTTCGAGTACCAGCCGCGCAAGCTGCACGCCAAGACCATCGTGGTGGACGGCATCTGGGGCAGCATCGGCAGCGCCAACCTGGACTACCGCAGCCTGTTCCACAATTACGAGATCAACTACACCACCGTGAATCCCGAACTCTGCCGGGAGCTGGAGGACCAGTTCGCGGACGACATGAAGGAAGCGGCTGAGATCACCACGGAAACGCTGCGCCGCTACGGCTGGTGGGAGCGCCTGGGCGGCCGCCTGGGGTGGCGGCTGCGCTGGTGGCTATAGGGGCTCGGGCAACGCTTCCAGCAGACGGTCCTGCAACCGTTCCACAGCCTGTTCCCGGCCTGCCGACGTTCCGGTCCGCCCGCCGGCATCCGGTGGCCGGTAATCCGACCAGCCGTGGTGATCCCTGGCCTGCAGCAGCGGCCGGGGCAAGCCCCGCCTGAACACGCTCAGGGTTTCCGGATCGGCCGGCTCCAGCGCCTGCTGGCTGCCGTGACCGCGCGCCTGCAGGCTGGCGATCAGTTGCAGGTTGCGGGTGGCCACCAGCCGCAGCACGGCATCGTCCACGCACAGGGTTTCCCGCTTGCCGACCAGCCGCCGGTGGGCCCGGCGCATGGCGCTGCGCGCGCCTACCGCCAGACCGGCCATGGCACCCAGGGCCACGCCGGTGCCCAGCGTGGTACCGCCGGCCAGCACGTCCACGGTTCCGCCGGTGGCGGCGCCGGCGGCAATCGGCCCCAGCGAACGGATGCCGTAGTACTTCAGCGTGTCCTCGGAGAACGGATCGTGCCGCCAGCCGCCGTCGGTGTAATCGCTGTGCAGGCGCCCGCCAAGCACGTCCGGCGCGTAATTGAAGGCGCGCAGGATGTCTTCCAGCAAGGCTTCCTCGCGTGAACGCGCGTACTGCTTGATGCGGCTTACCGCCGCATCGATGGCCTCCGCCTGGGCCAGCGGGGCGGTGTCCTCGCAGGCCGCCAGGTCGACCAGCGCATCGGCCAGTGCGCGGACGGCGCCGCGCAGCCGCCAGTCGCCCTCTTCGCCGCGGATGCGAATCAGCCCTTCCAGTGCCGCCTCAGCCCGTGGGTGCACGGTACACAGGCTGCGGTAGAGGCGGCGCTCGGAGTCCCAGCTATAGACCACGGCGTCGAAGGACACCACGGTGTGCTGGCCCTGTTGGGCAAGGGCATCCCGCCAGTCCGCCTCGCGGCTGGAGGATGCGGCCGTGAAATTCAGCAGCGGCAGCACGGGCCTGCCGCACAGGGCCAGCACGAAGATCTCGTCCAGGTACTTCTCCAGCACCGGCTCGCGCGCATCCACCACGTACAGGCAGACGTCGGATTCCATCACCTGCCGGATCACCCGCAGTTCCTGCTCGAAGTGCTGCCGGGCCTCGGGGTTCTCCAGCACCTGGCGTATAACGGCGGGCCGGTCGTGGCGGCCATGGATTTCCCGCTCCAGCAGTTCGCGTAGCCGCCCGGAGCTTTCCAGGCCGGGGGTGTCGAAGGCGGTCACGATGAGTTCCGGCGTTTCCACCAGGGTCAGCGGGTGGATCTGCCGGGTGGTGGAGGGCGAGGCCGATACCTCGCCGAACTCGGCGATGCGGCCCAGCGTGCGCAGCAACGAGGTCTTGCCGACATTGGTGTGGCCCGCCACCACCAGCCGCAATTCCCGCAGGTTGGCCGCTTCCGTTCCCATGCTCACTCCACCCCCGCCTGTCGCAGGCTCTGTTCGAAGTGCGCCTGCGGCAGGCTTTCCAGCCTGTCGGTGTCTGCGGTCAGCACCGCATTGGCACCGGCCAGCAGCGCGCGTTCCTTCCAGTCCTCCGCCCGTTGCCGCACGTCGATACCACGGTCCCGGGCAATATCCGATTCAGCCAGCAACAGCAGGACCGGCGCCTTGGCCCTGGCGGCGATATCCGTGAGCAGGTCCATGGCGCCGCGATCCGGCGTACGGGCCAGCGAGGCCAGGACCAGCACGAAGCGCGGCGGTGCATCCAGGGCGTCGAGGTCCGACAGCAGGGTACGGATTTCGGCGCGGGTGCGGACGTGCTGCATGGGTATCACCTGCCAGTCCGCCCCATGCGGCGGCCAGTGCTCACCGCGGTCCAGTTCCACCCCCACCAGGGCGAAATAGGCTCCCGTGCCGAACCGCCGATGCGCCGGCGCGGCGCCGGGGCGCGTGAGCACGTCGTCCGGGCGCTCGCCCAGCGGTTGCTGCGCGGGGCTGCTGCGCCGCAGGTGAATCAGCGCTTCCTGGAACAGCGGATGGCCCTGGTCCAGACGCAGGCGGGCAGCGTTGCGGACCGCCAGGCCGGCGCAGACAACGGCAAGGATCAACCGGGGCAGCACGCCGTACACCAGCAGCGCCCAGAGCAGGAACTGCGCCCAGACCTGACGGTGCGCTTCCGGGCTGCCGGCGCCCAGGCGGCTGGCTGCCACCATGTCCGCATCCGGCACCGGCAGGCCGAGCACGCCGGGTAGCCAGGCAATCACGGCCAGCACGGTCGCTGCGGTGGGCTCGGCCAGCAGCGTGGTGCCCCAGGCGAAATCGTATTGCACGGTGACCAGCAGCAACCAGGCGCTGCCCAGCGCACCCAGCGAGAACGCCAGCCAGACACCATGCGTGACCGCTCCGAGCAGCCACTGGCCGTACCGCCGCTGGCCGAGCAGCGCCACCATGGCCGCGCTGGCAGCCACGCGGTCCTTTTTCGCGCCGTCCGAACCGGGCAGCCAGCCGCCGATGCGTTCCAGCAGGAACACGGTCAGCCGCCCCGGCACGCCGCGCCCCCAACCCATCGGGGAAAGCCCCGGTTGCAGCAGGCCGGCAACACAGAGCGCCAGCCAGAGCAGCAGAAACAGCAGTTGCACCCCGACCAGCGAGAGTATGGCCAGGGGGATGTCCACCATGCCGCTGGGACCGGTTTCCAGTGCGCTGGCGCCGGCGGCCACACCGCCCAGCAGGGCCAGCACGAGCAGGACGAAAACCACCGCCCGGCCGGTGCCCAGCATGGTGAAAACGGCGGGCCGCAGGCGCTGCGCCGCACCGGACGCACCCACCCAGTGCAACAGCCGGTCCTCGTCGCTGCCCCCGGCCGCCCGGGCCCGGTCCCGGGCGGCGATATCCTGCAACAGCAGTGCCCGCCCTTCCGGGTGGGAGCGCACGGCCCAGGCAAGCAGCAGTTGATCGCGTCGTCGCGCCGGTGGCAGACCGTTGGCCTCTATCGTCACGCGTGTGGTCCATGTTCGTGTGGCGGCAATCGGCAAACGATAACAGAGTTGATGTCAGGGAAGGGCGGGGCGTAAGGGGGGGCGATTCGGGAAATGGGGGGAGTTCGGGCTTGCGCCCGACGGTAGCTATCGCTGATGCGATAACTCCCCTACGCGGGCAATAACATTGTAGATACCGTCTTTTCGGTCAAGATCGTAGGGTGCTCAGAGCGCAGCGATGCGCACCATAGCGTGATCGGTGCGCATCGCCTCCGGCTCTGAGCACCCTACGCTTGAGCGGAACCGGTGTAGGGGAGTAACCGCCGCAGGCGGTTGCTACCGTCGGACGCAAGCCCGAACCAGCAGCAACCGCCGTTGCGATCCGAGGCCCGTTACTGCCGGTGGGCCCAGCCGGTCATGCGGTTTTCCAGCCAGGCCATGGCCCCGTACATGACCATGGCCATGGCGCTGATGGCGATGAGGCCGGCGAACACCAGCGGCATGCGCATCTGCGAGCCGGCGGACATCATCAGGTAGCCGATGCCCTGGTTGGACGCCACGGTTTCCGAGACCACGGTGCCGACGAACGCCAGCGTGATGGAGATCTTCAGCGCGCCGAAGAAATGCGGCATGGAACGCGGCAGACCCACCTTGAACAGCACGTCCCGCTTCTTCGCGCCCAGCACCCGCAGCACGTCCTGCAGCTCCGGTTCCACCGTGGCGAGCCCGGTGCCCACATTCACCACGATGGGGAAGAAGCTGATCAGGAAGGCGGTGATGATGGCCGGCACGGTACCGATGCCAAACCACACCACCAGAATGGGCACCACCGCCACCTTGGGGATGCTGTTGAACGCCACCAGCAACGGGTAGCAGGTGCGGTACATGAACTTGGAGGTGCCGATCATGATGCCCAGGATCATGCCCACGACCACGCCGATCAGAAAGCCCACCAGCGTGGTCCAGAAGGTCTGCCAGGCGTGCTTGCTGATGGGGCCGGAGTGCGTCCACAGCGCATCCACGGTGGCGATGGCCCCGGGGAAGATGTACTGCGGCACGTTGAAGGCCCGAATGGTGGCTTCCCACACGATCAGCAATGCCACCACGGCGGCCCAGGGCGCCAGCCGGTCCCGCATGGGTTGGGATAATGTCATGGCAGCTCGTCCTCTCAGGCTCGCACCGCGCCGATTTTGGTGCGCAGGGCCAGCACCAGGTCGGTGAACGGTTTCTCGTAGGTGGTTTCCAAAGTGCGCGGACGCGGGATGTCCACACTGCGGGACTCCAGGATGCGGCCCGGCCGCTTGCTCATCACGTAGATGGTGTCGGCCAGGAACGCCGCTTCGCGCAGGTCATGGGTGACCAGCACCACGGTGAAACGCTGCTGCTGCCAGAGGTCGCGCAGCATGCACCAGAGCTCCTCGCGGGTGAACGCATCCAGCGCGGCGAACGGTTCGTCCAGCATCAACAGCTCGGGCTGGTGGATCAGCGCGCGGCAGATGGATGCCCGCTGCTGCATGCCGCCGGACAGCTCGTAGGGGGCCTTGTCCTCGTAGCCCTTCAGACCCACGGTTTCCAGCAGCGCCCGCGCCTTCTCCTCGTATTCCTTCCGGTGCTTGCGCAGCCGGGAGCGGTGCGGCTGGACGATCTCCAGCGGCAGCATCACGTTGTCCAGCACGCTCCGCCAGGGCAGCAGGTTGGAGTTCTGGAACGCCATGCCGGTGATCGACAGCGGGCCGGTGACTTCCTTGCCGTTCACCGTCACGCCGCCCGCCGTGGGGCGGCGCAGGCCGGTGCACAGCTTCATGAACGTGGACTTGCCGCAGCCGCTGGGCCCGACGAAGGCGATAAACTCGCCCCGCCGGATGTCCAGCGTGATGTCCTCGATGGCGTTGCCCGTCTGGTCATAGGCAAGGCTGACGTTGCGGAATTCCACGAAGGGCCGACCAGACGCCTGCTCGGCGGCGGTCAGCTGTTCAACGGCGAGTTCGGGCATGCGTTGTCCTCCCGAGGGCACACGTCCGGTCAGTCCGGAAAGACGCGGCGCTCGTCCTGGGCTGGCAGGAAGCTGGTGTCGAACACGGCTTCCGCGCTGGGCGGATTCTCCAGGCCGAAGACGTCGGCAAGCTGGTCGATGGTGGTCTGCAGGCGCTCCAGATCCACGCTGCCAACGCCGTTCTCGCGGGCGGCAGGCGTGTCTACGGAACCCTCGATGGCCAGCTTCAGCCGGCGCTGTTCGGTGGGTACGTCGATCAGTTCGTCCCGGCGACGCACGTATTCCACGGCCGCTTCGGGGTCGGCAAGCACGTCTTTCATGCTGCGGGTAAAAGCCCGCAGGAACGCGGACACTGCATCGGGGTTATTCTCGATGAAGCGGTCGCTGGCGACGATGACGTTGCCGTACAGCGGCACGCCGTACTCGGCATAAGGCATGATCACCAGGTCGTCCTCGCTGACGCCGCGGGATTCCAGATTGATCAGGCTGGTGAAGTAGAAACCGGTAATGGCGTCGGCCTCGCCACGCACCAGCATGGTTTCCCGGAGGGCTGGGTCGACGCTCTGCCAGGTGACCGAGTCCGGCGCGATGCCGTTGGCCTCGGCGAACATCTCCCAGGTACGGCGGCCACCGTCGAAGGACGGCGCGGCCAGGGTCTTGCCGGCCAGATCGGCCGGGCTCTCGATGCCGCTGCGCTTCAGCGCGAAAACAGTCGCCGGCGTCGCGTCATACACCACCATGACCGCCCGCAGCCCCGGCGAATCCGGGTTGTTGGCCAGGAATTCCACCAGCGCGCTCATGTCGCCGAAGCCCATGTCGTAAGCGCCCGAGGCCACCCGGGTGATCGCTGCAGCAGAGCCACTGCCGGTATCGATGGACACGTTCAGCCCTTCGTCCCGGTAGTAACCCTCGGCCTCGCCAAGCAGGAACAGCGCCGCCGGGCCTTCCATCCGCCAGTCCAGCTGGAAATTGACCCGCGTGTTCTGCTGCGCCAGCGCCGGCGTACTGGCCAGCACCGCCAGGCTGCCCACCGCAACCAGATTCCGAATGGCGCTCTTGAACTGGTACATACCGTTATCCCCTGTGATTTCTTTTCGTCCGGGGCCTGCTTCGCTGCGACCCGCGTGTGCCGGGAGTCCGTGCAACAACTCCCATACACAGCGTTGTATGCAAGATGACTGCCATTCCGTATGCAGTTTGTGTATCGCGCCGGCACAGCAGATTGCCTGCAGTCCCGGCAGGACACGCCTGCCGGGACTGCACCGTTACGGATCGGGGGATGCTTGATCGAAGCTGTCGACGCACCGGAACAGTGCATGCCCACGCGGGAAGCCGGACCGTCAGGCTTCCCTGCGCTCGGTCTGCGTCTCTGCCGTGGGCCTGACGACCGGCCTGGCGAAGTGGCAGGCGGCGATGTGCCCCGACCCCACGTCCTGCAGGACGGGCTGGGTTTGCGCGCAACGGTCCTCGCCCCGCGGGCAGCGGCCGTGGAACAGGCACTGGTTGGGGTCCGGGTCCACCGGGCTGCGCGGCTCGCCGGAGAGCCGTGTGCGCCCGGAACCGGCCTTGTCGTCGGCCTTGGGGATGGAGGAGATCAGCGCCTGGGTATACGGGTGCGCCGGCTGACCGAACACCTGATCCGCCGGGCCGGCCTCCGCCACCTGGCCCAGGTACATGACGATGACGCGGTCGCAGAGCAGGCGCACCACGTTCAGGTCGTGGGAGACGAACAAGTAACTGATGCCGTACTGGCGGCGGAGATCATCCAGCAGTTGCAGGATCACCGCCTGCACCGAGACGTCCAGCGCCGATGTGGGTTCGTCCAGTACCAGCAGCTTGGGCCGGCTGGCCAGCGCCCGGGCGATATTCACGCGGGCTTTCTGGCCACCGGAGAGCTGATGCGGCAGCCGCTCCAGCAGTTCCGGCGGCAACCCCACCTGCGTCGCCAGTTCCTCCACCCGCGCCCTCAGCTCGCCGTTGCGGGTCTCGGTGAGCCGACGCAGCGGCTCGGCAATGCAGTCGAAGGCGGTGAAGCGCGGGTTCAGGCTGTCGTGCGGATCCTGGAACACCACCTGGATCGCGCCGCGCATGGGGTCGCGGTTGAACTCCGCCACCGACATGGCGGCAATGTCCTTCCCTTCGAACAGGATCTCGCCGTCGGTGGGTTCGATCAGCCGGTTGATCAGGCTGACCAGCGTGGACTTGCCGCAACCGGACTCACCCACCAGCCCCACGCTTTCGCCCGGCTGAATGGTGAAGCTGACGCCGTCCACGGCGTGCAGCTTGGTGATGTGGGCGGTGGTGTGGTTGGCCCAGGCGCGCAGCTCGGTCAGCCAGCGCATCTCGCCCTTGCTGATCGGGTAATGCTTGCGCAGCTTGCGGACTTCCAGAAGAGGGGTGGTCATAGCGGTCTCCGGCAGGCAACGCGGTGCAGGTCATCGGTGCCGACAGCGGCCAGCGCCAGGCCCGGATCGTCGCAGCGGTCCTCACGGCGTTCACAGCGCCCCGCGAACCGGCACGGTGGCAGGCTGCCCTTGAGGTCGGGGAGGCTTCCGGGGATGGCCGTCAGCGCCTCCAGCGAGCTGGCTTCCGTGGGCGTGGCTTTCATCAGCCCGGCGGTATAGGGATGCGATGCCCGGTTGAATAACGTGTCGGTCGGCGCCGTTTCCACGACCTGGCCGGCGTGCATCACCATGATGCGGTCGGCGTATTGCGCCGCAAGTGCCAGATCGTGCGTGATCAGCATGGTGGCCATGTTGCGTTCGCGGCCCAGGTCGCGGATCAGGTCCATGATCGCGGCCTGCGTGGTCACATCCAGTCCGGTGGTGGGCTCGTCGGCGATCAGCAGACGCGGCTGGCAGCACAGGGCGATGGCAATCATCACGCGCTGGCAGAGACCGCCCGAGAGTTCGAACGGGTAGGCGTGATATCGGCGCTCGGGATCCGGTATGCGCACCTGTGCCAGGGCCTCCACGGCCCGGCGGCGCGCCTCGCGCCGGGTCACTGGGCCATGCCGGCGCAGCACGTCCTCGATCTGCTGGCCCACCTTGCGGATGGGATTCAGCGCGGTGGCCGGGCTCTGGAAGATCATGGCCATCTCCCGGCCACGCACCGCGTTCAGGTCGCTGGCGGAGGACGCAAGCAGGTCCATGCCGTCGAAGCGGATGCGGCCGCCCTGGATGCGCGCGGCAGGGTCGAGTATGCCCATGATGCTGAACGCGCCGACCGACTTGCCGGATCCGCTCTCGCCCACCACGGCGAGGGTCTCGCCCTTGTGCAGGGTGAGGTTGACGCGGTCCAGCACCTTGACGATGCCGGCGCGGGTCTGGAAATGCACCGTGAGGTCTTCCACGGTCAGCAGGGGCTGCTTCATGTGCGCCTCCGCGGGTCGATCAGGTCACGCAGACCGTCGCCCATCATGTTGAAACAGAACACGGCCAGCATCAGCGCGGCACCGGGGAAGAACACCAGCCACCACTGGCCGGAGACGATGTACTCGGCACCCTCGGCCACCATGATTCCCCACTCCGGCGTCGGCGGGACCACGCCCAGGCCGATGAAGGACAGGCCGGCGGCGTTGAGGATGGCCCAGCCCATGTTGAGCGAGAGCTGGACCATCATCTGCGGCAGGATGTTCGGGTACAGGTGCATGGAGAGCACGCGCAGGTCGGAATTGCCGGCCACCTTGGCGGCGGCGGCGAAACCGGCCTTGCGGCGCACGCTGATCTCGGCCCGGGCCACGCGGGCGTAGAACGGCAGGTTGATGATGGCGGTGGCGTAGATGATGTTCTCCACGCTGTTGCCGAGCACGGCGACGATGCCCATGGCCAGCACGAACAGCGGGAAGGCCATGATGGTGTCGATACAGCGGCTGATGACGCGGTCTGTCCAGCCGCCGAAGAAGCCGGCCAGGCAGCCGAGGATGCTGCCCACGACGAAGGACAGCGCCACCGCCGAGACGGCGATCAGCAGGTCCAGCCGGGTGGCGATGATGACCCGGCTCATCACGTCCCGCCCCAGGTGGTCGGTGCCGAACCAGTGGTCCCAGGAGGGCGGCTGCAGGCGGGACGAACTGCTGGCAATGGGGTCGTAGGGCGCGATCCAGGGGCCGAACACCGCCACCGTGACGATCAGCGCGAACAGGCTGAACGCCACCACGGTGAGCGGGTTCTCGCCCAGGACATAGCGGGTATGGCGTAGCGTGGCTGCGGCGTTCATGCGGCCTCCCCGCCCGCGCGCGGGTCAATCAGGGTGTACAGCAGGTCGATGAGCAGGTTCAGCGTCACGAACAGCAGCGCCATGGACAGCACGAAACCCTGCACCGCCGCATAGTCGGAGGCCACCAGCGCCTCGATGGCGAAGGAGCCGATACCCGGCCAGGAGAACACCTTCTCCACCAGCACGTTGGCGCCGAGCAGGAAGGAGAACACCATGCCCAGCGTCGTCAGCACCGGCAGCAGGGCGTTGCGCAGCGCGTAAGTGAACAGCACGGTGCGGGGCGCCAGCCCGCTGGCCTTGGCCGTGCGGATGTAGTCGCTGGCCAGCACGCCCAGCATGGCCGCCCGGGTCATGCGGGCAATGGGTGCCATGGCGAACAGGGCCAGCGTGATGGCCGGCAGCGCAATCTGGCCCAGCGCGGCCCGGAACACCTCGAAGTCGCGTGCGATCAGGCTGTCCACCAGGTACAGCCCGGTCACCCGCGGCGGTTCGATATACAGGAATGACAGGCGCCCCAATGGCGAGGGCGCCCATCCCAGTTGGTAATAGAACACGTACACCAGCAGCAGCCCGGTGAAGAACACCGGCATGGACACGCCCGCCGTCACCACGACCCGGCAGGCGTGGTCCACGATACTGTTCGGCCGCGTGGCCGCCAGCACCCCGAGGGGTATCGCCACCGCCATGGACAGGAACAGCCCCAACAGCGTCAGTTCCAGGGAGGCCGGAAGCCGGCGGCCCAGCTCCTCGATCACCGGCCGCCCTGTGTTATGGGACACGCCCCAGTCGCCGCGGATCAGGTTCTGCACGTAGTGCCCGAACTGCACCGGCAGCGGTTGGTCCAGCCCCATGGACGCTCGCGTTTCGGCAATGGACTGGGCGTCCGCGGCCGGCCCGGCGAAGTACACGGCGGGGTCGCCGGGCAACGACCGGGTCAGTACGAAGGTGACCAGGATAATGCCGAACAGCGTGGGCAGCGCCTCCAGCACGCGCTGCCCGACCGTCACCATCCACGATGTACGCATCAGGACAACCTCAGGCCTTGGTCAGGGTGCGGCAGTCGAGCTGCCGGTGGAACCAGTGCTCGTAGCCCTCGATGTTCTGCTGCATGGCCACGTCCAGACTGGGCTGCCAGATCGGGATCATCGGTACCTCGTCGAAGGCGATGGCGATCATGCGCTTGATCTTGGTCTCGTAGTCCGGATGGTCCACCTCCATGTGCAGCGTCTCGTCCACCAGTGCCTCGACTTCCTCGTTCTTGTAATTCATGGAGTTGAACAGGTGGCCGTAGACGTACTGCCAGAAGAAGTAGTACTCCGGGTAGTTCAGCCAGCCGCCGAAGTGCGTCAGGTGCAGGTCCAGCTCCTTGTCCACCAGCGAGCGGGAGCGCCAGTTGGCGCCGGGGATCTTGTCGATGCTGGTACGGATGCCGACCCGGTTCAGGCCTTCCTGGATCAGCAGGCAGGTGGGCTCCATCCACTGCGCCAGACCCAGGCTCATGGACAGCGGCACTTCAAAGCCGTCGGCATAGCCGGCTTCCGCCAGCAGTTCGCGGGCCTTGTCGTAATCCGTGTTGTAGGGGAACGGCTGCGGCCATGCGATGGAGGCGGGGTCGAAGGAATCCGCGCCATACAGCGGCAGGCCCTGTTCGTAGGCGGCGGCCTCGAAGATCTGCTGATAGGGAATGGCATAGGCCACGGCCTGGCGGACACGCTTGTCGCGGAACGGCTCGAAGTTCATGTTCAGGCCAACACCGTGGATGGTGTTCTCGACGGGAACGCTGGCCACCCTCACCCGGCCGGCGGCAGCCATGTCGGCGGCGTCCCGGGGCGGCAGGTCCAGCGACACGTCCACATCGCCCCGCTCCACCAGTGCGCGGCGGGTGGAGGCGGAGGGCACCTCACGGATGACCACTCGCCGAACTTCCGGCAGCGGGCCGCTCTTCCAGTCGTCAAAGCGCTCGTACACGACCTGCTCCCCGGACTGCCAGGCGCCCAGCTTGAAGGCGCCGCCGCCGGCCGGGGTACGGTGCAGGTACTCGGCCGCCCAGGGATCGCTCTCGGTGGCGTGCTGCCTGGCGACTTCCGAATTGATGATGATGGGGATCGGCACCGCCAGGTCCGGCATGGTGAGCTTGCTCTTGCGCAGGAACTCGATGCGGAAGGTGTGATCGTCCACGACGATGAACTGCTCCGGCTTTTCCAGCGACCCGGCGCGCATCTGCACGGTGGGGAAGCCGCCAATGCCGACGGCACGGTCGAAGGACCACTTCACGTCGTGCGCCGTGACCGGCTTGCCGTCCCAGAAGGTGGCGTCCCTGCGCAGCTTGAAGTCCACTGACATGCCGTCCTCGGCGAACTCCCAGGACTCGGCCAGCTCCGGTTCCAGCACCGAGGAATCGTAGGCGTAGGTGCCATCGTCCAGTTCCCGGCGACCGTGGGTCACCAGACGGTCGTACAGGTTCACCGATATCTGGTAGCTCTCCCGGTTACTGCCCACCCGGTGGATGTCCATGCTGTTCGGGCCAGAGCCCACGCACACAACCAGCGTGGCGTTGCGCGAAGAAGCCTCCGCGGCCGGAATGTATTTCAGAAACGGCAACACACTCGCCGCACCGGCAGCCAGCGCAGTACCCTTCAGAAACTTTCGACGCTCCATTTTCCCGTACCTCGCATACTCTGTTCGTAACCCCGAGGGCCGGACCCTTGGGCCGACCACGCATGTATCCCGCTGCGGGACGAACAGCCCTATGCAAGGCGAAGGCCATCTTGGCCAATTGCGCATTTAATCATTCTTTTTCAATAGCCTATGAAAAATCAGGCGCAGCTTTCCGAAAACCGTGCCGATCCGGCGAAGCACCATTACGGTGCAAATGCAGCGTTCTTGTGTACGAAGACGAGGCGCTCCCACCCGGCCCTGCACGAAACAGGGGCGTGTCTGAAGCGAACCGATCTGTGGCAGACTCGGCTCCATGAATAACTACAAGTTCGACCAGGAAACCGCGATCAGCCAGCAGGCCGAAGAACGCTGGACGACCCGTCTGCACCCGGCCTGGAACATCGGCGACAACCCCAATGGCGGCTATGCGGCCGCGGCCACACTGCGCGCGCTGGCGACGCTGGCCGGGCGGCCGGACCCGGTGACGGTCACCACCCATTACCTGCGGCCGGGGCTGGCGGAGCAGGAGGGCGTGATCGAAGCGGCGCTGGTCAAGCAGGGGCGTCGCGCGGTGAACGTGACCGGTACGTTGACCCAGGACGGCAAGGAACGCCTGCGGGTCATGGCTGCCTTCGCGGATCTCGCTGATGCCGGCAACGCCGCACATGAACTGACCCTGCCCCCGGCTTCGCTGCCCGCACCGGATCAGTGCCGCGACCGGAAAACGCTGGCCCAGGGGGTAGAGCTGCCGTTGACCTCCCGGCTGGACATTCGCATCCACCCCGAACTGGCCGAGCCTGGCGAGGCAGGACGTGCGGAAGTGGCCGGCTGGGTTCGCTTCGCCGACGGCCGCCCGCCGGACGCATTGGCGCTGACCCTGTTCGCCGACGCCTTCCCGCCCTCCCTGTTCGGCCTGCTGGGCAGCGTCGGCTGGGTACCGACGCTGGAACTCACCGTCCACGTCCGCCGCCGCCCGGCACCCGGCTGGATCGCCGCCCGCTTCCGCACCAGCGACCTCAACAACGGCATGATGGTGGAAGACGGCGAGCTTTGGGACGAAACCGGCGCCCTGGTGGCGCGATCCCGGCAACTGGCGCTGTTGCTGACCGATTAGTAGTCTTCTTAAGACAGACAATCACAACGCGAGCGGGGTAAGGATGCCATGAACCGCGAAACCCTGGTCCTCGGTGCCGGCATGGTGGGCACCTGCATCGCTTACCACCTGGCACGCCGGGGACGCAACGTCACCCTCGTGGATCGGCGGCCGCCGGGGCAGGAGACCTCCTTCGGCAATGCCGGCATCATCCAGCGCGAGGCCGTCAAACCCTACGCCTTCCCCCGCGACCTGCCGACGCTGCTGCGTGTGTTGCCCAATCGCCAGATCGATATCCGCTACCGCCCCAAGGGCGTGCTGGCCGCGGCCGGCCCGCTGTTCAGCTACTGGCGCCACTCGACACCGGCCCGCCATGCGCAGGCCGTTCCGGCCTACGCTTCGCTGATCATGCGCTGCACCGAAGAGCACGCGATGATGATCGAGGCTGCCGGCGCGCACGCGCTGGTGAGCAAGCGGGGCTGGCTGGACGGCTTTCGCCGGCAGGAGACGCTGGACTTGCAACTTGCCACCGCCCGGGAGATCGCCGAGCGATATGGCGTCACGTTCGAGGTGCTCGACGCAGCGGCGCTAAGGGCGATGGAACCGTCGCTGGCCGGCACTCTGGTGGGTGCGCTGCACTGGACCAATTCCTGGACGGTCAGCGACCCCGGCGGCCTGGTGAAGGCCTACGCCGCCGCATTCGAAGCGCTCGGCGGACACGTGCTGTGCGCCGAGGCCCGGCGCGTCGAGCAGACCGCGAACGGATGGCGGCTGCATACCGCCGACGGCGTACTGGAGGCGGAGGAGCTGGTGCTGGCGGCCGGCCCCTGGAGCGATCACTGGCTGGCGGAACTGGGCTATGAGGTGCCGCTGTTCCCCAAACGCGGCTACCACATGCACTACGCGACCCGGGATGGAGCCTCGCTCAACCACCCGATACGCGACGTCGATGCCGGCTACCTGCTGGCGCCGATGCGCGCCGGCATACGGCTCACCACCGGCGCCGAACTCACCACGCTGGATGCCGCCCCCCGCCACGGCCAGCTCGACGCCGCCGAGCGGGTGGCACGCCGGCTGCTGCCGCTGGGCGAGCGGCTCGACCCCGCGCCCTGGATGGGCAGCCGCCCCTGCCTGCCGGACATGCTGCCTGTGATCGGCCCGGCGCCGCGCCATCGCGGGTTGTGGCTGGCCTTCGGCCACGGCCACCAGGGTTTCACCCTCGGCCCGATCACCGGTCGCCTGCTCGCGGAACTGATGTATGGCGAACCGCCGGCGGTGCCCATGACGCCCTTCCGCATCGAACGGTTTTCCTCCTGAGACCGGAATTGATTCATGCAGACCGCCACTGAATTACCTGCGCAGACGGAAACATCCCGGGAACTGCTGGCGTACCTGACGGCAAGCACCGCCCTGGCGCCGGCACTGCCGGAACCGGTGCCCGACTTGCTCGACCGCATCGAGGATGTCTGGCTGGATCACCAGGGCCTGCGCATCCACCTCGACTTCCATCGGGCTGAAGAGCCCGTCAGGGGCGTGGTTCTGCTACAGCCCGGGAGCTGTTCCTACGCCCGCTTCTACTGTGTGCTCGCCGCTCGCCTGGCGCGGGCCGGCTATCACGTGCTGGGCATCGACCGCCCCGGGCACGGCTTTTCCGGAGGGCCACGCGGCGATTGTTCCGTGGAAGAAGCGCTGGAGGTCACCGAGGCCGTGCTGACCTACACCCGGGAGCGCTTCGACCTGCCGGTGATACTGATGGGCTCAAGTCTCGGCGGCCTGCTGACCGGGTTCAGCATCATGCGGGGGCTGCAGCCCGATCTGGCAGTTGCGCACAATTTCCTGATCAGCGGCCGCCTGGTTTCCTTCCGGCTGCGCGCCCGGCTGATCGAACGCTATCGGCGCCGGCCGTACCGGCTGGTCGATCTGACGCATGGCTTGAAAGGCTTCGGTGACGACCCCGCCCTGCTCGCCTACCTGAAGGCGGAAGCCGACCCGCAGGCGGCGTGGCTGCAGAGCCCGCGCGCGATGGCAAGCCTGTTCCGTCACAACCCGCCGAGGCCGAAAGGCCCTACGCCACCGCTCGTGGTCCTGAGCGGCACCGCCGACAAACTCATCCCCGGCTGGGCGTCCCGGTTTTTCCTGCGCTGGTCCGGCGTGCGGAACAGAGAATACATCGCCATCCCGGATGCCGGTCACATGCTGTTCCATGACCATCTGGAACTGGCGATGCCGGTGTTACTGCGCCTGTTCGACCGCGCAGGCGACAGAGGGCATCTGCCCCCTCATGCCGCGCAGCAGACTAGCGGTTGACGCCGATCGAAAAAATTCCGCGGATTCTCGGGAGAGCGGTATCGGATATTTCAGGCAGGGGGGCGGGCTTGCGCCCGACGGTAGCAACCGCTGCGCGGTTACTCCCCTACGGCAGGACGGATGCCGGGGTGTGCGGCGCCGCGTATGGGGGTAATCGCTGCAGGCGATTGCCCCGCCTGCACGTGCAGCCGGGGAAGCCACCGCCCAGTCGACCAGAGCAAGCATATCCCGGTCGTGCTATCGCGCAGGCTGGGCATGTTCCGCCCAGCTCAGCGCGTTGCGCTTGCCGTCCAGGAACGGCAGCACAGTCTCGATCATTGCCGGTGCCATGAACAGCTCGTAGTGCGTCAGGTCCGGAAGGATCGCCAGGCGATTGTCCGGCATGTTCTCGCGCATCCAGCCCGCGTCTCCCTGGCCACCGCCGAGACGCTGGTAGCACTCGACGATGTGCTCCAGCCGGAACATGTCGCCATCCCCGTAGACGAGCATTACGGGCATGGTGAGCGCCTCCACATCGAATGCGTAGATGTCCGGGCGGCGCACCATCTGCCCCATGGCATCGAGCAGCTTCGGGAAATCCTCGACCCGCGGCGCCACGGCGGCATAGGAATGGTACATGGGCGTATCGCGCATGGCTTCCGCCCAGTCGCCGCTGATCTGGTGCATCTGATCGATGATCTCCGGATAGAAGCCGTCCTTTGCGCAAGGTGTCGAAACCAGCGCCAGCCGGCGTACCGTTTCCGGCCGTTGCGAGGCCATCTGGGCGGCGACGCCGCCGCCCATGGAGTAACCCATCACGTCGACCTGCGCGTGGCCGAGCTGCTCCACCAGCACGGCCATGTCGCGGCCCATGTCCTCCAGATCGATCGGACGATCGGCAAGGGCAGTGCGGCCGTGGCCGTGGAGATCGACACCGATCACCTTCCGGTTCGCGGTCAGCGCCGGAAGCACCGGCTGGAACATGTCGGCGGTGCCGAGCCCGCCGTGGAGCAGCAGCAGCGGCTCGCCGGAGCCGTGGACCTGGTAGTAGTAGCGGACGCCATGGACCTCGACGTGGCCGGACTCGGCCGACCGGGCCACTTTCTCGGGTTCTCCGGCATACACGGCTTGGAACGAGGCCATGACAATCGCGACGAGGAGCACCAGCGCCGGGAACCTGCACGTCTCAGTATTCATCGTGGAGCCTCCACCATTCATAGGGCGGGGTCTGCGGCCAGCCGCCGGGAGAGTCCTCCCAGGTTTCCTGCCGACCGTAGGGCGTGAGATCGAGCAAGCGGAAATTGGTGTCGAACAGCTCGCCGCCGCGGTCGGTGGTGAAGTAGGTGCGGTACATACGGCCTTCGTCGTCGCGGAAGAACACGTTCACGCCAAAGCTCCTGCCCGCGCCGAAGGCGTCGGCAAGCCGGCGGTCGTGATCGGTGTACCACGGCGCGTTCCAGCCCATGCGCTTCTGAAACGCGGCGATCTCCTGCTGCGAAGCCGGGGAGGTGAACACGAAGGTGGTGTCTCGCGCGTTGACGTGGGCCAGGTTGTGGCCGATGTTGTCGGCCACCATGGAGCAGCCGGAGCACGGCTTGCCGCCGGGCTCGAACATGAAGTGATAGACGATGAGTTGCCGGCGGCCGTGGAACAGGTCGAGCAGCGACACCTCGCCCTCGGGTCCGGTGAAGCGGTAGTCGTCCTCGACCGGAACCATGGGCAGCCGGCGCCTTTCCGCGGCCAGGGCATCGCCCGCCCGTGTCAGTTCCTTCTCCTTCCGGCGCAGGGCGTCAAGCGCCTGCTGCCATTCCTCCTGCGAGGCGATCGCGGGGCGTCCGGGTGTTTGATCAGCCATGATGCGTCTCCTTTCGGGGGTGTTCGCCGCGTCGTTTCAGGCGCGTCCGGATTGCGAGCGGCACCAGCCAGCCGGCAGAGACGGCGCTGGCCGCACCGGCGGCGATCAGGGTTGCGGATGTCAGGCATGCGGGGCACATGGCCATCTCCTTGTCAGGTTTCTCACGCTGCATAGTCGCTCCTCCGCATCTGAAATCGACAGCAGATCGTGTACGCCTGGAACAGGGAAGGGAGTCGAGACCGGCCGCCGTGGGGCGGCCGGAGATGGTTGCCGGACAGGCCGGCGTGTGCTCATGCGGGCTGCGTGATGGCGTCCCGGCTCCTGGCGATCTCGCGCAGGCGGAATTTCCGGATCTTGCCGGTGCCGGTCTTGGGCAGTTCGCCGAAGACGATGTGGCGGGGACATTTGAAGTGGGCCAGGCGCTCGCGACAGAAAGCGATAATGTCCGCCTCGTCGAAATCCTCTGCATCCATCTTGCGTTCAATGAAGGCACAGGGAACTTCACCCCACTGATCGTCGGGCCGGGCAACGACAGCGGCATGCAGCACACCCGGATGCTGGTGAATGACATCCTCCACTTCCACCGACGAGATGTTTTCGCCACCGGAGATGATCACGTCCTTGGCCCGGTCGGTGATCTGCATGTAGCCGTCGGGGTGCACTACCGCGACGTCGCCGGTGTGGAACCAGCCCCCCTTGAAGGCCGCAGCGGTGGCGTCGGGGTTCTTCAGGTAGCCTTTCATTACGAAGTTGGAGCGCAGCAGCACCTCCCCTGCCGTTTTTCCATCAGCCGGCACCGGTTGCAGCGTCTCCGGATCGGCGACGCGGAGGCCGTCCAGCAGCGCCGCACGCACGCCCTGGCGCGCCTGCCGTTGCGCCTGCTCCTCGGGTGGCAGCGCAGCCCAGGCCTCCTGCCGCACACAGCGAACCGGCGTGCCGGCCGCTTCGGTAATGCCGTACACGTGATCGATGTCGAACCCCAGTCCGGCCACGGCGCGCAGTACCGCCGAGGGTGGCGGTGAGCCTGCGGTCAGCACTTTCACCGGCCGTGGCAGCGACAACTGCCTGCTTTCCGGCGCGTTGGCGAGCATGGAGAGCACGGTGGGTGCGGCGCAGAAATGGGTGACGCCGTGGTGGGCTATGGCATCGAGCACGTTTGCCGCGGTGACCTTGCGCAGGCACACGTGGGTGCCGGCAGCAGCGGTGATGGCCCAGGTAAAGCACCAGCCGTTGGCGTGGAACATGGGCAGGGTCCAGAGATACGTGGGAGCGTGCGGCAGGGCCCAATCGGTCATCTGCAGCAAGGTCATCAGGTAGGCCGCGCGGTGACTGGGCACCACGCCCTTGGGGTTGCCGGTGGTGCCGGAGGTGTAGTTCAGGGCAATGGCGTTCCATTCGTCCGCGGGCCAGACGCCCTCGAATGCAGGGTCGCCTGCCGCCAGCAACTGCTCGTACTCCAGGTCGCCGATGGCGGGCCCGTCGGGCGCCAGCGTGTCGGCAATGTCCACGACCAGAGGGCGGTCAGGCAGTTGCGCCAGCGCCCTGGACGCCAGTTCGGCAAATTCACGGTCCACCAGCAGAACGCGGCATTCGCCGTGGCGCAGGATGAAGGCGATCTCGTCGGCGCTCAGCCGGCAGTTGATGCTGTTGATAACGGCACCGCTCAGCGGCACGCCGAAATGCGCTTCCAGCATGGCCGGTGTGTTGGGCGCCAGCACCGATACCGTATCGTTCGGCCTGACGCCCTGTTTCACCAGCCCGCTGGCCAGGCGGTAGCAGCGGTCGCGGGTTTCGCGCCAGCTCCATCGCAGGTCGCCGTGTACCACGGCCGTGCGGTCCGGATGCACGTCCGCCGCGCGGTCCAGAAAACCCAGCGGGGTCAGTGGCAGGTGGTTGGCGGGGCAGGTGGGAAGATCGGTTTCGTACATGCTCGGTTTCATTGTTTCTCTCCTCCTCAGGCCAGCGCGGCGGCCTGGTTGGTACAAGCCTCCCGGTTCAGCACCAGCATCTTCCCGGAGGCGGTCAGAACCAGTTCCCCGTTCTGGTTGCGGCTTTCCGCTTCCAGTACGGCGATGCCGCCGTTCTGGCGCGGCTTGTCCACCTTGTCGACGATGGTCCAGCGGGTGGTGATGGTGTCCCCGGCCGTGACCGGGGCGAGGAAGCGGCAGTTGTGCTCCAGGTAGGCCACGACGGCGGCGCCGAAATAGTTGCCCAGTGCGGCCGATGCCATGGCGCCTGACAGGGGGCCGTGGAGAATGCGCTTGCCGAAGCGCGAGGCGCGGCCGAAGCTTTCGTTCACATGAATGGGATTGAAGTCGCCGAACAGGCCGGCCCCGGTGACGAGGTGAACTTCCGTCACGGTCATGCAGGCACCGAAAACCTCACCGACGCGGATTTCGTCGTACGCTTTGCCAGGACCAAGCAACATGACATCCTCCAGTGCATTTTTTATGTAATCTGATACCGGGATTACGATAAGTGGGCCGGCCGGTGGAGGACTGTCCTGGCGGCGACACTCGGATGCTGCTTGAAAAAAGGAGGGCGTGTGGGGCTGCTGTCAGATCTGTCGGCAACCGCGGCATGGGCGGAAGACCTTCCGCGCCCGGTGCTGGACCGCGCGGAGGAAGGGCTTTCCCTGCGGGAAATACCGGCCGGCGGGATGCTCTGTCATATCGGTGATCCGGTGGAACACTGGTTCGGGATCGCCTCCGGTCTGGTGAAGCTCTCGGTGGTATCGGCGGAGGGAAAGCCGTTGACCCTGGCCGGTGTGCCTTCGGGCGGATGGTTCGGCGAGGGGGCGGTGCTGCGCGACAAGGTGTGGCGATACTCCGTGGTGGCCATGCGGGATACCACCGCCGTGCTGATGCGCCGTACCACCTTCTTCTGGTTGCTGGAGAACAGTCTGCCCTTCAACCGGTTCATCATTGACCAGCTCAACGAGCGCCTGGCCCAGTTCGTGGGCTCGCTGGAAGCGGCCCGCATATTCACGGCCAGGGAGCGGGTGCCCCGAAGTCTCGCCCTGCTGTACAACCCGCGGCTGTACCCGGGCATTGACCGGCGTCTCCATCTGTCCCAGGAGGAACTGGGTTACCTGGCCGGCGTATCGCGGCAGGTCGCCAACCAGGCGCTGCAACAATTGAAGGCGCAGGGGATAGTGAGTATCGAGTACGGCAAGGTGACCGTGCTGGATTTCGACGCCCTGCGGCAGTTTCTGGATTAGGGAACTCAGAGCAAGTCTCCGGCCGGCGGCCGGATCGGTGGCAATCACCTGCGGCGATTACCCCCCTACGCCGATTCCGCTCAAGCGTAGGGTGCTCAGAGCGCAGCGATGCGCACCATTGGCGTGATCGGTGCGCTCTGAGCACCCTGCGATCTTGACCGACAAGACGGTATCTACGCGACGCCGCACACCCGGGCGCCGGTCCCATACTGTTCCACGACCACCTGGAGCAGGCAATGCAGGTGTTGCTGCGTCTGTTCGAACGGGTAACCGAATGACGTGTGTCGATTTCCTCCACCCGGATTCGACCAGTGGTTGAAAATCAACCCAACCAAGGAGACCCAAGACCATGACCGCTCCCATACCCGAAGGCCAGGAAGGCCTGATTCCCCACCTCACCTGCGACCCCTGCTCTGAGGCCATCGCGTTCTATAGCAAGGCGTTCGGTGCAGAAGAGATCAGCCGCGTGAGCCAGCCCGAGACCGGCAAGGTGATGCACGCGGCGCTGCGGATTGACGGGCATGTGCTCTTTCTGAGCGATGACTTCCCCGAGTACTGCGCGGACAACCAGCCAAACTCGCCGAAGGCGCTGGGCGGCACACCGGTCACCATCCACCGCTATGTGAAGGACTGCGACGCCGCCATCCAGCGCGCGGTGCAGGCCGGCGCCACGGTGAAGATGCCGGCGGAGGATATGTTCTGGGGTGACCGCTACGGCGTGATCGTCGACCCCTTCGGCCACGCCTGGTCGCTGGCCACCCATATCCGGGACATGGACGAGGCGGAGATCACCGAAGCCATGCAGCAAATGATGACGGCTCAAAGCTGAAGGGAGGAGTCACCGTGCCCAACACCATCCGCATCCATCGTGTCTTCAAGGCGCCGCCCGAACGGGTCTATCGCGCGTTCCTGGAACCCGAGGCCATTGCCAAGTGGAATCCGCCGCACGGGTTCACCTGCAAGGTGCACCATCAGGATGCCCGCGTCGGCGGTTCCTACAGCATGTCCTTCATCAATTTCTCCACCGGCAAGGCCCATACCTTCGGCGGGGAATACCTGGAACTGGTCCCCGGCCAGCGCATCCGCGCCACGGACAAGTTCGACGACCCGAACATGCCCGGTGAGATGCAGACCACCATCGCGTTACGGGAGGTGTCGGTCGGCACCGAGGTGAATATCACCCAGGAAGGCCTGCCGGACGCCATCCCGCCCGAGGCCTGTCACCTCGGCTGGCAGGAAAGCATGGCGCTGATGGCGATGCTGGTGGAGGCGGAGATCCCGGACGAGGGGTAGGCTGGAAGCACACGCCTGAACCATCGTACTTTCACCTGCTTCGTATAGCCGGGGCATCGCCCGCTTCGACTCCTTGGCTGCGCCGCCAGGCTGCGGGCGGCGTGCCCACAACCCGTTTGAAAGCCCGCGCGAAGGCGGCCTCGGAATCGTAGCCCACATCCAGCGCGATGGCGGCAACGCTCTCCTGGGTCTCTCGCAGCAAGCGGGCCGCCAGTTGCATGCGCCAGTTCGCCAGATAGTGCATCGGGGGCTGGCCGATCAGGGCCACGAAGCGTTCATGCAAAGCGGAGCGGGAGAGCCCTACCTGCTTGCTGAGATCGTCCATCGTCCAGTCCGCCGCCGGCTTCTCGTGGAGCATGGCCAGCGCGCGGCCGACGAAGCGATCGCGGAAACCGGCGAGCCAGCCGCTGGATCGCTCCGGCATGGTCTCCACGTGACGACGTACCGCGTCGACGAACATCATCTCGCTCAGGCGCTCGAGCAGCGCCTCACTGCCCGGGCGGCGAAGCTCCGACTCCGTTGCCGCCAACTGCACGAACTGCCGGCCCCAGATGGTATCCCCGCTCGCCGGCAGGTGCAGAAGCGGCGGCAGCGCTGCCAGTAGCGGATTGAAGGGACGGACGTCGCAGCCGATGAATCCGCAGACCAGCTTGGTGTCGGCCACGGGCAGGGAATCGGCAAAGCCCCTGGCGTTGGGCGTCGCGTCGCGGGTCTCGCCGTCCAGCACCAGACGAAAAGGGCGCTGGTGCTGGGCTACCTCGTGGTACCAGTCGATGTCCGGATCGGCGCGCATGCCCGGCGTGCTGGAGAGCACATGGGGATCGCCGTGCGAGAGCACGATGATGTCGCCGCACCGCAGCCTGAGTGGCGCCCCTCCCACCAGCCCCGCCCAGCACTCCCCCTCGGTGACGACGTGATATTCGATGACCTGCTCGGCCCCCGGCATCACCGCGCGGGCAATGTCGCGGGCAGCCGGCGCTTCGGCAACCCAGCGGCCGCCGCAGGTGACGAAGTAGTACACGGCGCTTCGCAACCGCACGCCGCGCAGCACATCGGAGAGCGTGTCATGGATCACGGTCCGCCCTCCATCAGCGATGAACCGGATCGATCGCTGAATTCTGGCACACGGTGCGCCAAATAGCTGCCCGGCGGCGAGAAATTTCCGGACGCACGAGCAAATGCGGCGGAGTCTCGGGTAAGGCGCATGGCGAGAGCAGGAAGAATAATGCTGCTTCAAACACCCGAACCCGGAGGCGTTATGTCAGTCCCCAGCGAAAATGTAGAAACGGTTGCCTCGAGGCCCCAGCCCGACTTCACGGCGATCAAGGCAAAACAGCAGGCAACCTGGAGCAGCGGCGATTATGCGGTGATCGGCTCCCGGCTTCAGATTGTCGGTGAGCATCTGGCCGAAGCGGCCGATGTCCGCGCCAACGAACGCGTGCTTGATGTGGCCGCGGGCAATGGCAATGCCACGCTTGCAGCGGCTCGCCGGTTTGCCCGCGTGACGTCCACCGATTACGTGGATGCACTGCTTCAGAAAGGCGCGGCACGCGCGGCGGCAGACGGCCTGGATGTCACGTTCGAAGTCGCCGACGCCGAGGCCCTGCCTTACGAGGACGGGAGCTTCGACGTGGTGCTTTCCACATTCGGCGTCATGTTCACCCCGGAACCGGTCAAGGCCGCCGCCGAGATGAAGCGGGTCGTGCGCAGCGGCGGCCGCATCGGGCTTGCGAACTGGACGCCGGATGGCTTCATCGGCCAGTTGTTCAAGGTGATCGGAAAACACGTCCCGCCTCCGGCAGGGGTTGAGTCACCGGCACGTTGGGGAACAGAGACCCGCATCGCCCAGTTGTTCGGGGACCAGGCGTCGCAGATCCGCTGCGAGCCCAGAGTCTACAACTTCCGCTATGCCTCGCCCGCACACTGGCTGGAGATCTTCCGCCAGTACTACGGCCCCACGCACAAGGCGTTCGGCGCTCTCGACGCGGACGGGCAGGCCAATCTGGCACGGGACATCACGCAACTGCTCGAGACCATGAACATCGGCGGCGACGGATCGCTGGTGGTCCCGAGCGAGTATCTGGAGATCGTTATCACCAGACAGTAGGCAAGACGGCGGGAGTCGCGGTTGTCACCCGGCTCCCGCCGCCGGTCCGGATTACCAGTCCTTCCTTGTCATGAACGGCCGCCTGCGAGGGGGCCGGGAGACCAGACACCATGAGCACGGTTACGGACAAGACCCTCGAGGCCGATTACCTGATCGTCGGTAGCGGCGCGATGGGCATGGCGTTCGCCGACGTCATCCTGACGGAAACGGACGCCAGCGTCGTCATGATCGACCGGCACGACAAGCCCGGCGGTCACTGGAACGACGCCTACCCGTTCGTCAGGCTGCACTCCCCGTCGGCGTTCTACGGGGTCAGCTCGATGCCGCTGGGCAATAACGCCATCGACCGATGGGGCCTGAACCAGGGGCTTCACGAACTGGCGTCGGCCGCGGAAATCTGCGGCTACTACGACCACCTCATGCATCGGAAATTTCTCCCCGGCGGGCGTATGCGGTACTTCCCGAAATGCGATTACCGGGGGGAAAGCCGCTTCGTCTCGCTGATATCCGGGGCCGGGCACCGCGTTGCGGTACGGAAGAAGGTGGTGGACGCCACACACACCGAGACGCAGGTGCCGGCAACCCACCCACCGGCCTTCGGGATCGACGCCGATGTTCGCTGCGTGCCGCCGAACGCATTGCCGCAACTGGCAGCGGCTCATCCCCACTACGTCGTACTCGGCGGCGGGAAAACCGGGCTGGACGCCTGCCTCTGGCTGCTTGAGCACGAGGTACCGGCGGACGCCATCACCTGGGTGGTGCCACGGGACCCCTGGCTTGTGGATCGCACCCACCTCCAGCCCGGCGACGGGTTCTTCGAACAACGCGTCGGCTCGATTGCCCTGCAGATGGAGCTGATCACCGAGGCCGACTCCGTCCCGCACCTGTTCCGCCTGCTGGAGGCCTCCGGCCAGTTGCTGCGTCTGGACCCTGCGGTCGAGCCGACCATGTACCGCTGCGCCACGGTGACCAGGGCGGAGCTGGCCCGGCTCCGAGAAATAGAGCACGTCGTACGCCTCGGCCGCGTGCAACGCATACGGCGCGGTCGTGCGGTGCTCGACAGAGGCGTGACCGACGTCCCGGCCGACGCCTTGTTCATCAACTGCACCGCAAACGGCATCAACCAGCGCGCGGCATTGCCGATCTTCGGCCGCGAGCGCGTCACGCTGCAGGCAGTCCGCTCCTGCCAGCCCTGCCTCAGCGCCGCATTCATCGGACACCTGGAGGCGACCGTCGGCGACGACGCGGAGAAGAACCGGCTGTGCACCCCGATCCCATACCCGAACGAGCCGGTCGACTGGCTGCGCATGCAACTGGCGAACCTTTCCAATCACTACCAGTGGACCCGCCATGCGGAGCTGCGGCAGTGGCTGGCGAATAACCGGCTCGACTTCAACCATGGGCGCGCCAGCGCGGCCGATCCGACACAGGCAGCCATCATGGAGCGCTTCCGGCGAAGTGTCGGCCCTGCGGTTGCGAGACTGCGTGAGATGCTGGCAGAGGCCGCCCGCGAGCATGCCGACGTCGAGGTCACGATCAACTGACAGATTGAACAGGCACTCCACGAACCATCGGAGACGCCGGGTCCGGGCCGTCATGAAAACGCCCGGATGGGGGCGTAGGGACTATCTCCGGCCGGGCCTCCGCATACCCTACGTCCGACTGGCGAAGTCCTGCTCGCTGATGTTCTCGGCCAGGAAATCGAGCAGCGCGCGCACCGCGGGGAGCAGTCCGCGCCTGGTCGGGAAGACGGCATGCAGAATGCCGCCCCGCGGCTCCCAGCCGGGCAGCACATCAATCAGCCGTCCCTCCTGCAGGTCGCGGCCGGCCACCAGCAAGGCCAGCTTGGCTACGCCAAGGCCGGCCAGCGCCGCCTGATGCAGCGTCTCGGCATTGTCCGTGACCAGCCGGGGATGATGACGCGTCCGGGTTGTCACCCCGTCCGGCCCGTCCAGTTCCCAGACATGCTGCTTGTCGACCTGCTCGAAATCCAGGCTCGGCAACATCGCCAGGTCACCGGGGGCCTGCGGCAGCGGCCATTCCTTGAACAGGCCGGGCGCCGCCATCAATCGCTGGGGGCTTCGCGACAGCACCTTCATGGCCAGGTCGCTATCCTCCAGCGGCGGGAAGCGCACCCGAATGGCCAGGTCGAGCCCCTCCTTGACCACGTCTACCCGCCGACTGGTAGCCACGACCTGCACCTCCACGTCCGGGCACTGTGCCATGAACCGCACCAGCAGCGGCGTGAACAGGTAGTGCAGCAGGCTGGGCGGACAACTGAGCCGCACCGTGCCCCGCGGTATGGTGAGGTTTCGCTCGATCAACGCCTCGGCCGCCTCCGCCTCCACCAGCATCGCCACACAGTGGCGATAGTAGGCCTGGCCCAGTTCCGTGACCGAAATGTGCCGCGTCGAGCGATGGATCAGCCGCGTCCCCAGACGCTCCTCCAGCCGGGCAATCCGCCGGCTGAGCTTCGACTTGGGCATGCCCAGGGCACGGCCGGCAGGGGCGAAGCCGCCATGATCCACCACCTTCACGAAATAGTAGAGATCGTTGAGATCCTGCATGGCGGCTCCAGTCCAGTCGTCCTGTTTTCGGAACACTCCGTGCGAATCATAGCATCTACCGGCATCACCGTTCCCTTCTTAGACTCATTGCACTGGGCAACGCAGCCCAAGGATGCAACAGCCACCCGGGTCATCCCCGGGCCTTTCACCCGAGAAAGCAAAGGAGAGATGAGATGTCCTACACCTACAACCGCCTGAACAAGGACGATGTCGCCCTGCTGATGGTCGACCACCAGTCCGGCCTGCTGTCACTGGTGCGCGACTTCAGTCCCGACGATTTCAAGAACAATGTGCTGGCCCTGGCCGATATCGCCAGGTTCTTCAATATTCCCACCATCCTCACCACCAGCTTCGAGGACGGCCCCAACGGCCCGCTGGTGCCAGAGCTCAAGGAGACCTTCCCCGACGCCCCCTACTTCGCCCGCCCCGGGCAGATCAACGCCTGGGACAACGCGGAGTTCGTGGCGGCCGTCAGGGCCACCGGCAAGAAGCAGTTGCTGATCGCCGGTGTCGTCACCGAGGTGTGTGTGTCCTTCCCGGTGCTCTCCGCACTGGAGGAAGGCTTCGAGGTGTTCGTCGTGACCGATGCCTCCGGCACCTTCAACCAGACCACTCGCGACGCCGCCTGGGATCGCATGTCGCAGGCCGGTGCCCAGTTGATGACCTGGTTCGGCGTCGGCTGCGAGTTGCACCGCGACTGGCGTAACGACATCGAGGGCTTCGGCGGCCTGCTGGCCAGCCACCTGCCGGCCTACGCCAATCTGATCCAGAGCTACACCGCCCAGCGGCGGGGCTGAGCCCCCGGACCCGGCACCACCAGGGCGGGCGCCTTTGCCGCCCGCGCTCCGCGAAACCCGATCACCAGCCCTCGCGGCGCTCCAGGCTCAGGCAGGGGCCTGTGTAAAGGATCTCCCCCGCGGGTTCGGTGACGGCGCTGTCCGCCGGGTCCCGGCTGAGGACAAGTTGCCAGGCGTCGGCCAGAACGCCCCACTGCTCCTCGGAGAGCCTGACTTCACCGTCCTCTGCGGGGATTCGCGCCAGGAAACGGTGTTCGCCGTCGCGCTCCATGACCCAGAGCCGGAGTTCCTGGCCGGGGGGCACCGCCAGATCGTGCTCGGTTTCGATGACCAGCCGCCAGGGCCCCCTGTAGGCGAAAACGGCCACCGCCGGCTGCTCCCGGGCATCTGACAGAACGCCCACGTATACCGGCTGGAGCGGGTCGATCCGATCCGGAGCGGGCTCCTGCAGGCCGATGTAGGCCAGCAGCACGGCGGCCAGCGCCAGGTTGGCCAGCGCCGCCGGCCGCCAGAAGGATAGGCGCTCCCACCAGCGCGGGCGTGGCGGCGCGTCATTCCCGGCCATTCGCGTCCGCAGCGCCTCGAAAACCCGGGCCGGCGGCTGCACTTCCGGGGTCTCCTCGGCCAGCGGCGCGAGTTTCTCCTGCCATGCGACCACAAGCTCCCGCAGCGCCGGATCACGCTCCATCAGGCGCTCGAAGCGCATCCGCGCGGCACCACGCAGGGTTCCGAGGGCGTATTCCCCCGCCAGCGCCGATAAAAGCTGTGGGTCGTCGTATCTCATCATTCCAGGCATGCCTTGAGACGTTGCAGCCCGCGCCGTATCCAGGTCTTGACGGTTCCCAGCGGCCATTGCCGGAGCCCAGCCACCTCCGTGGGCGTGAAACCTTCGTGGTAAACCAGAAGAAAGCAGGTGCGCTGGTCGTCGCTCAACTGCGCCAGACAGCGGCGCAAGCGCTCCAGTTCATGGCTGATCTCGGCGGCCTGGTGCGGCGAATCCGCTCCCGGAAGGGTGTCGGACAGTTCCGTCTCCTCGCCACTGGCGCGGTACTCGCTGCGGCGCACGTAATCCAGCGCCTGGTTACGCGCGATGCTGATCATCCAGGTCATGGGTCTGCCGCGTACCGCGCTGTAGCCGCTCGCACCATTCCAGATCTTCAAATACGTCTCCTGCAGGGCTTCCTCCGCCCAGGGCTCTCTTTTCAGGATACGCAGGATGATGCCGTAGAGTTTCGCGGACGTTGCCTGGTAGAGGGCGGCGAATGCCGCCTGATCGCGCAGGGCGCAACGCGCCAGCAGATTGGGCAGGGGGTCTGGCTCGGTTGGTCGAGTCCCGGCAATCAATGATCTGCCATTCCGAAGTCGGTATGTCGCCGAATCGTATCTCGAAACAACCGGCGACCGCCATCGATTCGCCCCGGGAAACATCGATCTATCCGGAAAAAAGCCGACCGGTGAATCCTCCTGCGCCCGTTGCCACGTAGATATGCATGAACCCCGTAAGGGTGGGACGCTTCCGGAGCTCCGGTTCCGGCGTTACCCCCAGGGGCAAAGCAGGCAACAAGTAACCACGGAGTGATACCGATGAACGCATCATGGAAAAACACCCGCATCGCCCCCGGACTGGCGTTGCTCCTGTTCGCCATCGCCCTGAGCGCATGCGGTGCCACGTACTCGCAGGCACAGAATGCCGACGTGCTGGTCGACAACGCCGGCAGGACCGTATACATCTTTGACAAAGATACCGCCAACAGCGGCGAGAGCGCCTGCTACGACGGCTGCGCCCGGGCCTGGCCGCCGGTGCCGGCGGATAACATGCCGGGAGCGGACACCCTGACCCGAACGGATGGATTCCGCCAGGCCGTTCATGACGGGCTCCCGCTGTATTACTTCGCCGGTGACCAGACTCCCGGCGACCGCACCGGTGATGGCCTCAACGACGTCTGGCACGTTGTGCCGCAGGCAGCCCCGGCGTCTCGCCGCAGCACCCGAGGCTACGGCGGCTACTGATCCGGCCCGGCCACGGACCGCGGGGCAGTGAGCTGCCCCACGGTCCGTGGCCGAATTCACCATTCACTGGACCACTCCCTCAGGGCTTCCCTCGTTGCGCGTCCCATACCATCGTTCCCCCCTTGATGTCCCTGTCAGGGCGGGTGGTAAGCCCGGCTTCTTCTCGAACTCAATCACCCGGCTAGTCAGGAGGGCTGGTCCGTCGTTGAAGCGCCTATCGGCCCGTCAGGCGCTGGCGGTGGGACGGACGACAATGTCACTGGTATCCACGTCCGCGGGCTGTGCGATCGCATGGGCGATGGCATTCGCGATGGCTTCCGGTTTCAGCGCGATCCGGCGGTACGCCGCCATAGCCTCGGCCGCGACCGGGTCGGTGATGGTATCCGCCAGTTCCGATTCCACCACGCCGGGATAGACGCAGGTGACGCGGATCCTGTCGTTCTCCTGCCGCAACCCGTCCGAGATGGCCCGCACCGCGTACTTGGTGGCGCAATAGACGGCGGCGGTCGGCACCACGAAGAGACCGCCGATCGAGGAGACATTGACGATCTGCCCGTTACCCTGACGATTCATCACCGGCAGCACCGCGGCAATGCCGTGGAGAACGCCCTTGATATTGACGTCCACCATCCGATCCCATTCCTCTACCTTCAGTGACGCCATCGGCGACAGCGGCATGATGCCCGCATTGTTGATGATGACGTCGATCCGGCCGTACGCTTCCAAGGCCGCGTCAGCGAAGGCCTGCACATCCTCCCGTGACGTGACGTCCAGGCGCCGGTAGCCGGCGCTCCCCCCTGCGCCCTCGATCCCGGCTGCCAGGCGCTCCAGCCGCTCGGTGCGGCGGGCTCCGAGCATGACGGTAGCACCGGCACCGGCCAGCACGCGCGCGGTGGCTTCACCGATGCCACTGCTGGCGCCGGTCACCAGCACAATCTTGCCTTCGATATTCCGCATGACTCTTCTCCCTTGGTGTACGAACGAAGAGACATGCTAGGTATGCGGCGCCGCGAGCGGCAGATCTGTTCCTATGCGATCATTGCCTATTCCTATTGCGCCAAGGCTATAGTGAGCATGCGCAGCCGGGAAAAGATGTACTGTCGGTGGCAACTTCTGCGGGAGGTGCAGTGGGATGGCCGTTTCGGAGAACGCACAGCGCATGAGCGCCTTGTTGCTGCGCCTGGCCCCACACGAGGGTTACACCCAGTCGCTGCTGGACGGCGTGCGCTTCATGCGGTCCGACCGGCCGCTGGCGCGCACGCCGGTGCTGTACGAGCCGAGCATCGTCATCGTCTGTCAGGGACGTAAACGCGGCTACCTGGGCAGCGAGGTCTATCGTTACGATGCGCAGCAGTATCTGGTGCTCTCGGTGCCTCTGCCGTTCTCATCGGAAACCGAGGCGAGTCCCGACCACCCGATGCTGGCCGTATCCATACGCCTGGACATGACGGCGATTGCCGATCTGGTGATGGCGCTGGACGATGCCGGCAGGCATGCGTCCGCCCCGCCACGCGGCATCGCGTCCACGCCACTGGATGCGACCTTGCAGCATACAACACTGCGTCTGCTGGAAACGCTGGCATCCCCCCTGGAAGCCCGAATACTCGCGCCCGCCATCGTTCGGGAGGTGTGCTACCGGGTTCTGGTTGGCGAGCAGGGTGGCGCCATCAGAGCAGCACTGGCGCACCAGGGGCATTTCGGCCGCATTTCCCGGGTGCTGCGGCGCATCCACGCGGACTACGCGCAGGCGCTGGACGTCCCGGGCCTGGCGAGCGAAGCCGGAATGAGCGCTCCCGCCTTCCACACACACTTCAAGGCCGTCACGCAGACTTCGCCGATCCAGTACATCAAGTCCGTGCGGCTGCACCAGGCTCGCCTGATGATGATCCGCGACAACCTGACCGCGGCGGCGGCCGCCGTGCGCGTAGGTTATGAAAGCCCGTCGCAGTTCAACCGCGAGTTCAAGAGACTCTTCGGCCGCAGCCCTGGCGAAGAAGCACGTTCCATGAAATCGGCACTTTCCCTGACTCCGCCGGCGCAGGTCGAGGCAGTGGCGATGAATCACTGACTGCTTTCACATCGCCATAATGTCGAAGCAGTGGCACCTCTTCAGCGGCTGTCGCGCTCACCCGTCCCTTCACTCATGCTGCAGGATGTTGACCAGCTTTCCGAAAGGGTCGCGAACGTAGAATCTCCGAACGCCCCAGGGTTCGCTGACCGGTCCATATTCAATGGGCACGTTCGCCTTTTCGAACCGCGCCAGTGCAGCGTCGACATCATCGACTTCGATGGACAGATCGGGAACGGGTGTTCCCGAGCCGCCCTCGGAGCCGAAACTCACCTGAACGGCCATCTTCTCGTCGGATCCGTAAGTCCGGAACCAGCCGTGATCCATCAGCAGCTCCAGCCCCAGGATGTCCCCGTAGAAGGCCGCTGCCTGCTCAAGGTCCGATGTCGCCGTGTTCGACATGATGCGTTTGACTTTCATGCTTTCCCCCGATTTCGATTCCCATTAGCTGCCGGATACGGGATACACATGGCTCGCCCGCTATGCGCTCTCTCCGCGTTTTCGGATCACGGCCTCCTGAACGCGCGGCACCAGGTACTTCCCATACCACTCCGCAAGATTCTCGACGGTACCAGCGATGGACTGCTCACCCGGGCGATAGGGATCCAGGCCCTCAAGCGGCGTGCGTAGCTGCTGCGCACCGACCAGCTCTGCGGCCAGATCGCCAACCTGTTGCAGGATGCGGCTGAGGGGCTGGACGAACGGAGACGCATCGCCCAGCCTCCCTCTCGCACGGATTATCGCGTATCGCGCGTTCTCCGGCGCCGTGTGTGCGCTCTGCAGGGCATCCCAGACCGACGCGACCGGCTTGCCGTCGACCATCAGCGGCACGCCTCGCTCCTCGTCGGTGATCTGGAGTTGATCAAGCGCTTCACAGGCATCCAGCGCCGAATTGACCAGTTGCCGGACCAATCGCCAGTCCGTTGTCATAGAGCCTCCTTGTCAGTGTCGATCGAGCCCCAGTCAAGAGTTCAGCAGGCACGGCGCACCATGGCAACTCGCTCGGCAGGATCGGGCAGGACTGCCCGCTGCTCCTGCAGGATGGTGCGGAGTTCCGGTCCGCACGCGCTTTCGGGAACCGACACAAAGCCGTGCCGTTCATAGTACGGCCTGTTCCAGGGGACATGCGAATAGGTCGTCAGCCAGAGCGGCCGACCACCGCTCCACGAGATGGCATGACCAAGCAGCGTGGACCCGACGCCGCGTCGCATGGCGGCTGGGCGCACGGCGAGCTGATCGAGGTAAGGCTCATCGTCGACCAAGCGGAGCGTGATGAACCCGAAAGGTTCATCACGGAGATCGACTGCAACGTGGGCAAGCCCTTGTTCGATCGCACCCGCCCAGCGACGCGTTTCGGCAACGACGAATGGGTGGCTCTCCCCGAAGGCGAACGTGAGCCCTGCCTGCACGAACAGTTCGCCTGCCTCGTCGTCGATGGCGACAAGCATGTGCAGTTCGTCCGAGCGAGCCGGGCGTAGAGAGAATGATTTCAAGCGTTCCCCCAGTTCTTGTGAACCGATAGCGCTGGCGGATCATCCTGCAGAAAGGCCGTGGCAGTACAGCGTACCGGGATGACTGCCGTAATGCCCAGGCGCCAACGGCTCGATCAGCAGTGCCGGCATGCGACTGAAGGGGAAGAACACCGTGGATATGCCGGCCACGGTCAGATCGGCCTGGCGGACCAGGTGCCAGATGGCCAGGCAATCATCGGGGTCTGTCCGGGGCCCTTCACCGCATGCGGCGTCGGTATCGACCCAGATGCGGACCGGCGCCGCCGGCAATTCGGACGGCGCGACCACCGGCAGCGGTTTCGAGGACTGCTGCCCGGTACGCCAGGTTTCCAGCGGGATGGCCAGCGTCAGGCCGAACAGCACCAGCAGGGCGACGAGCCCCAGCACCATCCAGGCAACCACCCGGCGCAACATGCTCATCCTGCCTTCCGGTCGACCCATGACATGCCTCCTGTGAGGGTTTCATCGGCGTTGACGCGGAGGGCTGGCTCTCAGACGCCATCCGCCGGCTGGGCAAAGGCCTTCCTCAGCCACGCCGCGACCTGCTCCAGTGCGGCATGCCCGGCAAACCGCCGATGCCTGACCAACTGGAAGCGCAGCCCGGGCAGGTGCGGCCCGAAGGGAACCTGCAGCACACCGCGCTCGAGTTCCGCCTTCACCAGGGTGAGGCTCAGCAGCGCCACGCCTTGTCCCGCGATGGCGGCCTGGATGGCATGGCTCTCGTCGGAAAAACTCAGGCTCGTTCCAAGGTCGGCGTAAGCCACGCCCGCCGCCTCGCACCAGTGCTGCCACGACGGCAGGCCCAGGGTGGGACAGTACCAGTCGAAGACGATATGCCGGACCGCCTTCAGATCCCGGTACCCGGCCAGCCCCAGCCGAGGGCTGGACACCAGGGCAAAAGCGTCCTCAGCCAGCACCTCGGCCTGATGCTCCGGGTAAGGCCCCATGCCATAGCGAATTGCCAGCGACGCACTGCGCGAAAGGTCCAGGGGTACCTCGCTGGCGTGAATGCGCAGATCGGTCCCGGGGCATAGCGCGTAGAACCCGGCCAGGCGCGGCAACAGCCACTGGCTGGCAAATGCCGGTGTGCAGGAGAGCGTTATGCTGTCGCCATCGCCCTGCTCCCGCAGCCCCGCCAGCGCTTCGCCGAAGGCGTCGAAGCCGCGCTGCAGCACCGGGAAAAGACGCCTGGCTGCCGGCGTCAACACCACTTGCCGCACCCGGCGCTCGAACAGTGCCACGCCCAGCAGCGCTTCCAGCTCGCGCACCTGATGGCTGATCGCCGCCGGCGTGACGGCAAGCTCCTCCGCGGCACGCTTGAAGCTGCGATGGCGCGCCGCCGCCTCGAAAGCGCGCAGTTGGGATAACGGCAGCATGCGTCGATTCACAAACACCCCCATAGACAAATTCAACTTGTCTATCTAGCAAGAAATGATCGTTTGTCAGGCTTCCATCATGGATCGATCCTGTCCCCCACACATCATTCAAGTTGAATTCTGTTTGTCAGGAGACGTTCATGATCACGCTACTGCACCTCGACGCCAGCGCCCGTCCCGGTCGTTCCGGCATCGACCCTCATGGCTCCCATTCCCGGCGCCTCAGCGCCCGTTTTGTCGAGCAATGGCGGCAGGCCCGCCCCGGTGATCGCATCCTCTATCGCGACGTGGGCCAGCACCCGCCGCACCCCGTTACCGGCGACTGGATCCACGCCGCCTTTACCCAACCGGAAGCACGCGAACCCTGGATGCACGACGCCCTGGCCGAGAGCGATGCCCTGGTCGACGAACTGCTGGAGGCGGACCTGATCGTGGCCGGTGTGCCGATGTACAACTTCGGTGTCCCGGCCGGCTTCAAGGCCTACATCGACAACATCGTGCGGGTCGGACGCACCTTCGGCTTCGACCGCTCGCGCCAGGGCCTGCCCTACTGGCCGATGCTGACCGACATGCGCAAGCAGTTGGTGGTGCTGGGCTCCCGGGGCGACTACGGCTACGAGCCGGGCGAGCGCATCGCCCATGCCAACCATGTCGAGCCGCACATCCGCACCGTATTCGGCTACATCGGCATCGACGACGTGCACAGCATTGCGGCGGAGTACGACGAGTTCGCCGACGAGCGCCTGCAGAGCTCGCTGACCCGGGCCGAGCGTCGCATCGAGGCGCTGGTGGAAGACCTGGCGACGAGCCTGAATGCGACGAGCCGCCTTCCCGATCCTGCTTGATGGACCACGTTCCGGTCCGCGGCCCGTATCTCCAGGCTGTCTCTGCTTGGGAGGCAGCCGGATTCCTGCCTATGCTTGAGGCGGTGGAATGCAGCACGGCCCCGGCGATGGCAGATGCCGCCAGCATGTGAGACCAGGAGGGGAAAACATGTCAGCGCTATCGGTAACCCGCAAGTGGCACCGACTGGATGAGCCGGGACTGGAGGTCTTGCACGTGCGGGGTGACAACAACGGCATACTGGCCATCTCATCGGTGGTGCATGCAGGCGCCGAGGCATTCGGCCTGTCCTACCGCTGGCAGCTTGATCGCGACTGGCGCACCCGCCACCTGGAACTGCGCCTTTCCAGCCCCTCAGAAAAAACGCTGCACATCGAGCGCAGCGACGAGGGTTGGCGGGTGAATGGCCAACGACGTCCTGAACTTGCGGAGTGCGACGAAATCGATCTATCGGCAACGCCGTTCTGCAATACGCTGGCCATGCGCCAACTCCGGGGGTCGGGCGAGCTGACCACGCTCTATGTGAACCTCCCGTCCCTTCAGTTGCTGCCATCACGTCAGCGCTACACGGCCCTGGGCAAGGGCCGTTGGCGATACATCGACCTGGGCGTTGCCAAGGGTTTCGAGGCCGAGCTGGAGGTCGACGATAATCATATGATCGTCTCCTACGAAAGCCTGTTCGAGACACTCGACTAGTCGTTCCAGGCGGTGACCGCGGACCGCCATGGCGCCGTCAATCAGCAGGCTGTCGGTACGCTGCCTCCAGCGTGGCGATGTCGAGCTTGATCATCTTCAGCATCGCGTCCGTGACACGCTTCGACCGCTCGACATCATTGCCGGTCATCAGCGTCTCCATGATCGCCGGGACGATCTGCCACCGCAGGCCGAAGCGGTCGATCAGCCAGCCACAGGCCTGCGGCCGGCCGCCGCCCTCAAGCAGCGCATTCCAGTAGCGATCAAGCTCCGCCTGGTCGTCGCAGAGCACGACCATCGAGATGGCGTCGTTGAATGCGTGGTGCGGCCCTGCGCTGATGGCCTGAAACCGCTGGCCCAGCAGCGTGAAGTCCACCACTTTCACCGACCCCGCCGGTCCGCTCGGCGTCTCGCTCAACAGTGGCGTAACTCGATTCACGCTCGAATCCGGGAAGATGGAGGCATAGAACCGTGCTGCTTCCTCCGCCTCCGTCGCGTACCACAAGTGTGTGAAGATCTTCGGTTTGCCTGCCGTCGCCATGTCCGTTCCCTTCGGCTGCATTGGGGATACCAGCCCGTAGTCGAACAGGGCACCCGGGTTTCGACGTGCTGGATATAGCCCAGTTCGGGTACCAATACTGCCGCTTCCTCAAGCCTGGGCGGCGACGATGCACACTGTCGATGCCCTATTGCTGTCGCTGCTCGCCTTCATACAATTCATACAGCAGTGAGTGGGATTGCTGCACAACGCGTCGGTTCAGCAGGCGCGCTGCAAGGGTGGCATCTCTATTTCTTCCGGTGGCTTCCGATACCCACGCTCACGCATTCCAATCACCTTCCCCGTTTACCAATCAAACAAACAGTGAAAGCGTCTTTGCACTCTGCGACTTGTACAACGCTGCCGGTGATCGGCCGCGCAGGGCCCTATTCGCGCACCTGGTCGATCAGCGCGAAGTCTACGTGGTAGTGGTCATCGTGGCGTACCCATGACGGGTTGACATTGAAGCGCAGGCGTTCCCGGAGCTCACTGCCGAGTTCGCTCTTGAAGAGGTGCTGCTGCAAGTCTGGAGCAAAGACCACCAGCGCAATCCGTAAGCCATGTTTCCGGGCTGCGTTATCCAGTGCATGCAGGTGGTTGGCCATCGCCTCAAAATCGATCGTAAGGTTACCGGAGCGCCCCTCTCCATCAAATTCCCAGGCGTATCCAAACTTGTTCACCGGGCCGGTAGGCAAGGTGGTCGGCTCATCGTTACGCTTTACCGGCACCATGAAGTCGACCGAGAGGCCGTTCTGATGCGTGCGGTGTGGGCGGAACCGCCCTCCCCATGGCCATCCAGTCTCACCATAGACGTACCGAACCCCGGGTGTGCTTTCCTCAAGCGTCTCGTAGGCGGCAAGCATTGAGTCCCGCACGCGACTGTGGACGGCGGTTCTGCCAAGCGTGGACCCCAGCCTCGAATACGTTCGGAAGTTCGGCCCGGTTGAGGGAAGGCGCTTCCCGCGAACAAGCCTGCCGTCGTTTGTCGCTCCGATACTTGTGCTCGGCTTCTCCGACTCCAGCAAACGCAGCACCTCATTCCCCCAGAAGGTGCACGCTGAGAGCAGAAGTGCAGTGACGACTGCACTGATCAGCACCTGCTTCATCCCACATAACCCCAACAATCAGCCATACGGGGCATGAGCATCGGCTGCATCATGATTTTGTTGTGCGCCTTGGTCATGCTTTGGTGGCTGAGGTAATTGATTGCGCGCAGCGAACCAATCGCTGCGCCGATCAGCATGATTGTCCCAAACGTATTCTTACAGATTCTCTGATCGCGGGCGGATTTTCATGACCCATTTCCCGAAGATGCCTACTGTATCAGGGGAAATCCATCTTCGTTTCAAATCACGAACAGGATGAACGATTTACGAAATCAGCTTAACAAGTGTCCACATTATTCCAATTCCAGGTGGCGCAATCTTCAATGGCTAATTCCAGCCTCCCAGTGTATAAGCAAGCAGGCCGGAGCACGGTGGGGATGAGTATTGAGTGCCCGGTCTACTTACAGCAATGGAGGCAAATATGTCCGTTATGGGATTCAGAAAAACGGCACTGGGTATTGCGTTAACACTTGCCGTGCCGTCACTCGGGAGTGCGGCTGATGGCAGCACGGGAAACAACTGGTTCAGCGTCGATGTGCTTGGGGGGGTAATCGACGTCCCACGGGTGCGGGCGCACCTGGACGCGCCCGATTCGACACTGGGGAAAACGCCCGATAACGTAAACGTGCGCGGAGTTGCGCTCGGGTTCAGTACGCCCGCTGATCCGTTCGGGCTGTTTTCCTTTCTTGGAGAAGGTACGCGACTTGAAGTCCGGGGAAGCCACCTTTCCGGGGATAACGACAAAACCTTCAACAGTCCTACGGGCGATCTGGGGGCAATGCCCATCGACGGCAGCGATATATCCGACGGAGATAGCGCGGCCCGCTCGATCCAGTCGGTGGATATTCGCCGGACACGACTTGATGCGCTACTGACAGGATCGCGGGGCTTTGTGATCGGTGTCACGGTGGAGGACTCCTCGAAGAAACATGCCTTCAAGTCGGACCCGACCACCACACGTGACAACGTGGATGCCCGATATATTGGCGTCGTCGGGGGACTACGCCAGGAGTACGCCATCGCAAACCAGATGGGGCTACGCGTTGGCGGCGAGCTGGCGCTGCTGTACGCGGACTTCGATTTCTCCGCCCGGCAGAATCTGGTGGGTTCGCGGCACAGGGCTTCGGATGACAAGACGACCACAGCCTACCGTGGCGAGCTGGAGATCGCGCTGTTCTACCGCGTACGGCAGTTCGATATCGAGCTGGCCATACGTGGGGAATACCTGAGCAAGGTTCCCACGGTCGAGTACCCTCTTCGTGACGCTCAGCCCTTCGAGGCACGACTCGACACGGACAGCAGCATATCGCGCCTTGTGTCGCTTGGAGCGAAGTACCGCTTCTAGCAGCGAAGAAACCGGTGGGGCCGGGTTTCATCATTCTACCGATACTTGATCGTGAAACCGGCCCCATCGCTCTCCATTGTGCCGAACGCCCGAACACCCGGAACCGAACGCCGGGACACCCATTCAACGAGCAAAGGGGGAGGCATCTCCCGATGCGCCTGCCGGGCGCCCGATGCCTGCGTGCTCTCGCAATACCTCGTCCGTGCGGATCTTTCGCGCTGCGACTCGTCCCACCGACTCAACCATGCTGCGGAACGGCCGTACCGCTCGCGACCAACCGCCGATCGGGACTTCAGGCTAGACTTGCGACGATGGCTTCGGCAACGCGCAGAGCGGTTTCACGGGATAAAACATGTCCACCCTCTACCACGTCACCGACCCCATACCCGAGGCCGAGCGCAACGCGCGTGTCTACAGCGGGGAGATCATCGTCTTCCGTGGCTTCGGCCCGGTCGCAGAGCTCGTTGACGCATTGCGCGGCCACTGCCGCGCCCATCTGGGCGATGAGCCGGAGCGCGCCCACGAGCACATGACGGAATCCGAGCTGAACGCGGCCGCCGAGCAGCTGCGTCGGGTGGTGCAACAGGACGAGGGCGTTGCCGACGCGTTGCAGGCCGCACTGAAGGCCGTGGGTGCCGATCTTGCCCAGACCTACTGCGATGGCATCAAGCAGCGCGTGCAGATGACGAACAGCCGCAACGGCCGGCGCATGGTGGGTCCGCTGGGAGCCCATCGCGACACCTGGGGAACCAACATCATGGCCCAGACCAACTGGTGGGCGCCGACATATCCGACGACGCCCGAGCGCACGATCGCGCTCTTCCCGGGCCATTTCGACCGGCCGGTGCCCAACACCAGTGAAGGGTGGGATTTCCGCGAACTGCTGCGCCGACTAAAGGAACAGGGTTCCGAGCCTGACTACCCGATCCTCCCGCTGGCATCGGAGCCGCCGCCCTGGTCGGAGGCGCTGCAGATCAGTCTGGTGCCCGGCGACCTGATGTGCTTTTCCGGTGCACATCTACACGCCAGCGTGCCTAACAGGACGGCGCTCACCCGCCTGTCGTTCGAAACGCGTACCGTGAACGCCGGGGATGTCCGGGCCGGCCGGGGCGCACCCAATGTCGACGGCGCGGCTGTACGGACCACGTATCAGCTCTTTCGGCGAGTCGGCGACGGCAAGAAACTGGGCACACTGATGTGAGCGCCATGCTGGTGCTCGCCTTGCAACGGCGTATCCTTAGCGTCGATATCCCGTTCACACCCACGGTCAGCCTGAATGCCATCCAGCCACCTTGCGACGTCCGACGGAATCGACTGGACAATCACCTGGATCAAGCTCGCGGCCACCGGCGTCAGCCTGACCTTGCTGGTGATCGTCGCGGCCTTTGCGTTGTCCCAGTATCGCTATCGCGACCGGCAGACCGCCATTGCCAGGCACTTTGCACTGGCCAATCTGTTCGTCTTCATCTACGTCTCAGCGGACGCCGCTGTCCGGCTGGACGCCGTGCTGGACAACCTTGACGGCACACTGAACACGATTCGTCTCGCCCTGGCCGCAGTCCCACTGGCGACCATTGCCTACATCAACCTGTTCTGGGCCATCGCCGCCCCGGGGCGACCCATCCGGGGCCCAATGCTGGGGCTGTACCTGGTAGGCTGCGCAACGGCCGGGCTGCTGTGGGTGGAGCATCCCGCACTGTTCATCGCCAGCGACCAAGTGTTCCGCCAGGATCTGTCAGTCTTTCCGGATTATGCCGTCCTGGCCCCGGCTTACTTCGGGTTGATTTTTGCCCTGGCGGCGATCGTCATCTGGCTTATCACCGTTTCGCCGCTGCGCCGCAGCGACCGAAGCGGCTGGCAACTGGTCATACTGGGCTTCGTGTCACTGCTGGTCGCCGGCGCCCACGACAGCCTGCGCGAGCTGGGCGTGTACCTGCTACCCACCTCCACACTGCCGCTGGGCTTCGTCCTGTTCCAGCTCAGTGCCTTCGCCTTTCTTGCCCTGCATTACGCCCGCACCCTGCGGGAAGGCCGCCAACAACGGGAAACGCTGCGCCGCATGACCCAGATGCTGCGCCGCGATCCGGTCACCGGGCTTTTCACCAAGGTGCACCTGCAGGAACTGCTGGACGGCCTGCCGAAAACCGCTGCTGGCGGCCTGCTGTTCATCGACCTGGACAACTTCAAGGCCATCAACGACCGCTACGGTCACCTCTGTGGTGACGCGGTCATCAAGACACTGGCCACGGCACTGCGCGACCAGCTACGCAGCGAGGACCTACCCTGCCGCTGGGGCGGCGATGAATTCCTCGTGTACCTGCCCGGAGCCTCGATCGACGATGTGAGCAAACTGGCGGAACGACTGCGCGTGGCCGTATCCGCAACCGCCTTCGAGGGCGCCCGGGGTCTGGCGCCTTCCATGAGCATGGGCTATGCACCGCTACGCAATGATGGCTGGCACAGCGCCCTGTCCCGCGCCGATGCGGCACTGTATACCTCGAAACGCAGAGGGCGGGACCGGCTGACCATTGACGGCGCGGGGGAGGGGGAGCAGCAGACGCCCTTGGAAGACGCGGCTTACTGAGTTCGCTTTGCTCTCGCCTTGTCGACTTTCACGCCGGCCTCGCCATGAACTCGGACGGTTCAAGTATGCACCGTTCGTCTAAACGGCCACGCAAGGCAAACAGGCGTGGGGCCTCGCCAAACCTGAAAATTCGGTACAGAAAGTACCGGTTTGAGTTCTGCCGGGAGAATCGCAGCTCATTCGGGGTTACAAAGAAGGGGGTGCTCTTGCCGTATTTGGTCGTCTTTGCCTCAATAAAGCGATCTGAGCCGTCTTCCTCGAACGACCTGATATCAAATCCCGCGGAAGGCCCCAACGTAGCCGATACCTGTTCAATGCGATCGGAAAGTCCCTCTTTCCCAACGTGAATCAGGCGGGCGCGTTCAAAGTTGATTATAAACTGCTCCCCAGCCTCGCCGAGTGATTGGTTCCGCGCTTCTCGTTCGAGATAGTTGACCCCGGTAGGGTTATAGATGGCCGCCGGTTCAGCGATAGTAGACCCTTGCCGTTCTTCAAGCCTGGGCGGTGCCTCCATGACAGCAAGGAAATCCTGTACCGTCGGAACCATGGGCATGGCCTCCGCATTCGCCCGGAACAGCGTCTGCATTTCCCGATGGTTCTCCAGATAGTCCGCGATGGCTGCTGGCAGCAGGGAGCGTTGGTAGTTGAACCGAGGTTTGTACCCATCAATGTAGGGGAGACCCATTTCAATCAGGACAGCACTGATGTTCTGATGCTTCAGCTCGATAGAGCCATCGGAGCGGTTGTTCAATTGTGCCATCAGGGCACGGCGATGCTCAGCCTTGTTGTATCTGTGGCCGGACAGCTCAAGACGAAGCATGCGGAAGTAATCTTCAACCGCAGCCGACACCTCGGAACCTGCCCAGTGATTAGCCATTTGCACCCTTGAAATTCAAAGCTAAGCTCTGCCGCAGTATCGTCATCGGTTGTAGCTTGCTTTTCCGCTTTCGTCCTCTAGCTTCTCTTGTTCGACCTTAGGGCCTCCTGTGCTCCGTATCAACCGCAATCAGGCGCAGGCCCTGACATTTTCAGCAGCCTTTCCACCCCATAAGGACGTGGGGCGCCTACATCGAAGCAAGGTAGTTCAACCTCCCAGCCGGGAGTGACGACGCCAGTGCGCCCCGGTTAGGGCGCGGCAAGCAACTTTCGCAACCCCGCTCAGGGCACCAGCACCGTCGCCCCCATGGTTCCGCGGCTCTCCAGCAGACGGTGCGCCTCGCCCACTTCGTCCAGCGGGAAGCGGTGGCCGATGTCCACGCGCAGGCGGCCATTGGCCAGCAGGGGGAATAGGCGTTCGGTCATGGCGCGGACGGTGTCGGTGTCGCTGACGTAGTGAGCGAAGTTGGGTCGGCTGATGGTGGCGGATTTGCCGGCGTAGGCGGCGATATCCACCGGTTCGATGTGGCCGGAGGCCTGGCCGTAGCTGATCAGGTGGCCGCGGGTGGCCAGGGCTTCGTAGGAGCGTTCCAGGGTGGCCCGGCCGACGGCGTCGTAGACCACGTCCGCGCCGCGCCCGTCGGTGATGGCGTGCACCCGTTCCACGAAGGATTCCTCGGTGTAGACCACCACGTGCTTCAGGCCGAGCTCCCTTGCCCGCTCGGCCTTTTCCCGGGAACCCACGGTGCCGATGACGGTGGCGCCCTTGAGCGCCGCCCACTGGCAGAGCAGCGAGCCCACGCCGCCGGCGGCGGCGTGTACCAGCACCGTTTCGTCGGGCTGCACGGCGTGCACCCGGTGCAGCAGGAATTCGGCGGACAGGCCCTTGAGCATGGCGGCAGCGGCCATGTCGTCGGAGACGGCGTCCGGCAGGGGCATGACCAAGGCCGCGTCCATGGTGCGTACGTCGCAGTAGGCGCCGGGTGGCGGGCAGGCGTAGGCGATGCGGTCGCCGGGGTGCAGGTGGTGCACGCCTTCGCCGACATCCACCACCACGCCGGCTGCTTCCATGCCCAGCACGGCCGGGGGCGGGGCAAGCTGGAAGTAGCCGGAACGGCAGTAGATGTCGATGAAGTTCAGGCCGATGCGAGTGTGCCGCAGCCGCACCTGGCCGGGGCCGGGCGGCGGGGCGGTGGTTTCCCGGGTCTCGAAGACTTCCGGTCCGCCGTATCCGGTGGCCACCATGGCGGTGCCGTGCAGGTCTTCGCCCGCGCCGGGCCGCGGCCCGGCATCCACCGGCGTACGGCGAAGCGGCTCGGGCCGTTCCTCGGCGGGCCGCGGTTCGGGGGCAGGCGCTTCGCCGACGGTGACCGGCTCGGCGAGCAGGCGCCGTATGGCTTCGAAACCGGCCTGGTAGATCTGCTCGCCCACCAGTTGTTCCAGTTCCCGTAATCGGCCAGGCGGCGGCCGGAAGCGCCCCTCCCATTGCCACAAGGTACGGGAGCCGTCCGTCACCGGCCGCAGGCGCACGGTGGCGACGTAGTTCACCAGGGGTATCGGCGCTTCCAGGATGCAGTAGGTGAAGCTGCGGGTCTTGTCCGACAGGCTCAGAAGCTGTTCGCGGATGCGGCCGCCGTCGGCCAGCCGGAAGTCGCGCACGCAGCCCACCACATCCGGCGACAGGCCGTCCTCCACGCGGCTTTCTGCCACGGCGGGGTGCCAGCGGTCATGGCCGTTGAAATCCCGCAATATGCCCCAGACCTGGTCGATGGGCGCATCGATCACGGTGCTGCGCGTGACCCTCACCATGCCGTCAGCGACCGCCCAGGCGTTCTTTCAGGGCATTGAAGCCGCGCTGGAACACGCCGTTGCCCACCAGGTCGATCAGCTCGCTCTCCCGCGGTTCGGGGCAGTCGAATTCCGCCGACCATTCCAGGAAACAGCGGTTGCCGTCGGTGATGGGGATCACTCTGAGCGTGGCCACGTAGTTCTCCACGCCCATGGGCGATTCCAGGATGCTGTACACGCAAGTGAAGTCGAAATCCGACAGCGCCAGCAACTGTTCCCGGATACGGCCGCCGTCATGCAGGGTGAAGTTGCGCACGCAGCCCACCTTGTCCGCCGGGTGGCTCTGTTCGATGCGGCTCTCGGCGATGGCCGGGTGCCAGGCGGGCAGGCCGTTGAAATCCCTGATCACGCCCCATACCCGGTCCGCCGGCGCATCGATCACGGTGGACTTGTAAACCTCGACCATCGGCCTTTCCCCCTCCCTCAGGATTTCTTGCGGGCGGCCTTGCCGGCCTCGTCGCCCTCGGCCTGCTCGTCGTGGCCGGCGGCGTCCTCTTCCTCATTGCCGGCCAGGTTGAGCATGCGCTTGACGTCAGCGCCGGCACCTCCCTGCAGCCCCACTTCCCGCAGCAGGGAATCCAGCAGCGGCGCCTGGGCGCGGTAGCGCAGGGCGCTGTTGACCACGTTGTCGGCCAGGTTGGTACCGCCTCCGCTGCCACCGCCGCTGGAACCGCCACCACCGTTGTAGCCGCCGGTAAGTCCGTCCACCTGCAGGATCTTGATGCCCTCGATACGTTCCATGGGCCTGGCGCTCTCGCGGATGATGCCTTCCAGCTTGTCGATGAGCCGGTTGCGCATCTCGGACTGGCGGGACTCCAGCGTGAGCACGTTGATGGCTTCGTTCATCTGGCGACGGCCTTCGGCGTCGATCTCGTAGCGCAGCTTGGCGGCCAGGGCACGGAGCTTCTCCGCCTCGCCCTCGCCTTCGGCACGCAGCCGCTCGGCCTCGGCCCGGTCCACGGCGGCGGTGCGTTCGGCCTCCGCCGCGGCCCTGATGCGGATGCCTTCGCGTTCGGCCTCCTGGGCGGCCAGGATGAGTTCGACGATCTTGCGCCGTTCCGCGCTTTCGCGCTCGCGCGTGGTGAACACGCGCTCCTCGGCCTCCACGGCCTTGCTGCGGGCCTGCTCCGAGGCCACCTGGGCCTCGGACTGGGCCTTGGACTTCATGGCGATCTCGATCTGGCGGTCCTGCTCGGCCAGTTCCAACGCCTTGCGCCGCTCCACTTCCAGGGACTGGGTGTCCTGCTCGCGGCGGATGCGTTCTTCATCCAGCCGGCGTTCCATATCGATGCGGGAGCGCTCGGTCTCCAGGCGACCATTGATGCGCGCCTGCTCGGCCTCGAGCTCCTGCTTGGCCTGCTCGCGGGCGATTTCGGACTGCTGCACCGCGCGCCGGGATTCCACGTCGCGCTGCTGTTCCAGCCTGGCGAACTCCGTGTCCCGATCGATCTGCAGCATCAGCCGATCGGTTTCCAGGTTCTTGTTGCGGATCTCGATCAGGGTGTCCTGCTCGATATCGTTGCGCACCTTCTTGCGCCGCTCGATCTCCTCGGTGAGGCGGGTCAGACCCTCGGCGTCGAACGCGTTGGAGGGGCTGAAGTACTCCATTGCGGTCTGGTCCATGCCGGTGAGCGACAGCGCCTCCAGCTCCAGGCCGCTGCGTTCCAGATCCGCCGCCACCGCGCTCTTCACGCGCTGGACGTACTCGCCGCGTTTCTCATGGAGTTCCTCCATGGTCATTTCGGCGGCCACGGAGCGCAGCCCGTCGATGAATTTACCCTCGACGAGTTCCTTGAGACGCTCCGGGTCCATGGTGCGTCGACCCAGACTCTGGGCGGCGACGGCAATGGCTTCGTGGCTGGGCTTCACCCGCACGTAGAACTCGGTGGTCACGTCCACGCGCATGCGGTTGCGGGTGATCAGGGCCCGGTCCTGCGCGCGCCTGACCTCCAGCCGCAGGGTATTCATGTTCACCGGGATCACCTCATGGACGATGGGCAGCACGAAGGCGCCCCCGTCCTTGACCACCTTCTCGCCGCCCAGACCGGTGCGGACGAAGGCCGTCTCCTTGGTCGATCGCCGGTAGAGCCAGTTGAGCAGGTAGACGACACCGACAATGATCGCCGCCAGGACGATGATCGTCAGAACAGTCCAACCAAACGCTGCGCCAGACATACTCTCCTCCGTGTGCGGGCCAACCCCGCTGTCATTGTTGATCCGGGGACCGGGTGCCGGGGCCGTGCCCCGGCGGGCTGCTCACCGCGCAGGCGGTCAGCCGGTCCGTCGAATTTCCTTGAACTGCCGTGTCTGCCGGATGAGCGCCTGCTCGGTGGGCAGCCGCTCCATGCTGGACGCCCCGTAGAAGCCGTGGCAGTCCTTGCAGCGCGACAGGATGTAATCGGCGTCCTCCGGCATGGCGATGGGCCCGCCGTGGCAGAGGACGATCACCTCCGGGTTCACCGCCATGGCCGCGCCGGCCCAGGCGTCGATCAGCGGCACGCAGTCGTCGAGCCCGAGTGCCGTTTCCGCGCCGATGGCGCCGCCGGTGGTCAGTCCCAGGTGGCAGACGATGATGTCCGCGCCGGCCCCGGCCATGGCGCGGGCATCCTCCTCGCTGAACACGTAGGGCGTGGTCAGCAGATCCAGCGCCCGCGCCTGGCGAATCATGTCCACCTCCAGCGCGTAGCTCATGCCGGTCTCCTCCAGATTGGCGCGGAACACGCCGTCGATCAGTCCCACCGTGGGGAAGTTCTGCACCCCGGCGAAGCCCAGGGATTTCAGCTCGCGCAGGAAGTGATCCGGGATCATGAACGGATCGGTGCCGTTGACGCCGGCCAGCACCGGCGTGTGCTGCACCACCGGTAGCACCTCCCGGGCCATGTCCCTGACGATCTCGTTGGCATTGCCGTAGGCCATCAGCCCGGCCAGCGAGCCGCGGCCGGCCATGCGGTAGCGGCCGGAGTTGTAGATCACGATCAGGTCGATGCCGCCGGCCTCCTCGCACTTGGCGGAAAGCCCGGTGCCGGCACCGCCGCCGATGATGGGTTCACCCCGGGCCACCATGCCGCGAAACTTCTCCAGGAGTGCCTTGCGCTCAAAGCGTGGCATAGCGACTGCCCTCCGCAGGTTTGGCGTCCACCAGCGCCTGGAAATGCTCCACCAGGGCATGGGCGAACTCGGGATCGTTGATGTTGTGCGGAAGCCGGACGAGGCGCTTGTCGCCGCCCTGCCGGAAGGTCTGCTCGATGGCGGTGAACAACGCCCGGTCCGCCTCCGGGTCCCAGAACGCGTTGCCGGGCGAATCCAGCAGCGACACCCCGCCTTCGGGGATCAGGAACCGCACCGGGCCCTGGATGCGGTTGAGCTTCTCGCCGATCCAGCGGCCCATGGCGGTGTTCTCCTCCGCCGTGGTCCGCATCAGTGTCACCTGCGGGTTGTGCTTGTACAGATTCCGGCCGCGGAAGCGCTCGGGCACCGTGTCCATGGCGCGGAAATTCACCATGTCCAGCGCGCCGCAGGAGCCGACATAGGGGATGCGGTTGCGGATGAAGGCGCCGAGACGGTCCTCGCCGGCGCTGAACACGCCGCCGACGATGAGATCGGCGATCTCGGTGGTGCTGATGTCGATCACGCCGGTGAGCATGCCGGACTCTGCCAGCTTCTCCATGGACTGGCCGCCGGTGCCGGTGGCGTGGAAGGTGAGGCAATCGTAGCGTTCCGCCAGTGCCCGGGAGACGGCCTGCACGCAGGGCGTGGTGACGCCGAACATGGTCAGCCCCACCGGCGGTTTGCTCTCGCTCGCCGTCTGGCGGGAGGCGTGGGCGATCATGCCGCCGAGCGCATGGGCGGCATTGGCCAGCACCTGTTCGGAGATGCGGTTGATGCCCTGGACGTCGGTCACCGAGTACATCATGTTGATGTCGGTGGCGCCCACGTAGCGCTGCACGTCGCCGGAGGCCACGGTGGACACCATGATCTTCGGCAGGCCCACCGGCAGCCGCTGCATGGCCGGGGTGGCCAGCGCGGTGCCACCGGAGCCGCCGGCCGAGATCACGCCGCCGACGTCCCGCCGGCTGGCCAGGTAATACTCGAAGGCCTCCGCCATGGCGCTGACGGCGCTGCCCCGGTCGTTGGTGAACACGGCGTGGCTGCCGCGGGGATGGTAGTGGGCCACCTCGCGGGGGCTCACGTCCGCCGAGGACGGCCGCTGACTGGTACTGAGATCCACCGTCACCGTGTGCAGGCCCATGCGTTTGAGCTTGCTCTCGATGAACCGCAGCTCCTGGCCCTTGGTGTCGAAGGTGCCCACCACATAGGCGTTGCGGCCGGTCATCTCGGCAATCGAGACCACCGGAACAGCCGGCCGCTCCTCCTCGCCGGTCGTGGCCTGGGCAGCCGGCGCTACGCGCTCTTCCGCCGGGCCCCCGTCCGGTCTCCGGCCGACGCCTGCAGATTCGCCCGAGGACCAGCGGGTGGGCGCACCGGAGGCCACATAAGCGGGGGCCGGCCCGTCCCCGTCGCCCCCCTCGGACTGGCGGCGGACACGGAACACCACGGCTTCCCCGGTTTCGACCCCCGCCGCCTCGCCGTCCGCAGCCTCCCCTTCCGGCGAATCCTCCTGCCTGCCCACGCCCAGGAGCTGCTGTTGCAGTTCGGTATCGGCGGCCAGCTCCGAGGCCTCCATTTCGCGCGCCACCCGGCCGTTGACCATGATCGCGATACGCTCCGCCGTGCGCAGCGCCACGCCCAGGTTCTGCTCGATGAGCAGCACGGAGATCTCGCCCTCCTCCCTGAGCTGTACCAGCAGGTCCGAGAGCTGCTGCACAATCACCGGCGCCAGGCCCTCGGTGGGCTCGTCCATGACCAGCAGGTCCGGATTGGCCAGCAGTGCGCGGCCGATGGCCAGCATCTGCTGCTCGCCGCCGGAGAGCTGGGCGCCGCCGTTGCGGCGCCGCTCGGCCAGCCGGGGGAAGGTCTCGTAGATGCGCTCACGGTCCCATTGGCCGCGCCGGCCGGCGCGCTCGGCCAGCCGCAGGTGCTCGTCGACGGTCAGCGACGGCCAGACGCGCCGTCCCTGGGGCACATAGCCCACGCCCCGGGACACAACCTGATTCGGCCGCAGCCCCAGCAGCTCCCGCCCGCGGAAGCGGATGCTGCCGCGGCGTGCGGCGGTAAGCCCCATGACGGTGTTGCAGAGCGTGGTCTTGCCCATGCCATTGCGGCCCACGACGCCCAGAATCCCCTGGCGGAGATCCAGGTCCACGCCCTGCAGCACGTGGGCATGGCCGTAGTACACGTGCAGATCGTGGACCGCCAGTACCGGGGCGGCGCCGGCCCGCGTGCCTTTGTCAGCCATGGTCGCCCCCCAGGTAGATACGCTGCACCTCCGGATCCTCTTCGATCTCTTCCGGACGGCCTTCCTTGAACACGGCACCGTTGTGCATGATGGTGCAGTAGCTCACCACCCGCAGCGCCACATCCAGGTCGTGCTCGATGATGATGTAGCCGATGTGTTCGGGCAGATTACGGAGCATGGTCACCAGTTCGGTGCGCTCCGCCGATGACAGCCCCGCTGCCGGCTCATCGAACAGGATGAACCGCGGCGCCCCGGCCAGCGCCATGCCGATCTCGAGCTGGCGCTGCTGGCCGTGGGCCAGTTCGGACACGCTGGTGTGGGCCAGGTGGCTCATTCTCACCGTGTCCATCATCTCCTCGGCAGCCTCCATGGCGGGGTCGTTACGCCACGGCCGGCGGAAGGAGAAGCGGGCGCGGGAGACCCCGCGCACCGCCAGGAACAGGTTCTCCAGCACGGTCAGTCCGTGAAAGAGCTGGGAGCTTTGGTAGGTCCGCCGCAGCCCGCGGCGGATGCGTTCGTGCGCCGGCAGACCGGTGACGTCCTCGCCGAAGAACCGGATGCGGCCGGCCGTTGGCGGGAAGTCGCCGGTAATGGCATTGAACAGCGTGGTCTTGCCGGCACCGTTGGCGCCGAGCACCGCCCGTCGTTCGCCCGAGCCCACTGTCATGTTGATGTCGGTCAGGGCCTTGAGGGCACCGAAGGAGCGGCTCACGCCCTGGAGCTCCAGGGCGTGAGCCGCGGCCGACATGGCCTTTGCGGAAGTTGCTGTAACCATTCGATTGCCGGTTTCCTGGTTGCGGGACAACGGATTACTGGCAGTCCTCGATCGGCGGGTTATCCCGCTCGGCGAAGCCGTTGGCCAGGAACTCCTCCTCCGGGAAGCCCAGCGTCTGGTTGACGCCCTCGCGGATGCCGACCACCTGGTTGTACAACCCGCCCTGGCCGTCGCTGGCCACCTCGGTAATGAAGATGTCCGCGATGGCCTGCCGGTTGTGGTCCACCGAGATCACGCCCGTGGGTGTCTCCAGTTCCAGGTTGTTGAGCGCTTCCCGGAACGCCGCGTGGCCGTCACTCAGGTCGCCGCCCACCTGCTCAAGCGCGGTGAGTGCCGCCAGGGCATTGACGTAGTAGGCATGGGCGAACAGTCCCGGAGACGGCAGCCCGTCGGGGAACATCTCCCGGTAGCGGTCCTGGAACGCGCGCCAGTCCGGGTTATCCCAGTTGTCGGCAATGGGGCCGGAGGTGGGGGTGCCGATCAGGTAGTCCCGGGTCGGCCCCTCTGCGGAGAGAATGGTCTGGTCCACCGAGATGGAACCCCCGATCAGCGGCGCCTGGCCGCCCATCTGCTGGTACTGCGAGAGGAAGTTGAGGATATCGGAACCACCCATCACCACGTAGATGGCATCGATGTCGCGCGGCATGCGGGCGATCACCGACGAGTAGTCCCGGGTTTCCAGCGGCACGAACATCTTCTCCGCCACCGTGCCGCCCGCCGCGCAGAACTCGGTCATGAAGCCCATGATCTGCGCGTAGGGGAAGGAGTAATCCTCGGCCAGGATGGCGACCCGCTCGTAGCCTTTCTCCTCGTAGACATAAGTCCCCAGCCCGGCCTGCCACTGCACGCCCTCGGTGGAAAAACGGTAGAAGTTCTCCGCCGGGTCCTGCAGCGTGGTCTGCTGTGCCGCCGAGCTGCCGTTCAGGAACGTGACCTGCGGCTGCTCCCGGGCATAGTTTTTCACCGCAATCCCCTCGGAACCGGACAGCGGCCCGATCAGGATGTCGATGTTGTCACTCTCCACCAGCCGGCGGGCCGCACGCAGGGCGCTATCCGGCGAGGCGTCCGATGATGCCCGGTAGACGCGGATTTCCCGCCCGGCCACCTGGCCGTCGAACTTGTCGACCGCCATCTCGAAGCCGCGTACACCGTCCTGTCCCGGCCCTGCGAACACGCCCTCCAGCGTGGCCAGTACGCCGATCCGGATGGGCTCGTCCGCCTGCGCGGGGCCCACGCCGACGGCCAGGGCAAGAACGCCCGCCGCCGCAGCCTTCGTGAGTCGATGTTTCATGATGTCTCCTCCTTCACTCGTGGCTCCGCCTACCAGTCGGCGGATTGTTTTTTGCTCGCTTTCAGCCGGTCCCGGGCCATCTTCCACAGGCCAAGCACACCATCGGGCGAGAACAGCACGATCAACAGGAAGATCAGTCCGATCACCGTGTTGAAGCGGTCCCCGCCGATGAGCTGCATGGCAAAGTTGTCCAGCAATACGAAGATCAGCGCGCCGATGAAGGGGCCGATGGGGTGCAGAATGCCGCCCAGGATGGCGATGATGAGGATCGAGATCAGCGGCCCCAGCCCCACCGAGCCGGGCGAGATCTGGGTGTTCAGCCAGACCATCAGCACACCGCCCAGGGCCGCGATGAAGCCGGCCAGCGCGTGGGCGGCAATGCGGTGCGCCTGGATGTTGAAACCCAGCGCGCGCATGCGCCGCGGGTTGTCCCGCACCGCCTGCAACGCCAGGCCGAAGGGCGCGCGCGAGAGGTACAGCACCAGGAAATAGCCGAATGCGGCCACGACCAGTGAGAGAAAGTAGAAGTACTCGGGCTGCCGCCAGTTGATACCCAGCACGGGGGGCGGGCGCAGGCCGGCAAAGCCGTTGAAGGCGTTGAAGATCTCCCGGTTCTGCAGGACGAAGAAATAGAACGCCATGCCCACCGCCAGGGTGATCATGATGGTGTAGATGCCCTCGGTACGTACCGAGAGCGCCCCGACCAGCGTGGCGAACGCGGTGGCGATGAAGATGGCCATCGGAATGGCCACGATAGGCGGCCAGAACATGCCCAGCCCGCCCGATGCGCCGCCGAACACGGCAACCATGTAGCCGGCCAGCCCGGCGATGGTCAGCTGCGAAAGCGACACCATGCCGCCGTAGCCCGCCAGCAGCATCAGCGACAGGGCGATGGTGCCGAGAATGAAGCTCTGCGCCAGGATCTGTACCGTCCAGAAGCCGGTGGCCACGAACGGGAACACCAGCAGCACCAGTGCCACCAGCAGGTGATACCAGCGCACCGGACGGACCAGGCGCGCCAGCACGCCGTCGTTCTCCCGTGGTGTTTCCTCGATGACCGAAGCCATGCTCTCCCCTCAGGTTTCCACCGGCCGGCCCATGATCCCCTGGGGCCGGAAGGCTAGGACGAATACCAGAATCAGGAACGTGTAGACCGGTGCGTAGGACGGCGCGTAGGCAAGCCCGAACTGCTCGGTCAGCCCGATCAGCACGGCGCCGATGGCGGCGCCGACGATGCTGCCCATGCCGCCGACGATCACCACGATCAGCGAGGCCAGCAGGAAGCGCATGTCCTCGCCCGGCGCCAGTGACAGGTAGCTGCCGCCCAGCACGCCGGCCAGGCCGGCCAGCGCGGCGCCGACGGCAAAGGTGACGCAGAACAGCAACTGCACGTTGACGCCGGAAGCATCCAGCATGTCCTTGTCGTCCACGCCGGCGCGGATCATGATCCCGATGCGCGTCTTGTTCAGGAACAGCCACAGGACAATGCCCACCACCACGGCGCTCAGCAGCACGAACAGGCGGTAGGTGGGGTAGGCCAGTTGCATGAACGGGATCGGCGTGGCGCCGCGGACCCAGTCCGGCGTGGTGAACTGGTAGGCGGTGGCGCCCCAGTACCAGAGCATGAGATCGCCGGCGATGATGGAAATGGCGATGGTCACCAGCGTCTGGCGCAGCGCCTGCCCCTCCATGAACCGGAAGATGCAGTACTGCAGGACCACCCCGGCGACGGCCATACTGAAGGCTCCCATCGCCACGCCCAGTTCCCAGGAACCGGTGACGCGAAACGTGGAATAGCCGACATACCCGCCCAGCAGGTACAGCGAGCCGTGCGCCAGGTTGATGTTGCGCATCAGCCCGAACACCAGCGAAAACCCGCTGGCCACCAGGAAGTACAGACCGGCCAGCGTCAGCCCGTTCAGGACCGTCAGAACGAAGAGCGTCATCGATCACCCTCGCGAGTACCGGCGACTGCGACGCCGGGGCGCCGCGCCACCGTTGTTATTGCCGGGCCAGTGATGCTAGCCGGTCCAGCGCATGGACTGACGATGTGCGGTCCCCTCCGGTGCGCGATAGAAGGAGCCGTCCTTCATCACAGCCAGGATGCGTTTCCTGTCCTGCAGCACACGGATATTGGAGACCGGATCGCCGTCCACCAGGATCAGGTCGGCCAGATAGCCTTCCTTGAGCAGCCCCAGCTCGTTGGGCCGGTTCATGATCTGACCGCCGTACTTGGTGGCGGCCACGAGGGCCTCCATGGGCGACATGCCCACCCGGTCCACGAAGTACTCCAGATCCTTGGCGTTGGTGCCGTGGGGAATCCAGGCGAAACCGTAGTCACCCCCGGGCAGCACGCGGATTCCGCGCCGGTGCATCTTGCGCATGCACTCGGTGGCCAGTTCCGCCTCGCGGGCGTACTGCAGACCCAGCGGGGAATCCGGTTTCACACCGTAGTCCGAGGCCTCGGTGGCAGTCTTGATCAGCCAGGCCAGACCGGGCGCAACGAAGTGCTTGTCCTTGTTGGCTTCGAGCAGATCCAGGGTCTCCTCGTCGGCATAGGAGGCGTGGTAGATGATCTCGATGCCGTGGCGCACGCACATCTTGATGGATTCGTTCGAGCGCGCGTGCGCTGCCACCCGCAGCCCCCGGCGCTTGGCCTCGGAGACGGCCACGGCCACTTCCTCGTCGGTCATGGGCGTCTCTTCCGCCGGCACGCCGGCGATCTCCTCGCCGGAGAGGTTCAGCTTGATGGTGTCGCAGCCGTACTTGATGAACATGCGCACCGCCTTGCGCATCTCCTCCACCCCGGAGACGATGCAGCCGAAGGACATGTCCGGGTAATCCAGATGCGGCGGCGAGGTATCGCCCAGCCCGCCGGTGGTGGTGATCTCCTGGCTGGCGGCGCTGTAGCGCGGGCCCGGGATCTGGCCGGCATTGATGGCATTGCGAATCACCACATCCAGCCGCGGCTTGGCCGAGGCCGCCCCCATGCAGGAGGTCCAGCCCATGTCGATGTAGCGCTTGGCCATGTCCGCGGTGAACAGCGTGTGCTCCTCCGGCGGCATGAACTGGATGGCTTCCAGGCTGGGCTGGTCGTTCCAGGACAGGTGGGTATGGGCTTCGGTCATGCCGGGCATGAGCGTGGCGCCGGAGCCGTCGATGGTGGTGGCCGCCCCGTTCGGAGCGGACCGTGAGCCGCGGCTCACATGCTTGATGCGATTGCCCTGTACCAGCACTTCGCCGGTGTAGGGCTGCTCGCCTGTGCCATCCAGGATGCGCACATTGGTGAACAGATAGTTACCCATGATCTCCTCCAGTCCGCTGTCGGCCGTTCGTGCGGCCTGATCTTCTTATGCGGTATGTGCGGCGTCGCGGTTAACGGACGCCGGCCAGGAACGAGCGCAGTTCGCGATTGACTTCCTCCACCCGTTCGAAAGTGGTCCAGTGGCCGCAGCGAGGCAGCACCACGGATCGGCCGTTTTCCAGCTTCTCTGCCAGCGTCCGGGACACCGACGGCGGTCCGACACCGTCCTCCTCGCCGGTGACCAGCAGCACCGGGCAGCCGATACGGCTGGTGTCCGCAGCCCTGGCCTCGGACAGCGCCTCGCAGTTGTCGGCATAGCCTTCCGGCGGCTGGCGCATCAGGGATTCGCGCACCATGGCCACGGCCAGCGGGTTGCGTTCTTTCGTATCGGCGGAGGTGGCTGCCTGCACGATGGCATCGGCGATGTCGGCCATGCCGTCCTCGCGTGCCTTGGCGGCCCGGTCCCGCAGCCCCCCACGGGCCTGTTCCGGCGGCTCCAGCAGGGCGCCGAACAGGGTCAGGCTCTTCACCAGCGACGGCCGCTCCACGGCCAGGTGCTGGCAGACGATGGTGCCCATGGAGTGGCCCACCAAGTGCGCCTTCTCCACCCCGAGCACCCGACACATGGCCAGTACGGACTGGACCATGGCGTTGATGCTGAGGCCTTCATGGCGCCGGCTGCGGCCGGAGCCGGGCAGGTCCGGGCGGATGACGCGGTAGCCGGAACGCAGCACCGGCATCTGCGGGGTAAAGGTATTGGACGTGCCGCCCAGGCCGTGGAGCATGATGACGGCGGCGCCGTCACCGTCCACTTCCACCGCCATGCGTTCGATCACCTGGGTGGTCATACGGCCTCCTCGGTGACAGGTGTTGCGATGAACCGGTTCTCCAGCCGGCCGATGCCGTCGATCTCCACCGCCACCCGGTCCCCGGGGTTCAGGTAGCGCGGCGGATTGAAGCCGATGCCGACGCCGGCCGGCGTTCCGGTGGCGATCACGTCTCCCGGGTAGAGGGTGATGCCGCTGGAGAGGGTCGAGATCAGGGTCGGAATGTCGAAAATCAGCTGCGGCAGCGTCGCATCCTGACGCAACTCGTCATTGACCCAGCAGCGCACGCGGGCGGAGGCCAGGTCCACTTCGTCGGCCGTCACCGCCACCGGACCCATGGGGCAGAAGGTATCCAGCGACTTGCCGATCAGCCATTGCTTGTGACGGCCCTGCAGGTCCCGCGCGGTCACGTCGTTGACGATGGTGTAGCCCCAGACATGATCCAGTGCCTGCTCCGCCGGAATGCCGCGCCCGCCGCGACCGATGATCACGGCCAGTTCGGCTTCGTAATCCACCGCCTGGGTCACGGCAGCGTCGATGCGCACGTCCTCGCCGTGGGCGATCACGCACTCGGGCACCTTGGAGAAAATGATCGGCGCATCCGGGATGGCGCCGCTGGCCGCGCTGGAATCGAATCCGCTGCGGGCGAATTCGTGAGCGTGGTCGAAATAATTCTTGCCGACGCAGAAGATATTGCGCCTGGGCCGTGGAATCGGTGCACGGAACGTGGCCTGGGCAAGCGGGATCGGTTTGGTCCGATCGCCCTGGGGAGGCTCCCTGCCCTCGGCACAAGCCCTGATGATCGGCAACACCCCGTCGTCGGGGTCTATCGTGGGAAGCGGCAACGGGTAGATGGCATCACCGCCCGGTGCCAGTTCACCGACGCCGGCCTTTTCCCCCGTCCAGTAGGCGACAAGCTTCATGAATTCCCCCTCGCTCTGGTGCCTGCATTGAACCAATATTGCACCATTGATCCTTTTATCGTATTCTTTACGACTATGGCAGCAAAATTTGCCACGTCAAGTGTGGAGTAAACAATTAATCTTGGCGCATGGAGGGTGTGGAACGTTTTCAACCTTTAAACCAAAGGTTCACAGGAGTGGGGTATTTGAATCAGGACATCATCGGCGCCGCCGCGCAGAACGTGGTGGACGAACTGCTGCACCGGATCAAGGCAGGCACCCTCGGTGCGGGCCAGCAACTGCCGCCGGAGCGGGTGCTGGCATCCGAGCTTGGGGTAGCCAGGAACACCTTACGGAAAGCGCTGACGCGGCTGGAGACGGACGGCTACCTGACCCGCCGGATCGGTTCCGGCACCTTTGTGAGAGCCAACCAGAACGACAGGGCCGGCGGCAGCCTGCCCAGCCGCTTCCGCTCGGCCAGCCCTGCGGAACTCATGGAAGTGCGCCTCATCATCGAGCCCCAGGCTGCCGCCATGGCGGCGAGCCGCGCCACCGGCGACGACTTCAAGGCCATCGAGACTGCCTACAACAACAGCCTGACGGCCGAGGGACTGGCGGAATTCGAGCACTGGGACGCGCAGTTGCACCTGATGGTCTTCCGCGCCACGCGCAACTCCGTGCTGATCGACTACTGCCAGGCCATCAACACCATTCGCAACGAGCCCGAGTGGTATGCGCTGAAGAAGCGTTCGCTCACACCGGAGCTGCGGCGTATCTATGACCGCCAGCATGGTGCCCTGGTCAGCGCCCTGCGCGAACGCGATCCGGAACGGGCCCGCCTCTGCATGTCCAAGCACCTGACCACGGTGCGGGACAACCTGATGGGCGTGATCTGACAGGCAGCCACGGCACCGGGATGGAAACAGTGCCTGACCGATCCGCCCGCCGCCTTGCGGGGTCCGCGCGGCGATGCGTGGGGCTGCCTGGTACCGACGCAAATCCGAACAAATGCGTGAAACGGCCATGCCCGGCGGGTGGGACTCCGCGGCAATGCGGCCCGGCATGGGCTGTTGTCGCGGGGGCGGCCGGCCGTCGCATTCCGAACCCGCGGAGGCATCAGCACTGGTAGCGTAACACTCGGTACCCCATCACGAGTGTATGACGCATGAATAACCGTACTGGCGTGACCCGCCTGCTGACCCGAAAGGGCGACCTGGGCACCTCGCACATCCACACCGCGGAGCGCAGCCTGTTGCCCGCGAGCGGCGAGGTCATTCTGAAACTGGACCGTTTTTCGCTCTCCACCAACAACATCACCTATGCCGCTTTCGGCGACTCCATGAACTACTGGGCATATTTCCCCACGCACGAGGAACAGTGGGGGCACATGCCGGTCTGGGGTTTCGCGGATGTCGTGGCTTCCGACACCGCCGGGATTGCGGTGGGGGAACGCTTCTACGGCTACTTTCCCATCGCCAGCCACGTCTGGTTCCAGCCGGAGCGCGTGTCGGAGCGCGGGTTCTATGACGGTGCCCCGCACCGCCGGGATCTGTTCCGGGCGTACAACCAGTACACGCGCTGCCGCTGGGACCCGTACTACAACGCCCGGACCGAAGGGTTGCAGGCACTGCTCAAGCCCCTGTTCCTCACCTCGTTCCTGCTGGCGGACTTTCTGCAGGACAACGCCTTCTTCGGCGCGCGACGGCTGGTGATCTCCAGCGCGTCCAGCAAGACGGCGTATGGCACGGCAGCCTGCCTTGAGGGCTCGGGCGTCGAGCTGGTGGGGCTGACTTCGGCCGGCAACCGTGACTTCGTGACTGGCCTGGGCTGCTACCGGCAGACCATCGACTACGACCAACTGGGCACGCTCGACAACAGCACTCCCACGGCATACGTCGACTTCTCCGGCGATCTGGAGCTGCGCGATGCGGTGCATCGTCACTTCGGCGATAATCTCCGCTATAGCTGCTTTGCCGGTTCCGCACAGACCACGGACCCGGCCCGGCTGACAAGCGCCGTCGGACCCACACCGGTTTTCTTCTTTGCCGCCGAGCAGATACGCAAACGAAACCGGGACTGGGGGCCGCAGGAAGTCGACCAGCGGATCGGCGAAGGGCTGTTGCGCTTCTACAGCCGGGTCGGTCACGGCCCGAAACCCTGGCTGAAACTGATCGAGAGTGAAGGCTATGACGCAGCCGCCGAGATCATCGCCCGACTGTACCGGGGGACAGTCGACCCACAGGAGGGTCATATCGTCCGCCTTCAGGGAAGCGCTGATTAGCTCCCGCACTCGCGTCCGGGTGGCATGGTGAAAAACCGGCGGGGCAAGCCTCTGCCCAAGCCGTTGAAACGCCCGTCCCAGGCGCGTTCCCGGTTCACGGTGGAGGCCGTCTACGAAGCCTTCCGCAGACTCTGGCTGCGGGACGGCTGGGCCAAGGTCACCACCCGCGCGGTGGCACTGGAGGCGGGCGTTTCCGTGGGCGCACTGTACGACTACTTTCCAGGCAAGGAGGCCCTGCTGTCCGGGTACGTGCGGCATGGCATGGAAACGCTGCTCGACCGCCTGGAGCAGGAGGCACGGCAAGCTAGGGAGCTGGATGCATCGGCCCGGCTCGAACGCCTGGTGCGGCTGACCTGCGCCAGCCGGCAACCGGACATGCCCTACTTCGACCGGGACATGCTGATGCTGGAAGCGTCCATCACCGAGCCCAAGCACCACCGGCGGGTCTACGAGGAGCTGGCAGAGGCCTGGCGGCATGTGCTTGCCAGTTGGCCGGACCTGTCGCCGGTCGCGGCTGAAACGGTCAACGCGCTGGTGGCCACCGCATGGGGCGGCCGCCGCTACCTGCTGCTGGTGGAGGCGTCCGAGGCGGAGGAGGAAGCCTGGCTGCAAGAGACCGTGCGCATGTTCCAGGCCCGTCTGCTGCCGTCGGGACACTAGTGTCCCTTAACAGAAGTTCGCAGCATTTCTGTTAAGGGGCACTAGCCCCGATCCCCGGGGGCTGTCACGGAATCAGCACCGCCGCGCCGGTCAGCCGTCCCTCCCGCAGATCGTCCAGTGCCTGGTTGGCCTGCTCCAGCGGGTAGGCCCTGGTTTCGGTCACCACCGGCACCTGCGGCGCCAGCGCCAGGAATTCCTCACCGTCCTGTCGGGTCAGGTTCGCCACGGAGTGGATGCTCCGCTCCTCCCACAACAGACGGTAGGGAAAGGACGGAATATCGGACATGTGGATGCCGCCGCTCACTACCCTGCCCCCGGGCCGGACGTGAGCCAGCGCGATCGGCACAAGCGCACCTACCGGGGCAAACAGGATGGCGGCGTCCAGCCGTTCCGGCGGTGTATCGTCGGAACCGCCGGCCCAGACGGCGCCCAGACGGCGGGCGAAATCCTGCGCCGGCCGGTCCCCGCCGCGGGTGAAGGCATACACCTGCTGGCCCCGGGCCACGGCCACCTGCGCCAGGATGTGGGCGGCGGCGCCGAAGCCGTAGATGCCCAGCCGCCGGGGCGTCTCGCCGCCGGCGATGCGCCACGCGCGGTACCCGATCAGCCCGGCGCAGAGCAGCGGTGCCGCCGCTTCGGCCTGGTAACCGCTGACCGGGAAGCAGTAGCGGGCATCGGCCACCGCGTATTCAGCGTAGCCACCGTCCAGCGTGTAGCCGGTGAAACGCGCATCCGGACACAGGTTTTCCCTGTCTTCGCGGCAGTACGCGCACTCCCCGCAGGTCCAGCCCAGCCAGGGGATGCCAACCAGATCGTCCACCGCCAGCGCGGTCACGCCCGGGCCGACGGCCGTGACCGTACCCACGATCTCGTGACCCGGCGTAACGGGGAGTTTCGGCTCCGGCAGTTCGCCGTCCACCACGTGCAGATCGGTGCGGCAGACTCCACAGGCAAGCACACGCACCAGCACTTCCCCCGCGCCCGGTTCGGGACGCGGGACGCGATCCGGTGCCAGCGACTGGCCCGGCGCGTGCAATCGCATGGCCCGCATCAACTCGGTCATCGCGCATTCCTCCGCTGCCTGCTGAGAGCATAGCGCGGTTGCCCCGACCCCTCGATCGGCGCCATGATGCCGATGACGGTTTGCCAACGGATCACAACGCCGGATGATTCCGCTTTCCGCCATAGAGGATACCCTGCCAGCCATGGAGCTCACCCTGGCAACGCCCGCACTGTTGTTTCCCGCCATTTCCCTGCTGCTGCTGGCGTACACCAACCGCTTCCTGGCGCTGGCGGCGCTGATCCGCGATCTGCAGTCCCGCTACCGCAGCACCCACGAGGAGATTCTGTACCGGCAGATCGAGAACCTGCGACGGCGCGTGGTGCTGATCCGCAACATGCAGGTGCTGGGCGTCACCAGCCTGTTCCTCTGCGTGCTGTGCATGCTGCTGCTGATGGCCGGATGGATGCTGCCGGCCCAGGGCCTGTTCATTGTCAGCCTGCTGCTGATGCTGGCGTCGCTGGCGTTGTCCCTGTGGGAGATCCAGATCTCGGTGGCTGCGCTGAACATCCAGCTGAGCGGTATTGCCGACGACAGCGTGGGCGAGTTGCCGGCACGGAAGGATGGCGATGATGGCCCGCCGACCGCGCCTTAAGCCTTCCATGCCCGCCGCCGGCTTGCGGCGGGCGGTGCTGGCCCTGCTCGCGGCGGCGCTGGGCGGCACGACCCAGGCCACCGCTGCCGAGGACCCGCGCTGGGACAGCTTCCACCAGGCACTGCAGCAGGGTGATCGAAACCACGGGCTCTGGCGTGGCGGCTGGACCGCATTTCACACCGGCGGCCTCGGGCTCAACCTCTACCAGGCACTGGAGGGCGACGATTCGGCCGACCGCTTCGACGGCCGGGTCAGCGCCGTGAAATCCGCGCTGGCGCTGGGCGGACTGGCGCTGACCCCGTCCCCCTACGGCCCGACACGGGAGGAGCTGTCCGCACTGCAGCAACAGGGAGACGGCGCGTTGCCGGAAGCCGAACGCGTGATGCACGGGCTCTCGCGCCAGGAGCGGGCCCAGCTCAGCCTGCAATCCAACGCGGCTTCCATCGGCGTGAACCTGGCCGCCGGGGCCATCATCGCGGTCGGGGACGGCCGGCCGCGGGACGGTGCCGTGAACGCGGCGACCGGACTGCTGGTAACCACTCTGCAGACCCTGACGCGGCCGCGTACGGTGAGCCGCGCACGGGAGGCCGGGCGGCTGGACCCGCGTGCAGAGGTGGCATTCAGCCCGGTGGCATGGTCACGGGGCGGGGGAATGGTGGTCGGGGTGCGGTGGTGAACGGGGCGGGGCGGTGCGCATCGCTACGCTCTGAGCACCCTACGCGCTGCGGTGGTGATTGCATCGTTCCGGGCGGTGTAGTGGATGGACCGCAGTTTCGGGCGGCGCCCGACGGTAGCAACCGCTGGCGCGGTTACTCCCCTACGGAAGGGCGGATTTGAGAAGGGGGGACCGAGTAGGGTGGTAATCGCCGCAGGCGATTGCCACCGATCCGGCCGTAAGGCCGGACCTTCCCACCCGGAAAGGAAACCTGCGACTTCGGGCTGCGCGCGACGGTAGCAGCCGCTGCGCGGTTACTCCCCTACGGCGGGATGGCCTTCGAGGGTGGGCGGTTACTCCCTACCCGCGATCCCGCAACCGGATGATGCCGGTAACGGCGAGGATGATGCCGGTGAACGCCAGCGCATAGGCCAGCAGGGAAAGCAGCAGGCCGGGTGCCAGGGCACCGGCGGTCTGGGCGAGCAGCGTGCCCAGCCCCAGCAGCGCCAGCAGCAGCCCGATGATCAGCAGCCGCATCCGCCACGCCTCAACGGTGCAACCAGCAGGCGGAAAGGTGGGCCGGGCGGGGCTCGAAGTTCGGCGGGTCGTCCACGTCGCAGAGGCCCTTCATGGCATGCGGGCAGCGCGGATGGAAGCGACAGCCGGGCGGAGGCTCGATCAGGCTGGGCGGTTCGCCTTCGGGGATGGGACGCTGGTGCCTGGCATTCTCGGCATCCGGATCGGCCAGTGCGGCCAGCAGCGCCTGGGTATAGGGGTGCTGGGGATGATCGAGCAGGTCTTCCACCGGTGCTTCCTCCACCACCCGACCCGCATACATGACGAAGATGCGCTCGGCGAAATGGCGCACCGTGGACAGGTCATGGGTGATGAAGGCCAGGGTCAGCTCGTGCTTTTGCTGGATATTGCGCAGCAGATTGAGGATTTCCACGCGCACCGAGGCATCCAGCATGGACACCGGTTCATCGGCAATGATCATGCGCGGTTCCAGTACCAGCGCTCTCGCAATTACCACGCGCTGCTGCTGGCCACCGCTCAGCTGGTGCGGGAACTTGCCCAGGAACTCATCCGGCGGACTCAGCCGAACCTCCTGCAGCACCTGCCGCACGCGGGCTTCCCGCTGTTCGCGGTCGCGGACGCCGTGCACGATCAGCGGCTCCTGCAGCAGCCGGTTCACGTCCATGAACGGCGGCAGCGCACCGTAAGGATCCTGCTGGACATAGCCGACGTCGGCGCGATAGGCCTTCAGGTCGGCCCCTGTCAGTTCCCCGAGCGAGCGACCTTCGAATACCACCTCGCCCTGGGTGGGCTTGTGCAGGCCCAGCAGCGTCTTCGCCAGTGAACTCTTGCCGCAACCGGATTCGCCCACGAAGGCGACCGCCTCGCCCCGGCGCAGCTCCAGGCTGACGCCATCCACCGCCCGCACCGAGCCCACGCGCAGGAACCCCCACTGGCGCAGTTCGAACCAGGTATGCAGATCGCGCACGGACAGCAGCGGCTGTGCGCGTTCCGGCGTGGCTTGCACGCTGCTCATGCGCCACCTCGCGATTCATGCAGCCAGCAGCGCACCAGTCTGCGCCGGGGCAGTTCAAAGGCGGGCGGATCCTGCTCGCAACGCTGGAACCGCCGGGGACAACGCTCCGCAAAGCGGCATCCGGTGGGCAGGTTCAACAGGCTCGGCGGCTCGCCGGGGATATGTACCGGACGCTCGGCCTGCCGCAGCCTGGGTACGCTCTCCATCAGCAGGCGGGAATACGGATGGGCCGGCTGGCCGAAGAAATCGGCGGCGTCCGCCACTTCGGCAATCTGCCCGGCATACATCAGCGCCACGCGGTCGGCCACCTCGCTGGACGTGGCCACGTCATGGGTGATCAGCATGAAACTGGTGCCCAGTTCGGCCTTGATGCGCTTCAACACGTTCATGATGGTGGCCTGGGTCAGCACGTCCAGCGCCGAGGTGGGCTCATCCATGATGACCAGCTCGGGTTCGGTGATCAGCGCCATGGCCAGCACCGCGCGCTGCCGCATGCCGCCGGAGAGTTCGAACGGATAACGCTGCAGGAAATCCGGCGGCAGTCCCACCAGCCGAAACACCTCGGCGGCGCGATCCAGGGCCTTCGGCCGGCTCCACTTGCGATGCACGCGTAACGGCTCGGCCACCTGTTCGCCCACCCTTACCACCGGGTTCAGCGCGTTCATGGCCGCCTGCATCACCATGGACACGCGCAGCCAGCGGACTTCCCGGCGGAAACGTTCCTCCGGATAGGCCATGATGTCCTCGCCGCCCAGCAGGACCCGGCCGGAGAGGTGATGCACATTGCGCGGCAGGACCCGCAGCAGCGCCTTGGCCAGTGAACTCTTGCCGCAACCGGATTCGCCCAGTATCACCAGCGCCTCGTTGCGGCGGATGTCGAAGTCCACGCCATCCACGGCACGGAGAATGCCGCGCTCGGTCCGGTAATGCAGTTTCAGCCCTTCCACCCGCAGCAGCGTCTCGTCCGCCATTACATACTCCTGAGCCGCGGATTGAAGATACGGTCCAGCGCGAAGCCCAGCATGGCGAAGCCCAGGCCGGTGACCATGAGCAGCGCTGCCGGCGCCAGCACCCAGTAGTAGAAGCCGTGATACAACGCGCTCTGCGCCTGAGCGTCGTTCATCACCTTGCCCCAGGTGGGCAGCACCGGATCGCCCAGGCCCAGCAGCGCCAGCGATGCCTCCAGGAACACGAAGGTGGGAATGAGCGTGACGAAGGTCGGGATCAGCACCGGCAGGATGCGCGGGATCATGTAGCGCAGGATGATGCGCGCGTTGCTGGCGCCGTAGGCCTTGGCCGCCTCCACATAGGGCGCTTCGCGGATGGGCAGCAGCATGGCGCGGTAGGTCTTGATGCCGGCGCTGAAGATACCCAGGGCGATCACCACGCCCAGCATGATCCAGATACTGGTCGAGTACAGCGTGCCCACCATGACCAGGATGGGCAGTAGCGGCAGGATGATGTTCACCTCGGTGAGGCGCTGGATCACCGCGTCCACCCAGCCCCGGTACCAGACGCCGACGGCGGCAATGACCAGCGTGGTGACCGTGGTGCCGACCGCGGCCAGCAGGCCGAAGGCCAGCGCGATCGGCGTGCCCCACATCAGGGCCACCATCAGATCGCGTCGCCGGTGGTCGGTGCCCGCAATGCCGTGCACCCGGCCATAGACCACAAGGTCGGCGTCGAGACCGGCGTCTTCCTCGAAGAACACGGTCTCCAGCACCAGCTGATAACGGCCGGGGAGCACCGATGGCGGCGCATCGTCGCCGCGCCCTTCCCTGGCCAGCAGGCCCACGTGCGGGACATGACCCAGCCGCCGCTCCAGCGCCCAGTCCTGCGAGATGGAGACGCGCTCGTCGCCGGAAATCCGCCGTCCGCCGAGCGGAATCTCCCGGCCGTCCGGCATCCGCCAGAGCATGCGCACGAAGGGCTCGCGGTCTTCGAAATCGGCGGACAGGAACAGGTTCAGTTCGCTGGGAAACGCGGCGTTGTCATAGTCGAAGCTCAGTGTCACGCGCTGCTGGCTCCCGCCTTCGAAGGGGAATTCCTCCACATCGGCACGGCCACCGGAAATCACCCGGGTGCGCGGCAGATCACCGCCGGTGAGCCGATCCACCCAGGCCGGGCCGGCATTCACGGGGTGCATGCGCCAGGTCTCGCCGCCCCGCCAGAGATCCAGTGCCTGGCTATAGGGAATGGCGAAGACGGTGTAGATGGAAAGCACAACCAGTGCCAGGATCAAAGCCAGACCGGCGATGGCGGACGGGTAGCGGCGCATCTGGGCCAGTCCCTGCAGCCAGCGCTTCATTTGATCGACTCCATCCGCACCCGCGGGTCCAGCACGGCGTAGAGGATATCCAGCAGGAACACGGTAATCGCCAGCAGATAGGCGAAGATCACCACCGAACCGATGATCACCGGCGTGTCACGGTGGCCGATGGCCTCGAACAGCAGGGTCCCCAGCCCCGGCCAGTTGAACACCTGCTCCAGGATGATTGCCCCGCTCCACAGGCCGATCAGCATCAGCGCGAAGTTGGTGATGATGGGCGAGAGCGTCGGCCGCAGGATGTAGCGCCGCTGGATCAGGTTGTCCGGCAGACCTTTCACCCGCGCCATCTCCACATAGTCCTCGCTGGAATGGATGAGGAAGAAGGTGCGCCAGGAGTAGATGGAGATGAAGATGCTGGAGAGATACATGGCTACCACCGGCAGCAGCATGTGCCGCAGCACGCTGGCCGCGTAGGCCAGGCTGCTCTCCGGCGGCGGTACCTGCACCATGCCGCCGGCCGGCAGGACCGGCGCCAGAAAGGCAAAGATCAGGATCAGGAAAATGCCGTAGAACCAGGCCGGGGCGGCGGAGCTGGGCGCCAGCGCGATCACCGAACGGTCGACCATGCTGCCGTAGCGGCGCGACAGCGCCAGCGCGATCATCACCGAGGTGATGAACACCAGCAGGTTGGCGGTGCCGAACAGCAGCAACGTGGCCGGCAGCCGTTCCACGATGATGTCGTAGACCTGCCGCGAGCCGGCGTCGCTGTGCATCTGCTCGGCCCGGCCCAGATTCAGCGTGATGGCCTGTCGCAGGTAGTCGAAACTGCGCAGGATGAACGGCTGGTCCAGTCGCAGCCGCTCCACGTCCAGTTGCACGCGCTCCTCGATCAGCGCGTTGCGTTCTTCCGAGGGCATGTCCATGAACGCCGGGTCTGCACGCACCGCTTCGGCCACGTCGCTGCGGATCTGCACCATGCGCAGCTCGTCCACCTGCCCGCCCATGTTGGCGATATAGATGGTGAGATACACACCCACCAGCACGGTCAGGAACAGCGCCAGCAGCCGCTTGCCGGAGAACAGCAGCATGGAACGCAGATCACGCCAGACGCCGCGTTGCGTTGCCATCCCCCCGGTGCCGCCCGGCAGGCTCATCGCTCTGCCTCCCAGGCCGCGGTGTCACGCCGGGGTACCGTGGCGAACACGTGGGAGGCGAACGAGGGCAGGGCCACCCGGTTGGAGGTCACTGCCACCTCCAGGCTGTTGGCGCCGGTGCCCATGTCCTCGAGTTCCACGGCGGAGAAGCGTATGCGCCATTCATCGTCGTCGACCTGTTCCACCTCGCCGCGCCGGACCATGGCGCCGGTGCCGTCGAACAGCAGATAGCGCACCGAGGCCAGGGCGTCCCGCGGGTACGGCTCGCCCTCCGAGGTGATACGCAAGGTGAATTCCACGTCGTCACCGCGCTCCACCACCACCGGGCCGTCAAGCTCCAGCTCGGCAATGGCCGGGCGGGTGAAGCGCAACCATTTGTCGCTGGGATCCTGGAACATCTCCGAGCGCCTGAGCACCACGGTGCGCTCCACCGGGTGTACCGAATGCAGGTAGAAGGCACCGTCGCCCACCCAGAAATGGCCGCGTTCCTTCCGCCAGCGTTCCAGTGCCTGGTAGCGTTGGGTGGCCTCGGCCTCTCCGGAGAGGTAATCCGCGAGCGTACCGGGAAACGGCAGGAAGCCCCGCTCCAGCGCATGCTCCAGATGCCGGTCCAGCACGCCCAGGCTGGGACCGGCGACCATACTCAGCCAGTCCACCCGGCTCCTGTCCGCCTTGTGGGAGGAGAACGCGAGATCACCCGACCACTCGGCCCGGATACCCAGCGCCAGCGTATGCCAGGGCAGCATGGTCGGTGTCCGCTCGGCGACGATGGTCTCGGCGTCGGGGAAGATCTGGTCGCTGTAGATGTCGATCACCAGAGGATCCTCGGAGAGGATGTTCCAGCCGCGGAAATGGCGCCGGAACACCTGGAAGTTGGGCGCATGGCTGGGGTCGTACAGGCGGCTGTCCTCGTCGGCACGCTCGAAACTCAGTATCCAGGGAAGCACCATGTCCGCCATGGAAACCCGGCTGCCGTCGTGCCATCGCCGCTCCATGTAGTCGTCCTTGTAGTACACCCGGGTGCGCGTCCGGGCGGTCAGGCCGTCCGGGTGTTCCTCGCCGACCGTGAGAAACCGGCCCTCGGTGGAATCCCAGTCGATCCAGGCTTCCTCCGGCACCGTAATCTCCGGCTCGGTGTGCACCCGCAGCCAGTCATGGGTGCGCTCCACCGGCACGTCCTCCTGCACGGTCAGTTCGGCACGGTCGATCCGCTGCGGCCAGAATAGCCCGGTGAACGGATCCGGCAGCAACGGCGGATCGTTCAGCGAGCGCATGATCAGCAGGTCGTTCACCCAGTTGGTTCCCGCCACCGGGTTCCACGGCTCGGTCAACACGCTGGGCAGGGCGAACACCACGCGGCCGCCCACCTTGTCGCGGAAACGCAGTGTATACGGCCACAGGCGCGAGCCGGCAATGCCGCCGGCCAGGTCCACCGCCAGTTCCACATCCCTGGCCCTGGGCGCGACGCTGAGCTGGTCCACCAGCCAGACCCGGGCGGAATCCTCCATGGCCAGCTCCAGCGCCCGCGCCATCATCTGCTGGCGTTCGTCCCAGCTCTGGTAGTCGCGGCGCTGCAGGCGCTCGGCGATCTCGTCGAATTCGGGGGCGGGGTCATAGGCCTGCCACAACGGCTCCGGCCGGCCGCGCGGGGTGTAATAGAAGCTGAAATTCTCCGCCAGGTCCCGGTTGATGGTGGTGGAGATCCAGCCGCCGGTGTAGATATGCCACTGCCCGTTTCCGGGATCGCCGGCCAGCCACAGCCGTGAGGCTTCCGCCGCCGTCCGGTAGCGCCGCTCGACGCGGAAACCCAGATCCTCCATCTGGCTGGCAATGTAGTCGCCGACCCGCTGGCGGACATCCTCGGTGCGGATAAGCACGTTCACCCGCACCGGCCGGCCGTCGTAGAACCAGCGCCCGCCCCGCCGTTCCGCACCATAGCGCTCCATTTCCCCGGCGATGATCTCGCGGGCGCGATCGGGGTCGTGCTGGTAGCGGAGTTCCAGCGCGCGCGCCACGTCGGCCAGCCGGGCGTAGTCGGGGAAGGCGGTATTCACGGCCACATACCGGGGCACCGCCAGGCCGCCGTACAGTTCCTCGGCGATGTAGCGGCGATCCACCAGCCAGTTCAGGGCCTCGCGGACCCTGGGCGAATGGAACGGGTTCAGCGAACCATCATCCAGGTAGGGCCCGGCGGGATTGAGCGTCAGCTCCACCGAGAAACCGTAGGAGATATCATGCGCGGCGTGCCGGGAGTCCCGGATGCGGTTGAATACCGTCACGCTGGTCACGCCCTGGGCGAATACATGGTGCGAACCGGTCTCGATCATGCCGGTGACCTTGCCGGGATCGGTCTCCTGAGTGAAGACGATCTCGTCGACCAGCGGCCCGCGACGTTCGGCAAGCCCGGCGTCGTCCACCGGCACGGGCTCGAATTCCGGGCCGGACGCCCCCGGCCGCAACAGAACGGCCAGCAGCACCACGGCTGCAGCGGAACCAAGCCAGACGAGCGTCTTCATGCGTGCAGCATCCCTCCCGTTTGGAGCCTCGGCCTTACGCGGAAACCGACCAGCGCTTCCCGGACGGCGCCCCCTGATCATGCCAGTCAATACGCCGGGAGCGAACCCCCTCCGCGCCCGCCGCCGGTCTGTGGCACACTCGTGGACCGTTACCCATCCGGAGGAGCTAGCCGTGAAAGCGATTCGCGTCAAAGAGTTCGGCGGACCCGAGGTCCTTCAGCTTGATACCGTAGACGACCCCAGGCCCGCCAAAGGCCAGGTGCTGGTGCGAGTGCACGCCGTTGGTATCAATCCGGTGGAAACCTATATACGTTCCGGCCAGTACGCGGCGCTGCCGGCGCTGCCCTATACCCCGGGGGCGGACGCCGCCGGCGAAGTCGTGGCCGTGGGCGAGGGCGTCCACCGGGTCAAGATCGGGGACAGGGTCTACACGGCCGGCACGGTAACCGGCGCCTATGCGGAGATGACACTGGCCGATGCCGACCGCGTCCATCTGCTGCCGGATGCCGTGAGCTACCAGCAGGGCGCAGCCATGGGCGTCCCTTACGGCACGGCCTACCATTCGCTGTTCCAGCGCGCCCAGGCCCGACCCGGTGACACCGTCCTGGTGCACGGCGCCACCGGCGGCGTGGGCATTGCAGCCGTCCAGCTGGCACGGGCCGCCGGTATGACCGTGATCGCCACCGGCGGCACGCCGGACGGCCGGTCGCTGCTGGAGGATCTGGGCGCCGACCACGTGCTGGACCACCGCGCCGACGATCACCTGGAACAGGCCCGCAAGCTCACCGGCGGCCGGGGCGTGGACGTCATTCTGGAAATGCTGGCGGACGTGAACCTGGGCAAGGACCTGCCGGCACTGGCCCATGAGGGGCGCGTGGTCGTCATCGGCAACCGCGGCACGGTGGAGATCAACGCCCGCGATGCGATGCAGCGTCGGGCCAGCATCCTCGGCACCGCCCTTGCGCATGTGAAGCCGGACGAATACCGCAGTCTGCATGCCGCATTGGTGGCCGGGCTGGCCAACGGCACGCTGAGCCCGGTGATCAACCGGGAATTGCCGCTGGCGGAGGCGGCCGAAGCGCACAAACGGGTGATGGAATCCGGGGCACGGGGCAAGATCGTCCTGATTCCCTGACAGCGGCGGCGCCGGGCGAGGGCCTGCTCAGCAGGCTTCGGCACGGAGGCGTGATTCGAACTCGCGCACCCGGCGCGTTTGCGTGCCTGCCAGCGCAAAGCCGGTGAGACGACCATCCGCACTGAAGTGCTCCAGCACCATGCCGTCGTCATCGCTGAAAATCTGCTGCCAGGCCCCGCTCTGCTCTGGTGTCCAGACGGCGAGCGGCAGGCAGCCGGTCTTAACGATCACCGTACCGGCGCTCGGTCGATAGCTGACACGCTCTCCGGTCAGCGTGCACGCCAACGCCTCGGCCTGCTCTTGCAAGGGCCGCACGTAAGGCAGCACCCGCCCACCGGCATGCTCTGCACAGTCCCCCAGCGCGTAGACATCCGGCACCGATGTCCGCAGGGTCTCGTCGACGCAGATACCCAGCCTGGTGCGCAGCCCCGAGCGCTTCGCCAGCGCAAGCGTCGGCCGCAGTCCCAACGCGCTGAGCATGACCTCCGCCAATCGCGTCTCGCCGTCGCTCAGCGTCACCGTCAGCACCTGCTCCGAGCGCTCTACTCGTGTAACCGTACGGGAGGTCAGCACATCAACACCGCGCGCGGCCAGGGCCGCCTGGAGGCGCTCCGACACCGCCTCCGGCAGTAGCTGCGCCAGCGGGCGCTCGGCCTGATCGACCAGCGTCACCCGATGCCCAGCGGCGGCCAGATCGTCGGCAAATTCGCAGCCGATCAGCCCGGCTCCAAGAATCAGCACGCTGGCGGACCCCTGTTCGTCCACCGCCGCCCGGAAAGCCCGATAACCGGACAGGTCATTAACCTGGAAAACAGCCTGCGCACCGCCGCCGGCCAGCTCCGGCCGTAGCTGACCGGCTCCCGAGGCCAGCACCAGACGGGCGTAGGGTATACCGCCGCGCGGAGTGATCAATCGGCGACCGTCCGTATCCACCAGCAAAACGCGGGTGTGGGGCACCAGGGTGACGTTCAGGCGTTCGGCTTGCGCCTCGCCGCTCTTCCGCACCAGCGCGTCGGCGGACTGCCCCTTGGCAGCCGCCGCCGATAGCTGCGGCTTGGGATAGACATCGGCCGCACAACGGCTGACAAGCACGATGGGGAGATCGGCATCCCGCCGGCGCACCGCTTCCACGAGCGCCCAGCCGGCCATGCCGCCCCCGATGACGACGAGTTGCGTTGGGTCCGCCGGAAGCTCACCGGCGCGCGCCGGCACAGCGACTGGTGACGGTGCGCTCTCCGCGGGCAGCGGCTCCAACGGCTCGAAATCGGCTTTGGAGACGCCGCATTCCGGGCACTCCCAGTCATCAGGGATGTCCGCGTAACGGGTGCCCGGAGGCAGACCGCCATCCGGATCGCCGACGGCTTCGTCGTAGACATAACCGCAGATGCGGCAGAGATAGCGGCGGTAGGGATCGCTCATGCGGTTCTCCGGATGCTGTCCGGCCTCGGGCTCAGGCGGCGCCCAGCCGGTGCAGTTCCTTGCGGATGTGCTTCATGGCCGGGGTAACGATTGCGACGAAGTACGCCTCCCGCAGCTTGCGCTGGGCCGGGGCCTCGGCCAGGTAGCCGCGGGCACCCGCATGCAGCATCGCCGCCTGCGAGGCCCGCAACGCCAGTTCCGAGCCTCGCAGGCGGAGTTGCAGCACGTCCGCAAACAGCGCATCACTGTCGTCGTGGACGTCCTCGCCCAGCACGTAGGCAGCCCGCTGCGCGTCACGCAGGGCCAGTTCCAGTTGCGCCGGCTGATCGTCCAGGAAGCGATTGACATGGGAATGCGTCTCAGCCATCTGTTCCATGATATCGATGCATCCACGCACCAGACCCAGGCCCATACCCATCTGCAGCAGCACGAAACCGGCGCGGATACGCTTGATGAACGCCGGGAAGTCGGCACTGATCACCCGCTCGTCCGGTATGAAGCTGTCCCGGAAATGACAGGCGTATGTGCCGCTGCCCTCAAGCGCGGTAAACGGCGGACAGGAACGCAGGCTAAAACCCGGCTGGTCGCAATGGGTGACGGCCATGACCAGCCCGTCACCATCTTCACGCTGGAAGATGGCCGCAAAAGCGTGATCAGGACCCAGGTTCGAGACCCAGGGCAGGGTGCCGTTGGCGATGAAGCCACCATCGACACGGCGCAGCCGGATTTTCAGCGACTCGATGCCGGCGAAATGCTTCATGCCGTTGGACAGCCCGGTCCCGCCCAGCAGCCGGCCGGAGGCGGCAAGCGGCAGCAGCGCCTGCCGTACCCCGGGCTGATCGGCATTGTCGATGTACCAGGTCAGCGCGTCCTGGCACCAGACACAGAATCCGGTGGACATGCATTCCCGGGCCACAGCTTCCATGGCGTGGAGCGCCGCCGTAAAATCCCGCCCGGCGCCGGCCACGTCGCTGCCCAGATGCTGACTGTAGGCGCCGAGCTCTCCCAGACCGCGCATGAAGGCCTCGGGATAGATCCCTTCCCGGTCGATTGCCACGGTCTGGGGAGCAAGCTGCTGACGGACCAGGGCCGCCACTGCCTGTTCCAGGTCGCCGCCCGATCCGGAAAGCGCGGACACATCTTTCGCAATCGCGGACATGTGTATTCCCTCCTTCACGGCGACACCGGCCCGGCCTGTATCGCCCGGCTCGTCAGGCCAGCGACACGCTGGTGTTCACCGGGTTGCGCAGCGTGTTAGCCACCGGCGACCACTTGTCCGCCCACTGCACCAGCTCTTCCAGTTCTTCGCGGGAGCAGTCGCCGTCGATATCGAAGGAGACCCGGATATCGGTGAAGCCCAGCCGTTTCTCACTGGTATCGCCCACGCCCCAGACGCTGCTGATGTTGATGTCGCCCTCCAGGTGCGCCTCGAGCTTGTACAGCGTGATGCCCCGGTGGGTGGCATTGGCATGGATGCCGACCAGCAGGCAGGAACCGAGCGAGGCCAGCACCGCCTCGGAGGGGTTCGGCGCATTGTTCTCGCCCAGAAGGGTAGGCGGCTCATCAATCAGATGCCCTTCCAGATCCCGGCAATAGGTCATCATGCGGAAAATGCCTTCACAGACCGTGCGCGCTTTCAGCGTGTTGACCTTCTCCGGATCCAGTTTCGCCTTCGCGCTCAGCGACTTCAGACCTTCGGCATCGAGCGGACGCAACGGCTGCTTCTTGGTTTCGGCGGCGGTGGTAGACATGTATCGAACTCCTCGACTGGCTCACGTGAATGGATGTCTCGTGCCGGGGGTAAGAGCAGTTTCCATGCCACGCGCCGGACAGCCTGAGCGGAGCCGGTCGAAACGCCCGCCACGGCGCGACCGGGCTTCGAAAACCGGAGTGAACCCACCGCGCCCACCCACAGCGAACATTGGAGACATTGCCGACATTGTCCGCAGTGTCGACGTTCTCCGCCGCACCTCGCCCTGCGGAAACCCGCGCCCACTGGCGACTCGAGCCGGTGGCCTCCGTTTTGCACTGCGCAATGACAGATTCGGACTCGGGATTGAAGACGCATGGGCGCAAATCTGCAGATCAACGGAATCACGCATACCTTCGGCCGCACCGCGGAGCCGGTGCTGGAAGACCTCAATCTGGACATATCGGCCGGCCAGAGCATTGCGCTGATCGGCGAAAGCGGCTGCGGCAAATCCACCCTGCTGCATATGCTGGCCGGTCTGCTCATGCCCTCGGAAGGCTGCGTGCGGGTCAACGGCCGCCAGGTCATCAGACCCAACGCCGACTGGAACATGATGTTCCAGCGGCCGGCGCTCTACCCCTGGCTATCGGTCAGGCAGAACGTGGCGCTGGGGCTGCAGTTCACGGGACAGAAGCGGGGATTGCGCGAACGCGTGCAGGACATGCTGCAACTGGTGGGCCTCGGAGATCGCGGCGACGACCGCATTCAGGACCTCTCCGGCGGGCAGCAGCAACGCGTGGCGCTGGCCAGGTCGCTCGCCGTGGAACCGCAGATGATTCTGCTCGATGAGCCGTTCTCGGCACTGGATGCGTTCACCCGCCGCGGCCTGCAGGTGGAAGTGGGCCGGATCGCGCGAGATCGGGGCATCACGCTGGTGCTGGTCACGCACGACATCGACGAAGCGCTGACTATGGGCGACCGGGTGGTGGTCATGGGACGCAATCCCGGCACGTTCCGGGACGTTATCGACGTTCCGCTGCCGTATCCCCGCAATCCGATGCATCCCGACTTCATGGAGTTGCGCTCGCAAGTCATGGCGCGCTTCCAGGCCTCCATCGGCGTCCCCGCCCCGGAGCAGCACAACGACGATCAATCCGCTTCAGACAAGCCCTTCAGAGAGGAATCCGCTCATGTGCAAGTGTAACGACGGTCATACCGGGAACGCCGACTATACGATCGACACCGGCCGGCGCCGTTTCATGCTGGACAGCCTTGCCGCCGGAGGACTTGCAGCCACGCTGGGCATGCCGGGACTGCTGAACGCTGCCGGCAACGAAGAGAACCCCGTGGTGAAGATCGGCTATCTGCCGATTACCGACGCCACCGCACTGCTGGTGGCGCACGCCAACGGCTACTTCGAGGAGGAAGGGCTGCGGGTGGAGCAACCCACGCTGATGCGCGGCTGGTCGCCGCTGGTGGAAGGCTTCGCCGCCGGACGCTTCAACCTGGTACACCTGCTGAAGCCGATCCCGCTGTGGATGCGCTACAACAACGGCTTCCCGGTGAAGATCATGGCCTGGGCCCACATCAACGGCTCGGCCGTGGTGGTAGGACGCAACTCGGAGGCCACCGAATTCGCCCATCTGGGTGGCAGCCAGATTGCCGTGCCCTACTGGTACTCGGTGCACAACGTACTGTTGCAGATGGCGCTCAGGGACGCCGGTCTGAAGCCGGTGATCCGTGATCAGGGCGCCCGGCTGGCGGAGGACGAGGTGAACCTGCTCATCCTGCCCCCGCCCGAGATGCCGCCGGCGCTGGCGGCCGGGCAGATCGACGCCTTCACGGTCGCCGAGCCGTTCAACGCCGCCGGTGAGCTGCTGGCCGGCGGACGCATGCTGCGCTTTACCGGGGATATCTGGAAGAACCACCCCTGCTGCGTAATCTGCATGAACGAGAGCCTGGTATCCCGTAACCCGGAATGGACCCAGAAGGCGCTGAACGCGCTGGTCAGGGCCGAGCTCTACGCCCAGGAGAACAAGCAGGAAGTGGCAGAGATGCTCTCCCGCGACGGCAAGGGGTATCTTCCCATGCCGGCCAATGTGGTCACCCGAGCCATGACCCACTACGCCGACGACGAGTACACCGAACCGCACGCCATCCGAAACGCCGGCTGGGGCAACGGCCGCATCGACTTTTCTCCCTTCCCTTATGCATCGGCCACCCGGCAGCTCGTGCGCGCAATGAACGAGACACTGGTGGGCGGCGATAACACCTTCCTGAGCGACCTGGACCCGGACTTCGTCGCCGGCGACCTGGTGGATGACCGTTTCGTAAGGCGGGCTCTGGAGCGTTACCCCGATGCCCATCTGCCCGGCGTCAACCCCGACGACCCCTGGACACGCGAGGAGGTGCTTGCGCTATGAGCCGAACCGAAACCGCTCGCCTCGGGTCTGCGATTTCGCCATTGTCACGCCTGCTGCGCGGCGGAACCTCCCATCTGCTGTATCCGATTGCCGGCCTCGCACTGCTGCTGGGTGTGTGGTGGTACGGTGGCTATCTGGTGGCCAGCAATCCCGCCACGCAGGCGTTTGCCGGTTTCGCACCGACGCCTGCGCTGACCGCCACCTGGGCGCTGGTCACCTCCGGCAATCTTGCCGGCATCGTGTTGCCCAGCCTGGCCCGTATCGGCCAGGGCCTGCTGTGGGCCGTACTGATCGGGGTTCCCATGGGCATTCTGGTGGGCAGCCTGCCGTTCCTGCGGCAGCTCACCAACTTCCCCTTCCAGTTGCTGCGCATGGTCAGCCCGCTGGCCTGGATGCCGGTGGCGGTGCTCGCCTTCGCCACCTGGGACGGCGCCATCATCTTCCTGATCTTCATGGCCTCGGTGTGGCCCATCCTGTTCTCCACCGCCTTCGGCGTGCAACGCATCGATCCGATGTACTACAAGGTCGCGAGGAACTTCGGCGCCTCGCCGCTGGCGACGCTGCGTCGGCTGGTGGTGCCGGCGGTGGCGCCGGACATGCTGGCCGGCTTCCGCCTGGCACTCGGCGTCGCCTGGGTGGTGCTGGTCCCGGCGGAGTATCTGGGTGTGACCAGCGGCCTGGGCTACGCCATCAACGACGCCCGCGACATCCTGGCCTATGACCTGCTGGCAGCCCTGGTGCTGGTCATTGGTGTGATCGGCTTCCTGCTCGATACCGCGGTGGTCAACCTGATCCGGTATTTCGGCTGGCAGGGGATCTGATAGCTGTCGAGCAAGAAGCGGCTGGCCCCGGTCTTGCAGCGTTTCGACAAGGATCAGTCGCTTGCAGGGCAGGTACCGACCATGGCACAAGCTGCCGAATCGTCGTCCGATCTGGCACTGGAGTCTCTGGTGTTGTCCGAAGCTGCGCAGCTCTTCGGCCGCAGCCTGGAGCCGGAAGTCACTCTTCCTGCGGTGTTGCGCCTGCTCTCGCAACTGGTCGGGCTTAACCGTGGCCGTGTGGTCCTGCCCGACGAGGACGGACAGGCACTGCGCATCCAGCACGCCTATGGGCTGCGCCCGGAGGAACGTCGGCGGGGGGTGTACGCACCAGGTGAGGGCATTACCGGCCGGGTCATGGCCACCGGGCGCGTCTCGGTCGTGCAGGATGTGGACTCGGAGCCCGATTTCCTGTTCCGCGCGGTGAACCGTGAGACGCTGCCACCGGGGATTGTCTGCTTCATCGCTGTGCCCATCTTGACCGACGGCGCACCGCTCGGCGTGCTGGCATGCCACCGGTTGCGCAACCGTCCACGGCCTTTCCAGTCCGACCTCCACGTGCTGCAGATCGTCGCCGCCATGATCGGGCAGGCGCTGCGTCTTAGCACGCTGGTCCGGGAACGCACCAGTCGACTGGAGCAGCAGAACCGGGCGCTGCGCTCGGCGCTGGAGCGCGAGGGGCTGCAACAACACGGCATCCTCGGACGCAGCCCCTTGCTGAAAGGGGCCCTGAAACAGGCCATTCGCGTGGCGGACACCGAGGCCACGGTGATGCTGTTGGGCGAGTCCGGCACCGGTAAGGAAAAGTTTGCACGGATGATCCACGCCAACAGCGAGCGACGGGACGGGGCTTTCATCTGCATCAACTGTGCGGCCATCCCGGATCAATTGCTGGAAACGGAGCTGTTCGGCCATGAACGCGGCGCCTTCACAGGCGCAGTCAGAACCCGCCACGGCAAGGTGGAGCTGGCCGAGGGCGGCACGTTGTTCCTGGACGAGATCGGCGACATGAACCTGGAGCTGCAGGCCAAACTGCTGCGCCTGTTGCAGGAGAAGACTGTGCAGCGCGTGGGAGGCGACCGGGACATCCCCGTCAACATCCGCGTGATCACCGCAACCCACCAGGATCTGCAACGTGCCGTGAACCAGGGCCGCTTCCGGCTGGATCTGTTCTACCGGCTGAACGTGATTCCGCTGCAACTGCCGTCACTGCGAGACCGCGTGGGCGACGTGGCGCTGCTGGCCCGCCACTTCCTGAGCAGCTTCAACCATCGCCACCGCCGCAGCCTGACCTTCGGGCCCGGCGTGATCGCGAGACTGGAAAGCTTTCCCTGGCCGGGTAATATCCGCCAGTTGGAGAACGTGATCGAACGCACCGTTCTGGTGGTGGCCGGCCCGAGCATCTGTGCGGCGGACATCGAGCCGATCCTGCGCGAGGAGTCGGCCATTGATCGCGGCGCGGATTCACACGCTCCGCCGCTGACACCCCAACCCGCGATCGCTGCAGCAGGCAATGCCGGACGGCCCTACCAGCGCGTTGACGAAACGGCGCCGGAAGTATTACACGCGATGATCCGCCGTTGCCGCGGCAACAAGACGCAAGCGGCAAGGGAACTCGGCCTGACAGCCCGCCAACTGCACTACCGGCTCAAGAAGCTGGGGCTTACGGGACACTAGGATTCCCGCGCCTGTGCCCAGGCAATGATCGCATCGCCCGGCTGCGGCGGTGAGAACAGATAGCCCTGCACCAGGTTACAGCCGCAATTGCGCAGATAGCCCAGCGTCTCCTCGTTCTCCACGCCTTCGGCGACCACGCTGAGACCGAGGTTATGACCCAGATCGATGATGGACGAGATGATGGTCCGGGACTCCGCCGATGTCAGCGCGGTGATGACGAAGGACTTGTCCACCTTCATCTCGGAGAATGGCAACTGGGCAAGCTGGGACATGGAGGAATAGCCGGTGCCGAAGTCGTCGATGGACAGGTGAAAGCCCTTCACCCGTAACCGCGTCAGCACGTCCAGCGCGGAGACCGGATCTTCCATGGCAGCCGTCTCCGTCAGCTCCAGCGTGACATGTCCGGGTGAGATGCCCGCCTCCCGGCAAAGGGCCTCCAGCCGGTCGGCCACGGCCAGATCGACCACGCTTCTTGCCGACAGATTGACCGAGAGCGTCAGCTCCGCCGCCAGTGGCAGACGGCGCATCCATGCCAGCGCCGCCCGCATGACCTGGTCGGTCAGAGCATCGATCAGGCCTGCATCCTCCATCAGCGGAATGAAATGATCGGGCATGATCAGGCCGTGCTCGGGGTGGTGCCAGCGGGCAAGCACCTCGAAACCGGCCAGGGCACCGCTTTCGCACTGCAGCTTCGGCTGATAGACCACACCGAGTTCACCAGCCTCCAGCGCACGACGCAGATCGGCCTCCCGGATCTGGAACGCTGACGCAGGACCGTGTTCAACCCTGCCGTTTCCGTTGCCGCAGGAAACGCCATCCCGCAGGAAGCCGCGCAATGTGGCCGGCATGAAGGGCTTTGCCAGCACGCCGATGACCGCCAGACGATGCTCGGCGGCAGACCGGCGAGCGGCATCCAGCACCCGGCTGCCGACACCACTGGAGATGATGATTTCCGCGCGACAATCGCGCTCCGCCAGGCACCGCATGATCTCCACGCCGTCCATCTCGGGCATGACCAGGTCCAGCACGATATGCGTGGGCAGCCACTCCTCGAGCGCGCGGAAGAATTCCTCGGGCCCGGTCACGCAGCGCGCTTCCATGCCCGTGCTCTCGGCCACCAGGGCCATTGTCTGCCCGACGGACAGATCATCATCAAGTATGAGCATACGTCCGTGACGCATCTCGGCTAATCCTCATTCGACGGCGAGCCCAGGGCTTCGCGAACCTTTCGGGCGAGATCCCCTCGCCGATAGGGCTTCTGTAACAGATGCACGCCGGCGTCCAGCCGGCCGTGATGCACAATAGCGTTCTCGGTGTAGCCCGAGGTATACAGCACGCATAGTTCCGGTCGCAGTTCCAGCGCTCGCCGTGCCAGTTCGGGGCCGTCCATGCCGCCGGGCATGACCACGTCGGTAAACAGCAGATCGATGTCCTGCCGCTGGCGCACGATGTCCAGCGCCTGCTGTCCGCCTGCGGCGGTAAGCACCCGGTATCCGAAGCCCTGCAGCAGCATTTCGGCATGAGAGCGCACCAGTTCGTCGTCCTCCACCAGCAGCACCAGCTCGGATCCGGTCGGCCAGGGCGCGGCAGGCACAGTTGCCTGATCCGAAGGCGTATCGCCGGTGGCCCGCGGGAGATACAGCTTGACCGTGGTTCCCACGCCGGGCTCGGAATACAGCTTCACGTGACCGCGCGACTGCTTGATGAAGCCGTAGACCATGCTGAGCCCAAGGCCGGTGCCCTTGCCTTTCTCTTTGGTGGTAAAGAATGGATCGAAGACACGGGCGAGCGTGTCCGACGTCATGCCCGAACCGGTATCCGAAACCGCCACCATGATGTACTCACCGGGGGTGACATCGGCATGGCGCCGGGCATACTCCTTGTCGAGCGCCACGCCGACCGTCTCGATGGTCAGTTGCCCGCCGGCCGGCATGGCGTCGTGCGCGTTCAGCGCCAGGTTGAGCAACGCCGCTTCCAGCTGCGCCGGATCCACGAAGGCGGGTCCCAGCCGGGGAGCGTGAATGATCTCCACCGTGATGTCGGCGCGCAGGGTCCGTCGCAGCAACCCCTCCAGTTGGCCGAGCAGCGCGCCCACGTCGACGGGCCGCGGCTCCAGGGCCTGACGCCGGGCAAATGCCAGGAGCCGGTTGGTGAGATCCGCCCCGCGCTGCGCGGCGTCTCGCATCAGCATGGCCAGCCGCCGCCCCAGCGAACCGTCCGGCAATTCGTCGACTAGCATGTCGGCATTGCCCAGCAGGACAGTCAGCAGATTGTTGAAGTCATGCGCCACGCCCCCCGTGAGCTGGCCGATGGATTCCAGCCGCTGGGATTGGCGCAGTTGCTCTTCCAGCGCCAGGCGACGTGAGATGTCAGTGTTGATCACCAGCACCGCCTCGGGTTCTCCGCTGTCATCCGTGACCAGGCTCCAGTGCCCCTCGGCAATGACTGGCCGCCCGTCCCGCGCACGCTGTGTGATCTCGCCGTACCACTCACCGTTTTCCAGAACCTCGTTGAAGGCGGTGACGAAGCTGCTGGCAGGCTCGCAAAGCACGGAGCGCAGGGACCTGCCGACCACCTCGTGCCGCGACCAGCCATAGAGGCGCTCTGCACCGGTGCTCCAGAACTGGATGGTCTGGTCCACGCCGATGGCAATGATCGCGTCCCGTGCCTTGTCCAGCAGCGCCGCCTGTCGGGAAAGGCGTCCTTCATACTCCTTGCGCTCGGTGATGTCGCGCATGCCGCCCACCATCCGGACGGTACGCCCATCCGGGCCGCGGACGATGTAGCCGTTGTCGATCACATGGGCGTAGCTGCCGTCCTTGCGCCGGAACCGGTACTCCTCCACCCATTCGTCCGTACCGCCCTTGATCGCGGCCAGCACGCTGGCGACCGCCCGGTCGCGGTCATCCGGGTGCAGACGGTTCGCCCAGGACGTCGAGTCCCGCTCGAGTTCCATCAGGTCGTACCCGAACAGGGTTTCCACGCCTTCGTTCCACCAGAGTTCGTCGGTGGCAGGGTTCCAGTCCCAGATCGCATCGGTGGTGGCGCGGGCCACCAGCTTCATCCGCCCCTCGCTGATCTTCAGTGCCTCCTGGGCCTTGTGACGCTCCGTGATGTCTCGGAAATAGATGGCCAGGCCTTCCTCGGAGGGGTAGATGCTGACCGCGAACCAGCGGCCCAGCAGCCTGTAGTGCGCCTCGAATTCCACCGTGCGGTTCTCTGCCATCGCCCGGCGGTAGTTCTGCTCGAAAGCCGAGCCGACCGCCTCGGGAAACTCGGCCCAGATATCCCGGCCCAGCAGGGTGTCACGGGAGCGGTCAAGCAGCCGTTCGGCCTCGCCATTCATGAAGGTGAGCCGCCACGACCTGTCCAGGGTGATGAAGGCATCGGTAATGCTCTCCAGCGTCGTCGTGAGCCGTTCCGCCAGGCGGGCCGCCTCACGCTCCGCCTGGCGCTGAGAGGTGATGTCCTGCATGGCGCCTTCGACGCGCTGAACCCATCCGGGCTCTCCGTAATGGGGCTGGCCGATCAGGCGCACATCCAGGCGCCGACCTGCGGTGTTCCGCAGCGCCAGCTCCAGATCGAAGCTCCGCCCCCGGATGATGCAATCCCTGACAGCCGCATCCAGGCGCCGGCGTGAATCCTCCAGATAGATCCCCATTCCAGCGTCGGGATCCGGCCGGGTTCCCCGCGGGAAGCCCAGGATGTCGCAGATCTCGTCCGACCAGTGCAATCTCCGTGGCTGGAGCTCCAGCGCCCACCCGCCGAGGCGGCCGAGGCCGGTCGCCATGCGCAACAAGGCCTCGCTGCGGCGCAGTTGCTCCTCCACGGCCTTGGCGCGACTGATATCCTGGAACGCGCCCAGCGCCTGAACAATGTTCCCGTCCCGGTTGCGTACCGGGCTGCCGGTAGCCCGCACCCACCGCAGACGGCCCTCGGCGTCAATGATCTGGAGCTCCTCGTCGTAGGGAATGCCGTGTTCCAGGCAGGCGTGGAAGACCTCGGCGATACGTTGCCGGTACTCCGGCGCGTAGAAGCGGATGGCCTCATCCAGGCTCGGGGAACTGCCGGGCGGCAGACCGTGGATGGCACAGACCTCGTCGGAAAAATACAGGCGCAGACCGCCCGCGGTTTGCGTGACCGACCAGGCCCCCATGCTGACCAGGCGTCCGGCCATCTCCAGCAGACGGTCATGATGCCCGGAAGCCTGACCATCGATAACGCCATCGTCGGGAACGTGCGAGGAGTCGTCCACCGGCACCCGCCTCCGTTGAGACCGAACTACTAATCCCCCGGCGGGAAGCGACCCTGCCACTCCCGGATGCCGGCCTGCTCCGCCAGGGAGAGATCCTCCGCGCCACGCACCTGGTCCGCCAGCACGGTGGCGCCGTGACCTTCCCCCAGCAGACGCAGGGACTGCAGCACGGTGACGGCGTTATCCCGGCCCTGCACCTGTGTGCGTACCCGGTACGGCGACACCTTGAGCACGTCGGGCCTGATCGCCTGCAAATGCTCCAGCGACAATGGCGCACGGTCCAGCGCCTTGATCGCCACGCTGAGACCGGGGTTGCTGAGTCTCAGCCGCTGCAGAGTCTCCCGGATCCGGTCCAGCGGATCGCCGAGCAGTTCGGAGACGTCGAGCTCCATCTGCCCCGCGGGCGAGGACTTGTCCACCAGACAGCAATGCAGAAAGCCGGGGTAATCCGGATCCAGCAACGCCGATCGCGGCGGCTGCGCGGCGACCACCTGACCGCCCCTGAACCATTCGGGGTCCATACGATCCCTCACCACCCGCCGGATGGCGTGCTGCAGCCGGTCGCGGACCTCAGCCATGTTGATGCCGCGCAGCAGGCGGTGCATGGGGATGCGCCCCTTCTCCTCGTCGTACCAGCCGAGCACGAGCTGGCGCCCCACCACCCGACCTTCCCGCCAGCGGGACCAGCTTTCCAGCAGCAGACACCGATCCAGCAGGGCTTCGTTCTCGAACGCTTTCAGCAGGGCGGCGTCGTAGCCCGTGGCGCCCGTGGCCGAGGCGCCGGCCATCCACAAGCCGTCCTTGCCCTGTTGCTTGGTGATATACATGGCGGCGTCGGCCGCCTCCAGCAACGCTTCCGCCGAGGCGGCCGGGAAGTCGGCGGCCAGCGCCAGCCCCTGGCTGGGGGTGATCCGGATCACATCGCGGTCCACGGTCACCGGCTCGCGCAGCACCTCGGCGACGCGCTGCGCGGTTTCCCTGGCCTGGTCGGACCCGACCTCCCGCATAAGCACCACGAATTCGTCGCCGCCCAGCCGCGCAACGGTGTCCGACCCACGCACGGCGGAGCGCAGGCGCTCGGAGAATATGCCCAGCAGGACGTCCCCCGCGCCATGGCCGTGGACATCATTAACGTGCTTGAAGTCGTCCAGGTCCAGCAGCAGCAGGGCGACCCGGTCGCGGCAACCCGAATCGGACAGTTCATGGCGCAGCAGCTCCAGCAGATGACGCCGGTTGACCAGACCGGTCAGGCTGTCGTGGCGGGCATCGTGGTGCGCATCCGAAAGCACCTCGTGGAACTCCAGCGCCAGGCCGGCCAGCGTGGCGAACTCACGCAGCAGCCGGCGGTAGGATTCCGGCAACTCTCCCCGCCCCGGCAACACCAGACATACCGTCCCGACGGGCAGACCGTTGCGATCCCTCACCGGCCAGCTTCCCGCGCTGCGCAGACCCCGCTCGCTGGCCCACTGATGGATCCTGGGCCAGCGTTCATCAACGCTGATATCGCGGGAATACAGGGGGCTGTCCTGCTGGACGACCGCGGAACACATCGTTTCGCCGTCCGCAAGGTGAACGGGAGGGATGGCACGAATCAGCCGGTGGCTGCGGGGGGTGCCGCTGATAATGCGGAGCAGGTGGCCATCGCGGCGGGACAGGAAAGCGACCGCATCCGGAAAGGCATTTTCCAGCCCGGCCGCCAGCGTTTCGAGGACGGCGTCGAGCGGTTGGCGTGCGAGTAATCGCTCCAGCAGGTGAATGCGTTCCTGGGACAGGTCCAGACTCCGCACCCGCGGCGCACCCGATGCTTTCATACGCAGCCTCCCTCAACCAGGCTGCACGCCGACGGAAATCCACGGTTTCCGTCGGAGACCGGATACACCCGGCATCCATGCCAGGCACCCTGCCGCAGCCAGATACTGCAACGCCCACCACGGGTGTCTGGAGCCGGTGAATATGCATTATTGTGCATTTCCCGCCGTTACCTTTAGTGTCGCGCCGATGCCGCCGCGTGGCAAGTTGTTCGTTGCGGAAACGTGATCGTTTTCTCGCGCTCCATCGCCCGATTACGGGCCATTCCGTGGCAATACGCCGGGAGCGGTTGCGAGCGCCCCGCCGCCTGTGGTGAAGTGACCAGCCTTCCCGGAAACATTTTTCCTGTTCGGCGCTTCCGGGAGTTCCGGCAGTACTCGCCGGGCAAAGAGCGGATTCATGACATTTCGCGAGGAGAACAGCCCGTATGAAGGCAATTGAACGCGTCTATATCGGCGGCCGATGGGTCGCCGTTGAAGGAGCAGGACTGGAGGTGCACGATTCTGCAACGGGTCAGGTGATGGCCAGTATTCCGGGCGCCGGCGCCGCGGAGGTAGACCAGGCCGTGAAAGCGGCGCACACAGCCTTCGCCTCCTGGTCGCGGACGCCTGTAGCAGAGCGCAAGGCCTATCTGGCCGCGATACTGGAACAACTGAAGAACCGCGGCGGTGAAATCGCCGAAACCGTGTCCCGCGAGGTCGGCATGCCGATCAAGCTGTCCGGCATGATCCAGGCGGGGATGCCCCAGGTCACCACCGGCAATTACGTGAAACTGCTGGACGAGTTCCCATTCACCGAGGAGATCGGCAACTCCGTGATCCAGCACGCGCCGGTCGGCGTTGTTGGCGCCATCACGCCGTGGAACTACCCGCTGCACCAGATCATGCTGAAAGTGGCCCCCGCTCTGGCAGCGGGGTGCACCGTGGTGCTGAAGCCCAGCGAGGTGGCGCCGCTGACCGCATTCATCCTGGCGGAGATCTGCGAGGCGGTGGACCTGCCGCCGGGCGTGGTCAATGTGGTCAGCGGCCTGGGCCAGGATGTGGGCGAGGCGCTGATCAATCATCCCCGGGTGGACATGATCTCGTTCACCGGTTCCACCCGCACCGGCCACCGCATCGCGCATGCCGCGGCGGAGGACTTCAAGCGGCTGGCACTGGAGATGGGCGGCAAGTCGGCGTCCATCATCCTCGGCGATGCCGAACTGGAAGGCGCGGTCAAGGGCACCATCAACAACTGCTACCTGAATTCCGGCCAGACCTGCACGGCGCTGACACGCATGCTGGTGCCGGCGGAACTGCACGACCGTGCCTGCGAGATCGCCGCCGCGGTGGCTGGCAAGTTCACGCCGGGCAATCCGCTGGAAGAAACCACCCGCCTGGGGCCGCTGGCGTCCGCCACGCAGCGGGACAAGGTGCTGGATTACATCCGGCTCGGCATTGACGAGGGCGCCCGGCTGGTGGCCGGTGGCGCCGAGTCACCGGAAGGACTGGAGCAGGGTTACTTCGTCAAGGCGACCGTGTTCGGCGGTGTCGACCCCAACGCCCGCATCGCCCAGGAAGAGATCTTCGGGCCGGTGCTCTGTGTGATCCCCTATCGGGATGAGGATGAAGCCATCGCCATTGCCAATGGCACGCCCTACGGGCTGTCCGGCGCGGTCTGGTCGGAAGACCGGGAGCGGGCGCTGGACGTCGCCGGCCGTATGCGCACCGGGCAGGTGTTCGTGAACAACGGCAAGTTCAACCCGTGGGCACCGTTCGGCGGCTTCGGCCATTCCGGCCTGGGTCGCGAAGCGGGCAAGTTCGGGCTGGAGGAATTCCTGGAGCCCCGGGCGATCCAGCTCTGATTCAACCGGATTGGTGGATATCGCCTCCGGCTCCATCCACCCTACGCCGGTTCCGCTCAAGCGTAGGGTGCTCAGAGCCGGAGGCGATGCGCACCGATCACGCCAATGGTGCGCACCGCTGCGCTCTGAGCACCCTACCGTCTTGACCAACAAGACGGTTCTAGTGCCTGTGGTGGCCGCCATGGCCACCATCGGCCTTGCGCACCGGCACGCGGATCAGCTTGCGCGTGCCATTGTCAAACTCCAGCTCCAGGTCCACGTAATCGCCCGCCTTGAGTTCATCCACCTCGCGACGCATCAGCATCACGTGATAGCCGCCCGGTTCAAACACCACCTTTTCCCCCGCGGGAATGGGCAATGCGTCCTGCTTCACCATGCGGGCAACACCGTCCTCTTCCACCGACTCATGGATTTCCACCCGCCCGAACTGCGGTGAGGCACCCCCGACCAGGACTCGTGTTTCCTCGCCATTGTTCTCCAGCACCATGTAGGCAGCCGAATGCTGGGCTACCGGAGGCATTTCACGCACCCAGGCATCGTGAACATCAATGGTTTCCGCCACCAGGGACAGCGGCAGCAGGAACAAGGACAAGGCGAACAACTGCAGACGCTCGCGGGACATGGTGCAACCTCCTCTCTGGATACGGCGGCAAGCCTAAGTGATCCCTGTCACTCCGGCAAGCGATCGCCGGCATGGTACCGCATGCCATGCCGATCCGGGTGATCTATGCTTGTTGATGAAAACGAACAAATGAAGCGACGTCAGTTGCTTACGCTTATCCGGAGGAGAACCATGGAGCCTCGTGCGCTGTATGACAGCCGGCCGTGGCTGCAATTCTACGATCCCGACATGCCGCACGATGTCGAGGTACCCTCACAGACCGTCAGCGACGTGCTCGACACTGCCTGCGAGCGTTACGCCGGAAACACCGCACTGGTGTTCTACGGCCGCAAGCTCAGCTACCGCGAGCTACAGACGGATGTCGGGCGGCTGGCCGCAGCGCTGGCCCATCTGGGTGTCGGCAAGGGTGACCGCGTTGCGCTCTATCTGCTGAACAGCCCGCAGTTCATCATTGCCTACTTCGCCGTGCTGCGGCTGGGGGCGGTGGTGACACCGGTAAGCCCGGTCTATACCAGCTCGGAGATCCGCCACCAGTTGCTGGACAGCGGCGCCCGGACACTGATCTGCCAGGACATTCTGTATGACAAGGTCGCCCGGGCGGGGGTGACGCTGGATCACGTGGTGGTCACCGCAGTGGCCGACTACCTGCCGCCACTGCGGCGGATACTGACCTCCGGTCCGCTGGCCCGGTGGTGGCCCGGCAATGCCGGGACGCAGACGCAGATCCCGGACCACGCCGGCGTGCACCACCTGGGCCGACTGCTGGCGCAGCACGCCGGCGACAGCGCCCCCGCGGCGGCCATCGACCCGGCCCGGGACCTGGCGGTGCTGCCATACACCGGCGGCACCACGGGCAACCCCAAGGGCGTGATGCTCACCCACCGCAACCTGATCGCCGCCCGCACCCAGAGCAGGGCCTTGTCCTACGTGTTCCGCGAAGGCCGGGAAACGCTGCTGGCGTTCCTGCCCTTCTTCCACATCTACGGTCAGGTGGTGATCATGCTGGGCGGCCTGGCGGACGGCCAGCGTCTGGTGCTGTTCACCAACATCGATACCGGCTCCATTCTCAACGCGATCGAGGACTACCAGGTCACCGCCTTCTACGGCGTACCGACGCTGTACGAGTACCTGAAAACCCACAAGGACACGGACAAGGTGAACTGGAAGCGACTGAAGCTGGTCCTGTGCGGTGCCGACACGCTGCGCCGGACCACGGTGGAAGGCTGGCAGCGGCGCACCGGCACGCAGATCATCGAAGGCTACGGGCTCACGGAATCCTGTGCGGCCAGCCACATCAACCCGCTGCAGCGGCCGAAGACGGGTTCCTTCGGCGTGCCGCTGCCGGGCGTCATGGCGGCCGTGGCGAAACCGGACTCCACCGAGTTCCTGCCCGCGGGCGAGGTCGGGGAGCTACTGCTCAGCGGACCCAACATCATGCAGGGTTACTGGAACAACGACGACGCCACCGCGGCCGCGCTGGCGGAGATCGACGGCCGGCGCTGGCTGCACACCGGTGACATGGTGCGCATGGACGAGGAGGGCTATTTCTACTACGTGGACCGGCGCAAGGACCTGATCAAGCACAAGGGCTATTCCGTCTTCGCCAAGGACATCGAGGACGTGCTCTACGCTCACGAGCAGATCAAGGCCGCCGGCGTGGTGGGCGTACCGGATCCGGCGGTGGGCGAGCAGATCAAGGCGGTGGTCGTGCTGGAAGCCACCGCCCGCGGCAAGCTCTCCGAGGACGACATCCGCGCGTATCTGAGCGAGCATCTGGCGCCCTACAAGGTGCCCATGTACATCGAGTTCCGCGGCGAGCTGCCAAAGACCGACGTCGGCAAGGTGTCACGCCGCGAGCTGCGGGACGAGGCCAGGGAGGCAGGGGCATGACCCCGGCGTTCTTCCAGGTGGACGGACTGACCAAACGCTTCGGCGGACTCACCGCCGTGGACAACGTCGGCTTCCTCATCGCCCGGGACGAAATCGTCGGCGTCATCGGCCCCAATGGCGCCGGCAAGACCACCGTGCTGCGGCTGATTACCAAGCTGCTCAAGCCCGATGCCGGCAGCATCCACTTCAAGGGACGGGACATTACCGCGCTGAAGCCCTGGGACGTGGTCAACCAGGGTATCGCCGGCACCTTCCAGAACACGCGGCCGTTTCGCAACCTGCCGATTATCGCCAACGTCATGGTCCCCTGTCTGGGGCCGCGGGCCCGGGCCGCCGGCGACTGGGTCAAGCAGGTGGAGGCCCGGGCCATGGACGCGCTGGAATTCGTGGGCATCTCGGACATGGCGCTGGAACCGGCCTCGCGCCTGTCCCAGGGCGACCTCAAGCGTCTGGAGATCGCCAAGGCCATCGCCACCGACCCGGAGCTGCTGTTCCTGGACGAGCCCTTCGGCGGCATGAACCCGGCCGAGGCCGGCCTGCTGGCCAAGTCCATCCGCCGGCTGCACAAGGGCGGGCGTTTCGGCCGGCTGCACAGCGAGGGGCCCGCCATGCTGATCATCGAGCACAAGCTCAAGGAACTGATGGCCATCGTCGATCGGGTGATCGTGATGAACTTCGGCCGCATCCTGACCATCGGCAAGCCGGACGAAGTGGTCAACGATCCGCGGGTAATCGAGGCCTACCTGGGAGGAAAACGCGATGGCGGCGCCGCTGCTCGAGGTTGACCGGCTGTCAGTGCGTTACGACCGGGCGCAGTTGCTGCAGGACATCTCCCTGCAGGTGGCGGCCGACCAGTTCGTGGCCGTGGTCGGGCCCAACGGCGCCGGCAAGTCCACGCTGCTGCGGGCCGTCACCGGCCTGGTGCGGTGGGAGCGGGACGTCGCCCGCGGCGCACATGGGGATATCGTTCAGCAGGGGCGCATCCTGTTCGCCGGCGAGCCGGTGGACGCGCTGCCGGCCCATGCGCTGGTGGGGCTGGGCCTGATCCATTGCCCCGAGCGCCGGCGCCCGTTCCGCGAGCTGACCGTGCTGGACAACCTGCTGGCCGGCGCCTATCTGAACTGGGCCAGGCCGCAGCGGGAGGAACGGCTGCAGCGGGTGTTCGCGCTGTTCCCGCAACTGCAGGAACGGCAGACGCAGATCGCCGGCACGCTGTCCGGCGGCGAACAGCAGATGCTGGCCATCGGCCGGGCACTGATGTCACAGCCGCGAATGCTGTGCATCGATGAACCTTCCCTGGGTCTGTCACCCAAGCTGCGGGAGGAGGTGTTCGCGGCAATCGCCATGATCCGCGAGCGGGAAGGCATCCCGATCCTGCTGGTGGAACAGGAAGTCACCCGCGCCTTCGAGCTGGCGGACTATGCCTATGTGATCTCCCAGGGGCAGGTCATGGCCCACGGCAGGCCCGCGCAGCTGGCCGCGGACGACGCCCTGCGGGAGAGCTATCTCGGGATGTAGGAGGAAGGAAGGGACTCACTCCGCCAGCTCCGTCTGGCACACGCGGCAGCGCCTGCGCCCGCGCCGGTTGCGGTTCTTGCAGTTGGGGCAGACCAGCTCGATGCGGTCGCGGATCCAGGGCACGAAGCCGCGCGGCATGAACAGCAGCATCAGCAGGACGATCAGCGCGAAGGCCAGTAGCCGGAACTCCTGGAAGGTCTGGAAATCGGCCAGGAACTCGGTCAGTGGATAGAGCACGAACACCGCCGCCACCGGCCCGACGATGCTGACGATGCCGCCGACGATGCCGAAGATCACCGCCTCGAACGACAATTGCACGGCCAGCACCGCCGGCCCCACGGAGCGCAGGAAGTGCCCGTAGAAGGCACCCACCAGGCCGGCCACCGTGGCACTGATACCGAAGGCCATGATCTTGTAGCGCGAGGTGTTCAGCCCGGCGGCCCGCACCGCCACCTGATCCTCGCGGATGGCATGCAGGATCAGGCCGAAGCGCGAGTTGCCCAGCTTCCAGAGGAAAAAGCACAGCACCAGCATCATGGTCACGGCGATGTAGTAGTTGACCACCCGGTCCCGGGTAATGGTCTCCACGCGCCGGATGCCCAGCTCGCCGCCGGTGATCCCTGGCATGGCGAAGAACACGCTGACCAGGATGATGGGCAGTACCAGCGTGGTCAGGCTCAGGTACGGGCCCCGCAACCGCAGGCACAGCAACCCCACCAGCATCCCCACCGCCCCGGCTATCAGGGCGCCAAGCGGAATGGTGATCAGCGGCGACAGTCCCAGGTGGACATTGATCAACGCGGAGGCGTAGGCCGCTGTCCCGAAGAACAGGGCGTGACCGAAGTTGACCTGCCCGGAATAGCCGGCCAGGAAATCCCAGCTCGCGGCGAAGGTGGCGAAAATGCTGGCAATGATCAGGATACGCAGCACGTAGGGATCGGTGGTGAACAACGGCAGCACCAGCAGCCCCACGGCGAAGGCCAGCACCACGATCCGGCTGGGCAGCACCAGCACCTCGGTGCGCAACAGGGTCCAGCCACGGCGTACCATGCGCGCCATCATGCTCAGCGCTCCTCCTCGAAGGCGACGCCGAACAGCCCCTCCGGCCGGATCGCCAGCACCAGCACCATGATGGACAGGGCCACGGCGGCCTTCAGGAACGAGCCTGCCGGTATCAGGAAGACGGTCATGGTCTCCACGTAGCCGATGACCAGGGCACCGATGATGCTGCCCTTGAGGCTGCCCAGGCCGCCCAGCACGACGATGGCCAGCACGATGATCAGCGGGTCCAGCCACATCAGCGGATCCACCACGAACAGCGGCGCCACCATGACGCCGGCGACGGCGGCCAGCCCGACCGAGATCCCCATGGTCCACATGGCAATGCGGCCGACGTTCATGCCCATCAGGTTGGCCACCTCCCGATCCTCGGCGGTGACCCGAATGGCCAGCCCCAGACGCGTGCGCGTCAGCAGCAGCCAGATACCGATCAGCGTCACGCCCACCAGAACAAGCGTCAGCAGCCGCTGGTTGGTGATGCGCACGCCGGCGACTTCGGTATAGCCGGTGATCAGGGCCGGGATGCTCAGATAATGGCCGCCGAAGAAGATGATCATCAGTTCCTGGAAGATCGCCGCCAGGGCAATGGTCGCGATGAGCACGGCCGTGTCGTGCTCGCGGATCGGTTCGATCACCAGCTTGTAGGCCAGCACCCCCAGCCCGATAACGGCCAGCACCGCCACGACGATCGCCAGCCAGAAGGGCAGCCCCAGCAAGTGGCCGACTACGTACACCATGTAGGCGGCCACCATATAGAAGGCGGTATGCGCGATATTGACGATACGCGCCACGCCGAACACCAGGGAGAACCCCAGGGCGAGCAGCGCGTATATGCCGCTGTTGATCAGGCCGGTGAGAGCAATGTCCTGGAGCATGGCCGGGCCGTGTCGTTGATTCTTGTTGTCTGCCTGCTGCGCCGCGCCGCCCCTCCATCGGGGCCGGCGCGGCGCCCGCGGCGGATCAGTTATCCAGCATGGCGGAAGGGAAGCGGAACGGCCGCATGCCCTCGTAGGTCACGTCCTGCCAGCCGTTGGGCCAGAACGCCACTTTTTCGCCGTCCTGCCACTGCACGGCCAGACCGGTGACGAACCCCGGCCCCCAGGTCGGATCATGGCGCTCGTCGAACTTCAGGTTGCCCGCCGTGCCCCGGAACGTGGTCTCTTCCATATGGCTGACCAGCGCGTCGGCATCCAGCGTGCCGGTGGCTTCGATCGACTGCACCAGCACGCGAATGGCGTCATAGGTCGCGGCGGTATAGGCCGGCGGCTCGCCGAAACGCTCGACGAACCCCTCCACGAACGCGACGGTGTATTCGGTGACTTTCACCGGCGCGTAGGTGTCCAGGGTGGCGAGGTAGTTGGCCTTGCCGTCGGTGGCCTGCCAGAAACCGGCCTTCTGCGCCTCCACGTTGATACCGAAGGGCACGGCCGAGAGCTCCATCTCGCCGGACTGCCGGCCGACCACGATGCCAACCGGCCCGGACAGCATGGTGAAGATGATATCGGCCTCCGCGCGATTGATGGCGGACAGTTCCGCGGTGACGTCGGTGGCCACGGCAGACGGCCGCCAGGTGCCGACCACCTCCATGCCCATGTTCGGCAGGTTGTGCTCCGCCGCCTGCACCAGCGGATCGGCCCAGACGGCACGCTCGGCAAGAAGAGCCACTTTGACATTGTCACGTCCCAGCTCGGTCCGGATCTGCTGCGCCACCGACCCCAGCACCGCGAATAGCTGACGCCCCAGATCGGCCGACTTGGTGGGCGAGACACGGAACCAGTACTTGTAGGTGTCGTAGTCCTCCTGCACCCGTTCGCCCAGCTCACCGTGGGCAGCCCCCACACCGAGGAAGATCTTCTGGTAATCCATGGCCACGTCCTGCATGGCCAGCACCGCCTCGCTGCGGAAACCGCCCACCAGGAAATCGGCGCGGTTACGGGTGATGGCGCGTTCGGCCGCCGTGGCAGCGTCGGTGACGCTGAGCATTTCATTGGTCTCTATCTGAATCAGCTCGATCGGCCGCCGTTGTTCACCCACAGCGACGCCACCCGCCTCGTTCACCTCGTCGCGGGCAATCTGCGCTCCGCGCCAGTGGTGTTCACCCTGGATGAAGCCCATGGGGCCGAGGACGGCGATACGGATCGGATCGGCCGCAAGAGCCGAACCGCCAGGTAGCAGGAAGAACATCGCGAACAGACACACAAACAGGGAACGCAGGCGGGTAACCATCGCTCTCTCCTCCGGTGATCAGACATTTGTTGTCATTGCCTGACCGGTCGCCCGGTAGGAAAGCGCTGACGCATCCGCGCTGCTGCGGATGCGTCAGCGCTTTCCTAACAGCGGCTGGCAGCACACTGTTCCGTTTCGTGTCTGACTTGAAACATAGACAGTCGATGTCACCTGCGCAAGGCGGGTTGCCGGGGATGGTGCACCCGGATGGAAATAACAATGTTATTCATACAATAACGATGTTATATTCCTGATTGATCAATCGCCTGCAGACCCGCTACGGAGGAGATTGCCGTTATGGCAAAAGTGCTCTATGAGAAGGACGGCCGCATTGGCCGCATCACCCTGAACCGCCCCGAGGTGCTGAACGCCATCGACGACGAGCTACCGGTGGAGCTGGCCGATTGCGTCACCCGCGCCAATGCCGACCAGGGCGTGCATGTGATCGTGCTGTCCGGTGCCGGGCGTGCGTTCAGCGCCGGCTACGACCTGGCCTACTACGCCGAGGCCTCGGGCGGCGCCGGCAACAGCGTCACCCAGGACATGCCCTGGGACCCGATGAAGGACTACGCCTTCATGAAGCGCAACACCGACCTGTTCATGAGCCTGTGGCGCTCGTACCGGCCGGTGCTGTGCAAGGTGCACGGCCATGCCGTGGCAGGCGGTTCCGATATCGCGCTGTGCTCGGATATCATCCTGATGGCCGAAACCGCCGAGATCGGTTACATGCCGACCCGGGTCTGGGGCTGCCCGACCACCGCCATGTGGGTCTACCGCCTGGGCGCCGAGCGCGCCAAGCGCATGCTGTTCACCGGCGACAAGATCGACGGCCGCGAAGCGGAGCGCCTGGGCCTGGTCTACCGGGCGGTGCCCGACGCTGAGCTGGATGCCGAGGTGGAGGCGCTGGCTGACCGCATGGCCTCGGTGCCGGTGAACCAGTTGATGATGCAGAAGCTGGTGGTGAACCAGGCCTACGAGAACATGGGCCTGCAGGTCACCCAGATGATGGCCACGGTGTTCGACGGCATTACCCGGCACTCTCCCGAGGGCCTGAACTTCAAGCACCGGGCGGAACAGGTGGGCTGGAAACAGGCGGTCCGGGAAAGGGACCAGGGCACTTTCGACTGGACGGCGAACCAGCCTTATCGGAAATAGCGGGAGTACCGCGATGGCGGCATCAGAGGACATCGAGCGGCACGCCAGGGCACTGAAGGACGCCCGCCGCCAGCAGATCGTGGACGCGGCCCGGGCGGTGTTCCAGCAGCGCGGGCTTGAGGGCGCCTCCATGCGCCTGATTGCCCGCGAGGCAGGCTGCACCACCGGTGCCGTCTACGCCCGCTTCGATGGCAAGGAGGCGCTATACGCGGAAGTGCTGATGAATTCGCTGGCCACGTTGCGCCGGGCACTCACCGTGGCGCTGGAGGGCACCCCGGAACGGCATGGCGCCACCGCCCTGTACACCTTCTTCCACTATTACCTGCGGCAACCGGAGGAACTGGCGCTGGGGCTCTACCTCTACCAGGGACTGGAACCCGGTGGCCTGACGCCGTCGCTGGACCGGCAACTGAATGCCGCCCTGCTGGACATCTACCGCACGGTCGCCGACGCCATTGCCCGGGACGGCCGCAGTAACGCCGAGGAACTGGCCACCGGCGGCATGGCGCATGCGGTGGGCCTGCTGGTGCTGAACCAGACCCGCCGGCTCGCCCTGCTCGGCAGCGACGCCGAGCGGCAGATGCAGCTCTATCTCAGCCAGATACTTCCCTGACCGGCCCCGATACGCCGGCAGTGCCTTGATCTGCATCAAACTGCCGGCGCCCTCCCGCACTACACTGTTGTGCGAAACCGCTGCAACAGGGATCTGAACAATGGCGGCACCGGAGGCCCGCAGGGCCGTGTTCTCGACCCGCGGGCTGACCAAGGTCTACCGCATGGGGGAAACGGAAATCCACGCCTTGCGCGGCGTGGACCTGGAACTCTATGCCGGCGAGCTCGCCGTGATGCTGGGCGCGTCCGGTTCCGGGAAATCCACCCTGCTGAACATCCTCGGCGGACTCGACAGCGCCACCGACGGAGAGGTGCGCTACGGCGACCAGGATCTGGTGCGTGCCGGCGACCGCGTGCTGACCGCATTCCGCCGCGATCACGTGGGCTTCGTGTTCCAGTTCTACAACCTGATTTCCAGCCTCACCGCCCGCGAGAACGTCGCCATCGTCACCGAGATCAGCCGCAATCCCATGAAACCCGAGGACGCGCTGGCACTGGTCGGACTGGAAAAGCGCCTGGACCACTTCCCCTCCCAGCTCTCCGGCGGCGAACAGCAGCGGGTGGCGATCGCCCGCGCCATCGCCAAGCGCCCGGCCGTGCTGCTGTGCGACGAACCCACCGGCGCGCTGGATTCGAAAACCGGCGTACAGGTGCTGGAAGCACTGGCCCACGTAAACCGGGAAATGCACACCACCACGGCAGTGATCACGCACAACGTGGTGATCGGCGAGATGGCCGACCGCATCATCCGCCTGAGCGACGGCCGCGTGTCCGAGGTCCTGGAGAACCCCAGCCCCCGCTCCCCGTCGGAACTGCACTGGTAGAAGCATGCGCACACTGCGTCGCAAACTGCTGCGGGACCTGGCCAGAATGCGGGGCCAGGTAGCGGCGATTGCGGTAGTCATCGCGGCCGGCGTGATGACGCTGATCCTTGCCGTCACGACGCTGGACGCGCTGAGCCTGACCCAGGAGCGCTTCTACCAGGATCACCAGTTCGCCCACGTGTTCGCCGATCTGAAGCGGGCACCGGAAGGCGCCGCCGAGCGCCTGGCCGACATTCCTGGCGTGAACCAGCTGGAAACTCGGGTGAAGGCGCCGGTACGGCTGGAGGTGGACGGCTTCGCGGACCCGGTGCGCGGGCAACTGGTGTCGATCCCGGACGGGCGCCAGCCCGACATCAACCGGCTGTACCTGCGCCAGGGCAGCCTGCCGGCGGCCGAGCGCTCCGACCAGGTGCTGGTCAGCGAACCCTTTGCCCAGGCGCACGGCCTGCAGGCCGGCGACCGCCTCACCGCGATCATCCGTGGACGCCAGGAAACGCTGATCATCAGCGGCCTCGCGCTGTCTCCCGAATTCATCTACCAGATCGGCCCCGCCGATCTGCTGCCGGACTACGCCCGCTATGCCATCGTCTGGATGAACCGCCGCGCGCTCGCCAACGCCTACGGCATGGACGGCGCTTTCAACAACGTGGTGCTCACACTGCAGGCGCGGGCTGACGAGGCGCCGGTGATCGACCGTCTGGACACGCTACTGGCCCCCTTTGGGGGCATCGGTGCGCACGGACGCGATGAATTACCCTCCCACGAAATTCTCTCCCAGGAGCTGGATCAGCTCCGCGTCATGGCAGTGGTACTGCCGGCGCTGTTCCTGGGCGTCTCGGCATTTCTGCTGAACGTGCTGATGGGCCGCATCATCCGCACTCAACGGCAGGAGGTGGCGGTGCTGAAGGCGTTCGGCTACCGCAACCGCGACATCGCGCTGCACTATGGCCTGCTGACCGGATTCATTGTGCTGATCGGCAGCACGCTGGGCACCGTGCTCGGAGCCTGGGCGGCAGACTCGCTGGCTGCGGTGTACACCGAGTACTTCCGATTCCCGGACATCCGCTTCCGGCTTCAGCCGCGCATCGTGCTGCTGGCCGTGGCGATAGCCGGCGCCGCAGCCGCTCTGGGCACCTGGCGGGCGGTACAGGGCGCCGTCAGCCTGCCGCCCGCGGAAGCCATGCGCCCGCCGGCACCGGAGCGTTTCCGTCAAGGCTGGCTGGAACACTCCCGCCTGGGCCGGCTGCTGGACCAGCCCAGCCGCATTATCCTGCGCAATCTGGCACGGCACCGCCTCAAGGCCAGCCTGTCGATACTGGGTATCGGCCTGTCCGCGGCACTGCTGCTGGTGGGCAGCTTCCAGTTCAGCGCCGTCGACCACATGATCGACGTGCAGTACCGCCTTATCCACAAATCCGACCTCCATCTCACGTTCACCGATCCGACACCCGAGAGGGCCCTGGGTGAGTTGCGTCACAAGCCCGGAGTGCACTATGTGGAAGGCTATCGCAGCGTACCGGTGCGGTTGCGCAATGGCCGTACCGACCACCGCACCGCCATACTCGGCCTGGAGTCCGAGCCGCAGCTGCGTACCCTGATCGACGCCCATCACCAGCCCGTGCGGCTGCCGCCGGAAGGCCTGCTGCTCACCGACTTCCTGGCCGAGCACCTGCGCGTGCGCCCAGGCGATACGCTGCTGGTGGAAGTCCTGGAAGGTCACCGGCGTACGGTGGAAGTGCCTCTGGCCGCGGTGGTGGCCGAACCCATCGGCGTCAGCGCGTACATGGAGCGCCGCGCCCTGAACCGCCTGATGGGCGAAGGGCCGGCCATCTCCGGCAGCTGGCTGCTGACCGATCGCAGCCGGGAGCAGGATCTGTTCGACAGCCTGTGGGAACTGCCCCGCGTGGCCGGGATCGGCCTCACCGGCCAGGCCGAAACGGCGATCCGCGGCTACATCGAGGACACCGTGCTGATCATGATGGCGATCCTGCTGCTGCTGGCCGGTTGCATCGCCTTCGCCGTGGTCTACAACAACGCCCGCATCGCTTTCGCGGAGCGCGCCCGGGAACTGGCCACACTGCGGGTACTGGGCTTCACGCGGGCTGAAGTCGCCTGGATTCTGATCGGTGAAATCGCCTTGCTCACGCTGCTTGCCATCCCGCTGGGCTGGTTGATCGGCACCGGCTTCGCCTGGCTGCTGAACCAGGCGATGAGCATGGAGATGCTACGCATCCCCTTCATCATTACCCCCGGCACCTACGCCTTTGCCGCCGTCGGGGTACTGCTGGCCTCGCTGCTGTCGGTGGTGCTGATCGCACGCCGGCTGCGCCGGCTGGACATGGTTTCCGCACTGAAAACCGTCGAGTGACCATCATGCGCACATGGAAGAAACTGTTCTCCGTCCTCATCGCCCTGATATTGCTGGGCCTGCTGGTGGCCGCCCTGATGCCATCGCCCGTCCCGGTCAGCGTCAGCACGGCGGAGCGTGGCTATTTTGCCGAATTCGTGGAAGACGAAGGCCGTGCCCGGCTACGCGATCCACACACCGTCTCGGCGCCGATCAGCGGTTTTCTGCGCCGGGTGGTGCTGGAACCCGGCGACGAGGTGGCTGCCGGCGAGGTGGTATTCGAGCTGGAGGCGCTGCCATCCCCGGCGCTGGATCCACGCACCCGGGAGCAGGCCCGGGAAGCCGTTTCCGCCGCCTCGGCCAGGCTGGAACTGGCGGAAGCGGAGGTGGAGATCAAGCGGACGCAGCGGCAAATCGCGGAAACCGAGTTTCAGCGCAACATGGAACTGCACGAGCAGCAGTTCATTTCCACGGAAACCATGGAGCGCAGCCGAGGCCAGCGGGATGCCGCCCGCGCCGGCGAACGCGCAGCCCGGCACGCTGTGGAAGTGGCGCGCTTCGAGCTGGAATCGGCCCGGGCGACCCTGGCCGTCGCCGATGGTGAGCGCGCCCCGGCAGCGCAGCCCAGCCTGGGTGTCCGCGCGCCCATCGCCGGAACGGTACTGAACCGTTACCGTTGCTGCGAGGGGCCGATTGCGGCCGGCGAACGGGTCCTGGAACTGGGCGATCTGAGCACGCTGGAGGTACAGATTGATCTGCTGTCGATGGACGCGGTGCGCGTTCGTCCCGGCATGCAGGTGGTTCTGGAGCGCTGGGGCGGCGGCACCCCCCTGGACGGCCAGGTCCGCCGGGTCGAACCGCGCGGTTTCCAGCGGGTTTCGGCGCTGGGTGTCGAAGAACAGCGCGTGCCGGTGCTGGTGGAGATCCTGTCGCCAAGAGAAGCCTGGCGGGCACTGGGGGACGGCTACCGCGTGGAAGGGCGTTTCATCCTCTGGGAGGCGGACGATGTGCTGCAGATTCCCACCAGCGCGCTGTTCCGTGAGGACGACCGCTGGAACGTTTTCGTCGTCGGCAACGGCCGGGCAAGTCTGCGGCCGGTAGACATCGGACGCCGCAGCGGCCTGCAGACCCAGATCCGGGACGGCCTCGAACCCGGCGAACAGGTGATCACCCATCCGGCAGACCGCATCCGGGACGGCTCGCGGGTGCGGGCCGAGTAATCCCTGGGTGGAAATCGCAGAGCGTGCCCCAGCACCCGGCCCGCCCCCCAACTCGGCGGTATCGCCGTAGGGGAGTAACCGCGCAGCGGTTGCGACCGTCGGGCGAAAGCCCGAACCCCAGGGGAACATGCAGCCGGATCGGTGGCAATCGCCCGTGGCGATTACCCCCCTACGCCGAAGCCATCCCTCCGGAACCGCCGGATGAGGGTTACCACGAATATCAGCACCAACAACGCGTAAACCGTGTACGGGAACAGTCTCGGGTGCCGGCTGTAGAAGCTGCCGCCGCTGGAGGGATCGTGCGGCATGTGCACCACGGTCTCGCTGCGGGTAAAGGGTTCCGTCTTGTAGACGATGCGGCCGCTGGGTGCGATGACGGCCGAGGGGCCGTTGTTGATCGCGTGGATCATCGGCACGCGGTTTTCCACCGCTCGCAGCGACGAGGTCCGCAGGTGCTGGAACGGCTGGTGCGTCCGGCCGAACCAGCCGTTCTGCGACAGGACGACGAGCACGGCCCCCGCCGGATCCTCCCGGATGGAATCGGCGATGAAAGCCGGGTAGGTGCTCTCGTAGCAGATCCGCGGCACCAGCCGCATGCCCGCCGCCTCGGCGCTCACCAGGCGTTCTCCCGGCGTGAGCTCGGTAGTGAAATCGCCGAAGAAGCCGGCAAACAGCTCGCGCAGCAGCGGCACCTGGCTGAACACCGGCGTGTACTCGCCGAACGCCATGCGCTTGATCTTGCGGTAGTGGGCCGCCAGCTCGCCGTCCCCGGAGAGCAACGCCGCGGCGTTGTAGTAGAGCCGCGTCCCGTCCACATCCTTCAGTTCCAGATCATGGAACAGCAGCGCGACGTCGAGTTCCGCTATGCGCTCCTGATAGGCGGCGCGCACGTGCGGTTCATGGAAGTAGCCCTTGTAGCGGGCCTCCGGCCAGATGACCAGCTCCGCGCCGGCCGCAGCCAGGCGCGCGGTCATCTCCATCTCCGGGGGTGATGCCCGGGTGTAGCCCGGCGGCGGCAGCGGGATCTCGATGCTGACCGCATCGTCGGGCTGCACCAGCCCCACCGCCCGCGTCTCCCAGGCGGCCAGGCGCGCCTCCCACTGTTGCAGCGCCGCGACTCCGTAGCCAAACCAGCCGACCAGGACCATCGCTGCCACCGGCATGGCCCAGCGCTGCACGCCGCTCCACTGGCGCCGCAGCAACTGATAGGCCAGTGCGCTGCTCAGCGCCATCATCAGATCGATGCCGTAGGCCCCGGTGATATCCGCCCCCTGCAAGGCCACCGGAAACGCGACCTGCCATTCGCCCAGCCGGGCGTTGAACAGCATCGGGAACAGCGCGACCACACTGACGACCAGCAACGGAAACCAGAGCAGCAACGGAACGGGGGTGGCGTACCGGAGCCAGCGGCCGAGCACCGCGATCAATGCGAACAACTGGGCGGCATACAGCCAGAACAGCAGGGCGGCCAGCGTGCTCCACGGCTGCGCCCAGGCCCTGGACAGCGTGACGAACTCCACCACCCAGTAACTGGACAGCAACCACACCACCAGTCCCATCAACAGGCCAAGCAGATAGCTCCGCCCCGGTCCGGCCGATTCCAGTGCCAGCAACAACGGCACGAAGGCAAACCAGGCCAGTGGAAACAGCGGCGGATAGAGGTTAGGCAGGCCAAGCAGCAAACCGGACAGTGTCGCGAGCAGCAACTGGCCTGGCGGACGATGCAGCACGGAACGCCAGCCTGTCTATTTTGTTACATGATTTTAGAAAGTATCAATACGCACCGAAAAGCGCGCTGTCAACGCGAAGCCGTCCACCGTTTTCGCGGACTTGCTATGCTGAAGCCGGAAGCATGACGAAGAATGACAAGGATCGGCGGCATGTAGCCAGGACCGGCCGACAGGCAGACTCCCATGACGGTATTGCTGCAACGACTGGCGCGACCACGCTTCACCCTGGTGGGGCGATATACGTTGTTGTCCCTGAGTCTGATTCTGGCGTCACTGCTGTTTCTCGGTGTGCTTTACGACCGCTTCGCCGAAACCTTGATGGATCGGCTGACAGGCGAGCGACTGCAAGCGCAGATGGCGGCCACCGGCAGCCGGCTGGGCGCCTTCTTCGACAACCGTTCCTACCAGCTTGAGACGCTGTCCACCCATCCGGCATTGCCGCTCTACCTGCAGGAGCCGAGCAGTTCGGCGGCGGACAAGCTGGAAGGCCTCCTGCGCATCGAGGCCGATGTCCCGGATCTGTACGGCATCCTGTTCCTTGACGGCCGGGATGCCCTGACCCATGTCGTTGCCGGTCAGGCGGCCTCGGGACCACCGTACTGGGGCGGAAGTGACTGGCACATCGATCACCTGCCGCGGGTCAGCAACGGTAACCTGGAGCTGATCGGACCGGCGCTGCCCGAGCACAGCCGGCCGGGCTGGCTGCTGATGCGACAACCCATCCGCGGCGCGGCCCCGGGCGGAGCGGAGACTGTGGCGTTGCACGTGCGGCTGGCATCCGTCACCGAACTGCTGGGCGCCGAAGCGGTGCCCGGGGTGGTCAGGCCGCTGCTGCGTGTGCCCGGCGGGGCCCTGCTGGACGCCACGGGCAGGCCGGTCAGCGAACCCGGGGAACTGATCCGCGGCCCGGAAGTGCTGCCGGGCTGGATCGTGGAATACGCCGTGCAGCCGGAACCGTTGCTGGGGCCGTTGCAACAGACCCGGCTCGGGATCTACCTGCTGGCGCTGGTAACCGGGCTGGGGATCATGCTGGTGTTCGGCCGTTTCGCGTACACCTTGCGACGGCGCGTGAACGGGCTGGTGGAGGGCGCCGACGCCCTGGCCTCCGGCAACCTGCGATACCGGATGGGCGCCGCTGATCGCAAAGGGGACGAGATCGACAGCGTGGCCTATGCCTTCAATGCCATGGCCGCACGGTTGCAGGACATGCTCAACCGTACCGTGCAGGTGGAAAAGATGGCCGTTCTCGGCGAGTTCGCCACCGGCGTTGCCCATGAAGTCCGCAACCCCCTGGCCACCATGAAAGTGACCGTCCAGGCGCTGGAACGGCGGGAGGCCGATGCCGAACGACGCGAGCTGCTGCAAAGCGTGGCCTCCGAAATCGACCGGCTCAACCGCGTGGTCGGCGACCTGCTGGCCTACGGTCGGCCGCATCCGGCGGAACCCGTCACGGTGCCGATCCGCAGCCTGTTCCGACGCACGGTGGCGCTGACACGCTCCCAGGCGGCTGAATGCGGCGTGTCCATCAGCACCCAGGGAGACTCGCGCCTGGCGGTGCACGCCGATGCCGACCAGATCCTGCAGGCGCTGGTGAACCTGGTATGCAACGGTGTCCAGGCGTGCGCAGCCGGCGGGAACGTCCGCTTGTGGGCTCACCGGGAGGGCAATACCATCCGGCTGGAAATCACCGATAACGGTCGCGGCATACCTGCGGGGCTGATCGGCCGGGTCACCGACCCCTTCTTCACCACACGCCCGAGGGGAACCGGACTGGGGCTGAGTATCAGTCGGCAGCTGGTGGGCCTGAATCAGGGCCGGTTGTCCCTGACCAGCGTGGAAGGAAAGGGCACCACCGTCACCGTGCGCCTGCCTGCTGCCAGGGATCTGGAAACCGGCGTTCCGGCGCTGGCCGATGCCGCCGAAGACGACAATCCGAGGTCCTGAGATCCGTGTCATCTGGCGAAACCCGGGTTCTTATCATTGATGACGAAACAAGCTTCGTGCGCTCCCTGGTCTATGCCTTGCGCGAGGAAGGCATTCAGGCGAATGGCGCAGCCAGCGGCGAGGACGGTCTGCAGCAGGTACGGGAGAATCCGCCGGACCTGATCCTGCTGGACCTGCGTCTGCCGGGCATGGACGGCATGCAGGTGCTGGAAACGCTGGGCAAGGAGGTGCCGGAGATACCCGTGGTCATGATTTCCGCGCATGGAGACACCCGCGCCGCGGTCCAGGCAGTCAAGGCCGGCGCCGCCGACTATCTCACCAAGCCGTTCGCGCTGGACGAGCTGTTCCACCTGATCAGCAGCACCCGCAAGCGCCAGCGCATGCAGGACGAACTGAGCTACCTGCGCCACCGCACCGCCCCGAATGCCGGCCTGATCGGGTCCAGCCCGGCCATGCGCGCGCTCTGGTCCACGATACGGCGGGTATCCAGCAGCAGCACCGGCCGCATCCTGCTGCTGGGAGAGTCCGGCACCGGCAAGGCGCTGGCGGCCCGCGCCATCCATGCCGAAAGCCCTCGCCGCGACGGACCGTTCCTGGAAATCAACTGCGCCGCCCTTCCGGAACAACTGATCGAGGCGGAGCTGTTCGGCGCCGAGAAAGGTGCCTACACCGGTGCCCATCGGCGGCGCACCGGCCTGGTCGCACTGGCCGATGGCGGCACACTGTTCCTGGACGAGATCGGCGAACTGCCCCTGGCGCTGCAGGCAAAGTTCCTGCATTTCCTGGAGAACGGCGAGTACCGGCCGGTGGGCGGCGGCGCCAACCGGATGGCGGACGTGCGTGTGGTGGCGGCCACCAACCGGTCGCTGGAGATGGAGGTCCGGGAAGGGCGGTTCCGCGAGGATCTCTACTACCGGCTGAACGTCATCGAGATCACGCTGCCCCCGCTGCGTGATCGCGGAGAGGATGTGCTCGAGCTGGCGCTGCGCTTCGCCGACGGACAGGCCAGGGAGGAGAACTGCCGCCCGATCAGCTTCAGCGACGAGGCCTTGCAACGGCTGCAGCGCTACGACTGGCCGGGCAACGTCCGCGAACTGAAAAACCTGGTGGAGCGGCTTACCATCCTTCACCCCGGCCAATTGGTGGAGCCATTGCTGCTGCCCCAGGAATTTCACGGCCAGGGCCGCCCGGCTGAGCCGCAGCTGGAGGACAAGCTCGCCGATGCCGAACGCCAGCTGCTGATGGACGCACTGCAACGCACCGAGGGACACAAGGGCCAGGCTGCAGAACTGCTCGGCATTTCCCGGCATGCGCTGAAGCGGCGACTTTCCCGCCTGGGCCTGAGTTGAGCGGAAACCGCTCCACCCGCTCCGCTCATTGAGCGCTTTCCGCTCATTTCGCCCCCTTCCGATCCACCCTTTCTCCCGCAAACGCACGGAAACCGTGCATATTCTCGTCACTGGCACCGTACTTGCCCTGTAAACCGCAAACGCAGACCGGTTCAAACCGGCTGATGGGGGAGACCATGAAAGGCTACGCGTACCCAGTGTTCCGCCGAGACGATATCGCCGGCGTGCTGGGTCTGTTGCTGATTCTCTGCTGCGCTCCGCTGCCCGCCGTATCCTCCGAGATGGTCGGGCGCGTGGAGCTGGGCGCATCCGTCGACGAAGCCGACGTCGTCGTCGGCTGCATGTACCCGATGACCGGCCGGCCCGCCAGCTACGGCAGGGACAGCATTGCCGCCATCCGGATCGCTCTGGACGATATCGCCAACCAGGCCGGCTCGCCCCGGTTGCGGGTCATTGTCGACGACACCCGCTCCAAGGCCTCGTTTGCCGTGCGCATGGCCAACGATTTCATTGATCGCGACAATGCCCGCTTCCTCTGTGGCATGGTCAGCTCCGGCGTCGCACTGGCGGTGAGCCGGGTGGCCCTGGAACGCCGGACGATCATGATCGGCACCGACCACGCCACCTCCCGCCTGAGCATGGAAGCCGGGCACCGTTACTACTTCCGTGTCTCCAGCGACACCTGGTATTCCCACGCGGCCGGCGCCCGCTACCTGCAGAGCCTGCAGCGGGAGAGCGGCTGGCGGCGCATCGCCTTCCTCGGGCCGGATTACGAGTACGGGCACATGGCCTGGCAGGACATGCGGGAAATGCTGGACACGCTGGCGGTGGACTACGAGGTGGTAGGCGAACTCTGGCCCCGGCTGTACGAGCCTGACTACACGCTGTACATCCAGGCGCTGATGGACGCCAGGCCCGACATTCTGGTGACCGCGCTGTGGGGCGGTGACATGCTGGCCTTCATCGAGCAGGCCCAGACCGCCCGCCTGTTCGACCACATGAAGATGGCCAACTTCGATACCGGCGGCAATTACGACGTGCTGGTGGCGCTCGGGGAGAGCCCGCCACCGGGGCTGATCCTGTCCGCCCGACATCACGTGAACTGGCCGGACACGGAACTGAACCGGCATTTCGTCAACCAGTTCCACACCCGCGAGGGCCGATATCCCACCTATGCCGCGCAAGGTGCCTATGCGGGCATTCTGGCAATCGCCAAGGCGATGCGGGACGCAGGCGGCGCCGACGCCGATGACGACGCCATCATCGACGCCTTGCGCGGCATGCGCCTGCCGTTGCCGAAAGACCCGCCGGGTTATGTCTCCTACATCGATCCGGACACCCACCAGATCGTCCAGGCGCAGGCGATCGGCACGCCGGTCCGCAACACCGATTTCCCGCCCGCCCGCGTGATGCTGGGCAACTGGGTGGTGTACGAAGCCGAACTTCTGAAACCGTCGCCGGAACTGGTGGAGCGCCGCCGGCGGCAGTCCGGCCGGGGGTCCCCGGACGCCTGGCATTCCCACGCTCCCGATACCAATAAACCGGAGGAGTCACCACCATGACCACATCCCCCCTGATCTCGAAGGCCCTGCGGCGCGGCCTGGTTTCGACGGCCGCCGCGATCACGCTGACCGGTGCCGGTCTCGTCGGCGGCCTGTCCACCGCCACCGCGCAGGAAATCTACCGCATCGGCATCGTCACGTTCCTCTCCGGCCCCGCCTCGGGTCCCTTCGGCGTTCCCGCCGCCAACGCCGCCCGGCTGCTGGTGGATGAACTCAACGCCGGCAACGTGCCCGCTCCCTACGACACGGTGGGGATGAACGGCGTGCGCATCGAGGCCGTGCTGATCGACGAGGCTGGCGGCCCATCGCAGCAAGTGGAGGAGTACCGCAATCTGGTGCAACGGCAGAACGTGGATGCGGTGATCGGCTACATCTCCAGCGGCGACTGCCTGGCCATCGCTCCGGTGGCGGAAGGCCTGGAAACCCTCACCGTCCTGTTCGATTGCGGAACCTCCCGGCTGTTCCTGGAAAACCCCGACTCGAAGTATGTCTTCCGCACCGGACTGGATGCGGCTGCGGACAACATCGCTGCGGTCCACTACATGAAGGAGCGCCATCCGGACGCCCGGCGCATCGCTGGCATTCAGCAGAACTACGCGTGGGGCACCGATTCCTGGAACGACTTCACCGCCGCGCTTGAACAGATCATGCCGGAAACGGAGATCGTGGAATCGCAGATGCCGCGGTTGTTCCAGGGCAGCTACGGCACCGAGATCTCGGTGCTGCAGACCCGCAGGCCGGACATCATTCATTCCAGCTTCTGGGGCGGCGATATGGAAGCCTTCGTGCTGCAGGCCAACGCCCGCGGTCTGCTGCAGAACGCCACAGCGCTGCTGACCACCGGCGAATCCGGTCTCGACCGATTCAACGGCCAGGCGCCCAACGGCACAATCCTGGGCGGTCGCGGGCCGTTCGGCGCGTTCGCTCCGGAGAACGAACTCAACACCTGGTTCACGGACGCTTACCGGGAGCGCTTCGAAATGAACCCGACCTATCCTTCCACCAAGATGGCGCAGGCCATATTCGGCCTCAAGCACGCCATCGAGCGTGCCGCGAACGGAAACGCCGGCAAGCCGGACAAGGACGCCGTGGCCGACGCTTTCCGCGGCGCCACCTTCGAGTCACCCAGCGGTACGGTGGAAATGTCCCGGGCCGGCGGCCACCAGGCCATGCAGTCCGTGGCCTACGGGGAGTACCACTACGAAAACGGAGAAGCCCGGCTGGAGAACGTGATCTCCTATCGCGGCGAGTGCATTACCCCGCCGGACGGCGTGGCGGCGCTGGACTGGATTGCCGAAGGCATGCCCGGCGCCCAGTGCGACTGAGCCAACGGCGCGGGCGCCCGGAGGTGCCCGCGCCGTTTCCTGTCCCGCCTGCCCTTGAGGTGAACAACGATGCCCAATTTCGACGCCATCCTGATCGATGGCCTGATCTACGCCTCGTGGCTGTTTCTGGTGGCAACCGGCCTGACTGTGATCTACGGGGTGATGCGCATCCTCAACATGGCGCACGGCAGCTTCTATGCGCTGGGCGCGTACAGCGCAGCTTCCATGCTCGGCTGGTACTACGCCGGCGGCAGCGACAGCAGCGTACTGCTGGCCTTCCTGCTGCTGATCGGCTGCGCCCTGCTGGTGGGCCTGGTGGCCGGCCTGCTGATCGAGCGTGGGCTGCTGCGCTTCATGTACGGCCGTGACGAGATCCTGATGCTGATCGTCACCTACGCCACGCTGCTGATCCTGGAAGACGTCATCAAACTGCTCTGGGGCGTGAACCCCTACTTTGCCTTCCAGCCCTATGTCGCCCTCGGGCGCATGGACATCGGCGTGCTCACCGTGGCCCGCTACGACCTGCTGCTGGTCGCCGTGGCGGCAGTGGTGGGCGGCGGCCTGTGGTTCTGGCTGGAGCGCACCAGAAGCGGGAAGATCCTGCGCTCCATCATCCATGACAAGGAAATCTCCGCCGCCATGGGCGTCAACGTGAAGCTGATGTTCACCATCACCTTCATCGTTGGTGCCAGCCTGGGTGCCCTGGCCGGTGCATTCACCGCCCCTGCCATATCGGTGGTCCCGGGCATCGGCATCGAGGTCATCATCATCGCCTTCGCCGTGGTGGTGATCGGCGGGCTGGGCAGCATCAGCGGCGCGCTGGTGGGCGCCCTGATCGTGGGGCTGACCCGCGCCGCCGCCGTCCACACCATGCCGCACCTGGAGCTGTTCATCATCTACGCGGTCATGGCCGCGGTGCTGCTGGTGCGACCCCACGGCCTGTTCGGACAACCCGTGGCGAGGAAGATCTGATGCGACTGGATAAATCGGAATACCTGATCATCGCCGCGTTCGTGCTGGTGGCAGCAGCCGGCCTGGTGGCACCTAACTGGCTGGTGTATCTGCTGGCCCTGGCGCTGGCCAAGGCGCTGGTGGTGCAGGGTGTCGTCATGCTCATGCGCGCCGGCCTGGTGTCGTTCGGGCAAGGACTGTACTTCTGCATCGGCGGCTACGCGGTGGGCATGGGGGGCGTGTTTCTCGGTGTATCGGACGCACTGCTGCTGATCCTGATGGGGTTGGGCACCAGTGTCATCCTGGCCATGATCCTGGGACTGCTGCTCACGCGCTATCGCGAGATCTTCTTCGCCATGCTGACGCTGGCGTTCTCGATGATCCTGTTCGGGCTGCTGGTGCGCAGCCACGGGCTGGGCAGCACGGACGGCTTCAACGTCATCCGCTGGTCGATCCTGGGCTGGACGCCGGGCCGCGGCCAGACCGGCATCACCGTGCTCTGGCTGACACTGGCGTTCGGGCTTGTCGTCGCGCTGTTCCTGAACCGCTATTTCCGCTCCGGTATCGGGCTGGCCTGCGAGGCCATCCGGGAAAACGAGGTGCGGGTGGAATACATGGGCATCTCGCGCCGGCGGGTGCTGTACATCAATTACGTCATTGCCTGCGCCATCGGCGCCATCGGCGGCTCGCTGAGCGCGCTGGTGGCCGGCCACGTCGACCCGGAGATGGCGTACTGGGCCATGTCCGGCGAGTTCGTGTTCATCGCGCTGCTGGGCGGAACCGGCCATGTGGCGGCTCCGTTCATCGCCGCCGTGATCTTCGCTCTGGTACGGACCTACGCGGTGGAGCACGTACCCAATGCCTGGCAGATGATCCTCGGCATCACCTTGCTGCTGATCATCCTGTTCCTCCCCAAGGGCATCTGGAGCCTGTTCACACGCAAGCGGAGGGCGGCGTAATGGCGGAAATACTGAAAACGCAGGGCCTCTGCCGGTACTTCGGCGCCGTGACCGCCGCCGAGGACATTTCGGTGTCCATTGCCACCGGCGAGATCGTCGGCGTGATCGGCGCCAACGGTGCCGGCAAGACCACGTTCATCAACATGGTCACCGGCTATCTGCCACCCAGCGCCGGCGACATCTGGTTCGACGGCCACAACATCCGGGGCAGGGGACCGCGCCTGCTGACCAGGCAGGGGCTGGCCCGATCATTCCAGATCCCGCAGTTATTCCTGGAACTGACCGTGATGGACAACCTGCTTATCGCACTCAATGCTGCGGAGAACCCGGCGCTGAGCCTGATCAAACCCTTCCGCACCGGCCGTCGCGAGGCCCAGGCCGGGGAAATCCTGGAACAGCTGGGCATTCAGCGATATCGGCAGGAGAACGTGACAGCCATGCCCCAAGGCGCACGCAAGCTGCTGGACATTGCCATGGCGATGATCGGCCAGCCGCGCATGCTGCTGCTGGACGAACCCACCAGCGGCGTCAGCGTGGAAGAGAAGTATCCGTTGATGGACACCGTCATGGACGCGGTCAGGCGGCAGAACCTCACCGTGCTGTTCGTCGAACACGACATGGAGATCGTCCGCCGCTATGTCTCCCGCATCCTCGCCTTCGCCCACGGGGAGATCATCGGGGACGGTACGCCGGACGAAGTGATGAACGACGAGCAGGTGCAGGAGCAGATTACCGGCCGGACGCAACTGCCGGCGGACGCGGGAGGAACATGAAATGACCCTGGAAATCCAGCAAATGGATGTCTCCATCGACCGCATCCCGATACTTCGCCGGGTCAGCCTGAGCGTTCCGGATCGCGCGATGGTGGGGCTGATCGGCCACAACGGCGCGGGCAAGACAACGCTGATGCGCACCATCATGGGCCTGCTGAAACCCGATCGTGGCAGCATCCGCTTCCACGGCGAGGACCTGGTGGCCATGCCGGCCCATCGCCGGGGCGGCATGGCTATCAGCTATATGCCCGAGGACCGCCGGCTCATCCCCGAGCTGACCGTGGAAGAAAACATCCTCATGCCCGCCTGGGCGAACGGCATACGCGACAGCGACCGGCGGCTGAAATGGATCTATTCGCTGATGCCGGAAATCGCCGACTTCGGCCGCCGCAAGGCGCTGCAGTTATCCGGCGGCCAGCAGAAGCTGGTCGCACTCGGCCGCGCGTTGATGCCGGGCCGTCGGCTGATCCTGCTGGACGAACCGTTCGAAGGCGTGGCTCCGGTGCTGGCGCGGCGGCTGACCGAGGTGATCGCGGACCTGCGCGGCGAGGGGCTGACCGTGCTGCTCTCGGAGTCCGATGACACGCACTCGGCCGACATGGTCGACCGGGTCTATCGCATTGAGCGCGGAACGGTATCGGAAGGACAGGCAGCGCAGGGCGTATCCAGCTGAGCCGGCCGGCCTGCCGATGGCAACGACAGACGGAGGTGCCGCCATGCGGCGTCAACCATCCGACCAGAAAAGAATCACGAGGAGAAACGTCATGTCGAATCGAGCAACACACGATGAGCGGCGTACAGTCATGGTGGGCCTTGCCACCACCGCGATCGCCGGGGCGGCCCTGGCATTTGCCGTCACCGTTTCGGCGGAATCGGTCATGGAGCGGCTGCAACGGGACGCACCGAGCAACTGGGGCAAGTGGGGCGAAGGGGACCAGATCGGAGCACTGAACTACCTGGACGAAGCCCAGGCGCTGCGTGGTGCGGCGGAAATCCGCAGCGGGCGGACGTTTACTCTGCAGATTCCGATGACCCACGGCCACGGTCCGGTCTTCCCCGGGCGCACCCCGACACTGCACTTCATGGCCACCGACGAGGCCATGTACAGCAGCGGAAAGCAGGAACCCCTGGCCGGCGGCGTCAAGTATTCCGACGATGTCGCCTTCATTTACCTACAGGGAACGACCCACGTTGATGCCCTTGCCCATGCCTGGTACGGCGATCACGTCTACGGAGGAGAGCCGGCCGGCAGCACCGTGCACGGGCATGCGCACGGGGACGTCTCGGCCATTGGCGAACACGGCATCGTCGGCCGGGGCGTGCTGCTGGACCTGGGCCGCCACATGGGTGGGGACAACGGACGTCTCGCCCCGGACACCTGCGTCGGGCTGGACGACCTCAAGGCCACCGCAGAGGCGCAAGGCGTGACACTGGAAAAGCGGGACATCCTGGTGCTGCGCACCGGCTCCATTCCGCGCTACTACGACGAGGAGCCGGACGCCCCCTGGGATGCCATGACCGAACCGGGGCTTTGCTACAGCAAGGAACTGGTGAACTGGCTTTACGAAATGGAAACGCCGGCCATCGCTGCCGACAACCTGGCCGTGGAAAAAGTGGTCCAGGACATCGAAGGTGAGACGGCGATCATTCCGCTGCACGGTGCGCTGATGCGCGATCTCGGCATCGTGCTGACGGAGATCTACTGGCTGGAGGAACTGGCCGACAACTGCGCCGAAGACGGACAGTACACGTTCCTGTTTGCGGCCGCGCCGCTGAAGATGGTGGAGGGTTCCGGCTCGCCGGTGAACCCGATAGCCATCAAATAGCCCGCACTTCGCACACCGCCCGCTCCACGGCGCGCCGCCCCAGATCGCGGATGGCGCTGCCGTCGGAGCGCCGGCGGTTCCAGGCCAGCGGCGAGGTATGGGGCATCGGGATGACGATCACCCCGTGGTAGCGGGGCGGCGGCATGCGACCGGACAGCACGTCTTCCACGTAGTCGAGATAGCTCCCGGACCACGCGGGGACCAGCCGCTCGGCGGCGGACTGGCCCACCGCCAGGATGACACGGGGCTGCCAGTCACTGACGGTGCCGTCCAGCCAGTGCGCACAGGCGGCGACCTCATCGCGGCGCGGCTTGCGGTTCTCCGGAGGGCGGCAGCGGACGATGTTGGTACGCGCGTAGTCATCCCGGGCAATACCGAACTCGGCCAGTACCGCGTCGAGGTTTCGCCCGGCGATGCCGACGAAACCCACGCCCTGGCTGTCCTCCTGGCCACCGGGGGCTTCCCCCACGGCAAGCAGCCCTCGGCGCGGACCGTCCGGCAGGACCACCTGCTGACGGTGCTCGGCCAGACGGCAGGCGGTGCATCTTGCGGGATCCACGAACATGGGTCACCAGTAAACTGTCGCCAATAAGAAACAGATTAGCCATCTGCAATGTCTGTGGTAGGCTGCTTGCAGCCGCGTCAAACCGAAATCGTCAGTTTCCGGTTAGCGGCGTAACGATAAACATAATCACGGGTGAACGGGAAGCCCCGGGGCATGCAGGCGCGGGAACGCGTCAACGACGGAGCACTGCGCTCATGATCGACAGCTGGCGGTTTGCTGGGGCGAGCCGTTCTGCAGATACATCCGGTGAGACGCCCACCGGAATCTCCGCTTTTTCGACCCTGGAACTCAGGGCCTTGCTGCGCACGACCAGTGAATCCGTGCTGGTGGTGGATGACACGGGACAGGTCATCAAGGCTGCGGCCGGCGAGTCCACCCAATGGGTCGCGAACCAGCTGCTCGGCAAGCGGCTGGACGAGGCACTGGACGAAACCTCCTCCCGCGCCTTCTACGAGGCCCTGCTGGTCAGCCGACGCTATCAGCGTACCGAAACCGTTACCTTCTCCCTGCATCACGAAGACAGGCAGCACAGCTTCGTTGCCACCGCCTATCCCCTTGAGCAGGGCGCGGTGCTCTGCGCGGTCAGGGACATCACCCGTCAGCATGCCGTGGATACCGCGCTGGCCACGCGCTTCGAGATCGAACGCCTGCTGGGACGCTGTTCCTACCGTTTCATCAACATCCATCCCGACCGCATCGACCTGGCCATCGACCAGACCCTGGGCGACCTGGGCATTTACTGCGGGGTCGATCGGGCGTACATCTACCAGCAGACCGAGCAGACGCTGAGCAACACCCACGGCTGGCGGCGCTCGGGACTCAAGGAAGAGCAACCGGCCTACGGACGGCGCCTGCACGCCGGCCAGCTGCCGTGGCTTGCCCGCCAGCTCTATAGCCAGGAACTGGTGACCGTGGACTCACTGGACCAGCTTCCGCAGGAGGCCCTTCTGGAGCGCAACCGCCTGCAGCGCGCTGGTGTGAATGCGCTGGTGGCCGTACCGATCATCTATTCCGGCGATGTTCGCGGCTTCCTGGCCGTGGACCGCGGCGCCGACCAGCCGCGATGGTCGCGCGAGCAGCTTCACCTGCTGCGCTCGGCAGGCGAGATATTCGCCAGTGCGCTACAGCGCAAGCAGTCGGAACGCCGCATCTTCCGCCTGGCCTACTACGACCGTTTGACCGGCCTGCCGAACCGGCAGCTGCTCCGCCGCCGGGTCGGCCAGCTATGCCAGTCCATGGACCAGGCCTTCGCCGTGGTGCTACTGGACCTCAACGACGCCGGCATGATCAACGACCTGCTCGGGCACGACGTCGGCGACCTGCTGCTGAAGACGATCAGCTCCCGGCTGGAGGCCTTCCTGCCGCACGGGCACCCCCTCGCCCGCTGGGGAGGAGACGAATTCATTTTCACGCTGCCGCTGAGTGCCGGGGATATCGGGGAACAGGTGACCCGGCAGGTCGACCGGTTGCGGGATCTGCTGGGCAAGACCGTACGCGTGGCAGGCCACGAGCTTCGGGTTTCCGCCAGCATCGGCGTGGCCTGCCACCCGGAGCATGGCGGCGATGTGGACAGCCTGGTGCGCTACGCCGAGATGGCCCTGCGCCAGGCCAAGCAGCAGAACCGCAACGGCCTGGTACTTTACGACCAGGGCCTGCAGCAGCGCGCGGCAAGCCGCAGCCGACTGGAGAACCGGCTGCGACAGGCCGTGGAGCGCAA
>JBJHBJ010000005.1:0-134642 GCA_050485425.1 Ectothiorhodospiraceae bacterium | reverse complement strand
GCGGGCTCGACGGTTGGTCATGCATCATGATCGGCTGCCCGGTGTTGCCGAAGCCTGGGTTTGGCTCACAGAAGCACGCATGCTCTTGCGTCGGTTGACGACATGATAATATGTAAACACCCTCTTAGAGAAACCGCACCAGCAGGAACAGCGACAGCATGGACAGCCCCAGTGCGACCTTCGCAGCGGTGCCGATCAGCAGCCCCAGCGTTGCTCCCCAGCCGGCGCGGCCAGCGGCCAGCAGGCCCCGGCGGGCCGACAACTCACCGAGCAGTGCACCGATGAACGGCCCCAGCAGCAAGCCCGGCAGCCCGAAGAAGATGCCCACAACGGCTCCCAGTGCCGCACCGGTCACCGATCGGGCGGAGGCGCCGTAACGCCGCGCGCCGAAGGCACCGGCGATGAAGTCCGCCAGCGAGGCGAGCGCGGCCATGACGCCCAGCAGGACCAGCGTCACGGCGCCGACGTGCACAAAACCCTCGGCCCACGCCGCCATCCAAAGGCCTGCGAACAGCAGCAGAGGCCCCGGCAGAGCCGGAAGCACCAGCCCCACCAGGCCTGCGAGAACGAGAAGCAGGGCGAGTAGCCCGATCAGGAGACTCATGGGCAGGCACTATAGCGAAGCCCACGCCGGCCGTCAGAGAAAACAGCATTCCAGAGAGGAGTACGAATAGGTTGTTTCCGGTGATTCTTGCCTGCTTTTGGGCTGCAGCGCCGGTTCCCCAGAAGCGTGTTACGGAGCCTCCTCCTTTGCCCAGATCCGTTCGACAAAATCAAGCAACAAGGGGGCCATCTCCGGAAGCGCCTCCTCCAGCGCAAAGTGACCGGTTTCAAACAGATGAAGTTCGGCCGCGGGCAGATCGTCCAGGTAGGCATGGGCGCCGGCTTCGATGAATATGGGGTCGTGTCGACCCCAGAGGATCAGCGTGGGCGGCTGGTGTTGCCGGAGCCAGGCTTGCCACTGCGGATACAGCCGGACGTTGCTGTGGTAGTTGAGCATCAGGTCCAGAAGAATCCGGTGGCGGCCGGGCCTGTCCATGAAATACTGGTCCAGCGTCCAGCTATCCGGCGACAGCAACTCCGGCCGGGACGCACCTTCCATATATTGCCATCGGGTGATTTCCGGCTTGAAGAAGCCGCTTAGCAGCTCTTCGGCGCCGGGGTCGTCCGGACGTAGATTAACGACCGGGGCCGCGGATTCGCTTAGACCACTGTCATAGGCGTTGGCGTTCTGTACCACCAGCCCCGTTATCCATTCCGGCCTTCTTTCGGCCAGCCGCATGCCGACAGGTCCGCCGAAGTCAAACATATACAGCGCGAAACGCTCCAAACTCAAGGTCTGGCAGAAAGCCTCGATAATGTCGGTCAGTTGTTCGAACGAGTATCTGAATGATCCGCCCGCTGACGCAGGGAGAGGCGCAGCGCTGAATCCAAAGCCTGGATAATCCGGCGCCACCAGGCGCACCCGGGTACCCAACGTTTCCATCAGTCGCCGATACTGATGGGATGAAGAGGGAAATCCATGCAATAGAAGAACCGTCGGGCCGTCATCCGGGCCGACCACCCGATAGAAAATCTCTATTCCAGCAACGGTCACATACTGGTGGCGAATTGTGGGCGGCGCTTCGAGGGTGTCGTACATGTCCGTTTCCTCCGCTTGGTGAGATGTAGTCGCGCTCGCTGCGGTGCTGGTGGTGGAGATGACGAAGGCCAGCAGGGGGCCGGCAAGCACCATCAGCAAATGGCGATGGCGCTGAATTCCGAGTTGCATTGAGAGGCTCCGCGGTGACTTAGGGGCAGTGCATTGTGGCCTGCGGTTTGGTGCCAATAAACAGGTTAATCATGTAAAGTCTGTTCCTGATTATGGGACAAAGATGGTTTTGTGATGCGGCGCCCTTCTCTGGACAGAATGGAAGTATTTCTTCTCGTGGCGGAGTCCGGTGGGTTCTCCGCGGCTGCCAGGCGTGTCGGAGCAAGCAAGAATGCACTGAGCCAGCAGGTCGCGAGACTGGAGAGCGAACTGGGAGTGGCGCTTTTTACCCGAACAACCCGAAAGGTCGTATTGACGGACGCCGGTGTTCATCTCCTGCAGGCCGGTGGCCCGCTCCTGATGGATCTACGTGCGGCCATGGACGCTGCGGGGGGAACGGCGGTCGAGCCGTCGGGCCTCTTGCGTATCACCGCGCCAGCGGATTTTTCCGCCGCTGTCCTGGGGCCGGCACTGGCGGCATTCTCTCGAGCGCACCAGAACGTCTCCGTGGAACTGATAACTGGTAACGAGATCCTGGATCTGGTTGGCGAGCGTATCGACATCGCCGTGAGGCTGGGGTGGTTGAGGGATTCTTCGTATCAGGCGGTGAAGGTCGGGGAGTTCAGCCAGTTGCTGATTGCGGCGCCGGTCTACCTTGAGCGGGCAGGCATGCCACCGCATCCGCAAAGGCTTGTCGACCATCAGTGGATTGAGTTCAGTCTCTTATCCCAGCCCCTTCAGTGGCAATTCAGTGGACCGGACGGGGAGTTGTGCAGCGTACGGATGACGGCTTGCGCGCGTTCGAACTCTCCAGAGGGGGTGCTGGGGCTCTTGCGTGGTGGGGCCGGGATGTCCGTCATGACGGATTTCTCTGTGGAGAGTGACCTCGAAACAGGTACCCTTCGACACGTTCTCCCTGACTGGAGGTTGCCCCACGGCGAGATCTATCTGACCTGGCCCGGGACTCGCCGGATGACAGCCAGGGTACGGGCGTTTATCGACTTCTTCAGGGACAGGCTTCGGGCTAACGATACTGGTAGCGCAACCCCATGGCGATGACGTTGCGGTAGCGGATCCTGTAGCTGCCTTCGTCGCTGCTGTGGTTGCTCCATGCCAGGGTGAATGCCGTTGACGGAAGGAAGGTGTAACCGGCACTGAGTTCGTAGCCGGTGTATTTCACGTCAAAGTTGTCGAAGCCGACATCGCTCCAGGGTTTCACCGTCAGGCCCAGGTCCACGCCGGGGTAGACCATTGCCCGAACACCGACATCTATCCCCGGGCCGGTTCCGATTTCACCCCCTTCGCTGATCCGCTCGTAGTTCAGTGAGCCCCAGATGTGGAGAGGAAAGGGGACGTTGGGAATGGAGTATCGCGCCCCGGCGCTGATCTGCTGGGTGCTCACGTCGAAATCGTTGCCGTCGCTGACGTGATAGGTGTTGACCAGGGCGCTGACGAAAAGGATGTCGGTAATGCCCGCCGTGCCTGCGAGGCGATAGCCTTTCAGGTCCTCATCCCCGGGGCTCCCCACGTCGATGCTGGCGGTGGCAATCCAGGCGACCGAAAGGTTATCCCAGGAAAGTGTGTCGGCTGCGATGCCCGGTGAGGCAATACAGAAAGCGGCAGCGGCGAAAAGGGGGCGGACGAATCCGTGTTCCATGGCTGTATCCCGGTGTTCTTGTTAGGAAATTCGGAATATAACCGAGAACTGCGCAAAGCAGGTAATAGTGGGGAATTGTTCAGAACTTCCCAAGCCGCCGGGGCCCGGTGCGAAAATCTTCAAGGCCTGATACGCTTTTCTCCATTCGACCTGATGCCCCTTGCTCTACTGGTCAACAGGCCGGATGGAACAATGTCGGTGACGATCCCGGAGAGCCTGCCGCCAAATGGCCGCCATTTTCAGTTTCAGATGCTCCTGTTGCGGTGAAGTCCATGAGGGGTCACCCAGCTTCGGCTTCCGCGCCCCGGCCCCCTATCTTGAGCAAAGCGAAGCGGTACGGGAAGCCGGGAACCTGGGAACCGACCTTTGCCGCTATTCCGACGAGGACGGCGAGCATTTCTTCATCCGTGTCTGCCTTGAGGTGCCGATACACGGCGTGGAGGAACCGTTCCTCTGGGGTGTCTGGGTGTCATTGAGCGAAAGCAGCTTTGCACGTTATCTGGAGACCTATGATTCCCCGGATACGCATGACCGCTACTTCGGCTGGTTCTCCAATTACTTGCCGTATTATGAAAGCACCTATGCCCTGAAAACGGAGGTGTACCCGCGAGCAGGCGGCGAGCGGCCGTGCATCGTCCTGGAGCAGACGGATCACCCGCTTGCCGTGGATTTCCATCAGGGTATCAGCGTCGAGAAGGCGCAGGCGATTGCCGAGGCTGCGATGCATCGCTGAGCGTTGCGTGGATGAGCTCCTGGGGGAAATGAGCATATGGCGTTTGGCAGGACGACTCCGATTCTTCGCATCTTCAACGAAGAAACCGCGAAGACGTTTTACCTGGATTACCTGGGTTTCACCGTCGATTGGGAGCATCGCTTCGAGGCGGGCTTCCCGCTCTACATGCAGGTTTCCAGGGAGGGCTGCGTGCTGCATCTGTCGGAGCATCACGGTGACGCCAGCCCCGGCGCGGCCATGCGGATTGAGACGGATGCGCTGGACGCCTTTCATGCCGAGTTGGCCGGGAAACCCTACAAGTACGCCAGGCCGGCCATCAAGCTGATGCCCTGGGGCACGCGGGACATGACGGTCACGGACCCGTTCGGCAACCGGTTGACGTTCACGAGCGTGGCCGGCGGCCAGTGAGCACGATCGTCAGGGCATCCGCATTCTGGTGCCTGATTCTGCTTCTCGCCATCGTCAATGGTGGGCTGCGGGAATGGTTGCTGGAGCCGGTTCTGGGCACCACTGCAGGCTACGCACTGAGTGGCGCGCTATTGTCGGCCTGCGTATTGCTGGTTGCCCTGCTTGCTGCAGGCCGCCTCGGTGTCCGCGACCCGGCCGGGTTCTGGTTCGTTGGGCTGTTCTGGCTGGGCCTGACCGTGATAGTGGAGTTTGCCCTGGGGCTGTTGGTATTGCGGACCCCGCCAGAGGAGGTGCTTGCCCAGTACACCTTCACCGACGGTAACCTCTGGCCACTTGTCCTGATCGTGGTCGCCGTATCACCACGGCTGGCAGCCCGACTTCGTGGTCTCGCCTAGGCGAACGGGACGACCCGCCGGCCCGGCCATGCCCGGCACGGCGTACCCGCGTTCCTGGCATGTTTTTCAGCGCCATACCGTTGCGCCGTCATTCGCGGCGGTACCCAGATCTCATTCTTCCGATGCCCTTGCTCTGGTGGCGTTGCAACGCGCCGGTGGAGTGCCGGCGCGCTTCCTTTCGGCTAACGACTCCTTGCCGCCTGCAGTTGCCCCCGCCGGTACTCCCCCTGCCTTTCCAGCATCCAGCCCGGATATTCCCGGGGTAGCGCGCTGGCCCTGTCGAGTTCCGCCAGCTCGTGATCACCGAGGGAAACCTGCGTCGCGGCGATGTTGTCGTCCAACTGGTCGGGGCGCTTGGCGCCGACGATCACGCTGGTGACGGCCGGTTGGTGGAGCAGCCAGGCTAGGGCGATCCGCGCGACGGAGACGCCGTGCGCCTCGGCGATGCTGTTCATGGTGTCGATGCAGTCGTAGGCGCGTTCCATCGCCACCGGCGGGAAGTCGAAGGCGATACGGCGACTGCCGGCTTCGGCCTGTTTCTCGCGGGTGTACTTGCCGCTGAGCAGGCCGCCGGCCAGCGGGCTCCATACCATCAGGCCGAGTCCCTCGCTGTCCAGCATGGGGATGATTTCCCGTTCCAGGTCGCGGCCGGCGATGGTGTAGTAGGCTTGCAGGGACTGGAACGGGGCAAGGTCCTTGCGCTCGCAGATGCCCAGCGCCTTCGCCACCTGCCATGCGGCCCAGTTGGACACGCCGATGTAGCGCACGTGGCCCTGCTGCACCAGCGTGTCAAGCGCGGCCAGGGTTTCTTCCATGGGGGTTGCCGGGTCGAAACCATGGACCTGGTAGAGGTCGATATGGTCCAGCTGCAGCCGTTTCAGGCTGGCCTTGACCCCCTCCATGATGTGGTAGCGCGACAGTCCCCTGGCGTTCACGCCCGGGCCGGTTTCGCCGAACACCTTGGTGGCCACCACCACGTCGTCTCGGGGCACCTTCAGGTTCCTGAGCGCCCGGCCGGTCATGGTCTCGGACTGCCCCTCGGAGTAGATATCCGCGGTGTCGATGAAATTGATGCCGGCGTCCAGCGCACGGCCGATCAGCGTTTCGGCATCGCTTTGCTGCAGGTTGCCGATCTTGCTCCAGAGCTCCCCCTCGCCGCCGAAGGTCATGGTGCCCAGGCAGAGCTCGGAGACGAACAGGCCGGTGTTGCCGAATTTGCGGTAGTGCATAAGGCTCTCCAGATGGTCAGAAGTTGCTAGGGTATGGCGGGGCTGGCCGGGCAGGCGGTATGAATCCGGTGTGGTGATGGCCTGGTGCATGCGCGCAGTCATCCTCGTCTATGATTGCCGGTATTGCCAGCCGTGGCGTGCAAGGGACCTTACGCAGGCTGCGGACACGGAATAAGGAACGCCGCATACTGGTATCCGTGGTTCCCCCCAAGAAGGATGAACGCATTGCTCAGTAACGACCGTCGTAGCGAAATCGCGACCTTCCTGAGAATTCGCCGTGCCCGGCTGCAGCCAGAGCAGATCGGCCTTCCCCGCGGCGCGCGCCGGCGCACGCCTGGCCTGCGCCGGGAGGAAGTGGCCGAGCTGGCCGGCATCAGCACGGAGTGGTACGCGTGGCTGGAGCAAACGCGGGATGTGCACCCGTCCGTGGACACGCTGCAGCGCATCGCCCGTGCGCTGAGGCTGGAGCCTGCCGAGCAGCAGCACCTGCTGGCACTGGCCGGCTATGGCAACGACGGCAGCGGCAACGGGTCGGCCCGCGAGGCGGTGGTCAGCCCCCAGATTCGCCGCCTGATGGAGCAACTCGAATACAGCCCGGCATGGGTCATGGGTGCGCGGTCGGATATCCTGGCCTGGAACCGGGCGGCCACGGTCATCCACGGTGACATCCGGGCAATGCGGGGTATCGAGCGAAACGGTATCTACCAGCTCTTCCTCAACCCCTGCATGCGCCGGATGCTGGTGGACTGGGAGGCCCACGCGCGGGATTGTGTGGCCAAGCTGCGGCTGACCTACGCCAGCTATATTGACGACCCCTGGTTCAACGAACTGCTCGTGCTGCTCGGTTCCCGCAGCCCGGTATTCGCCCGCTGGTGGGCCGAGCATAACGTGCAGTTGCCCCAGGAGGGGGTCAAGGTCTATCAGCATCCGGAAGCCGGGCGGCTGTCGTTCGATTTCGTCATCCTTCAGGTTGCCGGCGGCAACGGCGTGCCACTGCAACTGATCACCTACGTGGCTACCAGCGAGACGGACACCCGGGAAAAGATGAAGGCCCTGTTGCAGTGGCCGGACCAGTCTCTGCCGGCGTGAAGGCGGTAGCCGGTGTTTCGTCACGGGCGCGGGCTGGCGCGTGATAGGAAGGTGGTCCTGCGCGCCGCCGGATGGCTGGCGAACGGGGCATGGAGGGACGGCGGAACGGGGGTGGAATGAGAATCTACGGCGATCTGACATCGGGAAACTGCTACAAGGTCAAGCTGGTCCTGAACCGCCTTGGGATCGATCACCAGTGGGTGCCTGTCAGCGCGCTGACCGGTGAAACACGCAGCGAGGAGTTCCTGGCGAGGAATCCCAACGGCAGGATTCCGTTGCTGGAGACCGCGCAGGGCCGCTATCTGCCGGAATCGAACGCCATCATGCACTATCTGGCCCGCGGCTCGTCGCTGCTGCCGGAGGACCCCTTCGAGCATGCGCAGGTGCTGCAGTGGCTGTTCTTCGAGCAGTACAGCCACGAGCCCTACATCGCGGTATCCCGGTTCATCATCCGGTTCCTCGGCCGGCCCGAAAGCCATGAGCGCGTGCTGGACGAGAAGCGGGCGCCCGGCCACGCGGCGTTGCGGGTTATGGAACAGCACCTGGCCGAACGAACGTTCTTCGTCGGAGAGCGCTATTCCATTGCCGACGTAGGCCTGTACGCCTACACGCATGTCGCCCACGAGGGCGGGTTCGACCTGACCTCCTACCCTGCCGTCCGGCGGTGGCTGGAACAGGTGGCGGCGCAACCGGGGTACCTGGCGATGGACGCCGCGCTTCGCCAGCAGGAACGCCCGCTTTGACGACTATGGTTCGTCAGCCGGCCGTTTCCGCCGTCGAGAATGGCCGGGCACCTCCTGGCATCGATTATTCCGGGATGATATCGGCCCGAGTTCAGGCGTCCCCGTTCATCTTATTGAGCAGATGGATCAGGGCGATGCGTTCGGCCGGGTTCAGATTGCCCATGGTCCGCTCAGTGATCTGCCGGGCGTGGGGGATCATGTTCTTGACCAGTTCCCGGCCTTCGTCGGTGATGCACACCATGACCTTGCGCTGATCGTCCGGGTTGGATTCCAGCGTGATGAAATGACGGGCTTTCAGGCGCTTGATCACGCCACGGATTGTGGCGGGGTCGATGGCGGTGGCCTTGACGATTTCGGACAGCGAGCTGGGACCGCGATCACTCACGGTGCAGAGGGTGACGAACTGGATGGCTGTTAGCTGATCGTCGCAGCTTTCCTGCTGGAAGATGGCTGTATGACGCTGGTAGGCCTTTCGGAGCAAGTGCCCCACCTGCTCGTGAAAGTCGTAGCCCAGTTCGGCGGGGGTGCTGGCTTCGGCGTCGGCTGCAGTCTTCCGGGTGTGCTCCATGGGCTCCGTCCGTCGTTTGGGCTGATGCGATGGTTGCTTCGGCGCGGCATGTTGCCATAATTATGGTGTACACACCAAAAATGGCGGGGGTAAGTGCGCCCGAGCCGTCAACCAGACACCGGGGCACGTATGACTCCACGCCAGCCAGCTCAGTTTACACGCCAGAACCTGCTGACCGGCAACAACATGCTGGTTGTTTATCGCGACCCGCTTCCGCCGCCCGTCCCCGCGCCAGGGCAGCCGGGTACTCCCTCGGATTTCATTCCCTCGGAGCCGGAACTTTTCATCGCCATGCTGGCTGACGGCAGAGTGCTGGGATTCAACGGCCATGTGGATCTGGGCACCGGCATCCGCACGGCTTTGGCGCAGATCGTTGCCGAGGAACTGGATGTGCCGTTCAGTCAGGTGGAGATGGTGCTGGGTAACCCTTTCGAAGTGCCCAATCAGGGCCCGACGATTGCCAGCGCCAGTATCCAGATCAGTGCCGTGCCCTTGCGTACCGCTGCAGCACAGGCGCGGTGGTTTCTGCTTGAGCGCGCCGCAGCGGTGCTCGGTTGCGGCGTAGAGAGCCTATGCGTGGATGATGGCGTGGTTCACCTGCGCGCACAGCCAGAGAAACGCGTGTCTTTCGGAGAACTGCTCGAGGGAGAGCGGTTCTCCTTGAAGCTTGCTGAATCGGTACCGCTGAAGCCGGTACAGAGCCACCGCGTGGTGGGCAAGTCCATGCCGCGCGTGGATATTCCGGCCAAGGCCAGTGGCGCACTGACTTTTGTTCACGACGTCCGTGTGCCTGGTATGTTGCACGGCCGCGTCGTGCGGCCGCCTTATGTCGGCCGGGATAGCGGGGATTTCGTGGGGAGCAGCCTGTTGTCCGTGGACAAAGCCTCCATTGCGCAAATTCCGGGCATTGTCGATGTCGTGGTCATCGGCGATTTTATCGGTGTTGTGGCGGAACGCGAGGAACATGCCGAGCGCGCGGCGCGGCAATTGAAGGTGCAATGGAAACCCGTGCCGCCGCTGGAAAGCATGGATGATCTCCCGTCACGGTTGCGCGGCAACCCGGCAAAGCGCCGCTTGCTCAAGGAAGCGGGCGATCCGGAGCTGCTGATCACCCGGGCAGGGCGACATGAACTTCAACGTGAGTATGTCTGGCCGTACCAGATGCATGCCTCTATCGGGCCGTCCTGCGCGGTGGCCGATGTACAGGATGACTTCGTGCGGGTCTGGTCCGGTACGCAGAACCCGCATAGTCTGCGCGTCGATCTCAGCCGTTTGCTGGAGCTGGACGAAGGTTGCATCGAGGTGCTGCGCATGGAAGCTTCCGGATGCTATGGGCGGAATTGCGCGGATGATGTCTGCGGCGATGCGGTGCTACTCGCGCGGGCGGTTGGGCGCCCTGTGCGCGTCCAGCTCACCCGGGAACAGGAGCACGGCTGGGAGCCGAAAGGTGCCGCCCAGTTGATGGACGTGAGAGGCGGTCTCGGTCCGGACGGCGGTCTGGCCCATTACGATTTTGTCAGCCGCTATCCCTCCAACGACGGCCCGCTGCTGGCTTCACTGCTGACCGGTATGCGTGAACCGGTGGCCCGGGTGCTGCAGATGGGCGACCGAACGGCCGTGCCGCCCTATCTGTATCCCACAATGCGAATTTCCTGTGACGACACGGCCCCGATCGTTCGTGCTTCCTGGCTGCGCGGTGTCTCGGCCCTGCCGAACAGCTTTGCGCACGAATCCTTCATGGACGAGCTGGCGGCCGAGGCCGGTGTCGACCCCGTGGCGTTTCGCCTGCGTCATCTTGCCGAGGCGCGTCCGATTGCGTTGATAGAGGCCGTCGCCGAACGGGCAGACTGGGGGACGCCGGCACCCCAGGATGTGCAGGAGGGATGGTCGTTCGGCAGAGGTTTCGCGTACGCGCATTATGTGCATAGCAAATTTCCGGGTTTTGGTGCCGCCATGGCTGCCTGGGTGGTGGAACTCGAGGTGGAGCCGGAGACCGGCCGCATCCTGCTGCGGCGTGTCGTAGTGGGGCAGGATGCCGGCTTGATGATCAATCCAGCCGGGGTCAGGCATCAGGTGCACGGTAATGTGGTGCAGTCACTGAGCCGCGTGCTCAAGGAACGGGTGGAGTTCGACGGAAAAGGCGTCGTCAGCCTGGAATGGGGGGGGTACCCGATTCTTACGTTCCCCGAGCTTCCGATGATCGATGTGATGTTGATGGAACGCCCATCGGAGCCGCCCCTGGGGGTAGGGGAGTCAGCCTCCCTGCCTGCGGCTCCGGCCATTGCCGCTGCGCTGTTCAATGCGACCGGCGTGCGCTTCCGACAACCTCCGTTCACGCCGGATGTTGTTGCGACCCGACTGCGTGAAAGCAAAGCCGCTGGTGCTCAGGGGGCTTCTGCCGCCTTCGCCTGACGCAGCCTGCCGATCAACGCGGTGCACAGCGGCAGCAGGATCACCAGTATGGTCAGTACGAGCAGCGCCAGCGAGATCGGACGTTCGATGAACACACTCCAGGACCCCCTGTTCAATAGCAGGGCCCGCCTCAGGTTTTCTTCCAGAATGGGCCCGAGTATCAGCCCAAAGGCGAGCGGAGCGGAGGGCAGTCGCAACAGGTGCAGTACGTAGCCCACGCAGCCGAAGAAAATCATGATGTAGACATCTGAGATGTTGTTGCGAATCGCGTAGGCGCCCACAACGCACAGCACGGCGATTCCTATCAGCAGAATGCGCGGCGGGATGCGCATGACCGCGACCACGCCCCGCGCCATCATCAGCCCCAGCAGCAGCGTAACGGCCACTCCGACGAAAAGCGCGGCGTAGACGCCGGCGAAGAATTCCGGGTTGTTGCTGAATAGCAAAGGCCCTGGGCGCAGTCCATGCATCAATAGCGCGCCCATCAGCACGGCGGTGATGGTGTCCCCCGGTATGCCCAGTGTCATCATCGGTATCAAGGAGCCGCCGATGCTTGAGCTGTTGGCGGATTCGGGGGCGACCACGCCGTCCGGGTTGCCTTTGCCGAACGATTCCCTGTTGCGGGAGAAGCGAACCTCCTGGGCATAGGCGATGGACACTGCGATGGATGAGCCGACTGCCGGAATGCAGCCGACGATGGCGCCGATGGAAGACCCGCGCAGCATTGATTTCCAGCGCCCGAGCAGGTCTGACAGCGGCAAACGGGTGTGGCCGATCTCCGGACGGTTGTGGGTCGGGTGGGCGGAGGAGGACAGGTTCTTCATGACCTCCGCCAGGCCGAAAATACCCAGCATCATCGTTACAACATCAACGCCGCCTTGCAGGGCAGGGTTGCCGTATTCGAAGCGGGGGACATCGGTAATCATGTCGAAGCCCACCATGCCGCAAAGCAGGCCGATGGCGCCGACCAGAATGCCTCGAACGGGGGAGCGGTGCGAGGCGTAGGCCAGCAGTACCAACCCCAGGACAGCGATCATTGCGAACTCGGGGCTGCGGAGGCTCATGGCGGCGCGCGCCATCAGCGGCGAAACCACGATCAGCAGCAGAATGCCGATAAGTCCGCCGACGGTGGATGCGACTAGGGCGTACTTCAGAGCCTGACCCCCGCGCCCGGCGCGGGTCATCGGATACTCGTCCATCTGCGTGACGATGGCGGCGGGGGTGCCGGGTATGTTGATCAGTATGGCGCTAATGGAACCGCCGTAGACGCTGGAGATGAACACCGACAGAAGGAACAGGATGGCCAGTTGCGGATCCATGCCGAAGCTCACCGGCAGAAGGACAGCGATGGCCATCGTGGAACTGATGCCGGGCAGGGCGCCGAGAACAATGCCCAACGCCACGGCCATGAAGGTCAGCATCAGCGCCTGCGGCGAGGAGAGTATGGCCAGCATCGCGGCGGCGAATTCTTCGAGAATCATGCGCAGGCCCTCACGGCAACGGCACCCTCACGAGTTGTACGAACACCAGATGGATAAGCCCGGCGATGAGGGCCGATGAAATCAAGGCGACGGCCATGACGCGAAACGCGTCGCGGACGATGCGCCGGCTAAGGGTGAACAACCAGGCGCAGCAGAACAGCAGCGTGGCCGGCAGGAAGCCGATGGCCTGCATGACGGGCACGTAGGTGAGCAGGCTGAGCACCAATGCAATGGCGTACCCATGCTGGGCCCAGTCGATATCCCGGTCCCAGGCGATAATGCTGCGTACCCTGACCAGGCCCATCAGCAGCAGGACCAGTCCTCCGACGGTCAGGGAAGTGAGAACGATGAACGGGAACAGCGTCGCACCCGGCGACAGCCAGCCGCGTTGAGCGGCGAACATCAATTGGGTATTGGTCAGTGCGGCATGCCAGCCGGTTGCTGCCCATAGCAGGAAGAACATCCCGGTGCCGAGATTGACCAGCGCCCAGGGAGCAGGCCGCGTGGCAGCCTCTCCCTGGGCTTGCGCGTCCTCTGCGCCGGGTAGTTCAGGCGTGTGGTACGAGGGGGACGCCACGATCAGCGCTTCAGCGACTCGTGAACCAGGCCGTATTCGAGCAGGATCGGATAGATTGTTTCCACCTGCTCGTCCAGTGCCGCGCTAGCTCCTTCCATGCCGGCCGGCAGGATTTCCAGCCCGACCTGCCGTGCCCGCTGCTGGAAGCGTTCGTCTTCCATAGCGGCCAGGAAAGCCGCTTCCAGTTTCTCGGCAACCTCCGCCGGGACATTCTTCGGCATGAACAGCATGTAGTAGTCGCCGGATACCAGATCATGGCCCTGTTCCTTGAAGGTGGGCACGTCGGGCAGCATGAAATGGCGCTCCTCGCCCATCACGCCGAGCACCTTGATCGCACCGGACTCGTGGTGCTGGGCGATTTGAGGCACCGGCAGGGTGGCGGACTGGATTTCACCCGAAATCAGCGCTGCCGTATTCGGCGCATGCCCGCCGTAAGGCACCCGGGTCATCTCGATGCCGAAGAAATTTTCTACCCGGGATGCGAAGACGAAGGTGTTTCCACCCATGGCGTCATTGCCGTGGATGATCGAACCGGGCTCCTCCCGCAATGCGGCGATGTACTCGTCCAGCGTGTCGATGCCGGCGTCCGCACGAATCTGCAGGGCGCCTGGCTCGGAACTGACAAAGGCTAGCGGCTGCAGGGCGTCCAGCGAGGGTGCGTTCGGGTTCATGAAACTCTGCACCAGCGCATGCATGCCCATCAGGCCGATGGTGTAGCCATCCGGGCGGGCGCGCTCCACATGCCGCATGCCGTTGGATCCGGCGGCGCCGGTGACGTTTTCCACCACCACGGTGACCGGCAAATGCTCGCCCGCGTATTCCGCAAGCAGCCGGGCGGCTACGTCATGGGCACCGCCCGCGGGCCAAACCACGACCAGGGAAATCGGTTTGCTGGGGAACTCGTTGGCCGAGCCGGAGCCGGTGGCAATCAGGCCGAGTGCGGCGAGGGTCACTGCAAGAATGCGACGTTTCATGGGTTTCTCCGTTAACGGTATTAGCTGTTCAGTGCCTTGCGGGCTTCGGCAACCGAGGGTCGCGGGGACGTGGTGTCTCGTTCAGCGGCGATCATTGCCTCCACCATCCGCCGCATGCGGACTGGCGCCGCATCCACTGCGATACGCACTTTCTCCCGGTCGGGGTGGGCGATCTCGTTGCGTTCGATCGCTTCCAGAATGGTCTTGTCTTCCTGGAAGGCCTCGCGCAGCGCATCCGAGAGCGCGGCGTTGGTCGCCTCGTCCGCCGGGAAGTTCTTGATGTGCATCCAGTGATCGATTGAGCGGTGTTCGTCCACCGGCGTGATGAAGTGGCACGCATAGATCTGCATGCAGTCTTCGCGGTTGCCTTCCGGCGCTCCGGTGCCGGTATCGGCGCTACCGAAGTCGATAATGGCAATGCTCGGGGCGTGATAGTGGTAGTAGTGCCAGCGATCCACGTTTCCGCTGAAGCTGCCGAATCTGCGGAATATCGGAATGGGCGGCGCGTCCAATATCCAGCGCCAGGACAGAATCTTGCCGTCCTGTACTTCGTTCCGAACCGGGACGTCCTCGCTTGCGGCGTTCCCCAGAGTGCTTTGGTGAACGAAACTTACGTGCGCCGGGTCGCAGAGGTTGTCTGCCAGATTCAGGTAGTTGGAGCCGATCTCCAGCGCATCGCCTTCGACCACACTCCATCGCGGATCGTCGTACTGGGGAAGGTGGAGAATCTGCATGGGGTCGGCGAGGTCTGGATCACCCATCCAGATCCAGACCAGGCCCATCTTCTCGCACACCGGATAGGTACGAACCTTCGCACGCGGCGGTATCGTCTTTTGTCCGGGGACTCTGACGCACTGGCCGGAGCAGTCGAAGGTCATGCCGTGATAGCCGCATTCGATGGCATCCCCTTTGAGCTTGCCCATGGAGAGCGGCAGAAGGCGGTGCGGACACATGTCCTCCATCGCAACCACCTCCGATTGCCGGGTCCGGTAAAGCACGATGTCCTGCTCGACGACGCGTCGCTTGTTGAGGCTCTGCTGAATATCCCGGGACCACGCTGCTGGATACCAGGTGTTCAGAACGTAGCTGGCCATGCCTCGGCTCCTTCGTTTCAGAAGTTGGATCCTGGCGCCGCCGGAGAGTCGCAGCGACGTTATGACGTACACTGCACATTCTGTGCCTGATCAACGCTGATCGGCAGCTTGCCTGGAAGGCTTTCTGCAAGCTGGAAAAGAAAGTAAAAAAGTAATTGAAAGCAATATGTTGCGCGTCCTTGTGCTGCCGATTGAAACGCCTGGGCGGAGGTGGACCGACAGAGGATGATTTCAACGGCGTGGGCTCTGATTCGCTACGGTGCAAGCGAGACGACAGTTGCGCATTAATGGTGCATGCACTAGAAAAGAGGAGTGGGGTGTTATGTTGATGGTCTCTGATGTTTTATAAATTATATTATATAACAATAGCTTAATATTATTTTTTGGCTTTGAATCGGTGACTTTTCATATTCTAAATTTTTGTTTAAAACGTATACACCATAAAAAGCGGCCATGAACCTGTTGCTCATGACCGCTGGTCAACATGCTTAAGGACGTGACGGTTTTACGGTGTCGCTGCTTCGCGTGCGGTCTGTTGACTGGTGCTGCTACTGCCACTTGCCCGGCGGGGGATGAACGCTTCATCCACTTCCGCCGGTGCCTTGGTCAGCAGGCTTACGCCGACGAATAGCGTAGTGGCCACGGGTAGTCCCAGCACACCGGCCGGCAGACCCATGAAGGAATTACCCGTCGCTTGGACGTAGAGCACGAACAGACCGGTACCCACGACACTGGCCACGACGCCGGGAACGGTGCCGCGCCGCCAGTAGAAGGCGCCGACGATGGCGGGCACGATCACAACGAGCCCGGCTGATGCCGCGACCGACAGCACGGCGATGAGGTCAAGCTGCAACTGGGCGAAGGCCCAGGCCATGACGGCAATCACCGGAATGACAACCTTGCCCACCGTGAGCTGGGTCTGTTCGCTCGGTTTTGCAGTCAGGTTGCCGTAGACGTCACGCGCAAACATCGACGACAGCGTCAGCATGATCGAGTCGATAGTGGAGATGGCTGCCGCCATAATGCCGATCATGACCGCCACCCCCAGCACGGGTGGAACCATGTCGGAGGAGAGCAGCGTCGACGTGGCCATGTCGGCGCGATCCAGATCAGGGAATGCCGCCAGCGCGGAAAACCCCCACAGCACCGAGATCAGCGTGTAGATGAATCCGAACGCGAGGAAGCCCATGAGCATCTGTCGCATGGACTTCAGCGAGGAGGGCATGAACAGCCGTTGGCTTACCTGCGGATTGGACAGACAGAAGAAGAACCAGGGTATGGTGAGACCCAGGAATGTGATGAAGCTGAACAGACCGGGCCCGGGTACCGTCAGAGAGGCTGGCGCATTCGTTTCCAGTGTCGTGAACAGGCCCTGGAATCCGCCCAGGTGCGACAAGACCACGATGGCAACCAGCGTGGATGCGACGATCATCAGTACGGCCTGCAGCGAATCCGTCCACATGACCGACCGGATGCCTGCAATGTAGGAAAAAACGATCGCTATCCCCGTTGCCAGCATGACCCCGGTCGTGAAAGGAATGGCGCCATCGGTCATGCCGCTCATCAGATAACCGATGCCGGTGAGCTGCACCGCCGCGTAGGGAATCAGGAACACGCAGCTGAACACCGCGATGACTACTGCAACCCATTTGCTGCCGTAGCGATGACCGAGCATCTCGCTGGGAGTGACGAATCCGAACTTCTTGCCGACCCGCCAGAACTTCGGACCGAAAATTGCGATCAACGAAACGCCGGCGAAGTAAATGATCTCGAAGCCCAGGGCCCCCACGCCGCCGGCGTAGGTGAGGCCAGCCAGCCCGACCATCATGAATGCGCTGTAGGTTGTTGCGCTGTAACTCATCGCTGATACCAGTCCGTTCATCTTCCTGTTGCCCAGGAAGTAGGAGGACATATCGGTCGATTTACCCCGACGGGCGAGGATGGCGACCAGTACGGCGATGACCAGATAGATTGCGATCCCCCACCAGATTGCTGCGGCGCTCATTGGTCGTCCTCCCAGTCACGGGTGATCTGGTAGTTGGCCAGGATCACCAGTAGTCCGATGACGTTCCAGAACAGGAACGCCCCCCACCAGGCCTGCACCTCGCGCAGTACCGTGTACGGCACGAGGTAACTGATGAATATCAGAAAGACCCAGAAAATCAGCCACTTGTTTTCTGCCATGCGATATACCTCATTGTTCGGGCTGCCCGACGCGAGCTGCCCACCCCTAGTGAACGCCTTCGGTTGTTTCGGTCTAATGTGTGCCCTTGGTTCGTAGTTCGCGGATGGTTGAGGTGGTGTCGGTCCACGCCGGCTTGTCCGGGGCGAACCGATGGCGCAGGTAGGCCAGCAGGCTGGCGACCTGATCGTCATTCAGGCTGTCCGCGAATCCGGGCATGTCTGCCAGCGTGGAGCCGGGCACGTTCGCGCCGTGCAGGATTACCTGAATGGTGTTGTTCGGAAGCGGGCTGTGCAGGTTGCTGTTCAGTGCCAGGGAGGTGTGCGCGGCGGTTATCGACGGTGCGCCGCCGCTGTCATGGCAGGCGGCGCAACTTCCCTGGAAGACGCGTTCGCCCGCAGCAATCTTCAATGGACTGTCCTCGACGCTGGGTCGGGCTTGGACGGTCGGCGTTTCGGGTGTGGCCGGTTCCATCAGAGAGGCGGTGTATACGGCAATCGCGCGGACGTCCTCGTCCGGCAGCTCTCGCAGGCCTTCCACCACGGGTGCCATGGGGCCGGCAGCCACGCCGTGGTGGTCCGCGTAGCCTTCGCGGAGGTATTGATAAAGACTTTCCTCGGTCCACGGAACCGGCGCGTGTGACAACGTGTTCAGCGGCGGTGCTTCCCATCCGTCCACGAGCCCACCGCCGAGCCTCGCGAAACCGCCTTTTTCCGCACCCACGGCGTTTCTTGGTGTGTGGCAGGCGCTGCAATGCGCCATGCTCTCCGCCAGGTAGGCGCCGCGATTCCATACCGGTGATTTGTCCGGGGCGGGCACGAAGCGGCTGTCATCGTGGAAAACCGCGTTCCAGCCCGCCATCAGGGAGCGAAAGCCGAAGGGGAAGGCCATTTCCGCGGTCGGCGTCTCGTTTGGTTCGGCGGGTTGCGCCATCAGATAGGCGTACAGTGCCTGCATGTCCGTGTCGCTCATTCCGGCGAACGCCGTGTATGGGAACACCGGGTACAGATGGCGGCCATCGCGGCTTACGCCCTGGCGCATTGCCCGTTCGAACGCACTGTAGGACCATCGGCCGATACCGGTGTCCTCATCCGGCGTAATGTTGGTGCTGTATAGCTTGCCGTAGGGTGTGTCGAACTCCCGCCCGCCAGCGTTGGTCCTGCCTCCGGGCGCGGTGTGGCATTCCATGCAGAAGCTGGCCGATGCCACCAGTCTGCCGCGCTCGATGGTTTCCTCGGAATAGAGGTTTGCCGGGGGCCGGCTGATCGGGTCCATGGCCGGCTTCCAGGGAAAGGCGGTGGTCACCACGGCGGCTGCGGTGGCGGCACCAAGCAAATATGGCCAACGGCGGTGTCGGCTTCGTTCTTTTCGGCTGCCCTGAAGAGCAGCCCTGATTCGTTCCGGCGTGAATGGCGGTTGCCGAAAGCGTTCCCCCGTGGCGTCGTGCAGCGCGTTGGCGATCGCGGCGACACCCGGTTCCAGCGTGGTCGTGGCGATTCGGGCAGGAGGCGAAGCAGGCGATGCCTCGGGAGTTAGTGCGATGATCTCCGGCAATTGGGCCGGCCTTGCGGGGAGGGTTGTCTGCGGTTCCGTCTCGTGGGGCTTTGTGTGCAAGGGCCATGCGTCGACCGCATCATGCGATGCCAACAGTTGCCGGCGCTGTCCCAGGAGCTGCTCCTGGAGTTGCTGTTTCAGCGCCTCCTGATCCGCCTCTCTGCCGTCGTCCTGGCCGACCACAAGGCGAGTGAGTTTTACGTCGCCCGTGATGGTGTCCACTTCCAGGTCCACAATCCAGGCTGAGCGTGTTCCGTGCTCCAATTCGCCGGCGCGGTCCGGGGTGTGGCCATAGGCGAAACCGCTGCCCCGCACCTTGGCCTGTTTGGTGTTGCGTCTGTCGCGGTCAGGTGGCCATTGCCAGGCGGCGCGCCGGCTTACCGATTCGATCAGTGCCAAGCCGCGTTCGTCCCGCAGGTGCCGCCGGCGCAGGGCGACCGGGTCCGTATTCATGGCTTCCGCGACTTCGTCGATAAATGACTCGCGCGCGAAAGTTTGCTGCACACCATCCAGTTCGGGCAGATACCAGGCCTCGTCGCCATCCCGCAGAGCTATCCGACTCTGTCTGAAATGGTACGGAGGCGTTGATGCGCGGTTCTCGTGATTTGCGGAGTGAGGATGTTTGCCGGTGTCGCCGGCCAGCAGTAGTGCCAGCACGGGGGCATAATTGCCGGGCTGTTGCTGTTTGCACTGGTAGGTGATGATGTCGCCATCGCTGGAGGTTGTCGCAGAGAAGTCCAGGCATTGCCCGCCTCCGAGCGCAGCGACATCGCGCGCGTAATCCGCTGACAGCCTGACCCTGACCGTGCCGTTCACGGCCCGAGCCATGAGTGCGGCATCCGCTGCGGCATCGTCGACGCAGTCGCGAATGAGGCCGTTACTTGTTTTTCCTATGAGCGTAATGCGTTCCCGGTCCAATTCGCAGAGCATGGCCAGTTCTGCGCGGAGCAGTTCCGGTGCCTGGGAATCCGCCCAGACGGTTAGTCCTCCGGGGCCGTATTGAGCGGTGATCCAGCCCGGATGCAAGCCCCAGCGCATGCGGTTGGGCCAGGCGTAGCGACCGCGAACGACTTCTCCGCCAGTATTCCTGGCGAGTTCGGTTTGTTGCTCCAAGGCCGTTGAAGCGGTGTCGAGGGAGGTCTTGGCTGTGCTGCGCCATTGCAGTCGTATCTCCCGGGCTGCCTGGCGGGCCCGTTCAGGACGATCGGCGACCAGGCCAACGAACGCCCCTCGGGTAATCAGCCGGACACCGGCGGTCGTTGGTTCTCGTGTAACTGCGGACAAGATGTCTGCGTGGAAGCGGCCATCAGCCAGGCCGTAGTTCGGAGGGCGAATGACCACCCCGTAAAGTGGTTCATTGTCCGTTTCCGGCCGCAGCGGGGTGGCGCCGCCGCTCACTGTCCGCACTCCTGGGCGGCGGCGCGGCGGGCCGCGTTCATGATCTCCAGATGCGTGCCGCAACGGCACAGGTTGTGCCGCAGCGCATGCCTGATGCGCTCCTCGTCGGGGTTCGGTTCGTGTAGCAGCAAAGCCTTGACGGTCATGATCATGCCGTTCAGGCAATAGCCGCACTGGGCGGCTTGTTCTTCAATGAAAGCTTGCTGTACCGGGTCGGGCCGGTCCGCGGTGCCGAGGCCCTCCAGCGTGGTGACGGGGCGGTCCCCGACCTTGCCGATGGGCAGGACGCAGGAGCGCGCCGCGTAGTTGCCCACCAGCACGGTGCAGGCACCGCATTCGCCAAGGCCACAGCCATATTTGGGGCCGTTCAGCATTAGGTCGTTGCGCAGCACGTAAAGCAGAGGCGTGTCGGGCGAGAGCTCCAGCGTGTGCGTCTCGCCGTTGACCCTGAGCGTGATCGGTTTGCCCATAGTGGCTGTCTCCCGGTGGCTGCGCGATGTGGGTTAGAGAACGAATCGCGCGTCAAGCCGGATCACTCGTTGACGGCCTTCTGCGAGGTGTTCGGCATGCTTCGCGCTGTGACCCGTGATTCTTCGGGTGCGACCACATCTCCGTCCAGTACTACAGCCTTGTCGTCCAGGTAGACGCTGCAGTTGCGCAGGGGAATATCCATGTGGCACGGGGTGTTGCGCGGGCCGCCGACCTCGGTGTTGGGGCCGGTGGAGAACAGGAAGTTGCCGTAGAACGCACGTGCATCCATGCCGATGGCGTCATTCTTGTCGTGCAGCTTCTGCGCAGTCCACTGGGCGCGGGGCTGCAAACCCCAGCCGATATGGGAGATGGCGTACACGTCCGGGTCGTCGAAGTAGCGCATGTAGTCGCGCAAATACTCGGCTTCGAAACCGCCGCGGATTTCCGTGATGAAGCCGTCGCGGATCTCCAGGGTCACGGGCTGGTCGCGGATGTACATTTTGAAGGGAAGCATGATGTCGCCGATATCAAGCACCAGCTTCCCGTTAGCCGTGCCCTCGTTGGGCCAGGAAAAAAGAAAGCCGCTGGGCCAGTGGTCCCAGCGGCCGGGTTCGTCGGAGAAACCGTACTCGGTGACGATGGGATATTGTCCCAGTTCCGCCGAGAAATCCGTGCCCGACTTCGAGGTGACCTTGAAGGTCCGGGCCTGTTCGAATATGCGCTGCGCCGCCACGACGCGCGCCTTGTCTTCTTCATTGGGCAACATCCTGGCAAGCATTTCCGGCGGTTCCACCGCCAGCAGAATCCGTGTGCCCGACTTCAGGATGGCCTCCTGCTCCGGGGAGTGCAGAAGCATCATCGTGTCCACCACCAGGTCGGCGGCCATCAGTGCCTGTTGCGCCGCGGGGTGGTTGGTAAGTGCGGTGTGGCCGACATAGGCCGTGAGGTCGTTTCCCATGGCCTTTTCGTGATTGAAGGCGGGCAGATCCACCCCGTAGACCTTCGCGCCGAGTCTCTGGGCGGCGTCCATGGCAGCGGCCACGCTGCGCTCATTTGAGTAGTGGCTCTTCAGAACCGCCACGCTCTGGGTTTCGTCCACCTTCGACAGGCGTAGCACGTGCTCGAACATCTGGGTCAGTTCTGTCTGGCTGACGGGCATGGCTCCGGCTCCTGGTTACAAATCCGCCCTTATTGAGTGCGCTTAATGATGCGTCGCACAAAATAGGTGCATACGTTTAAATATCCACGTTTTCCTATGTATAGCATCAGCCATCGTCATACTGCAAGCAGTATAGGTCATGCAACATAAACCAATGAAATAAATTAATAAAACATTATTTTCTTCATGTGTTTTTGTGTTGGCTGCTGGTTGTGCGTCCTTTGTTGACCGACAAATAAATGGTGTATACCCTCAAAAAAGGTGAGAGATACAGCATGTCCGTGATGGCGCTTCAAAGGTGATGACTAACATGAGGAACGCACGATGACGCATCAGCCCACCATCGCCGTGGTTGGTGCCGGCCTGGGCGGCGCAGCCGCCGCTACGCTGCTACAGCAGGCCGGCTACCGGACCAAGGTTTTCGAGCAGGCTCCCCAGATCGACCGGCTGGGTGCCGGAATTCATCTTGGGCCGAACGTCATGAAGGTGATGCGTCGGCTCGGGATCGAGGACAGGTTGAACGCGGATGGCTCCCATCCGGATCACTGGTTCAGCCGAGACGGTTTCACCGGAGCCTATGATGCACGCGTCCCCCTGGGTGATTTTGCACTGAAGGAATACGGTGCCTCCTACCTGACCGTCCATCGCGGCGATCTGCATCGGCTGATGGTCTCCACCATCGACCAGAGCACGATTCAGTTCGGCAAGCGCCTCGATCAGGTTCGGGACGAGGGCGATCGCGTCGTGCTGACCTTTAGCGACGGATCCACCGACGAGGCGGATATCGTCATTGGTGCCGATGGCATCAATTCCCGAATTCGGGAGACATTGCTGGGGCCGGAGGCCCCGATCTACAGCGGGTACGTTGCGCACAGGGCGGTGTTATCCGCTCGGCGGCTGCGTGCCAGCGGCCTGGAACTGGACGCCTGCGTGAAATGGTGGACCGACGACCGTCACATGATGGTGTATTACGTGGACGGCGCTCGCGAGGAGTACTACTACGTGACCGGCGTGCCGGAACCGGATTGGCCGCATGGTACCAGTTGGGTGGACAGCAGCCGGGACGAGATGCGAAAGGCGTTCGAGGGTTACCACCCGGAAGTTCAAGCCTTGATCGAGGCCACCGACCACGTCACCAAATGGCCCCTGCTGGAACGCAAGCCCCTTCCCCTGTGGAGCCGGAACCGGATGGTGCTGCTGGGCGATGCCTGTCATCCGATGAAGCCGCATATGGCGCAGGGCGCGGCCATGGCCATCGAGGATGCGGCCATGCTGGTCCGCTGCCTGGACGAAGCAGGGCTGGATGACTACGAGACGGCATTCGCGCTCTATCGCGCCAACCGCTTCGAGCGTACGTCCCGCGTTCAGACAGTTTCCCACAACAATACCTGGCTGCGCTTCGACGAGGATCCGTCCTGGGTGTTCGCCTACGACGTGTTCCAGACCCCGTTGCGCGAACCCACGACGACGGAGGGGTCGGCAGCATGAACAGTTCGTTCCTGTACGGTGCGCACGTCAACGCGAACGGCATCCGCCAGCATTACCTCCGCTATGGCGGCAAGGGGCCGGCACTGGTGCTGGTGCCGGGCATCACCAGCCCGGCGGTGACCTGGGGCTTCGTTGCCGAACGGCTGGGCAGGCTGTTCGATACCTACGTGCTCGATGTGCGTGGCCGAGGATTGTCCGAAACCGGGGACCATCTGGATTACGGCATCGACACCTGCGCCGACGACATCATTGCGTTCGCTGGTGCTTTGGGGCTGCGCAATTACGTCCTGGTGGGCCACTCCATGGGTGCGAGGTTCGGTATACGGGCCGCGCGTCGCGGGCCCGGTGGTCTCGCTCGCCTGGTGTTGGTGGATCCGCCCGTCTCAGGGCCCGGCCGGCGGCCTTATCCCAGCAAGCTTCCGTGGTACGTGGATTCCATCCGTGACGCCCGGCGTGGCTGTGATCTGGAAACCATGCGCGGTTACTGCCCCACATGGACAGACGAGCAACTGCGCCTGCGGGCGGAATGGCTGCATACCTGCAGCGAGAAGGCAGTGGTGGATGCTTTCAACGGTTTCCATGAGGACGATATACATGCGGATCTCCCGCATATCGACGTACCCACGCTGCTCATGGTTGCAGGCAAGGGTGGCGTGATCCTGCCCGAGGATGAGCAGGAAATGCAGCGCCTGCTTCCCAGTCTGCGGATCAACCACGTCCCCGACGCCGGTCACATGATTCCGTGGGATGACTACGAGGGATTCTTCCGTGGCTTTGGGGATTTCCTCGGGTCCCAGTTTCAGGCCAGCGCGGTTGTGACGGAGTAAGGAGGCAGACAGATGTCCAGGCAATTTCGAATCGGTCAGATCGTGCCCAGTTCCAACACCACGATGGAAACCGAGATTCCCGCCATGCTGCGTGCGCGGGAGGCGGTTCACCCCGAGCGGTTTACGTTTCATTCCAGCCGCATGCGCATGCACAAGGTAACCCGCGAAGAGCTGGAGGCGATGAACCGCGAGGGCCTGCGCTGCGCGGCCGAACTGGCGGACGCCCGGGTCGATGTCATGAGCACGGCTTGCCTGGTGGCCATCATGGCGATGGGGCCGGGGTATCACCGCCAGGTTGAGGAGGAACTCACCGCCGTGGCCAGAGAAAATCACTGCGAGGCACCGGTGATGACGTCGGCGGGAGCGCTGATCGAAGGGTTGCAGATCATGGGGGCCAAGCGCATTTCCCTGCTGGCGCCTTACATGCGGCCTCTCACCGATCAGGTGGTGGCGTACATCGAGAATGAAGGTATCGAGGTGGTGGATGCACGCTGCTTCGAGATTCCCGATAACCTGCAGGTGGGTTGCCGAAACCCCATGGATCTGGTTGAGGATGTCGGTAGCCTGAACGTTGGCAACGTGGACGCCGTGGTGCTTTCCGCCTGCGTGCAGATGCCGTCTTTGCCGGCCATTCAGGTGGTGGAGGACCGGCTTGGTATTCCGGTGACGTCGACGGCGGTCTGTACCGCCCGGCGCATGCTTGACCATCTGGGCCTGGAGCCCGTGGTTCCGAACGCCGGTGCGCTACTGAGCGGACGTTATCCCGCGAGATCGCCGGTCGTGGTTCCGCTGGAGGAGGGCGCATGACCTCCGACGTTACCGATAACTACAAGGGCGTCTGGGACAGTCGTATCGGCTTCGGCGAGAAGACCGCGCTCCTGGTGATCGACTTCATGCAGGGGTACACGATGCCGGGTGCCCCCTTGTATGCGCCCGGCGTGGTGGAGGCTATACCGCATGCCCGTGATGTGCTGGCGGCGGCCCGGAAAGCGTCGATGCCCTTGGTGCACACGAACATCAGGTACCATGCGGCCGGTTTCGCGGACGGCGGTGTGTGGGTAAAAAAGGCGCCTGTGATGAAGGCGATGGTGGAAGGTAACCCCTATGCGGCGTTCTGCGAGGAAGTGCAGCCGCTTCCCGGTGAGTTGGTGATCAGCAAACAGTATCCCAGCAGTTTTTTCGGTACTTCTCTGGCGTCAACATTACGGGCTCAGAGTGTCGACACCATCGCGTTGATCGGCTGTTCCACCAGTGGCTGTATCCGCGCCACCGCGGTGGATGGCGTGCAGCATGGTTTCCGGGTCATGGTGATTCGCGAGGCCGTGGGCGACCGTCACAACGCTCCGCACGAGGCCAATCTGTTCGACATCGACAGCAAGTATGGCGATGTGATCAGCAAGAACGAGTTTCTGGAGAGGTTACGGGACACTAGGCCGTGACCAATAGCCGGTTCCTGACCGCGCGGAGCACCTGGTGGCGCGTCAGCATGCCGGCAAGCCTGTGCTCGTCGTCCAGAACGGGATAGATCTTCGGCTTCTGGGTAAGCATCTGCTCGGCAACGTCCACGACGGCGTCCTGCAGATTCACGGTCAGCGGCGGGTGGTGCATCACGTCTTCCACCTTCGGGTTGCCCTCGGCGTGGTAGCTGGATACCAGCAAGGCGCGCAGGCAATCCTGCTCCGACACAAAGCCGATCACATGGTCACCAGAGTCGATGACCGGTAGTCCTGTCAGGTGATGCCCCAGCAGAGTGTCCACCACGTCTCGCAAGTCCGTCCCGACCGGAATGGCCGGGGGGTGCTTCGCCATGACTTCCCGAACCAGCAGGCTGCGCATTCTTTGCATCCCCCCCCTGTTGGAGAATGGGCCGGGGCCCGGTGCCGGAGACAATCCTAACTATAGACCGGGCATGGTGTTTTGCCGCCTGAGGTCAGGCGAGCCCGTTCCACGGCGCCGTGCCCTCCAGCAGGAGGTGGATGCCGAAGCCGGCGAGCACCCCGGCAAGTACCCGGTGCTGCAGCCGTTGCAGGCCTGGTCTCGTGCTGGCCATGTGGCCGAGCTTCACGCCTGCAGTGGCGTAAACCAGATCGAACAGGACCCCTGTTCCGACGAGAATCGCGCCGAGCCAGGCGAACTGCAGTGCCAGGCTCCCCTCCGGGTGCATGAACTGCGGTAGCAGTGTCGAGCAGAACAGGAGCGACTTCGGATTCAGCAAATTGGTTAGCAGCCCGCGACGCCAGGCCGCGCGGAGGCAATGGCCGCTTGTCGTCTCCGAGTCGGTGATCGCATGTATTCGGTCCGGCGTCTGCGTCAGAACGCGTGTCGCGAGCCAGATCAGGTAGCTGGCCCCCAGCCCGCGCGCCACCTCGAACGTCCAGGGTGCGGACCTGAACAGTGCGGCCAGACCCAGTGCCGCCAGCGTGACGTGAAGCCCCCGGGCCAGGGCGAGCCCGCTGACAGTCGCCAGGGCCTGTGGTCGACCCCGGCTGGCCCCGGTCTGCAGGATCAGAATCATGTCCGGACCGGGAATGAGGTAGACGACCACCAACGCACCGATAAACAGCCAGAGGTCCATGACGAGGCCTGCGCTCCGGAAACCTTTTGCAACAGGCTATATAAAAGAGCGCAGCAGGTGCTTGCTATTTAAGCTCAAATCGCCATTATTATTGGTATATTCATCTAATACTAACTAGTAAAAGTTATACTTATGCCAAAGCATAAGCTCGACGCCATCGACCGCCGTATCCTGGCCGCGCTGCAGCGCAATGCGCGCCTGACCAACGTGCAACTGGCCGAGGAAGTCAGTCTCTCGCCCTCGCCCTGCCTGCGCCGCGTACGCTTGCTGGAGGAGGCGGGAGTGATTCGGGGGTACAGCGCATCGCTCGGCCGTCGCGAGATCGGCCTGGGCCTGACAGTTTTCGTCGGCATCAAGGTACAACGGCACCACGAGGAGCAGGCCAATGCCTTCCGGGATGCCATCATCGCGCTACCGGAGGTGATATCGGCCCACCTGGTTTCCGGCGAGTCGGATTTCCTGTTGCAGGTGGTGGTGCCGGATCTGGCCGCGTATGAGACGTTTCTCACCGGAACATTGCTGCGCCTGCCATGGATCAGCGACATTCGCAGCAATTTCGCAATTCAGACGATCAAGGACGATGCACCATTGCCCCTCTCCCGGCTCGGGCACAGCGACCGGCCGTGAGCGTTTGCGGGGCTATCGCATGCGATAGTGGAACAGCATGGTCCGTTCGCCGTTGGAGGCGAGTATCGCCACGCGCAGGCCGGCCGGCGCATCGATGGCCAGCGGTTTCCAGCCGTCCGGGAGCCGCTCCACGGCGCCAGCGTGGAGAATGTTGCCGGATTCATCCAGACGGATGTCCCAGAGCGTGCCGTCTTCCGCGAGGCCATAGGCATGAAGGGGGCCCGCGTTCATGACCGTGCCCTGGATTCTGGTACGTGGCCAGGCCGCTCGGAACGTCATGTCCGTAAACGCCGGCCACGAACCTCCCGTCAGCCGGGCGGCCTGGCCACCGGGCATCGTGTGGTCCAGAGCGCCCTCGGCAAACCGGTACGCGCTGCCATCCGGCAATGTGTGGATCAGCGTGCCGGTGGCGCAGCCTTGCGGTTCCGCCCGCCGCCAGCCGAACCCGCGGTGAATCAGGGTTTCCCGGTCCGTCACCACCTTCGTGGTGCCCAGGGTGCGGTAGCGGAAATCGCACACTTGCCCCTGGAGTTGCGGAAGTCGATCCGGTGCTCCGCAGCCTGCAAGCAAGGCGGCCGACAGTGAAAGGGCAAGCAGGGTGCATGCAGTCCGGTTGCTCATGATGCCTCCTCCTGGCCGGTCAGCCGATGAAAGCGCCGCTGCAGTTCCCGGTAGACCGGGCCCGGGCAGTGCGGCAATGCCCGTCCGTCGATGGAGGCCACCGGAATCAGTTCAGCCGCAGTCCCGCTGAGCAGGCATTCGTCGGCCGTGTAGAGGTCGTACGGGGCCAGTGGCGTCTCCTCGGCCGGCACGCCTGCATCCCGTGCCAGCTCCAGCACCACCTGCCGTGTCACGCCGGCCAGTGCACCTTCCACCGGGGGCGGCGTCAGCAGCCGGCCGTCGCGAGCGATGAAGATGTTGTCCGCCGTGCCCTCGGCCACGCGTCCCGCCGCATTGAGCAGAATGGCTTCATCCGCACCGGCCTGGTTCGCCTCGATGCGCGCCAGGATATGGTTGAGGTAGTTCAGGCTCTTGATACGCGGGTCGAGCCCGTCGGCCGGCAGTCGGCGGGTGGACGCAATGATCAGGTGCGCACCGCGTTCCAGCACCTGCTGATGTACCAGCCGCAGTCGGTCGGCAATGACGAAGACTTCCGGCCTGGTGCAGGAAGCTGGATCCAGCCCCAGGGCGCCGCGGCCACGCGTGATCACCAGTCGCAGGTACCCGCTGTGGAACGTACACGCAGCGATGACGTCGTCAACCGCCTGCGTCAGTACGTCGATGTGGTAAGGGACGGGTAGCGCCAGCGCACGGGCCGAAAGCATCAGGCGTTGCAGGTGCTCGGCCAACCGGAAGGCCCGGCCCTCGTAGAAGCGGATACCCTCGAAGACTCCGTCCCCGTAGAGCAGGCCGTGGTCGAACACGCTGATGCGCGCCTGATGCGCAGGCATCAACTCGCCATTCATCCAGCAGACTGCCGTCGTCGCGGCCGGTTCCTCAGCGTTTCGTGAGGCCGTTTCCAGATTGAGAGAGCCGTTCATCGGGGTGTACCGTCCTTTTGCGTGGTCGCGGGAATGCGCAGCGCGTTCTTCAATCTACGGAAGGTGTGTGATGCATTACAGATTCAGTTATTGGTTATTGATACGGTACAGTTGGGTGCTTTTAACATCTGTACTGGTCGTGGCCGGGAGGAACTGTCATGCAGCAAGCGGAACTGCACTTGTATGAGCAACTGGGCCGGGAGCTCGCGAATGGAATCGAGCAGGGCATCTATCGGCCCGGCGATCGGCTGCCGGGCGTACGGGTGCTGAGCCGGCAGCGGGATGTCAGCGTGTCCACGGCGGTAGCGGCCTATCGCTGGCTGGAGGATGTCGGTTACGTGGAGGCGCGGCAGCGTTCCGGCATGTACGTGCGTCAGCGGCAGTCCCATCGCCTGCCGCAGCCGGGGCCTTCGGCGCCCCGTACGACACCCACGCCGGTCAGCGGTCAGGATATGGTGCTCCGGCTGCTCAAGGCTGCCAACGATCCGAGTGTCGTCCAGCTCGGTGCGGCGGTACCCGATCCACAGTACCTGCCAACGGCCTCGCTGGAACGCGCCATTTCCCGATCGATCCGCAAGCACCGGCTGCGTGCGCTGGGTTACGAGTTCCCGCCCGGCATGCCGGAACTGCGCCGGCAGATTTCACGGCGCATGACCGAGGCGGGCTGCGTGATCAACCCCGAGGAACTGGTTATCACCAATGGTTGCCAGGAAGCACTGACGCTCGCGCTGCGGGCAGTCACCCGACCCGGCGATGTGGTTGCCATCGAGTCACCCACGTTCTACGGCCTGCTGCAGGTGATCGATTCCCTCGGACTGGAGGCGCTGGAGATTCCCACGGATCCCCAACGGGGTATTTCCGTGGATGCGCTGCGGCTGGCCATCGAGCGCTGGCCGGTGAAAGCCTGTGTGGTGGTGCCGAACTACAGCAACCCGCTGGGCTTCTGCATGAGCGACGGGCGGAAGCGGGCGCTGGTGCGCCTGCTCGCCGAGCACGGCATTCCGCTGATCGAGGACGACGTCTATGGCGACCTGGGGTTTGATCGCGTGCGACCCAGCGTCTGCAAGGGACTGGAGCCGCAGGCGGACATCTTCTACTGCTCCTCGTTCTCGAAAACCATGGCGCCGGGACTACGGCTGGGATGGGTGGCACCGGGCCGGCGCTACCTGGAACGGGTGGAATATCTGAAATACGTGACTAATCTGGCAGCACCGGGTGTGCTGCAACTCGGGGTGGCGGAATTGCTGGAAAGCGGGCGGTACGAACGCCACCTGCGGCGCATGCGCACCGATTACTCCCGGGCGGTGACGCGCATGATGGACGCGGTCACCCGCTATTTCCCACCGGGCACCCGGGTGACGCGTCCCCAGGGCGGCTTCGTGATCTGGGTGGAACTGCCCGGCGAGGTGGACACGTTCGAACTGGCGGCGCGGGCATTGCAGCAGGGGGTCAGCATTGCCCCGGGGCCTGTGTTCTCGGCAACGCAGAAGTACCGCAACTGCATGCGCCTGTCCTGTGCCTGCCATTGGGACGATCGCGTTGAACGGGCCTTGCTGGCGCTGTCGCGGATGCTGTAGCACGACCGACCGGGCGGGGTCGCAGTGGGGGTCGCCGATGAAATTCGATATCTACGGCCGCTTCGTGCTTGAGATCATTCGCCGCAACGGCCGCTGGGCGGTCTTCCGGGCGGGGGCCGGCACGCGCCGGCCGGAACCTGACCTGGTGATTCCGCCCGACATTGCAGAGGGCGAACTGGCGGGGTACCTGGAGGACGTGTACCACGAACTGGCTCGGCCGGAGCGGGGAGTACGCAGGCTCGGGCGGTGATCGATCCGGGGTTCGCGGACGTTGAATTCGAGGGGAGGCGCGGTTGAGGTCCAGTCAGGCGTACACCGGTCTGCAGCGGCTGTTCAACGTCCGGCGCGAGGAACTGCTGCCGGTGCTGTTGTCCGCGCTGTTCTTCTTCTGCGTGCTCACCGCGCTGATGCTGCTGCGGCCGGCGCGCGAGGCGCTGGGCATGCAGCGGGGAATCGAGGCGGTACGCTGGTTGTTCATCGGCACGGCCCTGGTCACCCTGCTGGTGAATCCGGTCTTCGGCCTGCTGGTCAGCCGTCTGCCGCGGCTCAGATTCATCTCCGCCACGTACGTGTTCTTCGCTCTCAGCCTGCTGGCGTTCTATCTGGTCATGGTGCTGGCGCCGGAAGCCATCGGCGTGACCACGGGGCAGGTGTTCTATGTCTGGTTCAGCGTGTTCAATCTGTTCGTCACCATGGTGTTCTGGGCGCTGATGGCGGACCGCTTCTCGCTGGAGCAGGGCAAGCGCTTCTTCGGGCTGATTGCGGTGGGTGGCACCGCGGAGCCATCTTCGGCCCCTGGCTGGCGGCGGTGCTGGCCGAACCTCTGGGGACAGCCACGTTGCTGCTGGTCTCGGCGGGGTTCCTCATGCTGGCGCTCGCCGCCGCCTGGGCGGTGGCATTGCTGCAACCGGCACGGGGTCCGCGGCGAGATGGTGCGGAAGATCCGGAACAGTCCCCCGCCGTGGACGAGCGGGAGGTGATCGGCGGCAACGCCTGGGAAGGCATGCGCGCGGTGCTTCGCTCCCGCTATCTCGGCGGCATCGCCTGTTACGTGGTCATCCTCGCGATCATGGTCACCTTCCTGTATTTCACCCGCTTGGAGATGGTTGCCGCCCTGGGTGACGACCTGGATCTGCGGACCACGATCTTTGCCCGCATCGACCTCATCACCCAGACCGCGACCCTGTTCATGCAGGCGGTACTGGCCGGTCACCTGATGCGGCGTTTCGGTGTGCACATCACCCTGGCGCTGTTGCCCGTGACCGCTGCGCTGGGTTTCGTCGGTCTCGCCATGGTCGGTTCGCTGGCGGCGCTTGTCGTGTTCGAGGCGGTGTTCCGCGCACTGCAGCGGGCCATCATGCGGCCGGCGCGGGAGACCCTCTATACCGTCACCAGTCGCGAGGACAAGTACAAGTCCAAGGCCTTCATCGATACCTTCGTCTATCGTGGAGGCGATGTGGTCGGGGCGCAGCTCGAAGGGCTGTTGGGGCGGCTGGGCATGGGCCTGGCCGCCGTTGCCAGCGTGGCTGTTCCGCTGGCGCTGGCGTGGGCCGCCCTCGGTTTCTGGCTTGGGCGTACGCAGCAGCGCCTGGCTGCGCGGGAACGTCCGGCGGATGGTGCGCCGGGTGAAGCATTGGCAAGGAGTTCATCATGATGACGCGACGAGAATACCTCAAGCTGCTCGTGGCCTCGGGCGTGGCCCTGGGGCTGAAACCCGGTCTGCTCTGGTCCGGCGAGCGGGACCTGCCCCTGATCACCCGCGCGATTCCGTCCACCGGGGAGGAGCTGCCGGCCGTGGGGCTGGGCAGCTCGGCCACTTTCTCCAGCGTGGCCGGCGGCGACGATGTCACCGCGCTGCGGGAGGTGTTGCGAGCCCTGGTCGCCAACGGCGGTACGGTGTTCGATACGGCACCCAGCTACGGCGCGTCGGAGGAAGTCGCGGGGGAAATCGCCGGCGACCTGGATCTGACGGACACGCTGTTCTGGGCCACCAAGGTCAACGTAGCGGGACGTAACGGCGGCAGCGCGGACGAGGCCGAGGCACGGGCGCAGATCGAACAGTCCTTCGAGTGGCTGAAGAAGCCCGTGCTGGACCTGATCCAGGTACATAATCTGGGTGACGTCCCGACCCAGTTCGGCATTCTCAAGGAGCTGAAGGAGCGGGGGCGGGTGCGCTATATCGGCGTGACCACCACGTTCCCGCGCCAGTACGAGGCGCTCGAGCGGATCATGCAGCGCGAGCCGCTGGATTTCATTGGCGTCGATTACGCCATCGACAACCGCGTCATGGAAGAGCGCATCTTCCCGCTGGCGCGGGAGCACGGGATCGGTGTGCTGGTTTATGCGCCGTTCGGGCGTACACGCCTGTGGGAGCGAGTGCGGGGGCAGGACGTGCCGGGTTGGGCGGCGGAATTCGACGCCCATACCTGGGGGCAGTTCTTCCTCAAGTTCGTGCTCTCCCATCCTGATGTCACCGTGGCAACCCCGGCTACCAGCCGGCCGCATCATATGGTCGACAACATGGGCGCCGCCCACGGCGGCCTGCCGGACGAGGACATGCGCCGGCGCATGATCGCGCATATCGAGCAGCTCTGAGTACGGATGTCGATTCCGGCCCGCCGCGTTCGATTAGTCAACGCAGGCTGCCGTGCACCCGCGGCGGCGGTTGTTGGAATCTGAGGAGTGCCGAGATGAATGCCAGTGAATCCCCCGGGGTCGTCTCCCGTGAAGAGTGGCTGGAGGCGCGAAAGGCGCACCTGAAGAACGAGAAGGCATTGACGCGCATGCGGGATCTGGTTGCCCGCGAGCGGCGTGCGTTGCCGTGGGTGAAGGTCGACAGGGAATACGTTTTCGATACACCGGAAGGGAAGCGGACGCTGGCGCAACTGTTCGGCGACAACAGCCAGTTGATTGTCCACCATTTCATGTTCGGCCCGGACTGGGATGCCGGCTGCCCCAGTTGTTCGCTGGAGGCCGACCATGCCGAGGGCGCCCTTGTCCATCTGGAGAACCATGACGTGAGCTACGTGAGGGTATCCCGTGCCCCGCTGGAGAAGCTGGAGGCGTATCGCAGACGAATGGGTTGGCGCGCCAGGTGGGTTTCCTCGTATGGCAACGATTTCAACTTCGATTATTGCGTCTCGTTTCGCCCGGAGGAACTGAAGGCGGGCAAGCTCTACTACAACTACCAGCAGATCGACGACCCGAAGTACCAGTGGGATGAACTGCCCGGTCTCAGCGTGTTCTTCAAGGATGCCGAGGGGAACGTGTTTCACACGTATTCCAGCTATGCACGGGGCAACGAGGAGGTGATCGGTGCGTTCGTCTATCTGGACATCACGCCCAAGGGGCGTAACGAAACGCAGATCATGGACTGGGTACGCCGGCACGACGAGTATGAATCCTGGCAGCCCGCAGCCCATTGCTGCCACGGCGACTAGCCTGCCTTCTCAGGATGCCAGCGACAGCGCGGCCCTGGCCGCGCGGCCTCCTTTCCGAACCCGTCACCCGCCCGCTCACCGGAGCCGCGCCCCAGGGGATGATCCCGGAAAGTCCGGAACGGGTCAGGGACAGCGCCTGGTGCCCACCTCGGCGCGAGCATGGGGATTAAACAGCGCTTACCAGGACCGTTACGCCTGTCGGCCGCTGCCGGTTCCCCGGCCGGCAGTTATTCCTCCCTGGTTCCGTTTGTCGAAACCGGAGAAATCGCCGGAGTTGCCCGCAGGCGGCGATCATCCAGCGTCAGGTCCAGTTGCGGCGTGGCTCGCCGCCACCAGTGGGAACGGTGGGCCGTTCTGCCGCGCAGGGCCAGCCTGGCCGCGATCCGGTCTGCTTCCTCGTTCAGGAGCAGAACGGCGATCTCCACCCGCATGGCGGCGCGTGCCAGTGACAGCAGCAGGGCGTCCGCATCGGCGGAGTCGCGCATGTGGTCCGAGAGGTGGATGATCAGCATGGCCCTGCCGTAGGAGCCGGGTACGGTGTGCAGATAGTAGCCGTAGCCATGGAAACGGCCCGTGCCGCCGGTGCTTTCCAGCACCAGTACCAGACCCTGGTGACTGCCTGGAGACAGGATGCGCTGTAGATCGGCAGGTTCGTCGTCACCGCTGTTGCGCAAGGCTGCAGCGAGTTCTTCGAGCCGCGGCTGGTCGACCGCCGCGGCGATGCGAAGCCGGAACGCGCTCGGAACGACGACCGGCTTTCGATCGCTTCCCGCGGCGGCGTTCCCGACGGTTTGTAACTCGTGGACGGTGTTCATGGCGTCAACTCCCGGCCAGCAGGCTGGCGCAGTGGGCGGCGCGGCAGGGTCACTGCCGCAGGGTGGTTTGCAGAAACGCCAGGGTGGCCTCGACGGTGCGCGGATCGGCGACGATGCGGCGGTGGCCGGCTTCGGTGATATCCAGCAAGCGGGCGTCCGGCCACACCTGTTTCAGCGCAAGGCTTTCGCCGTAGGGGATTTCACGGTCCTCCGGGTCATGCAGGAGCTGGGCGGGGTGACGCATACCCCGGGTCAGGGCGCCGACCTCCATGGCGTCCAGCGGCTGGCCGATGTGTTCGGCCACCAGTGTCAGGAAGTCGGAGATCTCCTCTTCCGCCAGTCGGCAGGCCCGGGCGAATCCGACCAGGACACGGCGCAGCGAAGCAGGGCCGGCGATGTGCACGCTGGCTCGTGTCTCAAGACCGTTGACAAAGGCGTAGAGCGAGGCGGGCGAACCCACGGAGTGGCTGATGATCGCCTCGAACGGCCCGTTCTCCCGGTGGATCCGGACCAGCGCACGACCGATGTCCAGCACGTGGGATCTGTCGCCTTCCGAGACACCGTGTGCCGGGGCGTCGTAGGCGAGTACCTGGTAGCCCTGTTCCAGCAAGGGAGGCACAAAAGCGCCCAGGTGGCTGGCCCGGCTGTCCCAGCCGTGGACCAGCAGGACACGCGGGCCGCGCTCCCCCCAGAGCCAGCCGCGCAGCCGCCGGCCTTCGTGTACGACTGACTGCTCCCGGCCGCCGAGCAGCAGGCGCTGCTCCTGCTCCTGTGGAGGAATGCGCCGCGGGCGGGTGAACAGGTGCAGGGCCTGGATGGCGGTCAGTTTCATGGGCTGGGCGGTCGATCTGTCAGCAATGGTGTTTTCCATGATTCACCTCTTTTAGATGATGATTGTAATCTTTATGGATGATGATCGTCATCTATTTTTCGGAGGTTGTCAATGATATAGTTCAGCCACCACGTCAACGGTGTCGTTCCCATGCGCAAGTCACGAGAGGCGGCGGCCGAAACCCGCGAGAAGATCATCGAGGTTGCGGCCCGGTTGTTCCGGGAGCGCGGCGTCGAGGCCGTGGGCGTGGCCGAACTGATGCGCGAGGCGGGCCTGACCCACGGCGGCTTCTACAAACATTTCCCGTCCAAGGAAGCGCTGGTGGCCGAGGCTTGCAGGACCACTCTGTCCGATGGGCGCCGCACACTGGTGGAAGCCGGTGACCAGCGGGCGGCAGGGGATCTGCAGCAGCTGCTCTCCCGCTATCTCTCCACTGCTCATCGGGATTACCCGGGCAGCGGCTGTGCCATCGCCGCGCTGGCCGGGGAGCTGTCGCGCCACGATGGTGCACCCCGGCAGGCGATCAGTGACGGTGCCCGGCATCTGGTGCGGATGGTGGCCGGGTTGATGCGGGAGGAAGGGCTGCAGGCGGACGAGGCCGAAGCCCGGGCTGTCGTGGCGGCGATGATCGGAGGTCTGTTGCTGTCCCGTGCCGTCGACGATCCGGAGGAATCCGGTGCCGTGCTGAAGGACACCCGGCAGTTCCTGCTCAAGGCGTTGGGGAAACGCTGAAGACCTCAGCGCTTCCTTAGTAGTTTCCGCAGCTTTTGTCCGGCACCATTTCGCGTACGCTGAAAAGCATGAAGCCGAGAAACTGTGTCCGCCTGCGCGCGTGGCCCGCGATCGCCGCTCTGATGCTGGCGAGCCTGCCGCTGGCCGCTGGAGAACTGCGATTCACGCCGTCCGACATCATTGAATGGGAACGCCATTCCTTTGTCGGCAATACGGAGTACCGCCTGGTGGAGGTGGACGGGCGCGCGGCCGTTCATGCGCGCTGTCGCGACGGCAGTGCGTCCGGCCTGTTCTACAGGGACGACATCGACCTGAACGCGACTCCGGTCGTCGAATGGGAATGGCGCGTCAAGGAGACGTTTTCCGGCATCGACGAGACCCGCAAGGCCGGCGACGACTACGCCGCGCGGCTGTATCTGGTGGATGAGCGGGCGGTGCTGCGCTGGCGGACCCGGGCGCTGAACTACGTCTGGGCCAGCGAGATGTCCCAGGGCAGCGACTGGCCCAACGCCTATGCCTCGCAGGCCCGCATGATCGCCGTGCGCAGCGGCGGCGAGACGGACGGCGAGTGGCGCACCGAGCGGCGCAACGTCCTGGAAGATTTCAGGAACTACCACGAGCGGGAGCCTGGCAGCATCAACGGGCTTGCCATCATGACCGATTGTGACGATGTGGGAGAACCGGTCGAAGCCTGGTATGGCGAGATCCGGTTCATGGCCGAATGAAGGCGGTTGCCAACGCTCCAATGCGTATGCGCACCGGAGGCCCACGTTCATGACACGTATCGGATGGACGCGGTTGTTCCTGGTGGTGCTGGTGCTCGCGCTAGTGGCTGTCGGCGTCGCCTACCGCGACCAGCTCAGCGTGCAACTCGTGCAGCAGCGGCTGGACGCGCTCGGCGCACTGGCCCCGCTGGTGTTCATGGCGGCCTACGCCGTGGCCACCGTGGCGTTCCTGCCGGGCCTGATCTTCACCATTGCCGGCGGTGTGCTGTTCGGGCCGGTGCTGGGGACGTTCTACAGTCTGACCGGCGCCACGGTCGGTGCCACGCTTGCTTTCCTGGTGGCGCGCTATCTTGCCTCGGACTGGGTGGCTGCCCGGACGGCAGGCCGGCTTGACCGGCTGATCACCGGGGTCGAACGGGAGGGCTGGCGCTTCGTCGCCTTCACGCGGCTGGTGCCCATCTTCCCGTTCAACCTGCTGAACTACGCGCTGGGGTTGACGAGGATCCCGCTGCTTCACTACGTGCTGGCCAGCTACGCCTGCATGCTGCCCGGTGCGTTCGCCTACACCTGGATCGGCCACGCCGGTGCGGAAACCGTGGCCGGCGGGCGGAGCGGCATCAATGCGGTGCTGATCGCCATCGGCCTGCTTGCTGCCGTGATCTTCCTGCCCAGACTGGTGCGGCGCATCAAGCAGGATCCCACCGTGGACCACGAACACACGCCCAAGGGGGAGAACTGAGCATGGCGGCCGGTGAGCGCAGGCACGATCTGGTGATTGTCGGTGGCGGTGTCGGCGGACTGGTAACGGCCAGCGTTGCGGGGCAACTGGGCCTGGACGTGGTGCTGATCGAGCGCGCACCGGTGCTGGGCGGCGATTGTCTGCACTACGGCTGCGTGCCGAGCAAGAGCCTGATCCGTGCTGCCGAAGTGGCCCATCTGGCCCGGCATGCCGGTGACTTCGGTGTGCAGGTGGGCGGTGTGGAGGCGGATCTGGGGGCGGTGATGGACCGCGTCCGCTCGGTGATCGAACGCATCCAGGTGCACGACGACCCCGAGCGCTTCCGCGGCTACGGCGTGGATGTCCGCTTCGGCACCGCGCGTTTCCTGGATCCCCACACGGTAGAGGTTGACGGCGAGCGTATCTCCGGGCGCCGCTTTGTCATCGCCACCGGTTCGCGCCCTGCGGTGCCACCGGTGCCAGGGCTGGACAGGGTCGACTACCTGACCAATGAAACCGTCTTCGGATTACGCTCCCTGCCACCGCGCCTGGCAGTCATGGGAGGCGGCCCGATCGGCCTGGAACTGGCCCAGGCCTTTGCCCGGCTGGGGAGTCGGGTCACCGTGGTGGAAATGGCCGACCGGCTGCTGGGCCGGGAGGATCCGGAACTGACCGGGGAACTGGCTGCCGCCCTGCGCGAGGAGGGGCTGGAGCTGCATACCGGCACGCGCGTGGAGCGGGTGAGCGCAGGGGATGGAACCATCACGCTGCATAGCAGCGGGCCCGACGGTGCCCTGCCCCTGGAGGCGGAGGCTCTGCTGGTGGCGGCCGGACGCAGCCCCAACATCGAGGAACTGCAACTGGACCGTGCCGGCGTCGAAACCGGGAAGACCGGAATCGTGGTGGACGCCAGGATGCGCACCTCGGCGACGCACATCTTTGCCTGTGGCGATGTCTGCGGCCCGTACCCGTTTACCCATATGGCCGAATACCAGGCCGGTATTATCATCGCCAACGCCATTTTCCGTTTTCCGAAGAAGGCGGACTACCGCGTTGCTCCCTGGGTGACCTACACCGCCCCCGAACTGGCACATGTGGGCCTTACCGAGCAGGCGGCACGCGAACGTGGACTGCAGGTGGATGTGGCCCGTTTCCGTTTCGGCGATGTGGACCGCGCACTGGCCGAAGGCAATGAGCGCGGACTGGCCAAGCTGGTGGTCAGCAAGGGCAGGCTCATAGGCGCCAGCCTGCTGGGGCCGCATGCCGGCGAGCTGATCCATGAACTGGTGCTGGCCATGCAGGCGAAGATCAAGGTGTCACACATTTCCGCCGCCATTCACGCTTACCCGACCCTGGCTCAGGTGCACCGCCGGGCGGTGAACTCGCTCTACTCGCCGAAACTGTTCGCTCCCGGCACCCGCCGGCTGGTGCACTGGATCAATCGGCTACTACCCTGACGGAGTGTTTCATGTCCGCAATCGAACCCGTACTGAAACGCAATGATTTTCCCGCTCTCCGCCGTGCGCCGCTGAAGACGCTGCAGGTGAACCTGGGCTACATCTGCAACCAGACCTGCTTTCATTGCCACGTCAATGCCGGGCCGAATCGCAAGGAGGTTATGGATCGGGAAACGGTCGGAGAACTACTGAGCTTCATCGACCGTTCGGGAATCGAAACGCTGGACCTCACCGGCGGCGCACCGGAGATGAACCCGCATTTCCGTGATCTGGTGATGGAAGCGCGGCAGCGCGGAATCACCGTCATGGACCGTTGCAATCTCACCATCCTGGAACAGCCCGGCTACGAAGACCTGGCGAAGTTCCTCGCCGATCATCAGGTGCAGGTGGTGGCCTCGTTGCCGTGCTACATGGAGGATAACGTCAACAGCCAGCGCGGCGACGGCGTCTTCCAGGCCAGCATTGCCGGCCTGCGGCAGTTGAACGCGCTGGGTTACGGCAAGGACGGCTCCGGCCTGTCGCTCAGCCTGGTCTACAACCCGCTGGGGCCCACGCTGCCACCGTCGCAACAGGCGCTGGAACAGGCGTACAAGGAGCATCTGGGGCAGGAATTCGGCATCGTCTTCAATGATCTGTTCACGATCGCAAACATGCCCATCAACCGGTTTGCCAAGACGCTGGCGAAACAGGGGCGGCATGGCGCCTACATGCAGTTGCTGCGGGATGCCCATCGGGACGAGAATCTGGAAGCGGTGATGTGTCGCACGCTGATCTCCGTGGACTGGAAGGGCTACGTCTACGATTGCGATTTCAACCAGATGCTGCACATGCCGCTGGGTGCGGGCCCTGCCAGTGGTACGCATATCCGCGATCTGGAGCCGTCCGGGCTGGACGGCGGCAGCATCGCCGTGGCCGATCACTGTTTCGGCTGTACCGCCGGTCAGGGCTCCAGTTGCGGCGGGGCGCTGGACAATGGCTGACGGAAACTCCCAAAGGTAAGGCCGGATGGCGACATCGGCGGAGCAGTTGCAGCGTACGAACGGCCCGTGGCGTGCGGCCGGCATCCATGCCGGCATGGGTGTGCTGTACCTGCTGCTGACCATCTGGTCCCTGGATATGCGGCTGGACGATCCCCCGGTGCCGATGGTCTGGCCGGCCACCGGGATCCTGCTTGCCTTCGTCTACCACTACGGCTATCGGATGGCGCTTACCGGGGCAGCCCTTGGCGCGCTGGCGCAGTTGCATCTCGGTGCGGGTGTGCTTGATGCCGTCATCCTGGGGGCTGCCGGCGGCCTGGCCGCGGTGGCCGGCGTCCGGCTGCTGCGCCTGACCGATTTTTCCCCCCGGTTGCAACGCATCCGCGACGTGCTGGTGCTGCTGGCGGTCGGTGCCGTCGCGTCCGCCCTGGTCAGTGCGGCGCTGGGTGCGTTGGTCATGGCCGGCCTTAGCGCCGGTTTCGCCGAGATCTTCGGCCTCTGCCTGCTGTCGGATTTCATGGGTATGCTGCTGCTGGCGCCGGTGCTGATGGCCGTGCTTCGCCGGCCGTGGCGTGATTTCCCGCTGAACTGGGAAGGGCGGATCCTGCTGGTGGTGGCGCCGGGAATCGCCCTGGCCGTCTATTCGCTGGGCCTGCCGTTCATGATGACGCTGCCCGCTTCCTATGCGCTTTTCCCGGTGCTGATGTACGCAGCCATCCGCCAGCCGCCCTGGCTGGTGGCGTTGCTGATCCTGCTGGTGGCAGGGGTGGCGCTGCACTGCACCGCACTGGGTGGCGGGCCGTTTGCGCAGAGCGGCATGCCGCAGGACCTGCTGTCCATGCATGCCCAGGTCGCCATGTTTTCGCTGACCGGTCTGCTGCTTGCGGCCCTGCGCGCCGAACGCCGGGCGGCGGAGAGCGCCGCCCGGCAGCATCTCAGTACCCTGGCCCGGGCGGGGCGCCTGAACGCGATGAGCACCCTGGCGGCCGGCATTGCCCATGAGGTGAACCAGCCGCTCTGTGTGGTCAACAGCTACGCCCAGGCTGCCCGCCGGATGGTCGAGCGTAACGAGGTGGGGCAACCGCTGCAGGAGGCGCTGGACCGTATCGTGGCCGGCACCGAGCGGGCGTCCGATATCGTGCGCAGGACACGGGGTTATCTGCGGGAGGAGTCGGCGCAGCGCCAGCCGCAGCAGCTCAATGTCCTGATCGGGGATGCGGTGGCCCTGCTGGGCCCGGAACTGCGCCGCCGGCAGGTGGCGTTGCGACTGGATATGGCAGCGGAGTTGCCGCCAGTGCTTGCCAATGCCATCGAGTTGCAGCAGGTGGTGGTAAACCTGGTGCAGAATGCCGTGGAGGCGATGGCACCCGGATCGCGACCGCCGGAAGAGCGCTGGGTGGAAGTGGCCACCGGCCTGTCGGAGGACGGTCGCGCGGTCTGCCTGCGAATCGCCGACAACGGCCCGGGCCTGCCGCCCGGTGACCGGCGGGCGCTGTTCGAACCGTTGTTCGGTTCCCGTCCGCAGGGCACCGGCCTGGGATTGGCCATCGTGCGCTCCATCGTGGATGCACACCACGGCACGCTGGATGCGGAGAACCTGCCGGGCGCCGGAGCCTGTTTCCGGATCCGGCTGCCGGTGAGCGGAGAACGGCAGAATGACTGAGGCCCGCGTCTACCTGGTGGATGACGATGACGACGTGCGGCATGCCATCGGTTTCCTGTTGCGAGGGGAGGGGCTGGCCGTGGAAGACTTTGCCGGTCCGGAACAACTGCTCGCCGCGGTAACGGCGGAGAGCACCGGCTGCCTGTTGCTGGATGTCCGCCTTCCGGGCATGGACGGCCTGGAACTGCAACAGGCGCTGCGGGCACGGGGCGTCCAGATGCCCATCATCTTCATCACCGGGCACGGCGATATCCCGATGGCCGTCCGTGCGGTGAATGCCGGGGCCATGGATTTCCTGGAAAAGCCGTTCCGCGATCAGCACCTGCTCAACCAGATCCACAAGGCGCTGGCCGCGGATGCCGCCGCTCGGTCCGAGGAGTCGCGACGGCTGGACGTGGAGCGGCGCCTGCGGTCCCTTACGCCCCGGGAACGGGAGGTCATGGAACGCATGCTGGAAGGCAAGCTGAACAAGGTGATCGCCTGGGAGCTGGACGTCAGCATCCGCACCGTGGAAGTGCATCGGGCGCGGGTCCTGGAAAAGCTCGATGCCCGCAACAGCAGCGAAATGGTACGGGCCGTACTCTCCACCGAGACCTACCGGAGCTGGCTGCTCTAATCTTGGCCCTCGGTCAAACTGACAGCTATGTTCAATACCGGGCGGGAGCGGCCCGGGTAGACTGGGACATGCCGGGGGGCTTTCCCTCGCGGTCAATCATAAGAACAGGGAGGAGGCATGTACGATTACATCATCGTTGGTGCGGGTTCGGCCGGCTGCGTGCTGGCCAACCGGCTGTCGGCGGACCCGTCGGTGCGCGTCTGCCTGATCGAGGCCGGCCCGCGTGACACATCGCCGATGATTCATCTTCCCATGGGCATGCTCGGCCTGATGCGCCACCGCAAGCTGAACTGGTGCTACGAGACGGCGCCGGAGCAGCAGCTCGGCGGCCGCAGCATCTATACGCCGCGCGGCAAGACACTGGGCGGCTGCAGTTCGGTGAATGCCATGTGCCACACCCGGGGCCACCGCTGGGACTACGACCACTGGAAGTCCCTCGGTAATGACGGCTGGGGCTATGACGATCTGCTGCCGTACTTCCTGAAGTCGGAGCATTTCGAACCCGGTGGCGATCCGACGTTCCACGGCCGTGACGGGCCGATGCATGTCTCCGCCCAGCCGTCACCCAGCCCGCTCTGCCAGGCGCTGATCGATGCCGGCGAGGAGCTCGGGTTCCCGGCCAACCCGGACTTCAACGGGCCCGAACAGGAAGGCTTGGGCCTGTATCATCTGACCGTCAAGCGTGGCCGCCGCTGGAGCGTGGCCCAGGCCTACCTGCGCGAGGCAGAGCAACGCCCCAATCTGCATGTCATGACGGATGCGCTGACCTGCCGCATCCGGCTCACCGGGGGCCGGGCGAGCGGTGTCGTGGTGGTACAGAAGCGGGGGCATCGCACGCTGGAGGCCAGCCGTGAAGTTCTGGTCAGTGCCGGTGCCATCAATTCGCCGCAATTGCTCATGCTTTCCGGCATTGGCCCGGAAAGTGAACTCGCAAGGCACGGCATCCCGGTGCAACGGCATCTGCCCGGTGTCGGCCGGAACCTGCAGGACCATCTGGACGTGCTGATCGTGCAGAAGGCCCTGCAACCGGTCACCTACGGCTTTACACCGGGAATGATACCGAAGATGCTGCGCGGCATACCGGAGTACCGGCGTGACGGCGCGGGGGTGTTCTCCAGCAACGGCACCGAGGCCGGCGGTTTCCTTCGCAGCAGCCCCCGCGAGCCGATTCCGGACCTGCAACTTCACCTCACGATGGTCAAGCTGGAGAACCACGGCAAGCGTCTGGGCTGGCTGCTGGGGCACGGCTACTCGCTGCATGTCTGCAACCTGCGGCCGAAAAGCCGCGGCCATGTGGGGCTTGCCGGCAGCGACCCCATGCTGCCCCCGGTCATCCAGCCCAACTATCTGAGCGCACCGGAAGACATGCAGAAGATGGTGGCAGCGGTGAAAATCGGCCGCCGGTTGATGATGGCGAACGCCATGAAAGCGTACCGGGGGGACGAGCTGTCGCCCGGCGAAGCCGTGCGGACCGATGCGCAGATACGGGATTTCGTGCGCCGGAAGGCCGACACGATCTATCATCCGGTCGGAACCTGTAAGATGGGCTCCGATGCGTCGGCGGTGGTGGATGCCCGGCTCCGGGTGCATGGTGTGCCCGGATTGCGCGTGGTGGACGCCTCGATCATGCCCACGCTGATCGGCGGCAACACCAATGCTCCGGTGGTCGCCATCGCGGAAAAGGCGGCCGACATGATCCTGCAGGAGGCGAGGGGAGTGGTATCTCGCCAGGAGCGGAAGCCGGCCCGGAGTGCACCGGCGTGAATCTTCAGAGCTTTCCCGGAGGGGCTTTTGTGGGACAGGACACCATGACCTACCAGTGTTTCGAACTGACCATCCAGGACCAGGTTGCTCATCTGGTGCTGAACCGGCCGGAAAAACGCAACAGCATGATTCCGGCTTTCTGGCGAGAGTTGCCGGAAGCCATCCGCGACATCGACGACAATGTCCGTGCACGGGTTATCGTCATCTCCTCCAGCGGTCCGCATTTCACCTCGGGCCTGGATACCAGCGTGTTCGGTTCGCTGGCCGATGACAACGCCGGCGGCGATCCGATGGCCCACCGCCAGGCCGGGCTGAAGTTCTACCAGAACGTCAAGCAGATGCAGGAAACCTTCAACTGCCTTGAACGCTGCCGCCTTCCCGTGCTGGCGGCCATGCAGGGTGGCTGCATCGGCGGCGGCGTGGATCTGGTCACCGCCTGCGACATGCGCTACGCCACCCGCGATGCCTTCCTGACCATTCACGAGATCAACGTGGGCATGACCGCCGATGTCGGCACCTTCCCGCGCATCTTCAAGCTGCTGCCGGAAGGCGTGGCGCGCGAACTGGCCTACACAGGACGCCGTATGCCCGCCGTCGAGGCGCAGCAACTGGGCCTGGTCAACCGCGTGTACGATGATCATGCCGCGATGCTGGACGGTGTCATGGGGATTGCCCGGGAGATCGCCTCCAAGCCGCCGCTGGCCGTGCACGGCTGCAAGCGCATGGCCAACTACGCCCGCGACCATTCCACCGCCGACGGCCTGGACTACATCGGAATCTGGAATGCCAGCCTGCTGCAGCCGGAGGAGATCATGGAAGCCATGCAGGCGAACGCGGAAGGGCGCCCCGGGCGTTTCGCCGAACTGCCACCGGGCGGCAGGGTGCTCGGCGAGGACTGATGCGGGAGCTGCTGGATAACGCCCAGGCGCTGTACTGGGCGCTGGGTGCATTCTCGTTGGTGATGTTCGTCGCCACGCTGGTGCTGGTGCCGATGATCGTGGTGCGCATCCCGGCCGACTATTTCGCCGGTGACCGCCGGGAGAGAGCCACCGTGATCCGCCGGCACCCGGTGCTGCAGGCCGTGCTGGTGGTGGCGAAGAATCTGCTGGGTGTCGTGCTGGTGGCGCTGGGTCTGGCCATGCTGGTGCTGCCCGGCCAGGGGGTGGTCACCATCCTGATCGGCCTGATGCTGATGAACTTCCCGGGCAAGTACCGGCTGGAGAAATGGGTGGTCTCCCGCCGGCCGGTGCGGCGCTCCATCAACTGGCTGCGGGTGCGCGCAGGCCGGCCGAAGCTGGTGCTGGACAGGCCTTCGCGCAAGCAGCCCCGCAGGCCGGTTCAGGGGCGGTAGACGTCCATCGCCAGTGTCGCCTGCAGCACGCGGCCCACCGGTCCGTGCACGTCATGGAGCGCGGTTTCCACCAATCCCATGCCGGTCGGTTCCATGCGGCTGCAGGCGTCCAGACCCAGCCATGGGCCCTGCGGCTCCCGGTGCAGGTACAGCGTGATGTCGGTGTTGATCGTCCCCTGGCGCGGAGGGAGATAGAGCTGTCCGACCCCGTTGCCGAAATCCGACAGCGTGGCCGTGCGGACCGCAGCCGATGTGGTCTCGCCGGCGACAACGTCCACCGGCAACTGCATCCAGACCTGGCCATGCCCCTGGCCGCGAACCCCGTCCAGCCGCACTGCCTGGGCGGTGGTATGCAGGCCCTGGGGGGTAAACGCCCTGGACCAGCCCGCCACCTCCGACAGACTGCCCTCGGGTGCGTCCGGCGGCGCGGGGAAAGAAGTGCCGGGGAAACGGCCGTGCTCCGGCACGTCCACGGCCCGTTTCTCCAGAAACAGGCCGGTGGCGCGACTGACCTCGACGCCGTCGGCAAACAGGGAACATCGGTGCAGTTGAACCCGGCGGCCATCGCGCACGGTTTCCGTCACCAGTTCCAGTGGTGCTCTCGGCACGGCGCGCATCAGATCGATGGTGAGCCGGGCCAGGCGCAGGCCGGGACTGGTCAGCGCCGTTTCCACGCCATGGGCCAGCAGGCCGGCGACCGGGCCGCCGTGCAGGTGCTCCGGGTTCCACGGACCACCGCTGAGTGCGGTAGGAATGAAGTGCTTGCCCTCGCGCGAAAACAACGCTTGCGTCATGATGCTTTTCCCCGGGAATCGTATCGCTCGTAAGCAACAAAAAATAAGTCGGAAATTAAAAATGTGTGCTACGTCTCTGATTTGGCTTTATTGTTTCCGCACCATGCTCCCAATTGCATAGCGCCGTGCGGATAATGCCGTGAACCCGCTGAAGTTGTTCCTCCAATGGCAGTACCTGGGCACAGAGGGCCAGTCGCCGGCGCGTGCCCGGCAGGCCGTGCTGGCAAACCAGTTGGGCATGCTGGGTGCTCTGGCCACGCTCCCGTATCAGTTGTTCTACATCATCTACGATCTGCCGGCCCTGTTGCCACTGATCCTGCTCAATATCGCCATCATGGGCACCTACCTGTCCGCACTGCCGCTGAACGCGGCGGGGCGTCACGACATGGCCCGCAACATGGCGTTGACCGCGCCCATGGTGCAATTGATCCTGGTGACCGCGTTTCTCAGTACCGGCGCCGGCGTTCATCTGTTCTATCTCTCGCTGGCCTGCCTGCTGCCCCTGGCGTTCAGCAGGGAGCGCATGCCGTTGCTGCTCTTCCTGCTCGGGCTGGCGGCGCTGTTGCTGCTGATGAGCCACCTGCTGTTCCCGCCGGGGCGGTCCGTGGTGACGCTGCCCGAGAGGGTGCTGCAGTTCATGTATGCCGGCAGCATGCTGGGGGTGATGGCGCTGACCGGCGGCTTCGCTTTCCTGTATCGCCGGCAGATCGACCGTGCGGAGGCTGAATTGAGCCGCAGCAACCGGCACCTGGCCACGCTATCCGCGCGCGACCCGCTGACCGGCGTGGCGAACCGGCGGGGCCTTGATCTGTTCCTTCAGGGGCAGTGGGATCTGATGGCGGACCAGGGTAAACCGCTGGCGGTGCTGATGTGCGACGTCGACCACTTCAAGACCTTCAACGACGATCACGGGCACAAGCACGGTGATGTCTGTCTGCGCCAGGTCGCGGAGACCCTGACCGAACAGGTACGCCGCGATACTGATCTTGTGGCTCGATATGGCGGTGAGGAATTCACCCTGGTGCTGCCGGGCACCGATCTGGACGGCGCAACGCGGGTGGCGGAAGCGTGTCGGCGGGCCGTTGCCGGGCTTGATATCCGCCATGGTGCGTCCCGGCCTGGGCAGCCGCTGACCGTCAGCGTGGGTGTGTCCGTTGCCTTTCCCGCCGAGCAGGGTGGCAGCGTGGCTGAGCTGGTGCATCTGGCGGACCAGGCCCTGTATCAGGCCAAGGAACACGGCCGCGACCGGTACGCCGTGCGGCTTCCCGGAGCCGAGCCGGTGGACGGCGAGGCCGACGCTGCTATGATGCGGCGGTGATTACTTCCCGCGAAGACAACGCCGCCGAAGCGACCGCTTCCGACCTGCCGGTGGGCGCACCACCTGCCGACAACCGCCGGCGCCCGTTCCTGCTGCTGTTCGTGTGCCTGATCTCGGTGGGCATGGGACAGTCGCTGATGTTTGCCGTGCTCCCTCCCATTGCCCGCAGCATGGGACTCTCGGAGCTGAAGGTGGGTGCGATCTTTGCCGTCTCCGCCGTGCTCTGGGTGATTGGCAGCCCGTACTGGGGCCGCCGCAGCGATAGCTGGGGCCGGCGCCCGGTGATTATCCTGGGCCTTTCCGCCTATGCCGTTTCCATGGCGGTGTTCGGCCTGGCCGTGCACGCCGGCCTGACCGGTCTGCTGGGCCTGCTCGCAGCCTATGCGTTCATGGTGATCGGCCGTTCCGTGTTCGGTCTGTTCGGTTCGGCCACGGTGCCGGCCGCCCAGGCCTATATCGCCGATCGCACCACACCGGTGGAGCGTGCCGCACAGCTCACCACGCTGGGTGCCGCATTCGGGCTGGGGGTCACGTTGGGACCGGGACTGGTCTCGGTGTTGCTGGTGTTCGGCCTGGTGGCGCCGTTCTTTGCCGTTGCCGCGATGGGCCTGGTCAGCGCCCTGGTCGTGGCCCGGTTCCTGCCCGAGCAGCGACGGCCCCGGGAACAGCGCCAGAGCCGGGGGCGCTTGCGGACGCTGGATCCGCGCATCCGGCCGTTCCTGGCGGTGGGGATCATGCTGGGCATCTGCCAGGCCAGTACCATGCAGACCGCCGGCTTCTACGCCATCGACGTGCTGGGCATGAGCACCGAGCAGAGCGCCCGCTGGGTGGGCATCGCGTTGATGGGGACGGCCGGTGCCGCACTGTTCGCCCAGCTTGTCATTGTCCGGCGACTGCGACCGCCGCCGCGCACCATGATGGGCATCGGCGCGAGCTGCGGACTGGTGTCCTTTCTGTTCCTGATCTTCGGTGCCAGTTACGGCACCCTGTTCGCCGGCCTGATGATGCTGGGCTTCACGTTCGGCCTGACCCAGCCCGGCGCGCTGGCGGGGGCGTCCCTGTCGGTGGGCATGCACGAACAGGGTGCGGTGACCGGCCTGATGGCCACCACCGGCGCCATCGGCGTCATCTTCGCCCCCTTCGTCGGCATGCCCCTCTACAAGCTGCTGCCGCAGGCACCGTACATGCTGAACCTGATGCTGGCCGGCATCGCGCTGGCATTCGTGCTGATGCATCCCCATATCCGCAGACAACGCCCCGAGGGAGACGTGTGACCGTGACTCAGTTGAACGAGATTCCCATTTCCGTGTTCGACCTCTCCACCATCGTCCGCGACGGCTCGCCGGCGGATTCCTTCCGGCGCAGCGTGGCGCTGGCCCAGCATGCCGAGAAACTGGGTTATCGTCGCATCTGGCTCGCCGAGCACCACAACCTGGACGGCGTGGCCAGTGCCGCCACCAGTGTGCTGCTGGCCCACCTCGCCGGCCAGACCAGCAGCATTCGTGTCGGCTCCGGCGGCGTGATGCTGCCCAATCATGCGCCGCTGATGGTGGCCGAGCAGTTCGGTACGCTGGAATCGCTGTTCCCCGGGCGTATCGACCTGGGGCTGGGACGTGCGCCGGGTACCGATCAGGTGACGGCCGCGGCGCTGCGCCGTCGCATGGATACCCCGAACGCCGATTTTGCCGAGTTGCTGGCGGAGCTGCAGGGCTATTTCCAGCCGGCCCGGGAAGGGCAGCGGGTTCGTGCCATCCCCGGTGAGGGGCTGGATGTTCCGATCTGGATCCTGGGTTCCAGCGACTACGGTGCCCGGCTGGCCGCGCAGCAGGGACTGCCGTTCGCCTTCGCCAGCCATTTCGCGCCGGATTACCTGTTGCCGGCGCTGGACCTGTACCGGCAGACATTCAGGCCGTCGGAATCACTGGAGCGGCCGCATGCCATGGTGGCAGCCAACGTCATCGTGGCCGACACCGATGACGAGGCGGCCTATCTGGCGACCTCGTTGCAGCAGCGTTTCCTGCGCATGATCCGCGGCCGGCGTGGTCGGCTGGACCCGCCGGTGGAATCCATGGAGGGGCTCTGGACGTCCCAGGAACAGGCCGTGGTGGAGGCGCATCTGCGGGTCTCGGCGATCGGTTCGCCGACGCGGGTGCGCGCGCAACTCCAGCACATCCTGGACGTCACCGAGGCGGACGAGCTGATCGTCAGCACCGACACCTACGACCTGGAGGCACGGCTGCGTTCCTACGAACTGCTGGCCTCGGTGCTCGGATAGGGCAGGGCGGCGCTATCGCCGCCGGCCCTGGCCGAACAGGACCGCGCGGGTCTGTTCGTTGACGGTGCTGCCGGTGTTGATTTCCTTCGCCTTGGCGTAGGCGCGCTGCACGGCCGGTCGCGCCTCCATGGCCTGCATCCAGCGCTTGACCTCGGGGAACTCGTCGATGTTCTGGCCCTGCCGTTCGTACGGCACCACCCACGGATAACAGGCCATGTCGGCAATGCTGTAGTCGCCACAGATGTACTCGCGACCTTCCAGCCGCTCGTTCAGAATGCCGTAAAGCCGCTCCGCCTCTTTCACATAGCGGTCGATGGCGTAGGGCAGCTTCTCCGGCGCGTAGTTCCTGAAGTGGTGGTTCTGCCCCAGCATCGGCCCCAGGCCGCCCATCTGCCACATCAGCCATTCCAGTACCTGCACCCGGCCGCGTAGCTCCGACGGGATGAAGCGGCCGGTCTTGTCGGCCAGGTACAGCAGGATGGCGCCGGATTCGAAGACGGAGATAGGTTCGCCGCCGTCGCTGGGGGCGTGATCGACGATGGCCGGTATGCGGTTGTTCGGCGAGATGCGGAGGAAGGCCTCCTCGAACTGGTCTCCCCGGCCGATGTTCACCGGAACGATGTTGTAGGGAAGCTCCGCTTCCTCCAGGAAGATGGTGATCTTGTGGCCGTTGGGGGTGGTCCAGTAGTGCAGATCAATCATGCGGTCCGGCTCCTGTTGAAGTTGGTGCCCTCCAGTGCCCGGGGGTAACGCTCGAGCAGACGCTGCCTCCAGGCGTGAATCGGATCGTCCTCCTTGACCAGCGCGACAGGGGATATGGCGCCGGCCCACTGGAAAACGGAGAGCGCGATGAAGTCGGCAAAGCCCGGTTCCTCGCCTGCCAGGAAGGTCTGGTCCGACACCGTCAGGCGAAGCGGCATCAGCGCCTGGTTGATGCGTGGCAACGCTTTCTCCGGCGGCTGCGAGAACTGCTCCAGCGTGGTGCCGAAACGTTTCTCCCGGCTTTCCCGGAAGTACGCCTTGTCCTTGTCGTGCAGCGCGCCGTAGATGTCCAGGATGATCATCTGCAGCACCGGCAGATTGACCGCGGTGTCCACCCAGTTGCGGACGAAGCGCGCCAGCGGCACGCCGTTGCCGCCGGGAAACAGTGCCGGTGCATCCGGATAGGCCTGCTCCAGGTACTCCGCGATATCCCAGCTGTCGTGCACGCTGCGGTCCCCGTCGACCAGCACCGGCACCTTGGGTTGGCCGCTGAAGGCGATGGCGTCCTTGTCGGTGAAACGCCAGGGAACCATGTCGGCGTCGAGCCCCTTGTGGGCCAGGGCGAATCGCGCGCGCCAGCAGAACGGGCTGAAGCGAATGGAGGTATCGTCGGCAGCAAGATCGTACATCGTCATGGCCATGGCTACTGAGCTCCAGCGTTTGGCTTGGATTTAGTGGCGTTGCAGGAAATCCAGCACGGCGGCATTGAACTCCGCCGGCTTCTCCAGGTTCATGGTGTGACTGACGCCCGGAATGATCACGTGTTCCGCGGCGGGAATGGCCGCCGCCAGTGCGGCGCCGATCTCAGGGAACGGGCTCGGGCTGCCGGCGCCGTTGAGGATCAGCATGGGTGTGCGTATGGAGGCGGCGTCACGGCGGGTATAGGGCCGGCGTTCCTCCTTCACCTGGCCGAGCAGTGTGTAGGCGTTGTCGCGGGAGGCGTTGCGGAACTTCTCCGGGCTGCGCTGCCAGCTTCCCGGGCCGTTGACAGCGTCGATGAAGATCTCCAGCGCGCCGTCGACGTCGCCGTTGTCCAGTTTCTCGAAGGTGTTCAGCATCAGCTCCGGAGCCAGACCGGCAGGCGCCTCGTCACCGGCGGCATCGCCAAGGGTGTGGTCAAGGTCGCCGCCGGGGTCGGCCAGCACGACGGAGCGCACCAGTTCCGGGCGCTTCAGCGCCAGGTGGAAGGCGAGATAGCCGCCCCGGGAATGCCCCACCACATGCGCCGGCCCGGTGCGCAGGCTCTCGATGAACGCCGCGATGTCCTCGCAGTGCTGTTCCAGGTTGAAGTCGTTACCCTTGCCGTCCCAGCGCTCGGGGTAGTAATGGCGCAGGCTCGGCGTGAGCACATGGTAGTGGGCATTGAACACCCGGGCCTGCAGCGGCCAGTAGCGGTAGTCGCAGAGGGAGCCGTGGATCAGGACCAGGGGCAGGCCGTCGCCGGATTCCAGGTAAGCCATGTCGTAGCCGTTGACGCGCTGGGTCGCGAGATCCATCCATCCTCCGTCGCTGGCTCCGGGGGTCAGCCCTCCGGAGCATGGTTGAATAGTTGTTGTCGTGTAAGACATTACCAGCCTTCTTGAAAGTATTGCCACCCGCGCTGCGGCGCTGAGATATGGCAATACTTCTGAAAAGGTTGATGACGGCATCAGGCCGTTCCGTCAACCGCGGCTGCAGAACAAGGCCGGTTGGACGTAGAATGTCAACGCCCAACAGACAGGGAGTCGGAACGCTGCTCATCATCATCAACACCCTTGCCCCCATCATCCTGGTGATTGCGCTGGGCTGGATCCTGATGCGTACCGGATTCTTCTCGTCCCAGGCGCTGATCGATCTCAATCGTCTCACTTACTGGGTGGGCCTGCCCAGCCTGCTAATCTACCGCATTGCCGAGGCCAGCCCGGATGTCTCCGCCGTCACCGGCCTGCTGGTCGTCGGCACCGGCGCCACCGTGGCCGGGATCGTGGCGGCGCTGCTGGTGGCCAGGCTGGTGCGCATGCCAGGCGACTCCCATGGCACGTTCGCCCAGGGTGTGTTCCGCGGTAACCTGACCTTCATCGGGCTGCCGATCGTGCTGTACGCATTTGCCGGCACCGACAGCGCCCAGGTGGAAGCCAACGCCCTGCTGGCCTTCGGTCCGATGGTGGTGGTGTACAACGTGCTGGCGGTTCTGGTGCTGCTGGTCGGTTCCGGCGCCGGCGAAAGCCGCGACGTGCTGCGAACAGCGGTGCGAGGGCTTGTGACCAACCCGATACTGATCGCCTGTGCGCTCGGGCTGCTGCTGGCACTCACCGGCGTGCAACTGCCGGAGCTGGGGCAACGTACGCTGGCCGCCATCGGCCAGATGGCGCTGCCTCTGGCGTTGCTGTGCATCGGCGGCACGCTGTATACCTCGCGTATCCGCGGCAATATCAGCTGGGCAGTGACCGGCGCGGTGATGAAGGTGGTGCTGGTGCCGGCGATGGGCTTCCTGCTGGCCCTCTGGGTAGGGCTGTCGGCGGAGCAGACGCGCATTGCGCTGATCCTGCTGGCCTGCCCGACGGCCTCCGCCTCGTATATTCTGGTCAAGCAGATGAACGGCAACGAGGCGCTGGCCTCGGGCATCATCGTCATCAGCAATCTGCTGGCGGCACCGGCGCTGTTCGTTGTGCTGGCCGTGACCGGATAGGGCCCGTGGAAGACATTTCCCTGTTCTACATCATCCTGGCCCTGAGCATCGTCACCGTCGCCGGCATGATCCACGGTACCTTCGGGCTCGGTTTCCCGATGGTTTCCACGCCGGTGCTGGCCGTGTTGACCGATGTGCAGACCGCCATCCTGCTGACGCTGGCGCCGAACCTGGCGGTGAACCTCTACAGCGTCATTCGCGGTGGCGGCTGGTCGGCCAGCGTGGGCCGCTACTGGCCGGTGGCGGTATGGATGCTGATGGGGTCAATCGTCGGCACGCTGTGGCTGGTGTCCACCGACCCGAATCCGTTCCGCCTGGTGCTGGCCGGCGTGCTGCTGCTGTACCTGTTCAGCAGCCGGTTCCAGACGCTGGACTGGTGGGGGTGGATGCACCGCCACGAGAAGCCGGCCGGCGCGGGAATCGGCCTGGTTGCCGGCGTACTGGGAGGCATTGTCAATGTCGGCGGCCCGCTGCTGGTGATCTTCTTCCTGCAGCTCCAGGTGGCGCCGGTGGTGATGGTGCAGGTGATCAATCTCTGCTTCCTGCTGGGCAAGAGCGCCCAGGCAGCGACCTTCGCCGGGCTGGGGCTGTTCGGGCCGATGCTGCTGCTCTGGTCGCTGCCGCTGGGCGTGCTGGCCATGGCCGGCCTGCGCATGGGCATGGCCATCCGCGAACGTACGCCCGTGGAACGGTTCAGAAGCTGGCTGAACGTGCTGCTGCTGGTGATGGCGGCCCTGCTGGTCATCCAGTTCTTCATGGACCTGGGGGCCGGTTGAGCGCTTCCCTGGTGTCGTGCGTCAGAAATGCTGCGAACTTCTGACGCACGACACTAGAGGGACTTCAGCCAGCCGTACGTATAGCCGAGTACGGCTCCGAACACCCAGTGTGCGATCAGCGTGCTGACGGGAATCAGTGCGCCGAAGCCCAGTCCGAACAGGCCGGAGCCCGCCAGCGGAAAGACGGTCACCATGACCAGTAGCCATGCCAGCGTGCCAAACAGCAGGCCTCGCTGGACGTAGCTGCCGGGCAGCCGGGGCGCCAGTGCCACGAACAACAGCCCCCAGATCACCGTGCCGACTATGAAGTGGATGCCCCAGCCCACGGCCGCACTGCTGGGTGTGCCCAGCAATTGCTGGGCATTGAGGTTCATGAGTTCGATGGGGTTGAACCAGGGCATGATGCCCGCGGACAGCCGTATGACCATCAGCAGCGAGATGGCCAGCGTTGCGATCAGACCGGCGATGAGACCCCTGCCCAGTTCCGCCATGGTGCACCTCCTCCCAGGAAACGCTGACGGACCCCACGGGAGCGTTACGCACGTTCCGTGTGGCCGTCGCTGGAACCACGAATGCAGATACCGTACAGGTCGGACGTGGCCCCGGGGCATTTTTATTGGCTCTGGGCTGAAGTATAGCGGGAGGATGGTGCAGGAACAGGGCGCCCGCCGGAGAGCCGGCGGGCGCGGGACGTCAGTTGTTGACGGAGAGGCTCACTATTCGTAGCTGTAGAAACCCTGGCCGCTCTTCCGTCCCAGGTAGCCGGCATCCACCATCTGGGCCAGCAGCGGGGCAGGGCGGTACTTGGGGTCGCCCAGTCCGTCGTGCAGCACCTTCATGACTTCCAGGCACACGTCCAGGCCGATCAGGTCGGCCAGTGCCAGCGGGCCGATAGGATGGTTGGCGCCCAGCTTCATCACCGTGTCGATCTCCTCGGGCCTGGCCAGGCTCTCGGCGTAGACGAACACGGCTTCGTTGATCATGGGCACGAGAATGCGGTTGGCGACGAAACCCGGGCTGTCCTTGACCGGTACCGGTTCCTTGCCGACGTCGCGGGCCAGTCTTTCCACCGTTTCCACCACGCCGTCGCTGGTCTGCAGCGCGCGCACCACTTCCACCAGCTTCATCACCGGCACCGGGTTGAAGAAATGCATGCCCACGACCCGTTCCGGGTTCGGGGTGGCGGCAGCGATGCGGGTGAGGGAAATGGAGGAGGTGTTGGAGGCCAGGATGGCGTCCTTGCGGCACAGGCCCCCCAGTTGCTTGAAGATGTCCAGCTTCAGCGATTCCTTCTCGGTGGCGGCTTCCACCACCAGGTCGCAGTCCTTCAGTGCGTTGAGGTCGGTGGCGGTGGCGATGCGCTTGAGCGCGGCGTCACGGTCACCGGCCGAGAGCTTGTCCTTGCTGACCAGGCGTTCCAGGCTCTTCTCGATCGCCTTCACGCCACGCGCCAGTGCGTCGTCGGAGACATCGACCATCTGCACGCTGAAGCCGCTGGTGGCGAAGGCCTGCGTGATGCCGTGACCCATGGTGCCGGCGCCGACGACGCCTACGCTGGAAATGCTCATGTTCTGTCCTCCTGGTTGATCATGCGGTAGCCACCGGCACCCTTGGCGCCGGCCATGTGCTGGTGCGAGTGTACATCACTGCAGACTCATTCCTCGCCGAATGCCGGTTTCACGGCCGCGGCGGCGGCGACGGCCTTCTGCCGGGCCTGTTCCACCGAGTCACCCAGAGCCAGGGCCACGCCCATGCGGCGTTCCCCGCGCACCTCCGGCTTGCCGAACAGGCGCAACTGGGTGTCCGGGGCCTGCAGCGCGGTGTCCGCCCCCTGGAAGGAGACGCTGGCGGAATCGCCTTCCACCAGGATGACGGCCGAGGCCGCCGGCCCGTGTTGGCGGATGGCGGGGATGGGCAGGCCGAGGATGGCTCGCGCGTGGAGCGCGAATTCCGAAAGATCCTGGGAGATCAGTGTGACCAGCCCGGTGTCGTGCGGGCGCGGGGAGATTTCGCTGAAGTAGACGGTATCTCCGCTGACGAAGAACTCGGCGCCGAACAGGCCGTAACCGCCCAGCGCACCGGTGACCGCCTCCGCCATGCGCTGCGATTCCGCCAGCGCGGCCTCGCTCATGGGCTGGGGCTGCCAGGATTCGCGGTAGTCGCCCCGTTCCTGCCGGTGGCCGATCGGCGCGCAGAACGCGGTGCCGCCGCGGTGGCGGACGGTGAGCAGCGTGATCTCGTAGTCGAACTGGACGAACTGTTCCACGATGACCTTGCCGCCGCCGGCCCGACCGCCTTCCTGCGCGTATTTCCAGGCCGTGGGGATATCCTCCTCGGAGCGGACCACGCTCTGGCCCTTGCCGGACGAACTCATGATGGGCTTTACCACGCAGGGCGTGCCCAGTTCCGCGACGGCCTGCCGGTATTCCTGCTCGGTGGCGGCGAAGCGGTAGGGCGAGGTCCGCAGCCCGAGCTCCTCCGCAGCCAGGCGGCGGATGCCCTCCCGGTCCATGGTGAGGTTCACCGCCAGCGCAGTGGGGATCACGGTATAGCCTTCGGCCTCCAGTTCCTTCAGCGTGGCCGTGGCAATAGCCTCGACCTCCGGAACGATGAGATGCGGCTGCTCGGACGCCACCACGGCGCGAAGGGCGGCGGGGTCCAGCATGGAAATCACGTGGCTGCGGTGCGCCACCTGCATGGCCGGTGCGTTGGCGTAGCGGTCCACGGCGATTACCTCCACGCCCAGCCGCTGCAGTTCGATGACGAGTTCCTTGCCCAGCTCGCCGGAGCCGAGCAGCAGCAAGCGCGTGGCGCCGGAAGTCAGGGGCGTACCGATGGTTACCATGGTGTTCTCCAGCAGCAGGGGAGGCAGCCGCCCGGGGCCTCCCGGGTATCGGGATTCGCTATGGTACCGGAGCCGCTTTCCCGCCCCAACCGCCGGCTCAGAAATTCACCCGGATCTCGATCGCCTGAAGGTCATAGCCGTTGTTGGGGGAATACAGGCCGGCGTTGGAGGTGTGCTGTACGCGGTAACCCAGCGTGACGTGCGGCCCCAGCGCCAGGCGAACCCCCGCATGGGAGGTGAACTGCCAGTTGCCGCCATAGTCGTGATTGCCGAGGCTGGTGCGGGACAGATAGGTGGGGCCGGTTCCCAGGCCGATGCTGATCGGTGCGGCCGGGCTGCGCAGCCAGGCACTCACGCCGAAGCCCGCTGTGGTCAGCGAGTCGCCACTGGCTGCCAGCCGTCCGGCGTTGGCTTCCGCATAGCTCCTGACATGCCAGCCGGCGGGGTCGCCGAGCACGCCGGGCAGGGGCGCCCGGAAATAGACCTCCTGGCTGTTGTAGCTCTGGCTGCCGCCCAGGTTGGTCCCGGCGCGCACGCCGATCTCGTAGGCGCCGGCCAGCGAGGGCAGACCGAGCAGGGCGGCGGCAAGAGATGCGGGGGCAATGAAACGGCGGCACAGCTTGGACACAGGCGTTCTCCTTGTCTGGGGCACCGGTATGGTACTCACCCTGCAGGAGATATTGCCATGTCTGTAAACCCCGACGACGTTCCGCTCAGCTTGCCGCCGCCTCCCCGTCCATGCCGCGGCTGTTGGCCAGGGCGGCTTGCGTGGCATCCTTGATGAATTCGTCGCCCCAGCGGCGGATGTCGTGGTACTCGACGATCTCGAACATCTGCCGCATGCGTGCCTGCGCCTCGCTGCCGGAGAGATTCAGTCCCAGATAACAGGTATGCGCCAGGTCGGCGATATCGTGTGGGTTGGTGAGCAGTGCGCCCTTGAGTTCCGCTGCCGCACCGGTGAATTCCGACAGCACCAGCACGCCGGAACCGCCGGTGAGGCCCTGGGTGGCGACGAACTCCTTGGCCACCAGGTTGAGCCCGTCCCGTAACGGCGTGACCCACATCACGTCGGCCATGGCGTACCAGCCGACCACTTCCTCGAAGGGCAGGGAACGGAAGAAGAACTGCACCGGTGTCCAGCCCACCTGGGCGAAGCGGCCGTTGATCCTGCCGACGGCCTGCTCGATCTGCACCTGCAGTTCCTGGTAGACCTTCATCTCTCCCGCTGCCGGTACGCAGACGGTGCACAGGGTGACCTTGCCATGGAGCTCCGGGTTGTCCGCCAGCATGCGTTCGTAGGCGTCGAGCTTCTCCAGTGTGCCTTTGGTGAAATCCAGCCGCTCCACCGACAGGATGAGTCGCACGCCGGTGAGTTCGGCGCGCAATTCCGACATGCGGATCTGCACCATGGGGTCATCCAGGCAGGCCTTCACCCGCTCCATGTCCAGGCCGACCGGGTGCGCACCGAGGCCCACCTTGCGGTCGTTTGCGCCGATGGCCCGGGTATAGCGCTCCAGGCCCACGGCGCAGCCGTAGGTCAGGAAGCGAGGGGCGCAGTCTTCCCGCTCGAGCAGACGCAGCGGCGTGACGCCGCGGGCCACGTCGACAAAGTTCTCCACCTGCCGGGGAATGTGGAAGCCGACGTAGTCGCACTGCATCAGGCTGCCGACGATCTCCCGCCGCCAGGGCACCACGTTGAACACGTCCGCGGACGGGAAGTAGGTGTGGTGGAAGAAGGCGATGCGCAGGTCCGGGCGCAGCTCCCGCAGGTAGGCGGGCACCATCCACAGGTTGTAGTCGTGAATCCAGACCAGGGCATTCTCCGCGGCCTCCTCGGCGGCGCGCTGGGCGAATGTCCGGTTTACTTCCAGATAGACCTGCCAGTGGTCCTCCCGGAACGAGGCCCGTTCCCAGAAGGTGTGCAGCGTGGGCCAGAACGCCTCCTTGGAGAAGCGCTTGTAGAAGATGTCGATCTGTTCCTTGTCCAGCGGTATGCGGGCCGCGGTTAGCCGGGGATAGCGGTCCGGATCGACGGCGGTATGGTGCTCGAACGGAGGGTCCTCCTCACGGTGTTCCGACCAGGCGATCCAGGCGCCCTCGCGGCCGTCGGCGAAGAAGCTGAGCAGGGTCGGGATAATGCCGTTCGGGGACTTGGGGCGCCGCCGTTTCACCTGGCCGTCCTGCCGGTATTCCTCGTACGGAAGCCGGTGGTAGACGATCACCAGCTCGGCACCCCCGGGGCTGGCCGGCGGACGGATTTCCGCCCTCAGGCCATGCTCGCCGAGGAAGCCGAACCAGGCCAGCGCTTCGATGATGCCCCCGCAGCCGGGTTCACCGGCCTGCAGCACGCGGGTGTTCTGGCTGGTGGCGTCCAGCAGCGCGGGCTCCGAGTCTGCCACGCAAACGCCTTTGTAGCCGGCCTCGAACAGGCTCAGGTCATTCAGTGTATCGCCCGCCACCAGGACCTGCTCGGCATCGATGCCAAGCCATCCGACCAGGGCCTTCAGCGTCGAACCCTTGCTGACGCCCCGGGGGAGCACATCCAGGTAGCGATCGGCGGAGTACAGCAGCTCGCAATCCAGCGCGGCCACAACCCTGGCAATGGCGTCGGACGCTGCCTGTTCCGGGGTGCAGTAGTACGAGCAGCGGCGGCTCTGGGGGACAGTCTGGCGTTCCAGCTCCGGGAAACCGGCCAGCGCCTCCGCCACCGCCTGTTCTCCGGGCCAGCGCTGGTCGATCTCGGCCTGCAACGCGGCGATGGGCTGCAGGTTGCCGCCGTGGTAGATGGTGGCCCCGACATCGGAGATGATGTAGTCCGGGCTCGGCAGCGTCGGGTCGGACAGCAACGGCAGCACCGCTTCCAGGCTGCGCCCCGTAACGTATGCCAGCTTGATGTCGGGATGCGCCGAGATGGTCTGGTAAAGCCGCAGCCTGTCACTGTTGCCGCCAGCGAGAAAGGTACCGTCCAGGTCTGTCGCGATCAGTATCATGCGTTTTCCTCGGTCTGCTTCCGGTCGGGGGAGGGGGCGGTTGCACCGGCTTGTCCGCCGGCGTCATCGGAGACAGGTGCGTCCGGCATCATCTCGAGTGCGGTGGGGCTGGTGCGCAGCATGGGCGCGAAACGGCCGGGTTGCGGATCGGGCGCCTGCGCCCGGCGTATGCCCAGGATAAGCGTGGCTACCAGCAGGGCGAGCGTGATGGCGTAATAGAGGGGCAGGGCATGCGTGCCCTGGACATGCATCCAGACACCGGCCAACGTCGGACCGAACGCGGCGCCCACGCCGTGTACCAGGAGGAGCCCGCTGGAGCCGGAGAGGATCGCGTCCGCGTCGAGGTGGTCGATCAGGTGAGCGACCGCCACCGGATACAGGGCAAAACACAGGCCGCCCCAGAGCAGCGTCACTGCCAGCAGCGGCGTCCCGGCGTCGAGCGCAGGCATCAGGGCCGAGACAACTGTCGCCAGGCCGGCAACCCAGGCCAGTACCCGCCGGCGGTCATGCTTGTCCGAAAACCGGCCGATGGGAAGCTGGAACAGCGCCCCGCCGAGGATGGTGGCACTCATGAACAGGCCGATGCCGGCGGTATCGAAGCCGAGCTGGCTGGCGTAAACCGGCGCCAGGCCCCAGAAGGCGCCCATGGTGAGGCCGGAGAGGGCGGAGGCGGCAATGGCCAGCGGTGCGGCCCGCCAGAGCGCTCCAATGCGTACACGGGGCGCGGCAAGCGTTTCGGGCTGCGCCAGCCGGGTCAGCGTCACCGGCATGAGTGCGACGCAGATCAGGATGGCGGCGAGGGCGAACAGCGTGAAGGCTGACGGTTCATCCAGCCGGATCAATTGCTGGGCGGCGGCCAGCGCGCCCAGGTTCACGGCCATGTAGACGGCGAAGATCCGACCCCGGCGCTCGGCCGGCGAACTCGCGTTCAGCCAGCTCTCGATGACCGTGTACAGGGACACCAGGGCGACGCCATACAGTACCCGCAGTCCCAGCCAGACCCACGGATGCTGAAGGAGAATATGCAGCAAGGCGATACTGGCCGCGAGCGCGGCGCAGAAGGCGAACGCCCGGATATGGCCGATGCGGCGGACCAGCGGCACGACCAGCCAGATACCGACGAAGAAGCCGATGAAATAACCGGACATGATCAGCCCGAGCAGGGCCGGGCTGAAGCCCAGTTCCGTGCCGAGCAGTGTCAGTACGGTATTGAGCAGGCCGTTGCCCAGCAGCAGCAGGGCGACCCCTGCCAGCAGAGCGCTGATTGGCCGCAGGTATGTTCCCATCTGCAGGTCCCGTCACGTCGCTTCGCCGTAACGATGCAGGATACAGGCCATACGAACCTTTCAGGAGCTAAAGCCAGGCTGTAGCTCCTGAAAGGTTCGTAAGACCCGCTGAGGCGCTGGTTGCCGCTGGCCGCGGTTCGCGGAAGCGGCGCGGGAGGTGAAGGTGCACGGATGCACCCATGTGGTGCATCCGTGCCGGGAGTCAGCCAGCGGTGCTGTAGTACTCCAGTTCCGGCTTCCCGGCCAGCAGGCCGCGCAGATCCACGCCCATCTCCTTCATGTGCGCACGGTGCGCATCCAGCGCGGCCTGATCGTCGTACTGCTCGTAGATCATGACCAGATCGGCGTCGTCCTGGCCCTGATGCACGGTGTAGGCGTGATTGCCCGGTTCGGTCCGGACTTTCCCGGCGATGCCCTGCATGCGCTCCGCCAGTTCGCTGCCCTTGCCGTCAACGGCCCTGAGTCTGGCAACAATTGCCAACATGATGTTCTCCTCGTTGGTGATGAATGTATTGTCTGTCTGTCCGGCGCACCGTCGCCGCTATCGAGATCATTAGTAAACTAATGACTTGTGGAGCCTGCTGCAATAGGCCTACTCTCTAGCTTGCCGGGGTAAGGAAGTGCTGATGGGCCGTTCCACGTTTTCACATGGGAGGTCATGTGTCTGATCTGATCGCGCCTGAGGAAGCGGGGATATGCCCGCGCAGGCTGGAGCGTGTGTCCGGCTGGATGCGGGCGCAGGTGGAGACCGAGCGGCTGGCCGGGCTCAGTGTGCTCGTCCACCGTCGCAACCGGCTTGCGTATTTCGAAACGGCCGGTTTGCGGGATGTGGAGTCGGGTCTGCCGGTGGAGGCCGACACGGTCTTCCGCATCTACTCCATGACCAAGCCGGTGACCAGTGTGGCGCTGATGATGCTCTACGAGGAGGGGCGCTTCCAGCTGGACGATCCGCTGGCCCGGTTCATACCCGCGTTCCGCGACATGCAGGTGATGGAGGGCCTGGGTACGCGCGACGAACGGCTGGTGCCGGCCGCCTCGCTGATCACCATCCGCCATCTGCTCACGCACACCAGCGGGCTGACCTACGGATTCATGCAGGGCAACGCAGTCGACGCACTGTACCGGGAGCACGGCGTGGATTTCTCGCGCCGCCACGAGGATCTGGCCGAGATGGTGGACCGGCTGGCCGGCCTGCCGCTGATCGCTCATCCCGGGCAGGCGTGGAACTACAGTGTGTCCACGGACGTGGTCGGGCGTCTGGTGGAAGTCTTGTCAGGTCAGTCGCTGGAGACCTTTTTCCGCGAGCGGATCCTCGACCCGCTCGGCATGGCGGATACCGGCTTCACCGTACCCGCGGAGGCGCACAACCGCTTCGCCGCGCTGTACGGGCCGAAGGGTGGCGGGGGGTTGGGCGACGTCAGTGTGAATCGCAGCCCGACTGAAATGCGTCCGGCCCTGTCCGGCGGGCTGCGGCTGATCGATCCTGTCGAAGGTAGCGCCTTCCTGCAGCCCGCGACGCTATGTTCTGGCGGCGGCGGGCTGGTGGGTACGATGCACGACTACCTGCGTTTTTGCCGTATGCTGCTTGACGGCGGCGCGCTGGACGGCGTGCGGCTGCTGGGGCCGAAAACGCTGGCCTACATGACCAGCAATCACCTGGGCGGCGATCTGGCCTCCATGGGGCAGCCGCGTTTCAGCGAGACTTCCTATGAGGGCATCGGTTTCGGTCTGGGTTTTTCGGTGATGCTGGACCCGGCGCGTGCCCAGGTGGTGGGAACGCCGGGGGAATACGCCTGGGGTGGTGCGGCCAGCACGGCATTCTGGATCGATCCCGCGGAAGAGCTGATCGTCATCCTGATGACACAACTCCTGCCTTCAAGCAGTTATCCGCTGCGGCGGGAGCTGCGCACCCTGACGTATCAGGCGCTGATAGACTAGACAGACGGAGGAGCCCCCTTGGGCGAGATAATTCTGGTCCGCCACGGCCAGGCGTCGTTCGGCTCGGACGACTACGATTGCCTGTCCGAGACCGGCATGGCGCAATCCAGGCTGCTAGGAGAGTATTTCCGTGAGCGTGGACTGCAATTCGATCGCGTGCTCACCGGCAGCATGCGCCGGCATACGCAGACGCTGGAGGCGGCCTTGCCGGAACTGGCGGCGTCAGCCGAAACGGTCCCGGAACTGAACGAATACGACTTCCATGCACTGGTGGCCGGATACCTGCTGCAGCATCCGGATGTGGAGCCGCCCGCGCCGGGTGACGCCCGGGCGTTTTTCCGCGTTCTGCGGCCGGCGCTGGCCGCCTGGGCGGACGGCAGCCTGCGCTCCGATGCACCGGAGAGCTGGAATGACTTCCAGCAGCGTATCCGCCGGGCGCTGCGGACGCTGACGGCTGTTCCCGACGCCGGACGCGTGCTGGCGGTGAGCTCCGGCGGCGCGATCTGTGCGGTGATCAGAGAGGTTCTGGGGCTCACCGTCGAGCAGATGATCACGCTCAACCTGCAGATGGCGAACAGCGGTATCAGCCGCATGGTTTTCAAGGGCGACAAGGTCCGCCTCCAGTCCTGGAATGCCGTTCCGCACCTGGATCATCCATACACCAGCAAGCTGATCAGCTACACCTGAACTTGATTGCCTGGAGGAGGCCCCGATGGATTTTCAGCATTCGCCGCGCGTGCAGGATCTGCAGCAGCGCCTGACCGCATTCATGGAAGAGCACGTCTATCCCAATGAACACGTCTTCAACCATCAGGCCCGGGAGCAGCGCTGGAAATCGCCGGCGATACTGGAGGAACTGAAGGGGAAGGCGCGCGCCCAGGGCTTGTGGAACCTGTTCATGCCCGACGAGGCGTTCGGTCCGGGGCTCAGCAACATCGAATATGCGCCACTGGCCGAAATCATGGGGCGGGTGTTCTGGGCGCCGGAAGTGTTCAACTGCAATGCCCCCGACACCGGCAACATGGAAGTGTTCGTCAAATACGGCACGCCCGAGCAGCAGGAGCGGTGGCTGAAGCCACTGCTGGACGGGAAGATCCGGTCCGCCTTCGCCATGACCGAGCCGGCCGTGGCGTCCAGCGATGCCACCAATGTCGAAACCTCCATCATGCGGGACGGCGATCACTATGTGATCAACGGTCGCAAGTGGTTCATCACCAACGCCATGCACGAGCGTTGCGAGATCTTCATCGTCATGGGCAAATCCGACCCCGACAACCCCAACAGGCATCTGCAGCAGACCCAGATTCTGGTGCCACGCGACACACCGGGGCTCAAGGTGGTCCGGCCGCTGAGCACGCTGGGCTATTTCGAGGAACCCGGCGGCCATGCCGAAGTCGTGTTCCAGGATGTCCGCGTGCCCAGGGAAAACCTGCTGCTGGGGGAGGGACGGGGCTTCGAGGTGGCGGAGGGCCGGCTGGGGCCGGGCCGCATCCATCATTGCATGCGGCTGATCGGCGCCGCCCAGCGGGCGCTGGAAACCGCCTGCCGGCGAGTCGAGAGTCGCGAGGTGTTCGGCCGGAAACTCAGCCAGCAGGGTTCGGTGCGGGAATCCATCGCGCAGATGGCTTCGAAGGTGGAGATGTGCCGTCTGCTGACGCTGCGCGCCGCCGACAAGATGGATCGGGAGGGGACCAAGCAGGCGCGTGATCTGATCGCCATGGCCAAGATCATGGTCCCCCAGCTAACCTCCGAAGTGATCGACATGGCCATTCAGATGCACGGCGCCGGCGGGCTCACCGAGGACTACTTCATGGCCGAGGCGTACAACTACGCACGCTGGTGCCGGCTGGCGGATGGCCCGGATCAGGTGCACATGATGGCGCTAGGCAAGCAGGTGATCGCCGAGTACGCGGAACAGTAGCGGAGGAGAGGGCTTCAGATGAACAGTGCCGTGGATCAACTGGACCTCGCCAGCCTGCAACCCTATCTGCAACAGCAGGTGCAGGGCTTTGGCGAGATACGCCGCTGCGAGAAGTTCAGCGGCGGGCAGTCCAACCCCACCTTTCTGATCACCGCCGATAGTGGCCGTTACGTGCTGCGCCGTAAGCCACCCGGCGAGCTGCTGAAATCCGCACATGCCGTGGACCGGGAATACCGGGTGATGCACGCGCTGCGCGACACGCCGGTGCCGGTGCCGCGCATGTTCGTGCTGTGCGAGGACGAGAGTGTGATCGGCTCGATGTTCTACCTGATGGAGTTCGTCGAAGGGCGTATACACTGGAACGGCGCGCTGCCGGATGCCTCGCCGGACGAACGGGGGGTCATGTACCGCAACATGGCCGGCGTGCTGGCGGCCATACATCAGGTGGATGTCGAACGGGTGGGGCTGGCCGATTTCGGCAAGCCGGGTAACTACTTCGCACGTCAGCTCAACCGCTGGAGCAAGCAGTACCACGCGTCCGAAACCGAGAAGAATTCCGCTATGGAGCGCCTGATCGCCTGGCTGGAGCAGAACCTGCCGGAAGATGACGGGCAGGTGGCGCTGATCCATGGCGACTACCGCATCGACAACCTGATCTTTCATCCGGAGCAGCCTGACATCCTGGCCGTGCTGGACTGGGAACTGTCGACCCTGGGACATCCCTGGGGCGACGTCTCCTACCAGTGCATGCAGCTTCGCCTGCCCCAGGATGCCGCCATTCCCGGCCTGGGCGGGCTGGACCGGAAGAAACTCGGCATTCCCACGGAAGAGGAATACCTTGAGGAATACTGCCGCCTGGTCGGTATCGACGGCATACCAGACTGGAACTTCTACATCGTATTCAACTACTTCCGCCTTGCGGCCATCCTGCAGGGTATCCAGAAGCGGGCGCTGGACGGCAACGCCTCCAGTGACAAGGCGTTCGAGTACGGCCGCATGGCCCGGCCGCTGAGCGAGACCGGCGCGCGCCTGATCGATTGAGAACAAGGGGGGAGACATGAATCAGCAGCTTTTCGACATGAGCGGCCGCGTGGCGCTGGTGACCGGTGCATCCAGCGGCCTGGGGGCGCACTTTGCGCAGGTGTTGGCAGGTGCCGGCGCCCGGGTCGTGGTCGCCGCCCGGCGCGCGGAACGGCTTGACGATCTGGTCGGGACCATACGCCGCGACGGCGGCGAGGCGGCGGCGGTGACCATGGACGTGACCAGCCCCGACAGTGTGCGGACCGGTTTCGACGCCGCGGAGGAAGCCTTCGGCACGGTGGACGTACTGATCAACAACGCCGGGGTGGCCGACTCCAAGGTGTTCCTGAAGACCACGGAGGAAAGCTGGGACTTCGTGGTGGACACCAACCTGAAGGCAGCCTGGCGTGTGGCACGGTTAGCGGCGGAGCGGATGACGGCTGCCCGCGTGTCCGGAAGTATCGTCAACGTGGCCTCGATGCTGGGGCTCGGGGTGCAATTCGGTCAGACGCTATACGCCACATCGAAGGCCGGCGTGGTGCAACTGACCCGGCAGATGGCGCTGGAACTGATGCGCTATGGGATCCGCGTCAATGCGCTGTGTCCCGGTTATTTCGAAACCGAGATCAACGCCGGTTTCTTCGCCACCGAAAAAGGGCAGGCCTATATTCGCGACAATATTCCCAGCGGCAGGCTCGGCGACATTCCTGAACTGAGCGGCCCGTTGCTGTTGCTGGCCTCGGAGGCGGGCTCCTTCGTGAACGGGGTGGCGTTGCCGGTGGACGGCGGGCATCTGGTGCGCTCGCTGTAAGGAAGCGGCGAGCCACGACAATGCTTTCGAAAGGGTTAGCCAGACAAAGAAACAGCCGGTTTCTGGGGAAACCGGCTGAAAATGGCTGCCCGTCAGAGTCAGCCATTCGGGCCTGCAAGAAGGAGACGCGCAGTAAGCGATCGGGCCTGGAGCCACCGGAGGATGGCTCCGATGCAGGCGTCCCTGCCTGCCTGGCCCGGAACCGCTTACCCGTCTCTGGCTTGCGGAGAATCCGTTTCCGTCAAGCCTGGAAAGAATTATCCGTCGGGCCACGGCGTCGGTAAATTGTCCAAGCGGGTGGGGACAATGCATCCTTTAGTCGGTATCCTGCCTAAGGAAGCGCTGATCAATTCCCACGTTCGCGCTCGAGTCCGATTTTCGTTCGTGGCCAGGAGCAGGGCGCCGCAGGTAGTGGTTCTACCTGTGGTGGCTTGCGATACCGCCACGGACGAAAATCGGCTGAGCCCCAAGGGGTTACACTCAGATTTTTCGCGCTGCGTTGTTGCGGCGCTTGACCGTGGAACCACCACGGCGCTGCGCACCGCGCCTAGCATCGCGAAAAATCTGAGCGTAACGCGAGCGCGGGAATTGATCAGCGCTTCCCTAAATAACGCATAATCAGCCTGCGCAGGAGCACGTCATGAAAATAGGGATTGTTGACGATCACGGACTGTTCCGTGAGGGCATGCGCTATGTGCTGGAAGGGCTGGGAGACGGCGTCGAGGTGCTGGAGGCGGCGTCCGGTGTCGAGGCCCTGGAACTACTGGAGGCACACCCCGACCTGGCGGTACTGCTGTTGGACCTGAAGTTGCGGGGCGAGGACGGTTTCAACCTGCTGCAAGCCGTCCGGGCGCGGGAGTTGGCGCCACCCGTCATCGTCATGTCCGCTTCCGAGGATCGCGCCGACATCGAGCGCGTACTGCGCGCCGGTGCCCGGGGCTTCATTCCCAAGAACAGTTCCGCCGCACTGGCCGTGAACGCCATACAACTGGTACTCGCGGGCGGTGTCTACCTGCCGCCGGACATGCTGGTGGCGGAACCCGCCCCGGAGAACGTGGCACGGTTGACCCCGAGGCAGCGTGACGTGCTGACCTTGCTGGCCGAGGGAAAGTCCAACAAGCAGATAGCCGACCGCCTGCAGCTCGCGGAGCCGACGGTGAAGATGCACGTGACCGCCGTGATCCGCGCCCTGGGGGCCAGAAACCGTACGGAAGCGGTCACGCGGGCATTGCAGGCTGGGTTGGCCTCGCTCTAGGGAAGCGCTGATTACGCAGGGCATGGCCACACAAGGGGCAGGCGGAGGCGCGTGAGATCGCTGCAGGCTTCGTGTCGGGACTGCTGCTTTTGCCGATGGCTAGCGTTGCAGCTCCCGCAACTGTTCTTCCAGCTCACGGATGCGCTCACGCATCCCCGCTGTCTCCTGAATCACGATCTCGATTGCGGCGGTGACCGCATCGCAATCGACCGTTTCCAGCCGGTGGTGATCCAGTAACTGCAGGGCTTCCTCCAGCGTGGCGGGCCACCGGTCGTAGGGAGGCTTGCTGCCGTACATATCGGCCTCCATCATGCGGGTGGGGCCGGACGTGGTGCCGGCACCGCGAAACGGGGAGCACCGTGTGGGTGCTCCCCCGGTCGGCAGGCCTCACCGGGCGGGACGGTTCAGGCCTCCAGAAAGGCGTTCAGTGCCTCGGCCACCTCGGCAGGTTTCTCTTCCTGGACGAAGTGGCCGGCCTCCAACTGCTTGACCTCGATGCTGGCGAAGCAGCTTTCCACATGGTTCAGGTACTCCGGAATGATAACGGCGTCCTTGTTCCCGTAAATATAGAGGCTGGGCATCGGCCAGACATGATCCTTCAGGCCGATCCAGCGCTCTCTGTCGTCCGGCAGGGTACGGTAGTAATTGGCGCCGCAGCCGGGCGTGCCGGGGATGCTGTAGAAGCGCACGTATTCCCGGATGGCGTCTTCGGGAAACGGCTTGCGGTTCGAGAGTCGCAGGAAGTGCCGCAACCAGGTTTCCTCGTTGCCGGGAATCATCGCTTCAGGCAGGTGTTTTTCGCGCTGGAAGCGCTGATACCACTCGAAGCGGCTGCCGCTTTTGCGAATGAGTGCCGTGGCCTCCTGGTTGCCGCGGAAATTGTTCAGCACCAGGATATTCATGATGACCAGCCTGCTGACGCGCTCCGGCGCCGCCAGGGCGATCTCCTGCGCCACCACGCCTCCCCAGTCGTGCCCCGCCAGTTGAAAGCGCTGGATACCCAGCCTGTCCAGCATCTGCAGTACGTCGGCTGCCAGTTCGGATTTCCGGTACGATGCCTTCTCCGGCTGACGGTTGCTGTCACCCAGCCCGCGCAGGTCCGGTGCGATCACCCGAAGGCCGGATTTCAGGTGTCCGGCAACGGCCTCCCAGCAATAGGAGCTTTCCGGCCATCCGTGCAGCATGACCAGTGGAGCGCCGTCGGGGTCACCGCCTTCCCGGTAAGCGAAACGACCGCGCTCGAGGTCGATGAACCGGGGAGCAGAAAGGTTCTGTTGCATGTGCCGATCTCTTCCTTGTTGCCTGCAATACTAACCTTTACCTACTTAAAGGTTAGTAACGAAAACGGCCGGGCCGGCCTGTGAGCCGCCCGGCCGTGACTACCGCTACGCGGTCACACTTCCAGCCATTCCTTGCGAACGTCCGGGTTGTCGTGAAGTTGCTGCGGTGTGCCGTCGAACACCACTCTGCCTTCGCCCATGACGTAGACCCGACTGGAGATCTTCAGGGCGATGCTCAGCTTCTGCTCGACCAGCAGCACGGCGATACCTTCCTTTGCAAGCTGCTGCAGCAACTCGGCAATTTCCTGGACAATCTTCGGGGCCAGACCTTCCGTTGGCTCGTCCACGATAATGCACTCGGGGTCGCCCATCAGGGTGCGCGCGATGGTCAGCATCTGCTGCTCACCGCCGGAGAGCACTTCGCCGGGGAAGGTGGCCCGTTCCTTCAGGCGCGGAAACCATTTGTAGATCTCCTCGAAGGTCCAGCGGCCGAACTTGCCCCGTTTTTTCACCCCAAGTTCCAGGTTCTCGATCACGGTCAGGCCGGGAAAGATTGCCCGGTCCTCCGGTACGTACCCCAGACCCAGATGGGCAATCTGGTGCGAGTGCATGCCGCTGATCTGACGGTCCTTGAAGCGGATTTCGCCCACCGGCGGCACCAACCCCATCATCGCCTTGCAAAGCGTGGATCGGCCGACACCGTTGCGGCCTACCAGGCTGACGATTTCGCCCGCCTGGATGTTCATGGTCACGCCGCGCAGCACGTGGGATTTGCCGTAGTAGGCATGGACGTCGTTGGTCGCCAGCATCAATGTACCTCCGTGCCGAGATAGGCTTCCTGAACGGCGGTGTTGGCACGCACCGCCTCCGGCGTGTCACAGGCGATGACTTCGCCGTACACCAGTACCGAGATCCGGTCGGCCAGGTTGAACACGACGCCCAGGTCGTGTTCAACCATCACCAGCGTGCAGTGGCTGGTGACCTGGCGTATCAGTTCCACCACCTCGTCGGCCTCGGTCCGGCTCATGCCGGCGGTGGGCTCGTCCAGCAGCAGCACCTTGGCGCCGGATCCGATGGTGGTTCCGATTTCCAGGGCGCGCTGTTCCGCATAGGTCAGCAGGCCTGCGGGCACATCCCGGCGATGGACCAGGTTGAGCTGCTCCATCAACTGTTCCGCTTTCTCCGTCACCTCATGCTGCCGGTTCACCAGCTTCCAGAAGGCATAGCGGTGTTTCATGTCCCACAGCAGGGCACACTTCAGGTTCTGGAAGGTGGTCATGTTCGGGAACAGGTTGGTGACCTGGAAGCTCCGGCTGAGCCCCATGCGGTTGACCTTGTGCGGGCTCATCCCGCTGATGGTGTTGCCAAACAGCTTGATGTCGCCTGCGGTCACATCCATGCGACCGCTGATCAGGTTGAACAGCGTGGATTTGCCGGCGCCGTTCGGGCCGATGATCACGTGCCGTTCATTTTCCCGGATGTCCAGATCCACGCCGCGAATGATCTCGGCCTTGCCGAAGTTCTTCTTGACGCCGGACAGGGTCAGAGCGTTCTGCGTACTCATTACTTACCTCCCGCAGCATCGGCAGCGCGGCGCAGCATGGGCAGCGCGTGGAAGATGAAGGCGCCCAGGCCGGCGGCCAGAATGGCGACCGAGACCAGCCATGGCGTGGCGGTGGTGGTCACCACATCGGTCACGAACAGCGTCATCGGCTGGCTGGGATCCCAGGAGCGCAGGTAGTGGTAGGCCATCTCGACGATGCATACGAAGCCGAGCAGGCCTACCAGCGCCGCGGCCATGCAGTAACCACGGGCAAGCAGGGTGCCGCGCCAGCCGCCGGAGCGGAAGTTCGTCCAGTGCTGGAAGATGATGCCCACCAGGCCCATCGGTGCGAACATCACCACGGTGATGAACAGGACGCCGAAATAGAGCAGCCAGGCGTCCGAAACGGCGCTCAGGTTACTCTCCAGGTAAACCACCAGGATGGCCCCGATAACCGGCCCCAGGAAGAATCCGATGCCGCCGATATAGGCTGCCAGCAGCACTTCGCCGGAGAGCAGGAAGCCCACCGCCTCGTCGGTGACGATCTCCTCCACCAGCACGAACAGACCACCCGCAACGCCCGCGAAGAAGGCGGACAGGCAGAACTGCAGGAAGCGCACCATCTGCGTGTTGTAGCCGACGAACTGCGCGCGCTCCGGGTTGTCCCGGACGGCGTTGGCCATCCAGCCCAGTGGGGTTTTCCTCAGCAGGAACATCAGCGCGGCGGCAATGAAGCCCCAGGCGACCACCAGGTAGTACACGCTGAGGCTACCGCTGTAATCCACGCCGAACAGGGAGTTCACGTCCTCGCGGTCGCCGAACAGGCCGGCCTCACCGCCGAAGAAACCGGTGAATGCCAGCGAACTCGCCTCCACCAGGCCGACGATGCCCAGCGAGATCATGGCGAACACGACGCCGGCGCGACGGGTTGAGACTGCCCCGAAGATGATCCCGAAGAACAGACCGGCGAGACCGCCCACCAGCGGGATCAGCTCGATGGGTACACCATAGCCGGTCCCGTCCAGTACGGCGTCGTTGGTGTAACGGAGCACGTGCATGGCGATGTATGCGCCCAGCCCGAAGTACACCGCGTGGCCAAACGACAGCAGGCCGGTGTTGCCCAGCAGCATGTTGTAGGACAGCGCAAACACCACCATGATGCCCATGGAACTGAGCATGTGGATGTCGTGCCCGGAGCTGAACACCATCGGTGCGAGGATGGCGAGTACGGCCGCGACCGCCCACGGCCAGAGCTGGCGAACCCAGATCTGCGAGGCGCCGCCTGCCTGCGTTGCAAGTCTTTCCTGTTGTATTGTGCTCATGCTTCACGTTTCCCCAGAATTCCACGTGGGCGGAAAATCAGCGTCAGTACCAGGATCAGGAAGGGCAGTACCGGCGCGATCCGCGTGCTGTCCAGATAGAACAGCGTGGAGAAGAAGTGGTCTCGTGGCAGGGTGACCCCGAGCCACTCAGCGACGTGGGCCATGGAGAAATCCACCGAGAGCACGAAGGTCTGCAGGATGCCGATGATCATCGACGCAATCAGCGCCCCCGGTATCGAGCCGAGCCCTCCGAGCACAACAACTACGAACACGATGGGTCCCATCATGAAGGCCATGCCCGGCTCGGTGACGAAGTGGATACCGCCCACCACGCCGCCCAGCGCGGCCAGTGCCGTCCCGAAGGCGAACACCCACATGAACACTTGCGGGACGTTGTGCCCCAGTGCGGACACCATGTCGGGGCGGGACAGCGAACCCTGGATGATCAACCCGGCACGGGTCTTCTTCAACAGGATGAACAGGCCGACGAACATCAGCACCGCAATCACCAGCACGAACACGCGGAACGCCGGGTAATTGGTGCCGAACAGCGAGAACAGCGCGAAATTCAGGCTGTCCGGCATCCGGTAGTCCATCGGAATGGTGCCGTAGAACAGCCTGACGAGTTCTTCAATAACGTAGGCAAGGCCGAAGGTGAACAGCAGCTCGGGCACATGGCCGTGCTGGTGCACGTGGCGAAGGCCCCAGCGCTCCACGGCGGCACCCAGTGCCCCGACGAGGATCGGTGCGAGGAACAGGGCGACCCAGAAGCCGGTATACAGGCCCATGGTGTACGCGAAATACGCACCCAGCATGTAGAAGCTGGCATGGGCAAAATTCAGTACGCCCATCATCCCGAAGATGAGGGTGAGGCCGCTTGACAGCATGAATAGCAGCATGCCGTACAGCAACCCGTTCAACAGGGAAAAAACAATAGTCTCTAGCATGAAGGCTCCCGCGTGACAGGATTGCGGCTGTCGGAAAGCGGCGCCCCGGACGGGGCGCCGCTGTTATCGCTTTATCGACAGGGAGCCGCGTTACGGCATCCGCATGTTGCAGCTGGTGGGAAGCTGGGTGTCTTCCCAGTCGATCCTGGCGATGGTGCGGAAACCGATGCCGGAGTTTTCCGTATCGTGCTTCACCTGATCGCCGTCCACCTTAGCCATCACGGAGATGTACATGTCCTGGTGCAACTGATGGTCGTCCGGACGCATGAAGACAGTGCCGGTGGGGGATTCCCACTCCATGCCGCGCATCTGCATCGCGACGTCCTTGGGGTCGGTGCTTTCGGCGGCTTCGATGGACGCTTTCAGCATCATGAACATGTTGTACACGCGCTGGTAGTACCAGTCGGTTTCCGGGTGCCGTTCCTTGTAGCCGATCAACCATTCCTCGTTGCCCTCCCAGCCCTGTTCCACGGGCAGGTTGGAGTGCCATTCGGTGATCTGGAACAGTTTGTCCACACCGCGATCGCCCACTGCCGCCGGCACGCCGAGCCCGCCACCGTAGTAGGTGTAGAAGTTCACGTCCAGGCCGGCGGAATTGGCTTCACGGATCAGCAGCGTGAGGTCATTGCCCCAGTTGCCGGTAATGACCGAGTCGGCGCCGGACTGACGGATGCGGGAGATGTACGGCGAGAAGTCACGCACCTGACCGATCGGGTGCAGTACCTCGCCGACGATTTCCACGTCCGGACGCTTCTCTGCCAGCATGATCTTGGCCTGCTCGGCCACCACGTGACCGTGGGAGTAGTCCTGGTTGATCAGGTAGACCTTCTGGATGGACTGTTCCTGAGCCATGTAGTCTGTGAGCGCGGCGATCTTGATGCGGCTCTCCGCGTCGAAGCGGAAGTGCCAGAAACTGCAGCGATCGTTGGTCAGTGCCGGATCCACGGCCGCGTAGTTCAGATACAGCGCCCGGTTGTTCGGGTTGCGGCGGTTGTGCCGTTCCAGTGTCTCGACAATGGCGCCGGCCACGTTGGAGCCGTTGCCCTGACTGATGATCTGAATGCCCTGATCGATGGCCCGTTGTACCAGCTGCGCCGATTCCGAGGGGCTCTGGCGGTTGTCCATGGGAACGATCTCGATCTGACGTCCCATGATGCCGCCATGCTCATTGTTGATCCGGTCTGCGGCATAACGGAAATGGAAGAGCCCCATTTCACCGACGTTGGCAAACGGTCCGGACAGCGGTTCGATGTAGGCGATGCGGATGGAGTCCGACGCCTGGGCGGCGGACAGGGTGGTCAGGCCAAGGGCGACGCCTGCCAGCGCCTTGGTGAATATACCGGCCTTACGATGCAGCTTTGACATAGTACTCCTCCAACGGGCGGACGGGCCGCCTTGTGGTCCAGCGTGCTTTTCGCACGTCTACCTCGAGTTCTCCGGAAGTCCGGGACAACCCGAATTCTTGTCTGGGGAAAAGGCCGCTGCCGTCGGTGTGGGGCAAGCTGGCGATGGATGTTCTTCCCCGGTTCTTGTTTGTTCGGCGCAGCTGCGAGCCACGCTCGTATTTTGGAATAGTCGTCCGCAGAGCGGACTGCTCACTGACTATAACACCATTTCGGGTGCGGAAAACTAGTATGAATTTGCCCGGCTGCGGGCGCGCGGGCAAGCGCAAAAATGGTTAGCCTGCTACGTTTTTCGGGGGTTGGCGTACGCTTGCGTATGGAGGCTGTTGTTTCGCCGGGTATTTGTTGTGGGGTGGAGCGGGGGGGACGGGCCGGCCGGAGCAGTCGTGCCCCGGCCGGCTGTCGGCAGGATGATTCAGGCGGGTTCGATCTTGGCCTGGTCGCGCAGCAGTTCATCACGCAGGTTCCGGCCACGATAGTAGATGGTGACGAAACTCGAGGTGATGACGATGAACACGGAGTACAGCACCGGAATCATCAGCATTTCGTCCTGCAGCGGTCCGCTGAAGGTCAGGGCGACGATCAGGAATGCCAGGGGACCGTTCTGGATGCCTGTTTCCAGCGACACCGTCCGGGCCTTCACGCGGTTCAGACCGGTGGCCCGGGCGAACCAGTAGCCGATGAAGAAGCCGCACAGCCCCAGGCCGATTACCGCGACGTAGATCTCCCAGCCGGTCTCGCGCAGCAGGGGCAGGCCGCCGGGCAGCCAGGTCACCAGGAGGTAGATGATCACCAGCAGGCCGAGGATGCCGCCCACCAGCTCGCTGACCGCTCCCGCATTGGCGTTGGCTTTGCGCAGCCACATGCCGATCAGCGTGGGGATCAGCAGCACGAACAGCAGTGAGGCGACGTTTTCCGGCGGTACGCGGAACTGGGCGTCCACGTCACCGGTGTAAAGGCTCAGGATGACCGGCACCATGACCACAGCCGCCAGCGTCGAGCAGACCGTCATCATGATGCTCAGGCTGAGCAGGCTGCGCGAGAAGTAGGCGAAGATGTTGGATGTGGTGCCGCCGGGCACGCAGCCCATCAACACCAGGCTTACCGTGTGGACGGTGGACAGGCCCAGTACCTTGGCCAGCGTGAACGCGATCAGCGGCATGAACAGGTACTGGGAGGCGAATCCGATCATCACGGCCTGCGGGTGACGCATGGCGATGCGGAAATCCTTGAACGTGAGCGAGGAGCCCATTCCGAACATGATGACGATCATCATCACGGCCAGCAGGGCTTCCTGGGCTGGGGTCAGCATGATGGCAACTCCGTGTGGTTGTTATTGGTGGCCGTGCTGGCGCATGTATTCCGCGCGCAGATCCTTGCGCAGTACCTTGCCGATGGGCGTGGTGGGCAGTTCGTCGCGGAACTCGATCTGCTTCGGCACCTTGTAGCGGGCGAGGGCGCTCTGGCAGTGCTTCCGGATCTCCTCGGCGGAGACCTCCCCCCGCTTGATGACGTATGCCCGTACGGCCTCACCGGTATCCTTGTCCGGCACGCCGATCACGGCCACTTCGTGCACCGCGTCCATCTTGCTGATGCAGTCTTCCACCTCGTTCGGGTAGACGTTGAAACCGCTGACCAGGATCATGTCCTTCTTGCGGTCGACGATGCGCAGGTAGCCGTCGTCGTCCATGGCCGCGATATCGCCGGTATACAGCCAGCCGTCCTTCAGCGTCTTGCCGGTTTCCTCCGGCTTCTGCCAGTAGCCGGCCATGACCTGCGGCCCGCGGACGATCAGCTCGCCGGGCTCACCGGGAGTCACCGGGTTATCGTCGGCATCCACCAGGCGGACCTCGGTCTCCGGTACCGGGACGCCGATGCTGCCCGGGCGCGGCTCGGCATCCAGCGGGTTGAAGGTGACCAGGGGCGACGTCTCGGTAAGGCCGTAGCCCTCGGAGATCGGCGTGCCCGTCACCTCCCGCCAGCGCTTCGCCACCGAACTGTGCAGCGCGGTTCCGCCGGCAATCGAGGCCTTCAGGTTGGCGGGGGGGTAGACCGTGAACCATTCCTCGTTCAGCAGCGCATTGAACAGCGTGTTGACGCCGGTGATCCAGGTAATCGGGTAGTTCTGGATGGCGCGTTGCAGGTTCTGGATAGGGCGCGGGCTCGGCACCAGGACGTTGTGGCCGCCGATCCGGTAGAACGCCAGCAGGTTCGCGGTGAACGCGAACACGTGATAGAGGGGCAGGGCGGTCAGGATGCACTCCTTGCCGTCCTCCGTATGAGAGCGGCCCATGCTCTCGATCTGCTGCATGTTGGTCAGCAGGTTACCGTGGGTGAGCATGGCGCCTTTGGCCACACCGGTGGTCCCGCCAGTGTACTGGAGCAGTGCCAGGTTGTCGGGTTCAATCTCCCGCCAGTAGTCCGCGGGATCGACGTTCCTTTCTGAACGCAGCCGGCGGCCGGTCTCCAGCGCGTCCAGCAGCCGTGTGGCCGGCACCTTGCACGCGGGGATCATCTTGCTCCAGTACTTCTGTACCAGGAACAGGATCTGGCGGACCACCGGCGGGAACAGCAGGCCGATGGTGGTGATGATCACGTGCTTGACCGGCGTCCGGGGCAGGATGTCGGTCAGCTTGTCAGCGAACATGTCGATGATCACCAGCACCTCGGCGCCGCTGTCAACGAACTGTTTCTCCATCTCCGGCGCCGTGTACAGCGGGTTCACGTTGACCAGCACGCAGCCTGCCTTGAGTGTGCCGAAGGCGACGATTGGGTAGCTCAGACAGTTGGGCATCTGCACCGCCACCCGCGTCCCGGACCCCAGGCCCAGTTCCTCGCGCAGATAGACGGCGAAGGCATCCGATGCCTCCTCCACCTGGGCAAAAGTCAGGCGGCCGTTCATACCGTTTGCGGTACAGGTGGTGAAGGCCTTCTGCTTTTCGAAGCGTCGGGCACTGTCCACCAGCATGGCCGGCAGGCTGCGGAATTCCTCTGCCTGGTGCTCGGTCTGGCTGGCGTGGTATTGCCGCGTCCACGGACGGGCATCGTAGAAGGCCTGTGGGGAATTCATCGTCATCCTCCGCGGATGATCAGCCGGTCCGCCCTCGCGCGGCGGCCCTGATCGTTTTTCGTTATCGTGTGTGCGCCTGTTTCATGACGCACTATCGCGCATCCCTGCGCGTTCAACCACGTTGCTCTGCCCGGAATGCTGTCCGGCGCTTACAGCTTACTGGCGTTCACCGGTGAAATCGGTGGAGCCCATCATGGTTTTGAATTTGCCCGACATGGTATCGCCGTCGACGGTGGCCGAGAAACCCACCTTGAACTTTCCCATCGGGGTGGCGACCTGCGTGTCGAAGCTCAGGTCGTTACCGGAGACCGACAGGTTCTCCAGCTCCGATTTACCCGAAGCACCGTCCAGCTCGCCATCGTATCCGCCGTTCTCCTCGCGCAGGACCAGCGTCGGCGTTTGCACGCCGAACGGCGTCTGCATTGTCAGTTTCCAGTTTCCGGCAACGCTCATGTTCTTTTCCTCGATGAATGGTTGGTGATGGCCGGCCGGCGGCGGGTGGCCGCCGGCCGGTATTCCATTGTGCCGGCGGCTGCGATCAGGCCGTTCCGGCCTCCTTCTGTGCCTCGGCGCGCAGATCCTTGCGCAGTACCTTGCCCACGGGCGTCATCGGCAGTTCCTCGCGGAACACAACCTGCTTCGGCACCTTGTAATTGGTCAGATATTGCTTGCAGTGCTCCCGCACGGCTTCCTCGGTGAGGGATTCGTCGTTCTTCACCACGTAGGCGCGAACAGCCTCGCCGCTGGCGTCGTCAGGTACGCCGATCACGCCGGCCGAGGCCACGCCCGGGTGCTTGGCGATAACCTCCTCCACCTCGTTCGGATAGACGTTGAAGCCGGATACGATGACCATGTCCTTCTTGCGGTCGACGATGTAGAGGAAGCCCTCTTCGTCCATGCGGGCAACATCGCCGGTGTGGAACCAGCCGTCGGTCATGGCCTCCGCGGTGGCATCCGGGCGTTCCCAGTAGCCCTTCATCACCTGCGGGCCCTTGACGATCAGTTCGCCGGGCTCGCCCACGGGGACGGGATTGCCTTCCTCGTCGACGATGCGGATGTAGGTGCTGGCATAGGGAATCCCGATGCTGCCTGGTTTGTTCTTCTCGATCGGGTTGGTGGTGACGCCCGGGCTGGTTTCGGTCAGTCCGTAGGCCTGCAGGATGGGGTAACCCACCACCTTCTCCCAGCGCTCGGCCACCGGCACCTGCACGGCTGTACCGCCGCCGATGGTAATGCCCAGGTTCTTCGGCGGGTTCTCGCGGAACCATTCCTCGTTCAGCAGGCCGGCGAACAGCGTGTTCACGCCCGAGAAGAACGTGATGTCGAATTTCTCGAACGCGGGCTTCAGGTTGGACACCGGCCGTGGCGAGGGAATGAGGATGTTGTGGCCTCCCACGCTGAAGAAGATCCCGCTCACCCCCATGGCAAAGATATGGTACATGGGCAGGGCGGTCATTGCGGTACGGTTGTCCGGGAGGTAGCGCTCCAGGTTGTTGTAGGACTGTGCCACGTTGGCAACCAGGTTGCGGTGGGTGAGCATGGCACCCTTGGAGCGGCCCGTGGTGCCGCCGGTATACTGCAGCGCCAGCAGGTCATCCAGCCCGACCTCGTCGGCGGAAACGGCGTTGCCCTTGTCCATCTGCGCGGCGCCAAGCTGCAGTGCGCGTGTGAACGGCAGGGACGGCTGGGTGTTTTTCGGCACCATCTTCTTCAGTTTCTGGACGGTCTTGACCAGAAACTTGCGGGCGGTGGGGAAGAAATCCGCCACGCTGTGCACCAGCACATGTTCCACCTGGCTCTTGGGCACGACCTGGGGCAGCTTGTCCGCGAACATGTCGATCATGACCAGCAGCCTGGCGCCGGAATCGCTCAGTGCGTGGTCGATTTCCGGAACCGTATACAGCGGGTTGATGTTGACGATCACGCAACCGGCCTTGGCAGCCCCGAACAGAAAGATGGGGTAGGCGAGACAGTTGGGGCTCTGGATGGCAACACGGTCGCCCTTCTGCAAGCCGATTTCGTGACGCAGATACGCAGCGAACTCGTCGGACAGACGGTCTACTTCGGCAAAGGTCAGCGTGCCGGTGGTTCCGGTGGGCAGACAGGTGGTGAATGCCGGCTTGTCCGCGTGCCTGGCACTGGCCTGGCGGACGATGTCGGCAAAGCTGCTGTAGCCCAGGTCGTCGAGATCCGTGCTGCTGCCTTCAGGGTAATACTTCAGCCAGGGGCGTGCGTCGTAAGCCTCGAAGCCTGCCGCCTCGTTCTCCCTGGTGTCGCTTTTGGCATCCGCCATGAGCATCTCCTCCTGCAGAAACGTAAGAATGAAAGGTGTCGCCCGCGTCAGGGCGACACCTTTTCGGCACTGTGACCGGGCGGCGTGAGCGCCGCACCGGTCATGTGCCCTTTATGACACAAATGGCTTTTTTGTACCACGGCAGCTGCCGCCGAGGCGGCGCTGCCGGGGCGGTTACGCTTCAACCAGGAACTCGGTCTCTCCGATGTCCATCAGGCTGCCGCGGCCTGCTTCCATGGCGGCCAGGTGGCTGCGGGTGCGGGGCAGTATGCGCTGGAAGTAGAACTTCGCCGTGTGCAGCTTGCCCTTGTAGAAGCTTTCTTCGCTGGTGCCCGCGGCGAGTTTCTCTGCCGCCACCCGGGCCATGTCGGCCCAGAAGTAGGCCAGCGTTACGTAGCCGGCGTACATCAGGTAATCCACTGCAGCGGCACCAACCTCTTCCGGGTTCTGCATGCCCGCCATGCCGAGTTTCATGGTGACTTCGCCCCATTCCTTGTTCAGGGCCGTCAACTGGTTGACAAGCTCGGCGATGTCTTCGTTCTCCGCATTTGCCTTGCAGAAACGGTGCACGATGCGGGTAAAGGTCTTCAGCGTCTCTCCCTGGGTGCCCAGCACCTTGCGGCCGATCAGGTCCAGTGCCTGGATGCCGGTGGTTCCCTCGTACAGCGTGGAGATGCGTGCGTCACGCAGGTTCTGCTCCATGCCCCATTCGGCAATGTAGCCGTGCCCGCCGTAGACCTGCATGCCGTGGTAGGCCGCCTCGAAGCCAGTTTCCGTGAGGAAACCCTTGGCGATCGGCGTCAGCAGGGAGAGCAGGGACTCGGCTTCCTTTCGCTGGGCGTCGTCATTGGAGCGGGAGGCGATGTCGCTCTGCTTGCTGCAGAAGTACATCAGCGCCCGGCCGCCTTCGGTAAAGGCCTTGATGGTGAGCAGCATGCGCCGCACATCGGGGTGGACGATGATCGGGTCCGCTGGCTTTTCCGGATTCTTGGGGCCGGACAGGGAGCGCATCTGCAGGCGCTCGCGGGCGTAGCTCATGGCGCCCTGGAACGCGCGTTCGGCGTGGGCCAGCCCCTGCATGGCAGTGCCGATACGGGCCACGTTCATGAACGTGAACATGCAGTTCAGGCCCCGGTTCGGCGGGCCGATCAGGAAACCGGTCGCGCCGTCGAAGTTCATCACGCAGGTGGCATTGCCGTGGATGCCCATCTTGTGTTCCAGCGCACCGCATACCAACGCGTTGCGCTCGCCGGCCTCGCCGCTTGTGTCCGGCAGAAACTTTGGGACGATGAACAGCGAGATGCCCTTGGTGCCGGCCGGGGCGTCCGGCAGGCGGGCCAGCACGATGTGGACGATGTTCTCGGCCAGGTCGTGCTCACCGGAGGAGATGAAGATCTTGGTGCCGGAGATCTTGTAGCTGCCGTCGGCCTGGGGCTCCGCCTTGGTGCGCAGCATGCCCAGGTCGGAACCGCAGTGCGGTTCGGTCAGGCACATGGTGCCGGTCCATTCACCGGAAACCAGCTTGGGCAGATAGGCCTGCTGCTGCTCCTCGGTACCGTGAGCCTTGATAGTGCGCTTGGCACCTTGGGACAGCCCCTGGTACATGCTCCAGGACCAGTTGGCCTGGCCGATCATCTCGCCGATGGACAGTCCCAGCGATTCCGGCAGGCCCTGGCCACCGTACTCCGGGGACTGGGACAGGCCGGGCCAGCCGCCCTCCACATACTGCCGGTAGGCTTCCTTGAAGCCTGTCGGTGTCCGCACCTCGCCGTCCTCGGTCCGGGTGCAACCTTCCTGGTCGCCGCTGAGGTTCAGTGGCGCCAGAACCTGCTCGGCGAATTTGGCCCCTTCCTCCAGAATGGCCTTGACCATATCCGGCGTGGCGTCCTCCGCTCCCGGCAGAGTGGCATAGTGATCTTCGTATCCCAGCAGTTCGTCGCGGACGAAACGGATATCGCGCAAGGGGGCTTTGTACTCGGGCATTGCTAGCTACCTATATGATGGCCGGCGGACCGGCCGATGGAGTTGGTGTTTTCCGTCTGCGAAGCCCCGGCATGCTGCCGGGGCTTCTCCTGGCTTCAGACAATCTCGAACAGGCCGGCGGCGCCCATGCCGGTCCCCACGCACATGGTGACCACCACGTACCGGGCGTTGCGGCGCTTGCCTTCGATCAGCGCATGGCCGGTCAGACGGGAACCGGTCACACCGTAGGGATGGCCGACCGCAATGGCGCCGCCATTGACGTTCAGCCGATCATCGGGAATACCCAGCTTGTCCCGGCAGTACAGCACCTGCACCGCGAAGGCTTCGTTGAGTTCCCACAGGTCGATGTCGTCGACGGTGAGGCCGTGCCGCTTCAGCAGTTTCGGCACGGCAAAGACCGGGCCGATACCCATCTCGTCGGGCTCGCAGCCGGCAACGGCGAAGCCGCGGAAGATGCCGAGCGGCTGCAGGTTCCGCTTCTCCGCCTCCTGGGCGCTCATCAGCACGCAGGCCGAGGCGCCGTCGGAGAACTGGCTGGCGTTACCCGCGGTGATGACGCCGCCGGGCATGGCGGAACGGATCTTCTGCACGCCTTCCAGGTTGGTGTCCGGACGGATGCCCTCATCCTCGGACACGGTGACTTCCTTGGTGCCCAGGGCGCCGGTGGATTTGTCGGCGGTGCCCATGATGGTGGTCATGGGTACGATCTCGTCCTTGAACTTGCCGGCTTCGCGGGCGGCAGCGGCACGCTGCTGGCTGCGCACCCCGTATTCGTCCTGGGCGTCCTTGGGGATGTTGTAGCGCTTGGCGACGGTCTCCGCGGTCTGCAGCATGCTCCAGTAGAGTTCCGGCTTGTTCTTCGCCAGCCACTCCTCCTGCATGTAGTTGGTGTTCACGTTGGCCTGCACGGTGGAGATGGATTCCACGCCGCCGGCGACCATGATCGGTGCCTTGTCCACGATGATGTGCTGGGCCGCCATCGCGATGGCCTGCAGGCCGGACGAGCAGAACCGGTTCACGGTCACGCCCGCCACGTCCACCGGGAGGCCGGCGCGGATGGCGCCCATGCGCGCCACGTCGTTGCCGGCGGACCCCTCGGGCAGGGCGCAGCCCATGATCACGTCGTCGATCTCGCCGCCTTCGATACCGGCGCGCTCGACCGCGTGCTGGATAGCGTGGCCGGCCAGCGTGGCGCTGTGGGTCATGTTGAAACCGCCGCGCCAGGATTTCGCCAGGGGCGTGCGGGCTGTGGATACGATTACTACGTCTGTCATGTCAGTCTCCTGGTCGATGGAGCGTCAGCTCCCGCTCCGTCGCATATGTTCAGTTGAAGGTCTTGCCGTCTTCGGCCAGCCTGGCCAGCAGCGGGGCCGGCTCCCAGAACTTGCCGTCCGCCATCGGGTTGCGGGCGAACTGTTCCATGGAGCGCATGACATTCAGCAGGCCCACCTGATCGGCATAGAACATCGGGCCGCCGCGGAAGACCGGGAAGCCGTAGCCGGTGAGGTAGACCATGTCGATGTCCGAAGCCCGCTGGGCAATGCCTTCCTCCAGCAGACGCGCGCCTTCGTTGACCAGCGCGTAGACGCAGCGCTCGACGATCTCCTGGTCGCTGATCTTGCGCGGCGTGATGCCGGCCTCCTTGCGGCATTCCTCGATCACCTTGTCCACTTCCGGGTCATGCAGCGCATCGCGGCGGCCCGGCTCGTAACGGTAGAAGCCGGCACCGGTCTTCTGGCCGAAACGGCCCATTTCGCACAGGCGGTCGGCGATGATCATGCGCTTCATGTCGGGCTTTTCTTCGTAGTGGCGTTTGCGAATGGCCCAGCCGATATCGCCGCCGGCAAGGTCGGCCATGCGCAGCGGGCCCATCACGAAACCGAACTTCTCGATGGCCTTGTCGATCTGCTGCGGGCTGGCGCCTTCCTCCAGCATCAGCATGGCCTGGGTCTGATATCGGCCGATCATGCGGTTTCCGATGAAGCCGTCACAAACGCCGGAAACAACAGCAGTTTTCTTGATTTTCTTGGCCAGCTTCATGGCCGTGGCCAGGACGTCCTTGGCGGTCTTGTCGCCGCGCACCACTTCCAGCAGGCGCATCACGTTGGCGGGGCTGAAGAAGTGCAGGCCGATGACATCTTCCGGCCGCCTGGTGAAGCCGGCGATCCTGTTCAGGTCCAGCGTGGAAGTGTTGCTGGCCAGGATGGCGCCGGGCTTGCAGGTCTCGTCCAGCGTGCGGAACACCTGCTCCTTCACACCCATGTCCTCGAACACGGCCTCGATCACCAGATCCACATCCTTCAGGCCATCATAGCTGAGCGACGGCGTGACCAGTTCCAGGCGCTGCTTCACCTCGGCTTCGGTCATCTTGCCTTTCTTGACGCGGCCCTCGTAGCCTTTGCGGATGCTCTCCAGGCCGCGATCCAGGGCTTCCTGTTTCATTTCCAGCAGCACCACCGGGATGCCGGCGTTGAGGAAGTTGATGCTGATACCGGTGCCCATGGTGCCGGCGCCGATGACGCCGACGCTCTTGATCTCCCGCGTGGGGGTATCCTCGGCCACGTCGGGGATCTTCGAGGTGGCGCGGTCGGCGAAGAAGGCGTGGCGCAGCGAGGCGGATTCCGGCGTCTGCATCAGCTCGGCGAACAACTGGCGCTCGACCTTCAGGCCGTCATCGAACTTCTTGTCCACGGAGGCCTTGACCGCTTCCAGGCACTTCAACGGCGCCGGGTAGTTCTTGGCGAAGGCGCCGATGCCGTTGCGGGCGTACATGAAGAAGGCTTCCGGCTTCGGATGCTCCACGTTCATGTCGCGGATGCGCTTCAGCGGCTTGTTCTCGCTGACCACCTTGTTGGCGAAGGCCAGCGCGCCTTCCAGCAGGTTCTCCTGCACGAATTCGTCGAACAGCTGGCTGCCCATGAACATGCCGGCCGGAACCGTGGTGCCGGAGACGATCAGGTTCAGTGCGGCCTCGATGCCGACCACGCGGGGCAGGCGCTGCGTGCCGCCGGCGCCGGGCAGCAGCCCGAGTTTCACTTCCGGCAGCGCCACCTGCGCCTTCGGGTCGGCGACGCGATAATGGCAGCCCAGCGCCAGTTCCAGACCGCCGCCCATACAGGTGCCGGCCACGGCCGCAACCACCGGCTTGCTGCTGGTCTCGATGATGTTGATCACGGTGGGCAGGGTGGGTTCTGCCAGCATTTTCGGCGTGCCGAACTCCTTGATGTCGGCGCCACCGGAAAACGCCTTGTCGGACCCGATGATGACCACGGCCTTGACGTTGTCGTCCCCTTCGGCCTTGCGGATGCCGCTCACGATACCCTGGCGCAGCGCGTGCCCCAGGCCGTTGACGGGCGGGTTGTCCAGGCGGATAACGGCCACCCCGCCGTGCAACTCGTAATGGGCGTTGTTCATGTCGACTCCCTAACTGACTCAGCAATGATGCGTGGGTGTGCTGCATGCAGAAGCTTCTCAAAGACTTCGTGCATGTAGCGGCAATTCTTGTTCTTATAATGCAACGTTGGTTTTGTGGCTGCTTCTCGCAAGAGGCAATACACTCGTGTATGGTCGGCAAACACTAGTGCATGTTCTGCGCTGTCGTCAACACGCGGGAGAGAAATTTGAGCACGAGGGGAGAAAGCGCCGGGGGCGCATCGCGCCCGGGCCGGAAAGAGAAAGAGCAGCTCAGCCGTGATGCCTGGCTGGATGCGGCCGCCGTCGCCATTGCCGAGGGCGGCTTCGACAATGTGCGTGTGCTGTTGCTGGCGAAAAAGCTCGGGGTGACCCGTGGAAGCTTCTACTGGCACTTCCGCGATCACCAGGATCTCATTACCAGCTTCCTGTATCGCTGGCGCGATCGCCGGTTGAATGACCTCAATGCCTGGATGCCCAGCAGGGACGACGTGGAGTCGGAAACACGCCGGATTCTGCACCGGCTGCTGAGCGAGGGCACGCACAATGTCCAGCGCATGCGTGTGGAACTGGCGGTGCGCGATTTCGCCCGCAAGGATGCGTTGGCCGCGCGCGTCGTGGCGGAGATTGATCAGGCGCGCATCGCGCAGAATGTGGAACTGCTGGAACGGATTGCCGAGGACCCTCGCGGTGCCGACGATCTCTCCCTGCTGCTGTACGTTGCCACCATGGGCGCCCAGTTGGTGATGACCGGTCCTATCGGGGATGACCCGGCGATGACCCGCATCGAGACCATGCTGGGCAACCTGGTGCTGGACTGGCACCGGCGTGGCGGGGGCTATTCGCTGCTGGAGCGGCCCAGACGTGACATGGCCGCGAACGACCAGGAAGGGGACAGAGGATGAAAGGTTTCATCGACAACATTGAAAGGCTGACCGAAGAGAACGACCTGTTCCGCAAAGTGCTCTATACCGGCCACAATCTGCAGCTCGTCCTGATGGCCATTCAACCAGGCGAGGAGATCGGCGAGGAAGTCCACGACGACCGCGACCAGTTCTTCCGCATCGAGGCCGGCACCGGCACAATCTCCATCGACGGGGTCGACCACCATGTCAAGGCTGACGACGGCATTATCGTGCCGCAGGGTGCGCGGCACAATGTCATCGCCAGCGGAAGCGAGCCGCTCAGGCTGTACACGATCTACGGCCCGCCCGAGCACATCGATGGTACGGTACACAGGACCCGCACCGAGGCCCAGGCCGCGCACGAGCACTTCGACGGCCGGACGACGGAGTGATGCTTGCGCCCAGGCTATTGGCGACGAAGAGGGGTAGCGCTGGCTGTTCCCGTGGGCCGGACCGCTTACTGGCTCCAGTCACGACCCCGATTCGGAGCTGGCGGTGGGTGTTTGGGGATGGCATGCACTAGTCCAGCCGCTCCACGTCCACCGAGACCTTGGCGTCGTGCTTGCTGCCGCCGCCGAAGATCACGCCCTTGATCGGCGAGACGTCGGCATAGTCGCGGCCCCAGGCGGTGGTGATGTGCTGGCTCATGGGGATCAGGTTGTTGGTTGGATCGTAGTCGAGCCAGCCGATGACGGGATGGTACACCGCGAACCATGCGTGCGAGGCGTCGGAGCCCACCAGTTTCTCCTTGCCCGGTGGAGGCAATGTTTCCAGGTAGCCGGAGACGTAGCGTGCCGCCAGACCCATGCTGCGCAGGCAGGCAATGCCCAGGTGGGCGAAGTCCTGGCAGACGCCGCGGCGCTCGCGGAAGACCGCGGACAGGGGGGTGGCCAGGGTGGTCGCGGCCGGGTCGTAGGTGAAACCCTGATGGATGCGTTCCATCAGCTCCCGCACGCATTCCTGCAGCGGCCGGCCGGCCGGGAACGATTGTCTTGCGTAATCGGCGAGCTCCGGTATCGGCTTCACCAGCGGTGATTCCAGCAGATACTGCCGGGCGTCGAGACCGACCTGGGACCAGTCGTTGGCCAGCGCGTTCACCGACTGCTCCCAGCTCATGCCGGAGTCGAGCGGTAGCAGGTCATCGGCGCCGCTCACGTCCAGTTCGGTGATTGCGGTCACCGCCAGTTGCCTGTGCGGCCGCTGGATGGCGAAGTGAAGCACGCGATTGCCGAAGTAGTCTTCCCGTTCCGAGATGTAGTCCGGCCGCGGATCGATGTCCAGGCGGTGCCGCAGCACCTGCTGCTGGCCTTCGCGGTTGCGCGGGCTCATGCGCGTCTCGCTGTAACCCAGCGAGATCAGCTCCGGGTAGGCGTAATCGGTACGGTGGGTGACACGGTATCTCATGTTTCGGTCTCCGTGTCCGTGGCTGCGAGCTGGCGCGGGCCCTGCGGGTCGGTGAAGTACGACTGGCTCAGGCGCAGCGAAGTCTGGGAGAGCAGGTGCGTGGTGCGACTGAGCAGCTGATCCAGCCGGCTGCGCAGCCCGGTATCGGCGTCGGCGCCGACCAGGGAGCCGGCGTCCGCGAGCTGCACCGCGGTATGCGCCTCCAGAACCAGCCGTCGCTCGGGGCTGAGTTGCTCCTGCATGCTCTCCTGCGGCAGTTCTGTCAGCCGCAGGCGAAGTTGTGCCAATTGGTAGTTGAGCGCACGGGGGTTGAGGTCGTTCAGCAGCACCAGTCTTATCACGGCATCGGCCTGCGGCGTGCCCTGGTGATGGCGCCGGAAGGCGTTCAGGCTCTCCAGGTGGTTCAGCACCGACTCCAGTACCATGCTTTCCAGTGCCGGACTACGGGTCTGCACCATGGTGTTGCGCAAAAAGACCCCGGACAGCAACCCGCGTTCCACGCAGCGGCCGATTTCCAGGAAGGTCCAGGCCAGGCTGTGCACCATGCTGTCGTTTTCCAGGCCGCGCAGCGCCGCCAGCAGAGTGACCAGTTCATCCAGGTCGGAGCTCAGGTCAGCTCCGGCGACGATACCGGCGGGTCGCTGCCGGCCCTGGTAGGCACGTATCACGTTGATGATGCGCCAGGTGTCCAGCGACAGCCGGTCACGTACGGCATAGGCCGAATTCAGCAGCGCCTGCAGGTTGAAGGCCACGGAACCGGTGCGTTGCCGGTCGTACAGCACGGACTGCAGTTCTTCCAGCGGACTGGGCTGGCCACCGGCGTTCAGGCCCCGGGTAAAGCCGGGGTAGGTGGCGGTGACGTGCGTCAGGGTCCGGGACAGGATGTCCATATGCGCACGGTCCAGATCGTCGCCGGTTTCGTCGCTGGCGCGATAGGAACGCAGAATGGTGCGGCACAGCCGTATGCCGTGTTCGGCGCGTTCGGCGTAGCGAGCCATCCAGTAGAGATTCTCCGCCGCTGCCGGCGGCAGCGTGCTCCAGGTTTCGCCGGCCGTGTGGCGGGTGGATTCCGCCGCCAGCAGGCTGACCTGCCGCGTGGGTTCAGTGGCCAGAATCCAGGTGTCCTTCGACAGCCCGCCCGTCTGGTTCGAGACGCTCAGCCCCTCCGGGCTGCCGGTGATGCGGGTCAGTCCGCCGGGCATGACAGCATAGCCGCCGTGCCGCCCCACCAGGAAGGCGCGGAGCACCGCCGGGCGTGGCTCCAGCCGGTCGCCGGCCAGCGTGGGCACCGAGCTGAACAGCCCCTTTTCCTGGCCGACGTAGTGGGAGGGATGGGCGCGTATCCGTTCGATCAGCGCAGCGCGCTGCTTCGCATCGAGCCCGGCCGCGAATGCCGGAGTGGTGCCGGGTGCGCGGTGTGCGTGCTTGACCACCATACCGTCCAGGTTGTCCAGCACGTATTCCAGCGACCGCCTTTCGCCGCACCACCAGGTGCGCATGGCATCCAGTTGCAATTCCTTGCCGATGAAGTGACGTGAGATTCCCGGCAGGAAGGCGTTCAGCGCCGGCGTCTCCAGCACCCCCGCGCCCAGCGGATTGACCACGGCCACGTTGCCCCGGCGCACCGCTTCGGTCAGGCCGGGAACGCCCAGCAGCGAGTCCGGCCGCAACTCCAGCGCGTCGCAGTAGTCGTCGTCCAGCCGGCGCAGGATGATGTCCACCGGTTCCAGCCGGCGCATGGAGCGCAGCCAGACACGGCCGTTGCGCACGGTGAGGTCACCGCCTTCCACCAGCGTATAGCCCAGGTAGCTGGCAAGGAAGGAATGCTCGAAATAGGTTTCGTTCAGCGGCCCGGGCGTCAGCAGCACGACGCGTGGCTCGTCGCGATCGCGGTTCGGGGCGAGCTCCGCCAGAGAGGCCCGCAGGTTCTGGAAGAAGAGCGCCAGGCGGTGCACGTGGGACTCACGGAACAGGCTGGGCATGACGCGGGACATCACCACGCGGTTTTCCAGCGCGTAGCCGGCGCCGGAGGGCGACTGCGTACGGTCGCCGATGACCTTGAACTCGCCGTCCGCTCCGCGGGCCAGGTCCACGGCGTGGAGTATCAGCGGGTGTTCCAGCCCAGCGGGGTAGGGGTGGCACGGTCGCAGAAATCCGGGGTGGCCATGAATGAGTTCGGGCGGGAGCAGGCCGCGGCGCAGCAGTTCCTGGGGCCCATAGATGTCTTTCAGGATCAGGTTGAACAGCTCCGCGCGCCGCTGCAGGCTGTTTTCCACCTCTGCCCATTCCTGGCTGGAAATCACCACCGGAATGGGGTCCAGCTCCCAGGAGCGTTCCAGCCCCTGCGGGTCGTCGTAGACGTTGTAGGTCACGCCCCGGTCGCGCAGCAGGCGGCTGGCCTGCTGGTGGCGCTGGCGAAGGGTGTCCGCGCCGAGGCTGTCCAGCGCCTCCGCCAGATAACGCCAGCTGTTGCGCAACTCGCCGCCGGGAAGCACCATCTCGTCGGGGCGTCCGGCGCCGGGCTGATAGCCGGCCACCAGTCTGGAATCGGGATTGACAGCCATAGGGAAGATACGCCGGGGAGGTTGCAGGTTTTCGTCAGGTCCGATCCCCGAAGCATAACCGGTTCGTCCGCGTCATGCTCGGTTAACTCTGATCTATTCCCGCGCTCGCGCTCGCGCTCGAGGTGGGTTTTCGACCGTCAGGGCTGCGGCGTACTGAGGTCCAGCAGCAATGGCGGTTCCCCCGGACGGGCGGGAGGAAGCTGCTCCGCCGGTGTTTCCCCGGGCTCGGGTATGAAGCGGCCTCCGCGTATTGGGGGTGCCAGCGGCAGGTGCGGCGTCGGCGTGGGGCGTTCCTGAACAGCCGCTGCACCGGGAGGCAGGGGGCCGGCATGGGCTTCGATCTGCATGCTGCCGCTGGGGTCGCCGGGGATGGGCGGGAAGTAGGTGAAGCCACACAGCCTCCGTTTGCTCCAGCGGTCCAGCAGGCTGAACTGCAGCCGCTCCACCGGCGGTATCGTGGGAAACAGGGTGGAGGGCGGATTCCATACCTTGCAGCGTACGCCGCCCACCCAGCAATTCTGGTCGGCGAGCCGCTCCAGAGGAACTTCCTGCCCGTTGCAGGTGAGCAGATGGCGGCCGGCAGTGAGGCCGGCGGCTTCCACTTGTACCCGCAGCGTGGCCGGGTCGACGAAACGCGCGACACCGCTGCCGGCCGCTTCCTCGGCCATGACCGGCCAGGGTTCCAGGGCGGGGCGCAGACGCAACTGCAGCGTGCCGCGACGCACGGTGCCCAGCACCGGAAAGTGGTGTTCCAGCCAGGGGGAATAGAGGTCCGGCGCCAGGCCGAGCCCGTTGTCGGCCAGCAGTCGCAGAACCTGGCAGAAATCCTGCCAGAGCACCGCCGGCAGCATGAAGCGGTGATGCAGGTGTTCGCCCCACCGTGCCGGTGGTGCGGTCAGCGGGTGCCTGGCCAGATAGGCGGTCACGGCGCGAACCAGCAGGCTCTGGGCGGCCGCGAGATGCGGATGTGGCGCCATGGCGAAAGCCTGCAGTTCCACCTGGCCCAGGCGCCGGCTGCCGCTGTCCGGCGGATACAACGCGTGCAGCCGCCATTCCCCGCCGTGGGGATCACCGCCGGGATCCGAGAGCACGTGCGAGAGCAGCCGGTCGGCGACCCATGGCGTTTCCACATCGCCGGCGGGAAAGCGCTCCAGCGCCACGGTCAGTTCCTGCACGGCGTCTTCACTGCCTTCGTCCACCCGTGGCGCCCAGCCATCGGGACCAACGCGGGGGCCGGCGAACAGGTACGACAGGCTGGGATGATGCTGCCAGAACAGGATCAGCGAACGCAGCAGCGCCGGCTTGAACAGGAATGGGCTGGACGCCGGCTCCGGCCCGCCGAGTGTGCGGGTCGAGCGTTGCCCAAGCGGTTCGCGGCGGCCGTCCTCGTAGCGCTGCTGGGTTGCCAGCCCGAGCCGGCCCGCCAGTCTGTAGGCGTCCTCCAGCCAGTCCAGTTCCTGCTGCCAACTGGTGGTCAGCGGCAGGCGGAGTCGTAGCGTACCGGTTTCCGGTTCTGCCGTCAGCAGCTCCAGCGCGGGCGAGGGCGGCGGTCCGTAGCCCTCCAGCAGAACCGGCAGGCCCAGTTCGCTCGCGGTCTGATCCACGGCCTTGAGCAACCGCTGGAACTGCCCGAGGTCGGGCAGCGGCGGCAGAAAGACGCACAGCCTGTCTTCACGGTATTCCACGCAGATGGCCGTGGGCGGTGCGGGGCTGTCGTCCGGCTGCTGGTCGATTCTTCTGGCCGTATCGTCGGTGGGGACGGCGTCCCAGGGACTGTATTCGGGCGGCTGTTCCGCGCGGGAAGCGTCGCCTGCCGGCAGGGTGTTCAGGGGCAGGCGATAGCCCATGGGGAACGGGCCCGGCGTGAGGTACAGCTGTTGCCGGCGTGTCTGCCAGGGCCGGCTGCGCCAGGTGGCGGCGTGGTAATCCCAGGCCAGAGGAATCACGTGGCCGGTTGGCTCCGCGTGGGTCTTGCTCAGTTGCTCGGCCAGTTGCGACCGCTGGACGGGGTCTTCGAACTGACGGGTATCCGGCGCGTAGTCCACCTGCGCGTTTTCCGACCAGAGCTGGTAGAGCTGATCCTCGAATGCTGGAACGGCGCTGCCCGCCGGCAGGCCCAGGGCACCGGCCAGCGCCTTTGCGAACCGGGCGGCGTCGGCGGCTTCGGTTTTCTCGTCGCCGGCGCGATCCGCACTGAAGGAGGCTGCCGACCACAGCGGTTGCCCGTCACGGCGACCGATGCAATGCAGGGCCCAGCGTGGGGCAGGTTCGCCGGCGTACCACTCGCCCTGGCCCAGCAGGATGATGCTTCCGGGCATGCGTTTCTCCCGCAGCCGCTCCATCAGTCTGGTCGCAGTCCGCCATTTGTCCGGTCCCTGCCCTGTGGTCCGCCACTCGGGGGCGTCCGGCTGGTCCGGCTTGCCGAATTCCAGGCTGGTGCTCTGGCCGAGGCGGATACCGGTTCCCCGCAGCGCTGCATCCACCGATGCGGCGGCGGATTCCAGCCGGGTCCACTGGGCGGCGCTGTAGGGCCAGTCGGCGGCGTGGCTCTCAAGCAGCCGCAGCGAGATACGCTCCTGCAATTCCTCCTCGCAGCTCTCCCTGTAGCCCAGTACCGGCAGGACACGGGTGGGATCGGAGGCGGTGCAGAGGGGAATATGGTGTTCCGCCGTCAGCAGGCCGCTGGCCGGATCCAGGCCGATCCAGCCGGCGCCCGGCAGATAGGCGTCGCACCAGCTGTGCAGGTGGGCGTGGGCGTCGGCGGTGATCATCAGGCGGTAGCCGGAGACCAGCCGGGTGGCAATGCCCAGCGCCCGCAGGCTCAGTGTCAGCAGCCAGGCCAGCTCGCGATGGCTGCCGCTGCCGTCCCGCAACAGCCGTGACAGATCGGGCTGGCGCCGGTGGTCTTCCAGCCGGAAGTCTTCGGCGGTCCGGGTGGCGATCTGCTGTATCCGTTCCACCGTGGGCGCCGGAGTCCGGTCCAGCGTGTCCAGCCAGCGCCGGAGCTCCTCTCCGCTCTCGCCCGACCACAGGTACGGCGCCAGTTCGCCGGCAAGCTGGTCGGGATACCGGAACGGATGTTCCGCGGCGTCGGCGGCGAGCAGGAAGTCGAAGGGGTTGGTGGGAGGCAGCTCGGCCAGCAGTTCCATGTCGATGCTGCAGCGGCTGACCGCTTCGGGGAAGTCCAGCCGGGCCAGGTGGTTCTCGAACGGGTCGCGGACCCAGTTGACGAAATGGGAGGCGGGTCTGACGGTCAGGCTGTAGGCCTGGATGCATGCCACCGCCTGCGGCGCGGGTCGTAGACGCAGCCAGTGCGTGGACAGCCGGACAGGCCGGTCGAAGCGGTAGTCCAGCCGGTGGCGCAGTGCGACACGTGGATGGCGGATCGCCGAGGTCATGTGGTCACCCTGCGAAGGTCGAGGGTATAGAGCCGGGGGCCGTCCGGCTGTTCGTCCGGCGGAGGCCAGTGGCTCGCGGTGGCAGGGCGGTGCCGCGCCGGCGGTTCGCCCGCACTGTGCCCCCAGCTCCAGAATCGGGTGATGCGGCGGGCTTCTGCCTCGTAGGCGTTGACGGGAAAGGTCCCGTAGGAGCGCCCTCCGGGGTGGGAGACATGGTAGACGAACCCGCCCACGCTGCGTTCCAGGCGCTTGTCCACCAGGTCGAACACCAGCGGCGCGTGGGATGCCAGCGTCGGGTGCAGCCCCATGGGGGCGGCCCAGGCCTTGAAACGGATGCCGGCGACGTGGCCTCCGTCGTCGCCGGTCGGCTGTAGCGGGATCAGTCGGCCGTTGCAGGTGACCCGGTAGCGATCCGGGTCCAGCCCGGTGCAGTGGAGCTGCAGGCGTTCCACCGAGGAATCCACGGCCCGGGAGGTCCGTTGACGGGCGTTGCGTGATTCCACGACCGGCCACGGTTCCAGAGCCTGGCGGAGTTCCAGGTCCACGCCCTCGTAGCTGGCCCGGCCGCAGACGGGGAAACGGAATTCCCGGAAGGCATCGAACCAGCCGAGTTGCATCGGGTAGCCTGCCCGGTTCAGGTCGGCAATGACTTCGGCGAAGTCCTGCCAGACGAAGTGGGGAAGCAGGAAACGATCGTGGAGATCGCTGCCCCAGAGGACCAGGTCGCCCTGGTAGGGTTCCCGCCAGAAGCGTGCCACCATGGCCCGCAGGAGCAGCATCTGCGCGAGGCTCATCCTGGCGTGCGGAGGCATCTCGAAGGCCCGGAATTCCAGCAGCCCCAGCCGTCCGGTGGGGCTGTCGGCGGAGTACAGCTTGTCGATGCTGAATTCCGCCCGGTGGGTGTTGCCGGTGATATCAGTCAGGCAGGAGCGTAGCGTCCGGTCCAGTTCCCAGGGTGTTGTTTCAGGCGATATCAGTCGCAGTGCTTGGTCCAGCAGCCGGACGAAACGCGTGCCGCGTTCGTCGACGCGAGGGGCCTGCGAGGTCGCGCCGATGAACAGGCCCGAGAACAGATAGGACAGGGACGGATGATGCTGCCAGTAGGTGAGGAACGAGCGCAGCAGATCCGGGCGGCGCAGGAAGGGGCTGTCCGCTGTGCTGTTGCCTCCCAGCGTGACGTGATTGCCCCCGCCGGTGCCGGTGTGGCGGCCGTCCACCATGAATTTCTCCGTCCCCAGGCGGCTTTGCCGGGCTTCCTCGTAGAGGGTGACCACGGTGTGCTCCAGCGCATCCCAACTGGTGGACGGATGAATGTTCACCTCGATCACGCCGGGGTCCGGCGTCACCTTGAAACTGTTCAGCGCACCGCCGGGCGGGTCGAACCCCTCCAGCAGCACGGGCATGTCCAGTTCGGCGGCGGTTTCCTCGATAGCGGTGACCAGCGTCTGATACGCGGGAAGCCCGTCCATCGGCGGCAGGAACACGTACAGCCGGCCGCGGCGTGGTTCGACGCAAAGCGCCGTGCGGGGCGGCCCGGGTGGCAGGTTCGCCACCGGTAGCCGCAGGCCCATGGGTGAGGCGCCGGGGATGAGGTAAAGCTGACCGCGCGGGAAGCGCCAGCGGCCGCTGGCCCAGGTGCTGCCGTCATGTTCCAGCGGCAGCGCGAAACCGGTCACCGTGCCCAGGCCGCGGTTCATGGCCAGGCTGAGGTCATCCCGGAATTGCGGCGCCCAATCCAGCGCCACCGGACTCAGGTCTCGGGGAGTGTTGGCGTCGCGCCACAGGTAATACAGCCAGTCCTCGTAGCCGGGCGTGATATGCCCGGTGCTGGCACCCAGACGCCGGGCCAGGGCAGTGATGAAGCGCCGGGCGTGCTCGGTCCCGAAGCCGTAGTCGCGGCGTTCGTCGGCCTGCAGCTCCGTCCGGCGCCAGAGTGCTTGTCCGTCCTGGCGCCAGAAGCATCCCAGGGCCCAGCGCGGCAGCGGCTCTCCGGGGTACCACTTGCCCTGGCCATAGAGCAGTAGGCCGCCCGGGGCGAATGCGTCCCGCAGACGTCGTAGCAGTGCCCCGGCGCGGATGCGCTTTTCCACGCCCAGCGCTTCGGTGTTCCATTCCGCGCCTTCCATGTCGTCGATGGAGATGAAGGTCGGTTCGCCGCCCATGGTCAGGCGGACGTCCATCTCCTCCAGTTCGCGGTCGATCTGTCGGCCAAGGCGCCGGACGGCGTCCCACTGCGCGTCATCGTAGGGGTAGGTGACGCGCGGATCCTCGTGGTGTCGGGTGACGGAATTGGAAAACTCGAAGCTGACTTCGCAGGGGTCGGTAAAACCGGTCACCGGAGCCGCGCTGACCGGGTCCGGCGTGCAGGCGAGCGGAATGTGCCCCTCGCCCGCGAACAGGCCGGACGTGGGGTCGAGGCCGATCCAGCCCGCCCCCGGTACATAGACCTCGGTCCAGGCATGCAGGTCGGTAAAGTCCTCCCTCGGGCCGGAGGGGCCGTCCAGGGATTCCTGGTCCGGTCGCAACTGCACCAGATAGCCGGAGACGAAGCGGGCGGCCAGCCCCAGGCGGCGGAGAATCTGTACCAGCAGCCAGCCGGTGTCGCGGCAGGAGCCAATGGCCTTTTCCAGCGTCGTTTCGCAACTCTGGATGCCGGGTTCCATGCGAACGGTGTAGCCGATGTCCTGTTGCAGGCGCTGGTTGACCAGCACCAGGAAGTCCACGATATGCCGGCTGCGGCGGTCCACCCCCCGGAGCCAGCGGTCCAGCAGCGGTCCGTTCTCCCGAACTTCCAGGTAGGGCTCCAGATCGTGGGCCAGCCGCGCGTCGTAGCGGAATGGAAAATGTTCGGCGTACTTCTCGACGAAGAAGTCGAAGGGATTGATGACGGTCAGGTCCGCGTGCAGCTGCACGTCGACCACCAGTTCTTCCACCGGTTCCGGGAAATAGACCCGCGCCAGCACGTTGCCGAACGGATCCTGCTGCCAGTGCACCCGGTGGCCGGCGGGTTCGATGCCCAGATGGTAATGGCTGATCGGGGTACGCGTATGGGGGGCCGGTCGCAACCGGATGTCGTGGGGGGACAGGCGCACCGGTCGGTCGAACCGGTAGCGGGTATGATGCCGGATGCCCACCGTGATGGCCATGGCGATGCCTTGCCCCCTGTCCGGTTATGCGGACTGCTGCTCCGCGGTTTCCGGGTCCACCAGAAACCAGGTGGCCGCAATCTGCGCGTGTACTTCGTTGACCCCGGTCTGCAGGTTGTCGATGAAGTCGTGCAGTTCCTCCAGGCTCATTGCCATGGGGTCGGCTTCCTTGACACGCCGCTGCAGCCGCGAGATGCGCAGTAGTGGTGTCTCGCCGCGGGGCAGGGAATTCAGGCAACTGGCGGCCTCGCTGACCGCATGGGCGGCCGAACGGGGGAACCGTCCGTCCTGCAGCAGGAAGCGCACGACCTCGTCGCCGGTGACGCGCGTGTAGACGTGCTGGCGGTACATCTGGTAGGCCGACAGGGATTTCAGCACGTTGACCCACAGCAGATTGTCGTAGTCCGAGGGTTCGTTCTTGCGTGGCATCAGCAGTGTGACCGCGCTGTCCACGATGCGCGTGGTCATGTCGGTGCGTTCCAGGTTGACGCCCAGCCGCACGAACTCGTATGCGGCGTCGTAACTCATGGTGCCGGCGAGCAGGCCGGAAATCTGCTGGCAGCGGAAAATGACGTTGTTGAGGAAGGCAAAACGGTGCTTGCGGCTGAGCGAGCTGTGTACGTTGTCCTTCACGTACAGGTACAGCCGGTTCGTGTGTTCCCAGGTCTCGGTGGGCAGCAGCTCCCGGGTGGTTCGTACGTTCTCCCGAGCCATCTTCAGCGAGGCCAGTACCGAGCCCGGATTGAATGTGTCGGCTAGCAGGAACTTGACCACGTTGCGCTCGTCGTAGTTCTGGTAGTGGCCGGTGAACAGTCCGCTGGCGCCGGTGATATCGGCCAGGGAATGCCAGCCGGTGCCCAGGCTGCGGGGCAGATCCATGACGTCGGTGGCGTAGGTATTGACCAGCCGGGCGGCGTTCTCGGCGCGCTCGAGGTAGCGCCCCATCCAGTACACTCGTTCAGCCACGCGCGAGAGCATTCAGTCCGCCTCCACGATCCAGGTGTCCTTGCTGCCGCCGCCCTGGGACGAGTTCACCACCGTCGAGCCCTTGCGCAGGGCCACGCGGGTCAGGCCGCCGGGGGTCACGTACATTTCATCACCTTGCAGGATGAACGGCCTGAGGTCCACATGCCGGGGTTCCACCGCGTCGCCGATGATGGTGGGCACGGTGGACAGCCTGACCAGCGGCTGGCCGATGTAGTTGCGGGGCTCGTGCTTGATGCGCCGTGCGAATTCGGCGCGTTCCTTCTTGCTGGCGGCCGGACCGATCAGCATGCCGTAGCCGCCGGATTCGTTGGCCGGCTTGACCACGAGCGTGTCCAGGTTGTCCAGCACGTAGGCCATGTCCTTTTCCCGGTAGCACAGATAGGTGGGCACGTTGGGCAGGATCGGTTCCTCGTCCAGATAGTAGCGGATGAAATCCGGTACGAAGGCGTATACCACCTTGTCGTCGGCGACGCCGGCGCCGGGTGCGTTGGCCAGTGCGACATTGCCCGCCCGCCAGGCGCGCATCAGGCCGGGCACGCCCAGTGCCGAGTCCTTGCGGAATACCTCGGGGTCCAGGAACAGGTCGTCGATGCGGCGGTAGATCACATCCACGCGTTGCGGACCGTTGATGGTCCGCATGTAGACGCAGTCGTCGTCACCGACCATCAGGTCCTGGCCTTCCACCAGTTCGGCACCCATGTGCTGGGCCAGGAATGAGTGCTCGAAATATGCGGAGTTGAAGATGCCCGGCGTCAGCACCACGACCTCGGGATAGTCCATGGGCCGGGGGGAGATGGCGGCCAGCGTGTCGAACAGCTTGGTGGGGTAGTCGCCCACCGGGCGAATACTGGTGTCCTCGAACAGTTCGCCGAACACGCGTTTGGTCAATACACGGTTTTCCATCATGTAGGAAACGCCGGAAGGCACCCGCAGATTGTCCTCCAGCACCAGGAAGTTGCCCTTGTGATCACGGATCAGGTCCGAACCGCAGACATGGGCCCAGACCCCCAGCGGCGGGACGATGCCCACGCATTCCTTGCGGAAGTTGGCGGAATTGGCCAGCAGTTCGGCGGGAAAGACCTTGTCCTTGATGACCTGCTGCTTGCTGTAGATGTCGGCGATAAACAGATTCAGGGCCTGCATGCGCTGCCGCAGCCCCGCGTCCACGCGGTCCCAGGTGTCGGCGGCAATGATGCGGGGAATGATGTCGAAGGGCCAGGCGCGGTCGATGTTCTCGCCTTCGGAGTAAACGGTGAAGGTAATACCCATCTCCACGATGGAGATTTCGGCGGCATGCTGACGCTCCCGGATTTCCTCGCTGCTCAGGGACTCCAGGTAACGCAACAGATCGCGAGCCGGAGGCCTGGGCCGGTGGCGTCCGTCCACCAGTTCATCGAAGAATTCCTTACTGCCATACGCTGACCAGTTGATCGTCATGCCGCCCCTTTTTCCGGTTTACCTGTTCAGAGCGAAATCCATGCCATCGGCTCCAGTAATCCTTTAGTCCACGACACCGCCGGTTGCCACCGGGATCTGACAGTATGCTGAATAAGGTTGGCAAAACCAGCAGCCCGATGGACCGCACCTGCAGCAAGGTTGCCAATGGTGCGGGGTGCACCGATTCGGTGCATGCGGGCTGTCTGGACGGCGCCGTTGTCAGCGCGCCGGCTCGGTCTGCTCGGTGAGTGCCGGCAGGCGCCGTACCCGGGATGCCAGATAAACGCCGAACGCCAGCATGATGCACGTGAAACCGTAGGCGGCGTGGAAGCCACCCGTCCACTCGATCAGGACGCCCGCGAAGGCCGGACCGATGAACTGGCCACCAGCGAAGAACAGGGTAACGAAACTGAAGGCGATGGGCACATCACGGGGAGGGACCTGCTCGGTGCCTGCGGCCTGGACCAGCGTGAACAGGCCGCTGACCGTACAGCCCATCACGGCATAGTGCACCGCGAAGACCGGCAGACTCTGGTGGAGCAGGGGGAGCAGCATGCCGATGAGCACCAGCGCCATGGCAAGCATCAGTGAACTGCCCCGGCCCATGCGGTCGGACAGGCTGCCCCAGGTGGGACCTGCCGCCAGCGAGAGCATGCCCATCATGGCGACCAGGCCGCCGGCAGTCCCGGCCGGAATCCCGGATTCGGTCATGAAGCTGACCATGAACACCGTCTGCACAATGTAGGTGAGCCCGACGATGCCGTAGACCAGCCCCACGGTGATGACCCGGGGGTTGGTGTAGATGGCCAGCTTGTCACTGGGCGGCACGGGCGGCTTGCCGTTCCGGGGGGCGGGAACCGGCGGATTGCGCACGAAGCCTGCGACCATCAGCGCAACCAGGATGCCGGCAACGGCAAACACCCCCCATGTGACGCGCCAGCCGGAATTGCCGTACAGCCGCTCAAGCCAGGGGATGAGCAGGCCGATGGTCAGCATGCCCAGGCCCACACCGCTGGTCAGGAAGCCGATCACCGTGCCCCGGCGTTCCGGGAACCAGGTGGCCAGCAACGAGACCATGGGCGCGTAACTGAAGGCGGTGCCCACGCCCAGCAGAACCATGAACAGCATCAGCAGGAGGTAGGCGCTGGACAAGGACATGCCGGCAAAGCCGAGCGAGACGATGCCCAGGCCGAACACCACGGTGTACCGCGCACCCCAGCGTGCGGCGCTCATGCCGCCGAGCAGCACGAAGCAGAGATACCCCAGGGCAGTCACCGTGCCAAGCAGCCCGGCCTGCTGGTAACTCAGTTCCAGGTCCAGGCGCATGGGGGGCAGCAGTAGCCCGTAGGCCAGGCGAGCGAACACGATCACCACCAGGGTGACGAACACCCCGGAGAGAATCATCAGGAAATGGCGCAGGCGTTGCCCGTCCGGCATCATGTACCGACCTTCAAGGAAGCGCTGGAGTGTGCACGTTGTCGCGTTATCGGCGGGCTCCCAGGTGCATGCCGCCGTCCACCAGGATGGTTTCGCCGGTGGTCTTGGCGGCGCCGGTCAGCAGCCAGGCCACGGTTTCCGCGATGTCCTCCGGCTTGGCGGTATCCTGCAGCGGTGTCGCCGCCGCGTAGTTCTGGCGGCGTTTCTCGTACTGATCCCCCAGGCCGGCCTTGAGCCAGCCGGTCTCCACAAAGCCCGGGCAGACGGCATTGATGCGAATGGCGGGACCCAGTGCGCGGGCCAGCGACATGGTCATGGTGTTCAGAGCACCCTTGGAGGCCGCGTAGGCAACGGACGAGCCCACACCGCGTACGCCGGCGATGGAGGACATGTTCACCACTGCGCCCTTGCCCTGTTTCTGCATGGCGGGGGCGACGGCGCGGATCATCTGGTAGGCGCCGATGACGTTGACACTGTAGATCTGCTGGAAGTCCTCCGCCTGCAGGGCGTCGAGGTCGTCATGCGCAGCAAAGCGGGTGGTGCCGGCATTGTTCACCAGGCCGTCGATGCGGCCCCACTTGTCCAGCGCCGCCCGGGCCAGCCGGCGGCAATCGGCGTCGTCCGCCACATTTGCCTGGACCACGATGGCTTCGCCGCCACCGGCGCGGCAGCTCTCTGCCACGGCTTCCGCTTCCGCCTTGCGGCTGGAGTAGTTGACCACGACGCGTCCGCCGCCAGCTGCCAGTCGTTCGGCACAGGCCTGGCCGATGCCGGCGGATGATCCGGTGACGATATAGACGGCGTTTTGCATGGTGTGAACTCCGGAATGTTGGTAGGGACGAAGCCGCACGGGTCAGGAACGGGAGAGACTCCTGCCCGCATCATTTGATTTGTAATCTATCAGAAGTTAGCCGGCTAATGAAATTGCCGCCATCCGATCGCCTCGTCCCTCCTCTCCGTTGAGGCGCTGATCAATCGGCGGGCCGGCGATAGCCTCCCAGCAGGCCATCCTTGCTCATCACCACCTGCCAGAGCTGGATCGAGCGGGCCCGGAAGGCGGCGGCGCAGCACAGCAGGTAATACCGCCACATGCGGTGGAAGCGCTCGCCGTAGTGCGCCTTGAAGCGGGGCCAGGCCTGCTCGAAATTCCCGTGCCAGGCCATCAGTGTGCGGTCGTAGTCCGCGCCGAAGTTGTGCACGTCCTCGATCACGAACAGTTCTTCGCTGGTGTCCGCAATCTGGCCCAGCGAGGGCAGGTCGCCGTTGGGGAAGATGTATTTGTCGATCCAGGGGTCCGGCGTACCGCTGCGCACGTTCTTGCCGATGGTGTGCAGCAGGAATATCCCGTCCTCCTTCAGGCAGCGTGCCGCAATTTCCATGTACTCGCGGTGGTTCTTCCGGCCCACATGTTCGAACATGCCCACGCTCACCACCCGGTCGAAGGTCTCGTTGAGCTCGCGGTAGTCCTGCAGGCGGAACTCCACCGGCAGGCCCTCGCAGAGCTGTCGCCCCAGTTCAGCCTGTTCCCGGGAAATGGTCACACCGACGCAACTGACGCCGTAATGCTCGGCGGCGTAGGCCATGAAACTGCCCCAGCCGCAGCCGATATCCAGGACGCGCATCCCCGGTTCCAGCTGCAGCTTGCGGCATAGCAGGTCCAGCTTGGCTTCCTGCGCTTCATCAAGATTCCGGGCATGTTTCCAGTAGCCGCAAGTGTAGGTCATGCGCTTGTCCAGCATGGCCTGGTAGAACGTGTTGCCGAGGTCGTAGTGCTGCTCGCCCACCTGCCATGAACGCCGGGCTGTCTGCAGGTTGAGCAGGCGCGCGCGCAGCGAGTGGAAGATCAGGCGCAGCGGCTGGACCTGCTCGTGTACGTTGGAGCGAATCAGGCGGAAGAAAAACTCGTCCAGGCGTTCGGCGTCCCAGCCCCCGTCCATGTAGGCCTCGCCGAGACCCAGGTTGCCGTAGGCGAGCGCGCGCTCCGGCACGTTGGGGTCATGGATCTGGATGTCCCATGGGCGGTCTCCGTTGATGCGGATGTCTGCCTTCTCGAGCAGCTCGCTGATCAGACCGTCGACCTTGAACGTGTTTTCCCGTGTGTTTGTTGTCTCCGCCGTGGAACGGTCGTCCATCGTCTTCTCCCTCGTCAGGATAATCTGGGTGCCCGTTTCTTTTTGCGAAAAGGGAAACGAAGCGTTTCCCGACCAATCCACAGGAACCCCGATGAGCCGGCACGGTGTCTGTCTGGGACTGAGCTGCGGCCGGTCATCGGTGACCTGCTTCCCTAAACATAGACCGGGATTTGGCGAAGATGAATTAGATGTCGTCGTTGATAACGATAGTTTTCGTCAATGTCGCCACAGAGCGTATCCGGTGTCTGTGGCGACCGGCCTTCGGACACGAGGGAGAGGATCTCGTGTCCTGCGGAAGGGATCAGCTGAACTTGCGTTCGTCCCACCAGGGGTAGAAGGACGGCATGTCCTGGCTGGGACGCATGGTGAATTTCGCCGGACGTTTTTCGAGGAACGCCGTCACGCCCTCCTTGACATCCGGCGACTGGCCCATGAACGCGATGGCTCGGGAGTCGATCTTGTGCGCTTCCATGGGGTGATCTGCGCCGATCATGCGCCACATCATTTGACGATTCAGCGCCGCGGACATGGCCGAGGTATTGTCGGCAATCTCCCGGGCGAGCGTGTAGGCGGCCGGCAGCAGTTCATCCGGTTCGTGAACGCTGTGGATCAGCCCCCCGCGCCGGGCGTCCTCGGCGTTCACCAGTCGGCCTGTATAGACCCATTCCGCGGCCTGCTGCATGCCCACGAGGCGGGGCAGGAACCAGCTTGAGCAGGCTTCCATGGTGATGCCGCGGCGACCGAAGACGAAGCCCACACGGGCGTTGGATGAGGCCATGCGGATGTCCATGGGCAGGGTCATGGTGATGCCTATGCCCACGGCGGCGCCGTTGATCGCCGCGATCACCGGCTTCTTGCATTCGTAGATGCGCAGGGTGACGGTGCCGCCGCCGTCCCGCAGCCGATCCATGTCCGGTTCTTCGGCGCGCTTGTCCCGGTCGAACGTATCGCCGCCCTTTTCCAGGTCGGCACCGGCGCAGAAGGCACGCTCGCCGGCGCCGGTGACCACCACGACGCGAATATCGTCGTCCGCATCCGCGGCGTCGAAGGCCTGGATCAGTTCCCGGCGCATCACGCCGTTGAATGCGTTCATACGGTCGGGGCGATTCAGCGTCAGTGTCAGGATGTTGTCCTTGACCGCGTAATCGAGCGTTTCGAAATCCACTGTTCTTCCTCCTGGTCGTGAAGCGTCGGCATCTGCCCGTCGCAGAGGTCTGCAGCCGTCGCCTTGTTGGTAAGGAACGAACGACGATAACCGATTTTGGCGGTTTTTCCTTATTCGCTTGTCGACAGCAAGTCACTCACGGCCAGGCGCCCCAGACCCGGAAGCTTCACGGCCGGGCGGAGCGGATCCACGCCCAGCACCAGGCCGAGCACGTTGATTTCAAGCCCCTCCTGCCTGGCAGCGGCGACGCCGGCCATGCCGCGCACCGAGACCTGGTAGCCGCTGCCACTGGACGCGGCAGCCCAGTAGGCGTCGCCGAAGTAGTCCTTGCCGATGGCCGTGGAGGGCAGTTCAACCTGCAACGCCGGGATGTCGCGGATCACCCATGCGGTAAAGGTATTGCTGTTGGGGCCGGGCCAGGCCTCGTAGTCGCGGGCGTGAGGGTAGCGCTCCAGGGCCTGCTCCAGGCTGTCCAGCACCGCCTGTGCCTCGGCCCCGCGCAGGTCCGCGTGCAGGGTGGGAGAGCTGCCGAACCAGTGACGATCCGGCGGCCCGTAGTGGGAGGCAAGCCCTCGCCAGCGGGTGACTTCATGTATACGATAGCGGGGTGCGTCGGCATCCTTGGTGGCAATCCAGGTATGGACCGCGAATGCCCCGCGCCATCCGAATGCCCGGGCCGAGTAGATCTGGACGACTGCTTCGGGATGGGAATCTGCATCTGGAGCCAGACCGGCGCTGCTTCTGTCGGCACCATGCCAGGTGTTGCCGAGCTGGACCTGGCCGGTGATCACCACCAGGGCCGGGCCGAGCAGCAGTAGTGCCAGCAGCAGAATCAGCCAGCGTGTCCACACCAGAATTCGTCGCATGACGTGAGAGTATCCTCCTCGAACGGACTGGCATAGACAGGAAATCGTAACGTGGGTTCTGAAGCAGAGTCGTTGATCGAAAATGCGGTTGGGGAACCGCGCCGGGGATTGTCGCGCACATACAGTGGTGCCGAGCAGTGGGCGGATCGTATCGTGCACTGGCTGGGCATCGCGGTGGCGGTCTCGGCCTCCGTCGGCTTGTTGTTGCTGGCCTTCCGGCAGTCCGATCCGACACTGTCGGTCAGTATCGTCGTCTATGCCTCCGGGCTGATCGTGATGCTTGCCTGTTCGGCAATCTGCAACTACGACCTCTCGGAGCGCTCGCGGTATGCTGAGTTGTTCAAGCGGCTGGACCACTCCGGCATCCTGTTCATGATTGCCGCGACGTACACGCCGTTCACGCTCATCGCCCTCGGCGGTGTGTGGGGCTGGAGCCTGTTCGCCTTCGTCTGGACAGTTGCCCTGGGCGGCATCGTGCTCAAGCTGGCTACCCGGGGGCCGTTGCGCCACGGGATTTCCATCGGCATTTATCTGGTGCTGGGATGGAGCGTCCTGGCGGTGCTGCAGCCGCTGGTGTCTGCGGTCTCGGTGGGCGTGCTGGTCCTGCTGCTGGCCGGCGGTGTGCTGTACAGCTCCGGGGTGATCTTCTACCTGTGGAAACGCCTGCCGTTTCACGTTCCCATCTGGCACGGATTCGTTCTTGCCGCGGCCGGTTGCCACTATGCCGCCGTCCTGGTGGGCGTGGTGTCCCGATAGGCCGCGGCCGATGGCCGGATCCCGCCTGCGCACCTTTATCTGGAACGGGCATGCCCAGTTCCGTCTGGCCCTGCCGATCATGGGCGCCCAACTGGCGCAGACCGGCATGGCGCTGGTGGATACCCTGATGACCGGGCATTACGCGGCCACGGACCTGGCGGCGGTGTCGGTGGGGAGCAGCCTCTGGCTGCCGCTCTACCTGTTGATTGCCGGCGTGTTGATGGCGGTGACGCCCCATGTCGCCCGGGCGTACGGCGGTCGCCGCTATCAGGGGCTGGCTGCCTACCTGCAGAGTGCCCTGTGGCTGGCGTTGGCCCTGGGCGTACTGGGCGCCGTGCTGCTGGCGCTCGCCACGCCGCTGTTCTGGCTGATGGGTGTCGAGCAGGCGGTGGCGGAGCGGGGGCAGGCCTACCTGCTCGGCGTGGCGGTCGGCTTTCCCGCAATTGCCGTCTACCACGTGCTGCGCGGGCTGAGTGAAGGCATGTATCTGGTGAAACCGGTGCTGGTGATCGGCCTGCTGGGCCTGGCCGTTAACGTGCCGGCCAACTATCTGCTGATCTACGGCGGGCTGGGCATTCCCGGCATGGGGGCGCTGGGTTGCGGTATCGCCACCGCGCTCTCCATGTGGGTGATGGCTGCGGGCATGGGCTGGTGCGTGGCGCGGCATCCGCGGTTTCGTGACGTGGCACCGTTCGGTCGCCGCCATGCCCTGAACTGGTCGCACGTCCGCGAAACGTTGTTCGTCGGCGTGCCGATCGGGTTGGCCATTTTCTTCGAGGTTTCGCTGTTCGCCGCCATTGCGCTGCTGGTTGCGGGTCTGGGCACCACGGTGGTTGCCGCACACCAGATTGCCTTGAATTTCACCGCCCTGCTGTTCATGGTGCCGCTAAGCATGGGCATGGCGCTTACCGTCCGGGTGGGGGATGCCCTGGGCCGGGATGATGCGCCGCTTGCCCGGCAGCGTTCGCTGGATGGCATGCTGCTGTGCGTGCTCATCGGGGTGGTGCTGGCGGTGGCCATGGTGCTGGCATCGGGGCAGGTGGTACGGCTCTACACGCCGGACGCGGAGATCCAGGCACTGGCCGCGACCCTGCTGCTGCTGGCCGCGCTGTACCAGGTCTCGGACACGGTGCAGGTGAATGCCGCTGGGGCGTTACGTGGATACAAGGACACGCGCATCGTCATGCTGATTACCCTGCCGGCTTACTGGGGCGTCGGGCTTGGCGTGGGTGTCTGGCTCGGCCGCTCGACCCTGCCGCCTGGTCCGATCGGTGTCACCGGGTTCTGGTTCGGCCTGCTGGCCGGCCTTAGCGTGGCTGCGGTGCTACTGGGCTGGCGGCTGAACCGGGTGAGTCGCGACCCCTCCCGGGTGCCGACGCTGGTGCCGGAGGCCCGATGAGCACTTTGCCCGTGCACGGTGTGTTGCCGGCACTACTGGAGGCGCTTGCCGGCCGTAATGTTGCCGTCCTTTCCGCCCCGCCGGGAGCCGGCAAGACCACGGCCGTGCCGCCCGCGCTGCTGGATGCGCCCTGGGTCAGGGGCCGCAAGATCCTGATGCTGGAACCGCGCCGGCTTGCCGCCCGTGCCGCCGCCACTTTCATGAGCCGGCAGCGTGGGGAAACGCCCGGCGGCACCGTCGGCTACCGGGTACAACTGGACAGCCGCATCGGGCCTGCCACGCGCATAGAAGTCGTGACCGAGGGCGTCCTGATCCGTCTCCTGCAGGACGATCCGGAACTCGGTGACTACGCCGCCGTGATTTTCGACGAATTCCACGAGCGCAATCTGCTGGGCGATCTGGGGCTGGCCCTGGCGCTGGATGCACAGCAGGGGCTGCGGGACGATCTGCGGCTGCTGGTCATGTCCGCCACGCTGGACACGGATCGGATCGCGGCCCTGCTGGGAGACGCCCCGGTGATCGCCAGCGAGGGCCGCAGCCACCCTGTGCAGGTCACGCATGTCTCGCCGCCGGCGGATGCCTCTCTGCCGGTGCAGGTGGCCGGCGTGGTGGATCGGGTGCTGACGGAACAGTCCGGCTCGGTTCTGGTGTTCCTGCCTGGTCAGGGCGATATCCGGCGAACCCTGGAACTGTTGCAGCCCCGCCTGCCCGCCGACGTCAGCCTCCATCCGCTGTTCGGCCACCTGCAGGCGTCGGCGCAGGATGCGGCCATTGCGCCGGCCGCCCGCGGCGCGCGCAAGGTCGTGCTGGCCACCAATATCGCCGAGAGCAGCCTGACCATCGAGGGTATTCGGGTGGTGGTGGATAGCGGGCTGGAACGGCGGCTGCGTCTGGATCCGCGCAGCGGGCTGAGCAGGCTGGCCACCGGGCGTATTTCCCGCGCTTCCGCCGAACAGCGTGCCGGCCGCGCCGGACGGCTGGAGCCCGGCGCTTGTTACAGGCTCTGGTCCGCGGACCTCCACCAGCGCCTGCAGCCGCATTCCCCGCCGGAAATACGTGAAGCGGACCTGGCGCCGCTGGTGCTGGAAGTGGCGCGCTGGGGCGTGAGTGATCCCGGCCGGCTTCGCTGGCTGGATGCCCCTCCGGACGCGGCCTGGGCGCAGGGCAGGGATCTGCTGCAGAGTCTGGGCGCGGTGGATGGCTCGGGAGCGCTGACGGCCCATGGCACGGCCATGGCGGAGCTCGGTGTTCACCCCCGTCTCGCGCACATGCTGCTGGAAGCCGTCAGGCGGGGGCAGGGGTGGCTGGGGTGTCTGCTGGCTGCCTTGCTCAGCGAGCGCGATCCCCTGGCCGGTACCGGCGAACGGCAGGCGGATCTTGCCTTGCGGCTGGCGTTGTTCCGCCGGCGGCCGGGGCAACCGCGCCTGCAGCGGCTGTGGTTGCAGGCCGAACGTCTTGCAGCGCGGCTGGGAATCCGGCCCGGTGGTCCGCTGGACGGCGACGCCGGCCTGCTGCTGGCCATGGCTTATCCGGATCGGGTGGGCCTGCGGCGGGCCGGTGCCGAACCCCGTTATCTGTTGTCCGGTGGCAGGGGGGCCCGCCTGCATCGGGATGACAGGTTGGCGCAGCAGCCGATGCTGGTGGCGGCCGATCTCGACGGCGAGGCGCGCGAGGCGTTGATCCACCGGGCTCTGCCTCTGCCCAGGGAGGCGTTCGAGGAGGCCTGTCACGATCGCATTGCCTGGCGGGATCGCGTGGAACTGGATGCCGCCACAGGGCGGGTGGTCGGCCGTCGGGTGCGTGGTTTCGGGGCCCTGGTGCTGGAGGAGTCCGCGTTGCCCCGGCCCTCGCCTGAAGCGGCGGCCGAGGTGCTGCTGCAGGAGATCCGGCGGAAAGGCCCGGAGTTGTTGCCCTGGTCTCCGGCATCACGGCAGTGGCAGGCCCGGGTGGAGCTGCTGCGCCGTCAGCAGCCCGGTGCCTGGCCCGACGTCGGCGACCGGGCGCTGGCGGACAGTCTGGAGCGATGGCTGGCACCGTATCTGGCGGGCTGCTGGGGCCTGGACGACGTGAATCGGCTGCCGCTGCAGACGATCCTGCAGGAATTGCTGGATCACGGGCAGCGCCGCGACCTTGAACGGCTGGCGCCGGCGTTCTGGCCGCTGCCCTCAGGGTCCCGCGCGAGAATCGATTATCTTGCAGGCGACAGCCCCGTGCTGGCCGTGCGTCTGCAGGAACTGTTCGGTTGCCGCGAAACCCCGGCGATCGTGAACGGCCGCCTGCCTCTGGTGTTGCACCTGTTGTCACCCGCGGGCCGGCCCGTCCAGGTGACCCGGGATCTGGCCGGTTTCTGGGCCGGAAGCTATGCGGAGGTGCGCAAGGACATGCGTGGCCGCTACCCGAAGCACCGCTGGCCGGAGAATCCGCTGCAGGCGGAGCCGGGTCGCCATACCCGGCGACGGCCCACCTGAGGAAGTGTAACCCCTGGGGCTCGGCCGGTTTTCGCCCGTGACGTTGTCGCAAGCCACCGCAGGTAGAATGCCTACCTGCGGCACCTTGCTCCTGGCCACGATCAAAAACCCGGCACGAGCGCGAACGTGGGAATTGATCAGCGCTTCCTTAAGTGAACCAAAACGCCGGATTCCGGTCCCCGGTGAAAACTTGCAGTCGTTCGCGGACGGCTGCTATCAATTGCGTAGAATTGCAAACGGCCCAGTCCTCCGAGCGAGACCTCATGCAACGAACTCTTACCTCCGTCGTACTGCTCATCGTCTGTCTCTGGGCGGCTGCGGCCATGGCGAGATCAGACCTGCCGCCGCCGATCGCGCAGGTACTGGAATGGCAGCGGGTGCCGTCCGCCAACGTCAGCATCCTGGTGGCGGAACCCGGCAACGACCGGCCCCTGCTGGCCCTGAACCCGGATACGCGGCGCAATCCCGCATCGGTCACCAAGCTCTTCACCACCTTTGCCGCGCTGGAGGCACTGGGCCCCGCCTATCGCTGGAAGACCGAGGTGCATGCGTACACGCGGCCCCGTGGCGGACGGCTGGACGGCGATCTGTGGATCCGCGGGTATGGGGATCCCTACCTGGTCAACGAGGAATTCTGGAAACTGGTCTCGGCGGTGCGGCGAGCCGGCATCGAGACCATTACCGGGGATCTGGTGTTCGACAACAGTCACTATGCGCTGGAACCGGAAGACCCGGCCGCCTTCGATAACCGGCCGGACCGCGCCTACAATCAGCCCCCGCATCCGCTGCTGGTCAATTTCAACGCCCTGCAGTTCCACATCGACGTGGATCCCGAGGGCGATACGGTCCGCGCCCAGGTGGATCCGCCGCTACCGGTACTCGATGTCGACAACAGGCTCCGTCCGGCGGCGGGGCAATGCGGCGGATTCCAGCGCGGCGTCAGCTACCATCTGGCCGAACAGCCCCGTGTCATCCTGGAAGGCAGCTATCCCCGAGCCTGTGACCGTTTCACGCTCACCCGCGTGGCGGTGCCGCCGGAAGACTATGCCCACGGGCTGTTCAAGCTCTACTGGCGGCAATGGGGCGGAACGTTCGATGGCGGCTGGCGCGAGGATTTCTGGCGAGGCGGAGATGCCGAGCCACTGCTGGTGCATCGCTCACGTCCCCTGTCGGAGCTGATCGTCGTCGCCAACAAGCACAGCAATAACGTGATGACCCGCCATTTCAAGCTGGCGATGGGCCATGAGGCGTACGGCGAGCCTGCCACCGAAGGCAAAGGGCACAGGGCGCTGATGGATACCCTGGCCGGCCTGGGGATCGAGACCGAAGGGCTGGTGATCGACAACGCCGCCGGTCTGTCGCGAAGCAACCGCACCACGGCCCGTCAGGTGCTGCAATTGCTGGAAGCTGCCCGTGTCAGCCTGTACGCGCCCGAGTTCCTGGCCTCGCTGCCGCTGTCCGGTATGGACGGCACCATGCGCTCCCGTTTCGTGGATCAGGCCGAAAGCGGCCACATGCGTCTGAAGACTGGTCGTCTGAATGATGTCTCCTCGGTTGCGGGCTACGTACGCACGGCCGACGGGCGCGATCTGCTGGTCGTGGTGATGGTGAACAGTCCCGACGCCCACCTCGGACCCGGCAATGCGATTCAGGATGCTGTGCTGCGCTGGGCTTTCCGGCAGTAGACGCGCATGGCCTGCCTAACTGCGGACGGGGCTGCCCGCCGCTTCCGCCTGCTGCTCCAGCAGGGCCATGCCCCGGCGGTAGATCGTCCAGGCGAGCAGGCCTGCCGCCAGGTTGCCGAGCAGGGCGCCGGTGTACAGCCCCGTCATGCCGGCAACCTGGGCGCCCAGCCATAGGCCCGGCAGATAGCAGATGAACAAGCGACTGCCCGCCGCCATCAATGCCTTCAGCGGCAGACCCAGCGCGTTGCACACGGACACCATGAGCATGCACACACCGAGTGCGCCGTAGCTGAGCGGGACGCGGAGCAGGTATTCGCGCAGCAGTTGGGAAACGCCGGCGTCCTCGCTCAGCAGGCGGGAGAGCGGGTCGGAGAGCAGCAGCCAGAGGACGGCAACCGCCAGATGCCAGAGGATGATGAAGCGAATGGACAGCCGGACCAGCAGTCGGATGCGCTCCAGCTCGCCGGCGCCGAGCAGGCGGCTGGCCATGGGCGGGACGGACATGGTCAGCGCCAGTACCACGACGATGGAAAAGAATTCCAGACGGGTGCCCAGCCCCCAGGCGGCGACCGCGGCCGAACCGAACCCGGCCACGAGATAGGTGGCCAGCATGGCCGAAACAGGCGGCAGCAACTGACTGAGCGTGGCCGGCCCGGCGATACGCCCCAGTTGGACCAGCGCGGGCCGTGGATCCAGCCCGGCCAGCGCGGCGGTGACCCACTGGCGTCTCAGGAGGCGTGGCAGGATGATGACGATGCCGGTGGCGAACGCCACCACGGTGGCCCAGGCGGCGCCGGGCATGCCCCAGCCGAGGGTGAAAATGAACAACGGGTCCAGCGCCAGGTTGATCAGGCTGGTGATCACCATGAGCAACCCCGGCAGGCGGGTGTCTCCGTTGGCTCGCGCGATGCTGTAGCAGAAGTAGAGCAGGGCGCCGATCCAGGCACTGAGCAGCCACGGAGCCCAATAGGCCGAGATGGTCGGCATCAGCGCTGCCTGCGCCCCCAGGCGCTGCATGATCACTGCGCGGCTCAGCCACAATACGAGACAGAGCAGCAGCATGCCCGCGGAGCCGGCGATCAGCACCAGCGTGCCCAGCCGCCGGGCCCGTTCCGGGTCACCAGCGCCCAGCGTTCGGGCGATGATGGCCGTGGTTGCCACGCCCAGGCCCACCTGCATGCCGATGACCAACTGGGCCACGGGAATGGTGAACCCGAGCGCGGCCAGCGGCTCCATGCCCAACTGGCCGATGAAGGCGCTGTCCACCAATTGAAACCCCAGCAAGGACATCACGCCGAACAGCATCGGCCAGGTCATGCGGAACAGCGTCCTGCCCATGCTGTCCCGCGTGAGATCGTCTGTGGTCATACGGTGCGGTCGGCTGGCGGAAGGGAGCTCAGTCTAGCACGCACCCAGGCTGTGAAAGCCCTCAGACTGCCAGGCTGGCTTTCAGTTCGGTGGCGACATCGTCACAATGAAATCAATTGTTTTTATTTTTGTGATAGTTTTTGTCGATTGATTGGTGCGCCGCCCACGGGCACGGGTTTGGTGTACGCTGGTATGCGTAAACGTTTCAGCTCGCGGGGAGGGTTGTGGAATGGCCGGGCTCACATCACTGCTGAACGTTCTCACGCCGGTGGACGAATTGTCCGAGGACCGGCAGCAGCAGTTGCTTGCCAAGGCCACGGAAGAGCGGTTGGCGGCAGGCCAGATGCTGCCCGCCTCGGAGGCCGACCGTTACATGCTGTTCCTGTTGGAAGGGGAGCTGGAACTGGATCTCCCCCAGGGAGAGCGGCGCACGCTGCAGGCTGACAACCAGCGGGCGCGGGGCGAGATTTTCCAACTCGGCCAGGTGCTGCGCGCCAGGGTTGTGCGACCCGCGCGCATCCTGCGGACGGACCGCCGTTTCTGGACCGTGCTGAAGGAGGATCAGCAGCGTAGCGGTTACCAGATTCGCGAATACCCGGCCGGGCAGCGGGAAGTCCACTTGATGAAACGGCTGTACGCGGAGCTGTCGTCAGGCGAGTTGAAGCTGCCGGCCATTCCCCGGGTCATGGCTCAGTTGCAGGCAATGGAGGGCGAGGTCGAGCCGGCCGAACTGGTACGCGTGATCCAGGTGGATCCGGGTATTGCCGCGCGGATGATCCAGGTCGCCAACAGCGCCATGTACCGTCGTGGAGAGCCTGTTCGCCAGTTGCAGGATGCTGTCAGGCGCCTGGGGATGCGTACCGCCCGTCGGCTGGCCATCGCCCATTCCGTCAGTGGTTTGCTCAAGAGCGATTTACCGGGGGCGGGCAAGCGCCTGGCGGAGCTCTGGGAGCACAGCATGAAGGTCTCGGTGATCAGCTACGTACTGGCCAGGCGCCATCGCGTGGCGGAGCCGGAATCGGCACTGCTGGCCGGACTGGTTCACGATATCGGCGTTATACCGGTGTTGATGTTTGCCGCCAGCGAGGGCTATCGGGATCAGGCCGAGCTGGAGCAGGCAGTTGCTGTATTGCGCGGCCTGGTGGGGGCGCTGCTTCTGCAGACGTGGGGCTTCGAGCAGGAATTCGTCGATGTGGCCGAATCGGCGGAAGACTGGTACCGGCAGCGTCCCCGGCCCGACTTGTGCACCCTGGTTGTCGCTGCCAAGGCGCTGGCCATGACACCCGAGCAGCGCAGCGCCTCGGGCTGTCCCGAGCCGGAGCGGATTCCCTCGATGGAACTTCTGCACATGCAGGCCGGAGTCGATCCGGTGGAGTTGCTGAAAGAGGCAGGTGCGGAAATGGAGCAGGCGCGAGAGCTTCTGGCGTCCTGAGGAAAGCCTGCGTGGCCGCTGTTCATGCTGGCGTTGCGTCGGGTTGTCAGTGCGCACGTGCGAGCGCGGGAATACATCAGAGGCTCCTTAACTCCCGCGACGAATAAGGCTACAGTATGCAGCAGGGCGCCTGATGAACGCGTCTAGCCTGAACAAGAACAGGTCCTGAGAGACCTTCGGAGGAGAATGCTCATGCGTATTATTTCCGGCCTGCTGGCCGCTTCACTGCTACTGGTCGCTCAGAGCGGCATGGCGCAGGAACGGCTGTCCATCGCCACGGGCGGTACCGGCGGCGTGTATTATCCCATCGGCGGTGGTCTTGCCGAACTGATCAACCGCCATATCGACGGCTATTCCGCGGTGGCCGAGGTGACCGGCGCGTCCGTGGAGAACATGGGTCTGATCTTCCGCGGCGATTCCGATCTTGCTCTGGTGCTTGCCGATACCGCCTACCAGGCCTACAACGGTACAGGGGCGTTCGAGGGGCGTCAGATCGCGAATACCCGCGCCCTGGCATCGGTTTATCCGAACGCCGTGCAACTGGTCACCCTGGCCGGTTCGGGTATCAGTTCCCTGCAGGATCTCAGAGGCAAGCGCGTGTCCGTCGGTGCGCCCGGAAGCGGGACCGAACTGAACGCCCGGGCCCTGCTGGAAGCCAACGGCCTCAGCTACAACGACATGAGCGTCCAGCGGCTGAACTTCAACGAGACCGCGGATGCCCTGCGTGACGGCGACATTGATGCAGGCTTCTGGAGCGTCGGCCCGCCGACCAGCTCCATCCTGAACCTGGCCACCACCCGGAATATCAGGCTGATCGGTTTCACCGACGAGGAAATCCAGAACGCTGCCGGGGAAGAGCCGGTGTTTGCCCCTTACACGCTGCGAGCCGGTCTGTATGACGGCGTCGATGAACCGGTGCAGACCATCAGCATCCCCAACGTGCTGGTCGTCAATTCCGACATGGACGAGGAACTGGCCTACCAGATCACCAAGGTCATGTTCGAGCGTGTGCAGTACCTCATCGATATTCACCCGGCTGCCAATGACACCACGGTGGAATTCAGCCTGACCTCCACGCCGGTTCCGCTGCACCCCGGTGCCATCCGGTACTACGAGGAGATCGGCGAAGCCATTCCCGATAACCTGCGGCCCTGACAGACCCCATGGTTCCCGCCGGCCTGGCACTGCGTGTCGTGCTGGCAGCAGCGTTCCTGCTGGCGGGAACCACGTTCCTGGCGGCCTCCCAGGCGGTGCTGGAAGTGGTGAGCTGTGAGCACCGCGTACTGGTGCAACATCCCCTTGCTGCTGATGAGCGCTGGTGCATTGCCTGGAACCACTCGGTCACGCAAATCCCGATCCGTGACTGTTATGTCCATCGCGATGGCGCGATGGTGCTCGAGCGCAGCCATCAACCCGATTTCGCCGCCGGACTGGGGCATGTGCCCGGCCGTGGCCGGCAGGAGTCCGACGGCCAGGGCGGCTACTGGATCGAAGATATACTGGAGCCGGTTCCCGGCGATGCCTATCTGCTGCGGGTGGGTAGCCCCGCTGTGGATCATCGCGTGCTGCTGGAAGACGGGGAGTTTTCCCTGAGCCGGCTGGTCCCGGGTGAACTGGTCATGATCCGCCTTGGCGGTTCGAAGCAAACGGCGCTGGCAGATTGCCCATGACAGACACAACCGCAACCACCCCACCCGGTGCCGGCAAGACGGCGCTTGTCCCACCGAAACCGGTCATCTGGCTGATCAGCCTGCTGGCCATCGGCTTATCGCTGTTCCAGCTCTACGCCGCGGGCGTGCAGCCCCTGGGTCTGTTCTATCAGCGCAGTATCCACCTTGCGCTGATCATGATGCTGGCCATCCTCATTTTTCCGGTGTTCGGTAGTACGCGCCGGCGGGGGGTGCTGGGTTGGGTGCTGGATTGCGTCTTTCTCGGGGGGGCCTTCGTCACCGGCTTCTATCTCACCTGGTTTCTGGACGACATCATCGCCCGGGCGGGCTTCTGGAACCAGACCGATATCGTCGTTGCCTGCATTGCCGTGGTGACCGTGCTGGAGGCGGCCCGGCGGGCAGTGGGACTCGGGCTCACGCTGATCGGGGTGGCTGCCATTCTGTACGCCCTGGCCGGCCCGCGCGGGGATCTGCCCTGGCTGGGTGAGTGGATGCCCGGCATCCTTGCGCATCGTGGATACAGCCTCGAGCGTGTCGCCGGTCAGCTCTATCTCGGCCAGGAAGGCCTGTTCGGACTGCCGCTGGGCGTCGCCGCCACCTTCATCTTCATCTTCGTCCTGTTCGGTGCTTTCCTGGAAGTCACCGGTGCCGGAAGGTTTTTCATCGATCTCGCCTACGCCGCCACCGGACGCCAGCGGGGTGGGCCCGCCAAGGCGTCGGTGCTGGCGTCGGCCGGCATGGGTTCGATATCCGGCAGCGCCATCGCCAATGTGGTGACCACCGGCGCCTTTACGGTCCCGCTGATGAAGCGGCTGGGCTACAAGCCGGCTCAGGCCGGCGGCATCGAGGCCGCGGCCAGTACCGGCGGCCAGATCATGCCGCCTTTGATGGGAGCGGGCGCCTTCCTGATTGCCGAGTACACGGGCATCGCCTATGTCGACATCATCAAGGTCAGCGTGCTGCCGGCGGTAATGTATTTCGCCACGGTCTACCTGTTTGTCCACATTATCGCGGTGAAGCAGGGCATGCAGGGCATGCGCGCGGACGAGCTGCCCAAGGTGCGAGAGGTCATGCGCGAAGGCTGGCATTTCCTGCTGCCGCTGGCGGTGCTGATCTACCTGCTTGTCATGCACATGTCACCCATGCGTGTGGGCTTCTATGCGGTCATGACCATGATTGCCGTGGCTACGCTGCGTTATCTGATCTGGCAGTGGGTCATCCTGCCGCGTCAGGGCCAGCCGGTGACGATGCAGTCGCTTGGGCTGGACTTGCGGAAGGGCCTGTCGCTGCTGCTGCAGGGGCTGACGCTGGGCGCGCGCAACGCGGTCCCGGTCAGCATGGCCTGCGCGGTGGCCGGCATTATCGTCGGCGTGGTGGGTCTGACCGGCCTGGGACTGAAGTTCTCGGCGATGATGATCGCCTTCTCCGGTGGCAATGTGGTCCTGGCACTGATCATGGTACTGCTGGCCAGCCTGGTGCTGGGCATGGGGCTGCCGGTGACTGCCAGCTACATCGTGCTGATCGTGCTGGTCGGTCCGGCGCTCACCGCCGAGTTCGGTATTCCGTTGCTGATCGCGCACCTGGTGGTGTTCTGGTATTCACAGGACTCCAACGTGACCCCCCCGGTGGCTCTGGCCGGTTTTGCCGGTGCGGCGATTGCCGGGGCAAAGCCGATGGAGACCAGCTTCCAGGCCTGGAAGTTTGCCAAGGGACTTTACCTGATCCCGCTGTTCATGGTGTTCAATCCGGAGATCATTCTCGGAGGGCCGGTGGGTGTGGTGGCCTGGAACGCGGTGATCGCCGTACTGGCACTGGCATCGTTCGCCGCGGCGCTGGAAGGCTATCTGTTCACACGCATCGGATGGCCGTCGCGGGTGGCGATTGCCATCGGAGTGGTTGCGGTGTTCTATCCGGATCCGGTCGCGGAGGCCAGCGGGGTGGCGGTGATGGCCCTGGCCTTGCTGGCGAACTACCTGCGTTACCAGGCTGAACAGCGGGCGGCTGCGCCGAGGGTTTCGCCTCAGGACTGACTGTTAAGGAACACTAGATAATGCCGGCGTCCAGGCTGGCGGCGACCGTCATGCCCAGTTCCTCGCACTGGTCCAGAAACGCGTCCTGGAACTCGCCGCGGCAGAGCAGCGTGGGCTGGATTTCCCGCCAGCGCAGACCGGTCACGATGCTCTCCACTGCGCGTCGGGTCCCGGTGCCGTCATGGCCGGCCCGGATATACAGCGCGTAGGGCTTGCCCTGGGTCTTTTCCAGGCATGGGTAGTAGCTGCGGTCGAAGAAGTCCTTCAGTGCGCCGCTCATGTAGCCCAGGTTCTCGGTGGTTCCCAGTATCAGGGCGTCCGCTGCCAGCACGTCGTCCGGGCCGGCCTCCAGGGGGGGCAGATATCGTGCCTCGACACCAGTGATGTCCGGATGGCGTGTGCCACGCATCACGGCATCCACCAGTCTGCGGGTATTGGGCGAGGGCGCATGGGCGACCACAAGCAGGTGTTTATGGCTGGTCACGGCGAAACAGCTCTCCACTAGTGTCCCGTCACAGACGTTCGCAGCGTTTCTGCGGCCCTGAGACGCATCGTCCGGGCGCGTCTCGGGGCCGCCCTTCGGGAGCGTCAGCCTTCCCAGGATACAGGCAATAAAAAACCCCGCCCAAGGGCGGGGTTTTTTCCCAACCGTGAGGCGTTCGCCTTACAGCGGGGTCACGTTGGCCGCAGCCAGACCCTTCGGGGTGTTCTGGGTTTCAAACTCAACGCGCTGGCCTTCGGCCAGGCTCTTGAAACCGGCGCCCTGGATGGCGGAGTGATGGACGAAAACGTCCTTGCTGCCGTCTTCCGGGGAAATGAAACCATAGCCCTTGGCGTCGTCGAACCACTTAACAGTACCAGTCAGCATGAATCTGCTCCTAAGCAATAAATGACTGTTTCAGGATGTGTGCAGGTAACCTGAAGAACTTACTCGGGAGTGACTGCGATAAAGCGTCGGTACTGCCGGGTGACTACAGGAGGAACACTGCAGTTGTCTACTTTAGCTCGCGATTCGGGCAATTGCCAACATTATTTTGGCCCATCCCGGCTTCCGGGCTGGACAGGGCTGAGTGATCCCGCCTAAGGTTTTCCACCAATCGGGGGGCGGCTCATCGCTCGGCTTCGCTTCCGCTGCCCGGATGCTTCCACAACCGACCATAACAAGGAACAAGGCAGATGCGGAATTCCTCGCAAGAACCGTTGTGGCGTGAGGCTCTCACCGGTTCCCAGATGCTGCTGGTGGCTTTCGGCGCCCTGGTGCTGATGCCGTTGATTACCGGCCTGGATCCGAGCGTGGCGTTGTTCACGGCCGGGATCGGCACGCTGATCTTCCATCTGGTGACCGGCCGGCAGATCCCCATTTTTCTCGCTTCATCGTTTGCCTTCATCGCGCCCATCATGGCGTCCACGACGGCCTTCGGCATTCCGGCCACCATGGGTGGGCTGATGGCGGCGGGGCTGGTGTACATCGCCCTGTCCGGGCTGGTCAAGCTGAAAGGCACGGGCTTCATCGATCGCCTGCTGCCGCCGGTGGTTATCGCGCCGGTCATCATGGTCATCGGCCTGTCCCTGGCGCCGGTGGCAGTGAACATGGCAATGGGCCGCACCGGAGACGGTGCCGCGGAGCTGGTGCCCTACGGCACGGCAATCACCATTGCCATGGTATCGCTGCTGGTCACGGTGATCGTGGCGGTTTTGGGGAAGGGCATCTTTCGGCTGGTGCCAATCCTGTTCGGCGTGACGATCGGATTTCTGGTGTCGCTGGCTTTTGGTGTGGTCGATTTCTCGCCGGTCGCGGAAGCGGCCTGGATCGCGCTGCCGGCCTTCACGGCGCCGGAATTCCACTGGGGCGCCATTCTGTTCCTGCTGCCGGTTGCCATCGCCCCGGCGATCGAGCATGTGGGCGATGTGCTCGCCATCGGGAATGTCACCCGCCAGAATTACATCCGTCGGCCGGGTCTGCACCGGACCCTGCTCGGCGACGGCCTGGCAACCTCCGCGGCGGCTACGCTCGGCGGCCCGCCGAACACGACGTATTCCGAGGTGACGGGAGCGGTGATGCTCACCCGCAACTTCAATCCCCGCACCATGCTCTGGGCGGCAGCCGTTGCCATCGTGCTGGCCTTTGTCGGCAAGTTCGGCGCCGTGCTGCTGGCCATTCCGACGCCGGTGATGGGGGGAATCCTCTGCCTGCTGTTCGGTTCCATTGCGGTGGTGGGGCTGAACGTCCTCGTGCGGCATCAGGTGGACCTGTCTGAGGCGCGCAATCTGGTCATACTGTCGGTAACGCTGGTGTTCGGCATTGGCGGCATGGTGTTCGGCACCGGGACGGTCGGGCTGGAAGGAATCGCGCTTTGCGCCATCGCCGCCATCGTCCTGAACCTGGTCCTGCCCGGCGGAGGCGAGTGGCGGCGGGAGGAGGACGCCTGATCATGATTGCGGGAGCCGTTCGAGATCCGGCTGTGCCTGCCTGGATGATGCTGCTGTCGGCGGCGCTGCTCTCCGGCTGTATCTCCGCCGGGTCCTCGGGCGGTTCCGAGCGCCACCCTGAACGGGCGGAGCCGGATACCGGTGTCACCGTGCCCGCGCCGGACCAGGCATTCATCCGCGAAGCAGTGAACGCGATCAATACCTACCGTGGAGAGGCGCGCCGCTGTGAGGGCGGTGGCCCGGTCCTGCCGGCTGCCCCACGGGTTTCCTGGGACGGACGCCTGGGCGACGCGGCGGCCGGTCATGCCGCGGACATGGCGCGGCACGGGATCATGAGTCACCAGGGTACGGACGGGCTGGGCCCCGGCGACCGCATCACCAATGCCGGTTATCGCTGGGGAGGATGGGCGGAAAACGTGGCGGCCGGTCAGCGCAGCGTGGATGCGGTGGTGCGGGGCTGGATTGACAGCCCGGGCCATTGCGCCAACATCATGAACGCGGAGTTGGTCGAGATCGGCCTGGCCGTAGCCGAGAACCCGGATTCCCGGTACCGCCATTACTGGGTCCTGAAGCTGGCCCGCCCGAGGAATTGATCCCGGGATGAGTGGGAGGGACTGGCATCCAGTCCTGCGCGACAGGCATACTGTAGACAGGGTGAGTGTTGCAGGGAGGACGCGGCATGATGCATGAAGATCATAACCGCCTGGAGACCTTGCTGCGGTTGTCACACAGCGATCCGGGCCACCGGCCGGCATTCTACCGGGTTCTGCTTGAATCCCGGGTCTACGTGATCGGCTCTGGCCAGGGGGCGTCCACCGAAGGCGAGCAACGGGTGGCTTTGCAGCAGTGGGAGACGCCGGACGGCCAGGCCGTGATTCCCTTCTTTACCTCACTGGAAGTGCTGCGGGAGTCCATCGAGGACGAGGAACAGGTGCTGGGTCTCTCGGGTCGGGAACTGTTCGGTCTGGTCGGCAGCATGGCGCTCTATCTGAATCCCCGGTCCGAGCATGGCCAGAGCTTCACTCCCGAGGAGGTGCACAGCCTGTTGACGCGCCAGTTGCCGCTGGCGCCGGTAGCAGGTGAGCACATCCTGGCAACCGGGCGGGACATCATCGTTTCCGCGCCGAAGCAGTATCCGGCGGAACTGGTTAGTGCCCTGACCACGCTGTTTGCCGGCATGAGCGACGTCCGCACCGCGTATCTGGCCCAGACACTCGACCCGGACAAGCGGGAGGATCCGCGTCTCGTCATCGGTCTGGAATGCGAGCCGGGCGGTTACGCCGGGGCGCTGAAGGAAGCGGCGTTCGTGGTCGATCAACTGGAGGAGTCCGTCGTGCAGGCGGATTTCCTGCAGATGCGCGAGCAGCGTCTGGCCCGGCACATGCGAGACCGCGTGCAACCGTTCTACGATCGTCGTTGGGGCAGGAAGCTCGATACCTCGCTTGAACCCGGCCGCGCCTGAGCGGCGGCACCGGGCTGCGATCATCTCACCAGGCAGGTGCCGGGCTGACGGGGCCTGCTTTCGGAGTCTTTGCGTTCGATGACCAGGGAAAACCGGGCTTTGCTGCTGTCCGCGGCTGTTGCCCTATTGATGGGTTTTGTCGGCGTCAGTTTCGCCCTGCTGACGGGGTCCGGAGCCATTCTGCTGGACGGGCTCTTCAATCTCACCTATTTCGCCGTGGCCCTCGTCACCCTGCGGGTCGCGCGCCTGGCCATCCGGCCGGACAGTGCCGAATACCCCTTCGGCCATGCCTATTTCGAGTCACTGGTGAATGCGGGCAAGGGCCTGCTGATCTTCGGCATTTCCGCCGTGGCACTGGTGGATTCGCTGGTGGCCCTGTTCACCGGCGGCCGGGACGTGGTGGCCGGACTGGCCATTCTCTATGCGGCGTTCGCCACCATCGTCTGCTCGCTGACCGCCTGGTGGCTACGTCGGCAGCAACGTGCGGTCAGCAGCCCGCTGGTGGATGCCGACGTTGAGAACTGGCTGCTGAACAGCGTGATTTCCGCCACCGTGTTCGTGGCATTCTGCATGGTTCCGCTGGCGCACCGGCTGGGCTGGGAGGCAGTCGCCCCCTACGTGGATCCCCTGCTCGTGGCAGGGGTGGTCCTGATCTTCCTGGGGGTGCCGATCCGCCTGGCCAGCCGGGCGATCATGGAACTGCTGAACCGGGCGCCGCCGCCGGCGATCACGAACCCCGTGAGACAGGCCATCGAGCAGGCGCTTGAGCCCCTGCCGGTGGATAAGCTCTACGTGCGGATGGTGCGGCCTGGCCGAACCCTTTACGTGGCCATTCACGTTGTCCTTCCGACGGACTTCAGAATCGGCGGCCTGGCCGAACTGGACGCGGTGCGGGTTCGCCTGGACCGTGCGGTGCGCGGTGTGCATGGCAACGCTGTGGTGGACGCGATGTTTACCGCCGACGAGCGCTGGGCGGCCCCCAAGGCCGGGGATGGCGAGGCGGTCATCGAAACCGCCTGACCCCGGAGCAAAAAAATACCCCGCCGAAGCGGGGTATTCGAAGAAGCCGGTCAGCCGCCGTGCCTGGCCTTGGCCTCCTGACGGCGCCGGTGCAGGACCGGCTCGGTGTAGCCGTTCGGCTGCTCGCGTCCCTTGAACACCAGATCGCAGGCAGCCTGGAAGGCCACGCTTTCATCGAAGTTCGGCGCCATGTTGCGATAGGCCGGGTCACCGGCGTTCTGCCGGTCCACCACTTCCGCCATACGCTTCATGGTCTCGGTGACCTGTGTCTCGGTGACGATGCCGTGATGCAGCCAGTTGGCGATGTGCTGGCTGGAAATGCGCAGGGTCGCCCGGTCTTCCATCAGGCCCACATCGTTGATGTCCGGCACCTTGGAGCACCCAACACCCTGGTCGATCCAACGGACCACGTAGCCGAGAATGCCCTGGGCGTTGTTGTCCAGTTCCTTCTGGATCTCGTCCGCGGACCAGTCGGCGCTGGTGTCTACCGGAATGGTCAGGATGTCGTCCAGACTGGCGCGTTGCCGCTTGCTCAACTCCTCCTGTACGGCCTGCACGTCCACCTGGTGGTAGTGCAACGCGTGCAGCGTGGCGGCCGTGGGGGAGGGGACCCAGGCGGTGTTGGCACCAGCCTTCGGATGGCCGATCTTGGTATCGAGCATCTCGCGCATCATGTCCGGCTTGGGCCACATGCCCTTGCCGATCTGGGCATGGCCACGCAGGCCGCACTCCAGGCCGATGTCGACGTTCCAGTTCTCGTAGGCGGCGATCCAGGGCTCACCCTTGATGGCGTCCTTGCGCTTGAACGGACCGAGTTCCATGGAGGTGTGGATCTCGTCGCCGGTGCGGTCGAGAAAACCGGTATTGATGAAGATCAGGCGCTCGCGCGCCACCCGAAGACAAGCCTTGAGATTCACGGTGGTCCGGCGTTCCTCGTCCATCACGCCGATCTTCAGGGTGTTGCGGGCCAGCCCCAGGGCATCTTCCACACGATCGAAGAGTTCGCAGGCAAAGGCGACTTCGTCCGGCCCGTGCATCTTCGGCTTGACGATGTAGACGCTGCCGGCGCGGGAGTTGCGCAGCTTGCCGGTGCCTTTCAGGTCATGCACGGCGCACAGCGATGTGATCACGGCGTCCAGCATGCCTTCCGGTACTTCGTTGCCGTTGGCATCGAGCACGGCCGGGTTGGTCATCAGGTGACCGACGTTGCGCACCAGCATCAGCGCGCGCCCGTGCAGGCTGAGTGTGCCGCCGTCCGGCTTCACGTAGTCACGGTCGGGGTTCAGGCGGCGGGTGAAGCTCTTGCCGCCCTTGGCCACGGTCTCTTCCAGATCGCCCTTCATCAGGCCGAGCCAGTTGCGGTAGACGACGACCTTGTCGTCCGCATCCACCGCTGCCACCGAATCCTCGCAGTCCTGGATCGCGGTCACCGCGGACTCCATCAGCACATCCTTCACGCCGGCCGCGTGATCCTTGCCGATGGTGTCCTGCCTGTCGATCTGGATTTCCAGATGCAGGTTGTTCTTGCGCAGCAGCACGGCACTGGGTGCAGCGGGGTCGCCGTTATAGCCTGCGAACTGCGAGGTGTTCCTCAGTCCTACCTGTCTGCCGCCGACGGTGACGACAAGCCTGCCGTCGACCACCGCGTAGGCCGAGGCATCGGCGTGGCTTCCCTCGGCCAGCGGCGCGGCATTATCCAGCACCTTGGCCGCTTCCGCCACCACGCGGGCACCGCGCTTCGGGTTGTAGCTGGAGCCCTTCTCCAGTCCGCTGTCTTCGGGGATGACATCGGTGCCGTAAAGGGCATCGTACAGGCTGCCCCAGCGGGCATTTGCGGCGTTGAGCGCGTAGCGCGCGTTCATCACCGGCACCACCAGCTGGGGGCCGGCGATTTCGGCGATCTCGGCGTCGACATTGCCGGTGGTCACCTGGTAGTCCTCGCCTTCCGGCACCAGATAGCCGATCTCTTCCAGGAAGGCCTTGTAGGCGGCAGGATCATGGGGCTGGCCCTTGCGGTCCAGATGATACTTGTCGATCGCGGCCTGCAGCTCGTCGCGCTTCTCCAGCAGTTCGCGGTTGCGCGGACCCATCTCGCGGACGATGGTTTCCAGCGCGGCCCAGACCTGGTCTGCGGACACACCGGTGCCAGGGGCCACTTCGTTGGCCACCAGGTCGTAAAGCGGTTTGGCGATCTTCAATCCGCCGATCTCAACGCGTTCTGTCATGGCTGCTGACTCCTCCCGGATGAGGTTCAAAGGATGCCGCATTCTACCGGAACTGGGCAGGCGAATCATCTATTACGGAAACGATTTCCATCAGGTGGAAATGCCATGCACCGATGGCGGCGCCTGCGGACGCTGACCGGTTCCCGCAACCGTGGTAGTGTCGGCGGAAAACGCCGGTTGGCCCGGCGCTCACGGGGCGCCCCGGCTCTTCCATACCAAGGCAAGGATATGCGATATCGGCGCGTTCGCACGCGTCCGGTCGAAGGGATCCATGAAACTGATCATTCGTCTCACACTGTTTCTGTTGCTGCTCGTTCTGGCCGCGGGAGCCGCTGTCGCCTGGTGGGCGTGGCAGCGCACGTTCTACCAGGTCGACGGGGAGCTGGTGCTGCCGGGGTTGAGCGAGCCTGTCGAGGTGCTGCGCGACAGCAACGGAATTCCGTATCTGTATGCCCGGAATCTCGACGACCTTTATCTCGCGCAGGGGTTCGTGACGGCCCAGCATCGCTTGTTCCAGCTCACGCTGTACAGGGAGCTGATTGCCGGACGGCTGGCGGAAATCATGGGCGATAGCGGACTGGGGTCGGACCGGCTCATGCGGTTGCTGGACCTGCGGGGCAATGCCGAGAGACATGCGAAACAGCTGGGTCCTGAGACCCGGCGGGCTCTGCAGGCCTATGCCGACGGCATCAATGCCTACGTCGATCTCTACCGTCACGAGCATCCGCTGGAACTGCGTCTGGTCGGCCTGGAGGCGCGCGCGGTAACGCCCGAGGATCTGATGGCGGTTGCGCATTTCGTCTCCTTCAGCCAGAGCCAGACCTATCCGGAAAAGCTGGTTATGCAGCGTATCCGCGACCGGCTCGGCGATGATGCCGCCCTGCGCCTGCTGCGGCCGGGCGTCCAGCTCAGCATGCCAGATTCGGCACCGGGGCCGATGCAGTCGTTGCTGCCTGATCACCCCGGAGACGTCGTGCCCGGTCTGGTCGCGGTAGGCAGCAATGCCTGGGCGGTAGCGCCGGAACGCTCCCGGGGCGAAGCGGCGGTACTTGCCAATGATCCGCACCTGGATGCCCGGGTGCTGCCTGGCGTCTGGCACCCCATGGGCTTGAGCGTGCCGGGAGTGGAGGCGGTGGGCGTGGCCATTCCGGGCCTTCCGGGCTTGATGGTGGGGCGAAACCAGCATGTGGCGTTCGGTGTCACCAACAGCTATGGCGACATGCAGGACGTCTACATCGAGCACGTGGCCCCGGATGATCCCGATGCCTATCTGGAAGGAGGACGGCGGGTGCCGTTCCGTATCCGCACGGAAACCATCCGCGTGCGGGACGCAGAGGCCTCCGGAGGTTATCGCGAGGAGCAGTTGGTGGTGCGCGAGACCCGGCGCGGGCCGGTGATCAGCGACAACCGTCGCGGCCGGGCCGGGGAGCGGGTGCTCAGTCTGCGCTGGGCCGCCGCCGATGCCGACGCCTGGGAACGGGAACCCGGTTTCCATGTCCTCTGGCAGGCGGACTCGGCGGATGCGCTGGATGAAGCCGCAAGCCGCATCGACATCTTTCTGTTCAATATTGTCTACGCCACCGCTGCCGGCGACATCGGTTTCCGCGCCACCGGGCGCGTGCCGGTCCGGGCCGACAATCAGGGTGTCTTCCCGAAGCCGGTGACCGGGGAGGACGACTGGCTCGGATGGCTACCCGCCGGGTCCATGCCTGCCGAGAGAAACCCACAGCGTGGCTGGATCGCTGCCGCCAACCATGACAACCGCCCGGCGGGCCTGGAAGCCTATTATTCCTTCTCGTTCGCGCCCGCCTACCGGCATCGCCGCATTGCCAGCCTGCTGGACCAGCAGGAAGCGCATGCCTGGGATGATCACTGGGGGTATATGCAGGACACGCGCAACCTGCAGGCGGCACGCATCCGCGGGCGAATGGTGGAAGTGATGGACCGGTTGCTGAGCAGCCGGCCCGGCCTGTCCGGGCTCGCGGACGCACGCGACCTGCTGGCGGCGTGGGATCTGCACGATGCCGCGGATCAGGCTGCTCCGTTGATCTATCAGGCCCTGTACCGGGAGCTGGCCCTTCAGGCATATGCGCCGGTGCTGGGAGATGAGCTCGCCCGGGCGTACCTTGCCATTCCCTACCTCTGGCAGGAGCGTTTCGATCAGTTGCTGCTCGACAACGAACTGGACCAGTGGCATGGACAGGCAGGTCCGCCGCAACCGAGGCTGGAGGAAGAGGCGGTGGCTGTCGTCCTGGAGCGGTTGAGCAGCGAATACGGTCCGGATCCCGGCGCGTGGCGCTGGGGGGAGGCGCACCGCATCACCTTCATCAGCCCATTGCGCCCGGACGGACCGGGTCGTGACTGGCTTGGCGGTGGCAGTCACCCCTACGGTGGTTCGGGCGAGACGCTGTTGCGCGCCGCCTATGCGCAGGGGTTACCGTTCGAGGCACGCCTGCACGATTCCTTGCGGCTGCTGGTAGACTTCGCCGAACCGGAGCGCTTGCGCGCCAACCTGGCCGGCGGCGTGGTGGCCAGGCAGTTCCATCCGCATTTCCGGGATCAACTGCAGGCCTGGCTGGCCGGCGAGCCGGAAACCTGGTTGTTCGGCCGGAATGCGGTGTCGGGGGCGGCGGCAAACAACGCGGTACTGGTACCGGAGTAGAGCATGAACGAATTGCCGACGCCCACGGTCGGGGAATTGCCCGCCCTGCAGATCATCGGTCACGTCGAGGGCTGTTTCCCGCAGAAGTTCGGCACGCCCAGGCAGCCCGGGCTGGTCGCCGGGGCGACGGCGAGGATCGTGCTGCGTGGCGCTGCTGCCAGGGCCGAGGCCCTGCAGGGGCTGGAAGCCTACTCCCATCTCTGGGTACTGTTCTGGTTCCACCTGTCCGCCGCGCAGGGCTGGAAGCCCACGGTCCGTCCGCCGCGATTGGGGGGTAACCGGCGCCTCGGCGTGTTCGCCACGCGCTCTCCGTTCCGGCCCAACCCTGTCGGGTTGTCCCTGGTCGAGTTCCGGGGCAGGGACATGGTGGGTGGAGAAACGGTGCTGCATATCGCCGGCCACGATCTGGTGGACGGTACCCCGGTGCTGGATATCAAGCCCTATCTCCCGTACGCCGACACCGCGCCCGCGGCCCGGGCGCCGGAAGCCTTTGCCGATCCCCCGGAAACACGGCTGCAGGTCCGGTATACGGAGCCGGCGCGAGGCTATCTGGACGGGCTGGCACCGGATGATGCGGCCCGGCTTGAGGGCCTGATCACCCAGACTCTCGCCCTGGACCCCCGCCCGGCTTATCGGGGCGGGGAGCAGCTGGCCCGCCACGGCATGCGGCTGGCCGGCCACGAAGTGGGTTGGCGGGTCGCCGACGGGGCCGCCCTGGTCGAACGGATCGAACGGGCGCCATGAGCGGCGCCGCCATGCCTTGCCGTCCGGGTTGTGCGGCCTGCTGTATCGCGGTGTCGATCAGCACACCCATTCCCGGCATGCCCGGGGGAAAACCCGCCGGCGTTCCGTGTGTGCAACTGGCCGATGACGGCCGCTGCCGCTTGTTCGGGCTCCCGGAGCGGCCAGCGGTGTGCGGTGCGTTGCAGCCGGAACCGGCCATGTGCGGAGACTCCCGCGAGCAGGCCATGGCGTTCCTGTCCGCGTTGGAGGCGGAGACCAGCCCATGACCGGCGACCTGGACGACAAGCGCGCGGCCGGTCGGCTGTTCGTGGTGTTGCGCGACCGCCTGGCGGCGCGGGGTGATCGTGCGCTGCTGCATCTGGCCGGGCCTGCCGAATGGACCCGATTGCTGGCGCGCCTGGCCTGGGAGCAGGGCTGTGAGGCCGGCTATTGGCTGGGCATCGCGGCGGAGCATGTGCCGGCGGAGGTCAGGGCGCCGGCCAGCGCCCGGCAATTGCTGGGGCAGGAAGCCGATCTGCTGGTCTACGATGCCCGTGCCGGGTTGGACCCCGACGCACTCGGCGCGGTGTCGGGCACGTTGCGCGGCGGCGGCCTGCTGCTGTTACTGACACCACCCGTGCGGGAGTGGCCGGATTTTCCCGATCCCGAACGCGCGCGCATTACCGTCGATGGCTACGCCCCGGAATCCCTGAGTACCCGTTATCTGGCACGTTTCCGGCGACTGCTGTGCGAAGACGACAGCGTGATCCGCCTGACGCCGGGTCGCATTCCCGAGCCGGAGATTCCCCGGGACGGCGTCCCGCACTGGCAGGTACGCGGCACCGAGGACCAGCAACAGGCGGTCGACGCCGTCTGCAGAGTGGCAACCGGTCACCGCCGTCGCCCGCTGGTGCTGACCGCTGACCGCGGGCGGGGCAAGTCGGCAGCGCTGGGCATGGCGGTGGCGGAACTCTGCCATCATCGCCCGTGGCAGGTGGTGGTGACCGCGCCGCGGGAGGCGGCCGTGGCCGCGGTGTTTCGCCATGCAGGTTCTGCAGCCGGCGCGCTGCGCTATCTGCCGCCCGACCAGGTGCTGGATACCTGGCCGGATGCCGATCTGCTGCTGGTGGACGAGGCCGCCGGCCTGCCGGTGGATCTGCTGGCACGCCTGCTCGACCGGTATTCGCGTATCGTGTTTTCCAGCACGGTCCATGGCTATGAGGGCTCCGGCCGGGGGTTTGCGCTGCGGTTCAACCGTCTGCTGGATGCGAAGGCGCCGAAATGGCGCCGCCTGGAGCTGCGCCAACCGATCCGGTGGGCGCCGGACGACCCGCTGGAGCCGCTGCTGTTCCGTACCCTGCTGATGGATGCGGTAACGCCCGAAGCCGATGAGACCATGCTGACCGGAATGCGGCTGGAATGGCTGGACCGCGCCACGCTGGCTGGGAATGAACCCCTGTTGCGTCAGGTTTTCGGATTGCTGGTGCAATCCCATTACCGAACCCGGCCGTTCGATCTGCGCAACCTGCTGGACGGGCCGAATCTGCATCTTGCCCTGGCGCGTTCCGGCACCACCGTGCTTGGCGCCATGCTGGTGACCGAGGAGGGCGGCTTCGAGCCAGGCGTGGCAGAGGCGATCTGGCTCGGCCACCGGCGACCCCACGGCCACCTGCTGCCGCAGTCGCTGGCCACCCATGCCGGCGTTCGGCGGGCTGCCGAGTATCGCATGGGGCGCGTCATGCGGATTGCCGTGCATCCTGCGGTGCAGGGCCGGGCGGTCGGAAGCCGATTACTGGACCTGCTGCCGGCGTGGGCTGCCGGGCGTGGGTTGCAGCTGCTCGGCTCCAGCTTCGGCTCCTCGGCGGACCTGCTGCGCTTCTGGGCGCGGGCCGGCTACCAGCCGGTGCGGCTTGGGCCCCGTCGCGATCCGGCCAGCGGTGCTCATGCGGTGCTGGTGCTGCACGCACCAGCGGGGGAGACGGAAGCGGTTTACCGGGAGGCACGGGATCGCTTTACCGAGGGGCTGCCCGTGCATCTGCAGGACAGCCTGCGGCGACTGGAACCGGAATTGCTGTGGGAACTGCTTGCCGGGCACCCGGTGCAGGACCTGATGCGGGATACCGATTGGCAGGATGTACGATCGTTCACCGACGGTGCGCGCGGCTTCGAGCCCTGCCTGCCGGCGCTCCAGCGCTTGAGCTGGCACGTGCTGCCGCGCATGGCCGCCGCCGGCGAGCCACTGCAACCGGTGCTTCCGTTGCTGTTGCGGGTGCTGCAGGGCAGGGACTGGCAGGCCAGTGCCGGGGCGTTGTCGGTGTCGGGCCGGGCCGGCGTCGTCACCGCCGTTCGGCAGGCCGCCCGGCTTGGCGCGGCTTACCGCACGTGAGCAGGGCCGAGGAGCCGGGCGCTTTCGGTGCGCATCACCTTCGGCTCTGAGCACCCTACGGTTTTCCCGCGTCTCCTAGTCGTATTCCGCCCCCGCCACGGTGAGGTGTAGCCGTAGGGTGTGCACCACAACGTGGTGCACACCATCCCCGACATGGTCCGGTGCGCAAGCCTTGCGGCCTGCCCCAGGAGTAGGGTGGATGGAGACGTGGCCGATATCCACTAGTCGGATCAATCGCCGGAGGCAAAATGCCCCGTGCAGGATCCGGTTCCCGCACGGGGCGTCTGGTTGGCGATTCCTGAACCTCAGCCCCAGTCGTCCTCGCCCCAGGCCATCTCGTCCCAGTTGGAATTGGCAGTGCCATTATCGTTCGATCCGCTACCACCACCGCTGCCACCTCCGCCGCAGCCGATCAGGAACAGGGTCAGCGTGAGCGTTATCAATACCGGTTTCATGCGCATGAGTCCTGCTCCTTGATCACGGCGCAATCTCACCGTCGCCGGTTGCATTGTTGCGGTCACCACCAAGAACCACGCTCTGGTCACCACTGGCTTCGTTCAGCTGACCACCACCAAGAACGACAGCATGTTGGCCACTGACAGTATTATTCCAGCCGCCAACGGCAACGCTGAACCGCGCGGTCACGGTATTACTGGCTCCGCCGACGATGCTGGACTCATATGCACCATTGTTACCGGAGGTTCGGTCCGCATCGGTAGCGACATTCCCGTTGCCGCCCAGAATCGCAACCGTGTATGCCTGTTCCACACGGTTGCCGTTCCCTCCCACAATTGCAGAATCACGGCCGGTACTGCTGTCGGCGACGGGCTTGAACCCGGCGATCTCGTTATTCCGGCCGCCGATAATGACGCTGCTCTCTCCCGCGGCGACGTTGTTCTGTCCTCCGAGTACGGACGTCAGTTCGCCGGTAGCGGCATTGTTCTCTCCCAGTACCACACCACCGTAACCGGAATAGGCATTGCCCATACCGGCAACCAGGTTATGGGAGCCGCTCTTGAAGCTCTCGGCCCACTCTCCGTTCCAGCTTTCACAGCGGGCCGCGGGGTCCGCGGAACCCGAGTTGTGATTGCGGCCCCGGGTGCAGGTTTCGGGGCCGGAGCGGTCCTCGTTATAGCCGAGGATCAGGTTGCCCAGCCCGTTGGTGGCACCGTCGGTGCTGCCGGTGCCGTTGACGATCTGCACATTCACGGCGGAGAAGCGCACCGTATGGTCGTTGGGATAGTGCGGGTCGGCGATGACTTCCACGTGGTCGCCCAGGCCCGCCACGTGATCCGATTCCAGTGTTTCGATACGCTGAAGCGCGTCGTCCAGGGCGGCTTGCAGCGCCTGGAAATTGGCGTTGACCTCGTCGGCGCTTGCGGTTTCGCCGGCCTGGAAGGTGTTGGGAATGGATACCTGGGCCAGAAGGGGGATGGAGCCCAGTGCCAGCAGAATGGCGCCGGGCAGGTACTGGAGCTTTTTATAGTTCATTGTCATTGTCCCTCAGCAGTGTCGGTCGCAACGGTCGGCTTGCGGTCCGGTGTTTCTTCGGGATCTGTTTCCCGGACCGGATGTCTATCCAGCCTCGGTTGCACGGTACTGGAGGGTGACGGGAGTGCAATAACCCGATCAGGCTAGCCGGGGGGGTGTGCGCCTAGCCCCACTGGAAGGCTGACGCTCAGAATGCTGTGAACTTCTGTCTCGGGACACTCGGCGGCGGGATTGGTGGTTGATGGCAGCGTAGGGTGCTCAGAGCCGAAGGCGATGCGCACCGAACCCGCCAACGGTGCACATCGCTGCGCTCCGGGCACCCTACGGTTCCTGTCATTGCGGCGTGAACAAAGGCCTTTCGGCGTCTCGGGCTAGTCGACCAGGAGGCGTTCCAGAATCCGCTCGTAGATGGACGACAGCGTATCCAGGGCCGCGATCTCCACATGCTCGTCGATCTGGTGGATCGAGGCATTGACCGGGCCGAGTTCCACCACCTGCGCCCCGGTGGGTGCGATGAAGCGCCCGTCGGACGTGCCTCCGGCGGTGGACAGGGTGGTGTCCCGTCCGGTGATGTCGCGGATCGCCGCGCGGGTGGCATCCACCAGGGCGCCGGCTTCGGTCAGGAACGGCTGGGCTGAGATCGTCCACTCCAGCGAATAGTCCAGGCCGTGCGCATCCAGGATTGCCTCCACCTGCTGCTGCAGCCCGTCCGCCGTGGACTCCGTGGAGAAGCGGAAGTTGAGCAGCAGCTCGGCTTCGCCCGGTATCACGTTGGTGGCACCGGTGCCGGCGTTGAGGTTTGAGATCTGGAAGGTGGTCGGCGGGAAGGCGGAGTTGCCGTCGTCCCAGTGCCGGGCGGTCAGTTCCGCCAACGCCGGCATGAGCTGGTGGATGGGGTTGCGGGCCTTGTGAGGGTAGGCCACGTGGCCCTGGATCCCGTGCGCCACGAGCCGGCCGTTCAGCGAGCCCCGCCGGCCGTACTTGACCGTGTCCGCCACCGTGCTCTCGCTGCTGGGTTCGCCCACCAGGCACCAGTCGATGCGGATGTTCCGGCGCTGCAGTTCCTCGACCACTTTCACCGTGCCGTCCACAGAGGGGCCTTCCTCGTCGCTGGTGATCAGCAGCGCGATGGAGCCGCGATGGTCCGGATGGCGGTGGACGAAGCGCTCGCAAGCGGTGACGAAGGCGGCAACGCTGCCTTTCATGTCAGCGGCGCCGCGCCCGTAGAGCAGGCCGTCGCGTTCGCTGGGTTCGAACGGCGGGCTTTGCCAGCGTTCCAGCGGACCGGTGGGGACCACATCGGTATGGCCCGCGAACACCAGCAGCGGGCCGTCGGAGCCGCGCCGGGACCAGAGATTGGTGACATCGCCGAACTGCAGCGTCTCGCCGCTGAAGCCGGCCGCATCCAGCCGCGTCTGCAGCAGTGTCTGGCAGCCGGCATCGTCCGGGGTCACGGAAGGCCGGCTGATCAGGTCCCGGGTCAGCTTCAGGGTTTCCGACATGGCGTCCTCACGTTCGCGGCAACTGCCGGTAGTCCTGCTCCCGGAACCCGACCAGGCAGCGTTCGCCGGTTTCCAGGATCGGGCGCTTGACCAGGGTCGGGTTGGCGAGCAGCAGCTCGGCAACGCCGTCGCCCCCGGCCATGGCCCGCTCGGCCTCGGACAGGTTCCGCCAGGTGGTGCTGCGGCGGTTTACCAGCGCGTCGCCGCCGACGGCGGCCAGCCACCGGTCCAGCATGGCGCGGTCCAGGCCGTCCTTGCGCAGGTCGTGGAAATGGAACTCCACGCCCTCGGCCTGGAGCAGCTTCTGCGCCTTGCGGCAGGTATCGCAATTGGGAAGACCGTAGAGCGTGACCATGTCAGGGCCGCAGCAGCTCGTTCAGGCCGACCTTGGAGCGGGTCTTCTCGTCCACCTGCTTGATGATCACCGCGCAGTACAGGCTGTGGCTGCCATCCTTGGACGGCAGGTTGCCCGGTACCACCACCGCGCCCCTGGGGATGCGGCCGTAGGTCACTTCCCCGGTTTCCCGGTTGTAGATCTTGGTGCTCTGGCCCAGGTAGACGCCCATGGAAATCACCGCGCCTTCCTCGACCACCACGCCTTCCACCACTTCCGAGCGGGCACCGATGAAGCAGTTGTCCTCGATGATCACCGGGCCGGCCTGCAGCGGCTCCAGAACACCGCCGATGCCGACGCCGCCGGACAGGTGCACGTTCTTGCCGATCTGGGCGCAGGAGCCCACCGTGGCCCAGGTGTCCACCATGGTGCCGCTGTCGACGTAGGCGCCGATGTTCACGTACGAGGGCATCAGTACCGCACCGGGGGCGATGTAGGCGCCGCGGCGGGCCACCGCGGGCGGCACCACGCGCACGCCGCCCTCCTGGAACTGCTGGCTGTTGTAGTCGGTGTACTTCAGCGGCACCTTGTCGAAATAGTTGATTGCTCCGGTGCGCATGACCTGGTTGTCGTGCAGGCGGAAGGAGA
>JBJHBJ010000004.1:0-161370 GCA_050485425.1 Ectothiorhodospiraceae bacterium | reverse complement strand
CTTCTGTACGAGTCCTATCAGTTCGCCAGGGGCAGAGGCTTCGATGGCTCAAACCTTCGCGGTGCGCTGATCGATGGGTACGATGGACAGGGAGGAGGGTTCGCCGCCGCGGCATTTGAGGATGCGAGGACGTTCATCCCAGCAGGGCTGGCTGCCGGAATAGGAATAAAGGGCTTACGATTATTCTCTCGCTCCAAGGGAATTGGACGACCCTACAGAGGAACTGCTCAACAGATTTCTGGTGGGCATGCATTTGCGAAGCACCGCACGGAGTTTGTCAGCCTAGGCGTAAGGAATCAACAGCAATTTGCCAGGCACATTGAAAACGTGATGAATAACCCCACTGCGACCCGTCAACTGCGCAGGGGCAGATCTGCCTTTTGGGACGACGCCACAGGCACTGTCGTAATAAGAAACCCTGCTGCACGAGATGGCGGAACTGCTTTTCGCCCTAGAGATGGCCGAAGATACTTCGAGGGAACATTAAAATGATGGAAGTAGTGAACATTGATCCTCAGCAAGCCACTATTCGCCTAACTCGTGATGGCATCACCCTTCTGGTTAGTGCAATTGGTGAATCAATCGAGGCTCTGGAGGACTGGGAGTTTAACACCCGAACAGGCTTCGAAAAGGATGAGTTCCATAACCTCCAGAAAGATCTAAACTCATTATTGACCAGAATGGAGAAGGGTGAGTCATAGATTGACACTCTATGTTTCGGCTTGATCCATTGCTACGAAAGCCATGTAGGTTGGGGTGAACTTGTGAACCTCAACATGCCATCATCGTGAGAGGTTCCCATCGCACTTCCACGATTGATGTTGGGGTTCGCTTTGCTCACCCCAACCTACGCCGGATGACCCAGTTGGCAGGAGAGGTACCTACGCCAATCCAAAGACAGGAGGGGAATTCATGTCGATGCGAATCATCCTCCACCCAAGCCTCCCCATGTTAATGTGCAACGCGCTAGAGGAAGCCGGAACTTGCTCCATAGAGAATGCTCTCTTAATTATGACAGCCCGATAACGGGGAATTATTCATGATTTTTTCTGTTGAAATAAAAGATAGCGATCAAATCAGGGACGAACTATCTAAGGTCGAGATTTTCTTGGATAAAGAGGCGCTTGATGACTTAATTCAACAGCTAAAATTTCTAAAATATAAAGGAGATAACGCGCACTTCATGAGCCACTTATGGGGCGGCAATGAGCTTAGCGTTACAACAGTGAGACAGGAAAATATCGCCATCCACCATCTGCGAATATCGTTGGTATGATTTCTAAACACATCCTTCTACTCCGCATAGCCGGTCAGTTCAGCGTAGCCGTGGCCCTGTACCGGCAAGCCGTCCCGCTCGCCGCTGATACGCACGGCCCCTTCCCAATATCGGAAACCGGTCCGCAGTTCCTGGTCGTCCAGCACCGCTTCTATCTCCAGCACCAGATCACGTTCCGGAACACGGAGCTGCCAGGCCACCGGGTATCGGGCATCCCCCGCCGGACTGTCCCAGTGGCGGGTGGCTTCCAGCTCCACGCCTTCGCTGGTGAGCAGCCCCGAGCTGCCGTCGGGCCCCACCCACAGCCCCTTGGACCGCGGGTCGATCCCGCCGTCGGCCAGGCGCAGCGTGTAATACATGATGTCGATACCGTCATCCAGTTGCAGGGAGAACCAGTCCCAGCCCTGCTGGTTCTCGGACAGCACGCTGCTGCCCCACTCCCGGTCCATCCAGCTCAGCCCCTGCACCCGGTGCTTCTCGCCCTCCACTTCCAGCTCGCCCTCGGTATGCAGGCGGGTGTAGGAGTAGTAGCGCGATGCGTTTCCCGGCTCCGGGCCTTTCCGGCTGTAGCCCCTGTCACCTTGCAGCACCAGCGGTTTCAGCGCCTCCAGGCGCAATGACACCACCACCTCCCCTTCCCCGGCCTGCAGCACCAGCGGCATGATGTCCTCGCCGGCTTCCCCATCCAGCCGCCAGTCCTCCAGCCACACCCGGAACGGCTCCACCTCAGCGCCGGCAAGGCCGGCCGCGCCGCGGGCGAACCGCTCGTGGTGGTAGTACCGTCCGGATTCGGTATCGGTCAATGCCAGGTGCGCCATCCACACCTGGTTGGTACTCCAGGCGGAATCCCCGCCCGGTGCCTCCGGGTCGACGTTGAAGCGGAAGAAGGTGATCTGGTAGCCGAAATGGCGGTCGTCCTCGCCCCGCAGATTGCCGGTGACGTACCACCATTCATGGCGGTACTCCGGATGCGGGCCGTGATCCGCCGGGAAATCCAGCGGCTCCGGGCCGGTGATGCGGGCAAACCCTTCCGCCGCCTGCTCGCCGGCCAGTATGTCCACCACGGAGAATCCTCCGTCCGCCTGATCGGCGTCGCGCGCGGGCTCCCGCGGCCAGAGCAGAAAGACCAGCAGGCCGGCCAACGCCACAATCAGCAACAGCCAGCGATGTCTCATGCAGCCTCCTCGCGCAAGGCCAGTGCCGGCGGCGTCCGCGCCATGCGCCAGGCCGGGTACAGGCCCGCGATCAGCGCAGCCGCCAGCGCCAGCAGCAATGCCTGCACCATCACACCGGGCGAGAACGCCATCTGCATGCTCCAGCCGAACGAGCGCTGGTTGATGACGAGGACCAGCGCCGTGGCCAGTCCCATGCCCAGCGGCAGGGCGAGCAGGCCGGCAATACCGCCGACCAGCGCGTTCTGGCCTAGCACCAGCGTCCAGATCTGGGCCGGCGTGAATCCGGTGGCGCGCAACGCCGCATATTCGCGTGCCCGCTCTAGCACCAGGGCCAGCAACGCGCTGAGTACCCCGACCACGGCCACCAGTATCGCCAGCAGGCGCAGCACCTGGGTGATGGTAAAGGTCTGGTCGAACACCTCCAGCGAGAGCCGGCGCAGCTCGACGTTGGACCGGTAGCGCAGCGGCTGCACGGCGCCGGCGTTGTCCCGCAGGCGCCGGACCAGGGCTTCGGTATCGGTGCCGGGTTCGCCGTACAGGGCGACGGAGTTCACCACCGCGTCGTCCCACCAGCGGTCATAGGTCTCCCGGCTCATCACCACCGCACCCTCGCTGGTACTGTAATCGTAGATCACCCCCTCGACGGTGAAATCCCGCTCGCCGTCCGGTGTATGCAACGACAGCGTGTCACCGACCGCCACCTGCTGGTGCCAGGCGAAAGGCTCGGTGACCAGCACCGCATCCCGCTCGCGGAACGCGGCCCATGCCTGCTCGCCGTTGCCGCTCCGGAAGCGGAAGGCCTGTTCCCCTTCCGGCGGCAGTTCGAACACCCGCAGGCGGTGGCGCAGTTCGCCGGAGCCGACCCGGCCGTACCGTGCCGTGCTCCAGGTATCCACACCCTGGGTCTCACGCAAGGCCTGCACCGCCTCCGGCTGCACCTGACCATTTCCCGGCACGCTGACGTAGACATCGGCACGGAGCGTGGCGTCCAGCCACTGGCTGAAGGTGTAACGAAAGCTGTCCACCATGGTGCCCACCCCAACCACGGCGGAGACGGCGATCATCAGGGCCGCTGCCGCGACGCTGGTCCGGGAGAGCCCGGCCTCCACGCCACGCGCGGCCATGCGGCCCGGCAGGCCTGCGAGACGGCCCAGCAGGGGCTGGAACAGCCCCAGCAGCAAACGCATCAGCATCGGCACCATCAACGCCCAGCCGATCATCAGCAGGAACAGCCCGGCGAAGGCGGGCAACAGCCCCTGGCCGGAGGCCAGTAGTACGGCTCCTGCCACCAGCAACACCACACCGGCGACGGCCACGCGCGGAATGTGACGGCGCACTCCGAGTTCCAGCGCCACCCTGCTCAGCGCGGCCCGGGGCGGTGTGCCGGTTGCTTCGAGAGCCGGACTGAACGCCGCCACCGCGGTCATCCCCAGCCCCAGCAGCACGCCCTTGCCCAGCGACCAGGGCGACAGTGTCAGTTCGCGCACGCTGAGCATGAAATACAGATCGTTGATCGTGCGCCCCACCAGTTCCAGCAGGACGTGGCTGAGCGCCACCCCCAGCAGCAGACCGGCCACAGTCCCCACGGCACCGATCAGCAAGGCCTCGAGCAGGATCAGGCGGAATATCTGCGCCCGGGTGACGCCCACCGCCCGCAACAGGCCCAGCAGCTGGCGCCGCTGTACCACCGAGAAGGTCATGGTGTTGTAGATGAGGAACGCGCCAACCACCAGCGCGAGCAGACTGAACGCGGTCAGGTTGAGCTGGAAGGCGCTGGCCATCTGCTGCAGGGCTGCATTGCGGGCTTCCGCTTCCAGTAGCTGGGCATCGGCGGGCAGCAGCGATTCCATGCGCGCCACCGCGCCGGCATCCGGCAGGATCAGGTCGACGCGATCCAGCCAGCCCTGCCGGCCCAGCAGGCTCTGGGCGGCACCGATATCCATGACCACGACATCCCTCAGGCCGCGGGCATCCAGCTCCCGCTCGGGACGCAGGGCCGCGGCCACCGTCAGCGTCCGGCTGCGGCCGCCGACCTCGAATTCCGCTCGGTCGCCGACCTCCAGCCCCAGTTCCTCCAGATCGCTGGCCAGCATGGCGACGCGGTCGGGGCGGGACAGCAGGTTGCCCAGCGTGTCCTGCTGCGTCAGCGCCGCGAAGCCGCCGCGGAAATCCCCTTCCGCCAGCGGATCCACGCCCAGAAAACGCAGGCTGCGCTCCGGGGCGGCGACCAGGCGAGCCTGCCCCTCCACCACAGGCGCCGCCTGGCGCACGCCGTGGCGGGTACGCAATGCCACGTACCACGCCTCTGGAATCCCGCGGGGCCCGCCAAGCACCTGATGCGTCGTCGCCCCGGTCAGGCTGGCGGTGGAGAGTTCGAAGGCACGGCCGGCGCTCTGGTTGGCCAGGTCCACGGCCACCACCACGGCCACGCCCAGCGCCACCCCCAGCAGCGACAGACCGAGTTGCCACGGGTGGCGCAACAGGTAGCGGAAACTGGCGCGGTAGACCTGCATCAGTCTTCCACCGGATGCCCGTCCACCAGCCGCACCACGCGGTCCATGCGGTGGGCCACCTCCATGCTGTGCGTCACCATGATCACCGTCATGCGGTGTTCGGCGGTGAGTTCCGCCATCAGCGACAGCACCTGTTCACCGGTTTCCTCGTCCAGCGTCCCGGTAGGCTCGTCGGCCAGCAGTACGCTGGGGTCGTGGATCAGGGCGCGCGCGATGGCCACCCGCTGCTGTTCACCGCCGGACAACTGCTCCGGAAAACTGGCGCCGCGGTCGCCCAGGCCGACCCGGTCCAGCAGGCCGTCGACCCGTGCCGCCGCCTCCGGCCCGGCCCGCCCCAGCAGATCCAGCGGCAGCAGCAGATTCTCCCGCACGGTGAGTGTGGGAATCAGATTGAAGAACTGGAACACGAAGCCCACGGACCGGCGACGGAACAGCGTGCGTTCGCGTTCGCTGAGCGCCTGGACTTCGGTGGAACCAACCAGAATGCGGCCGGAATCCGGATTGTCCATGCCGCTGACCAGGTTCAGCACGGTGGATTTGCCGGCGCCGCTGCGCCCCACCAGCGCCAGCCGCTCGCCGGCCGGGATGTCCAGCGAGAAATCCCGCAGCACGACGCGATCGGCACCGGCCTCCCGGTAGTGCTTGCCAACCTTCTGCAACGAGATCATGTGAGCGCGGTGGTCTCACGGCCGCAACGCGCGCAACGGTAGACCGTCACCAGCTTGCCCTGCTTGACGTCAAAGCGGGTCGTGCCCAGCGGCTGCCATTTGTGCAGGCCATGGCGGCAGAGCGTCTTGCCCTCGGACTTCTTCTTGCGATCGGGTTTCCGAAACGGTACGACATCGCCCATAATGCCCTCGTTTTTCACTCGCCTGACGTCACTGATGACTATCTCCGTCGCCACATTCTACCGCTTCGTCCCACTGCAAGACCTACCCGAGTTGCAGAGCCGGGTGCGCCGGCAGTGTCAGGCGCTCGGCCTGAAGGGCACAGTGCTGCTGGCTGGTGAAGGTATCAACGCCACGCTGTGCGGCGATCGCTCCGGGCTGGAGACGCTGCTTGCGCAGTTGTCCGCTGACCCGCGTTTCGCCGCCCTGGAGCCCCGCTGGTCCGAGACCGACCGGATGCCGTTCGGCAAGCTGCGGGTCCGGCTCAAGCGGGAGATCGTCACGCTGGGACGCCCCGACCTCAATCCCGCCGCTGCCACCGGGCGCCACGTGCCGCCCGAGGAATGGGACGCGCTGCTGGCCGACCCCGCTACGCTGGTGATAGACACCCGTAACCGCTACGAGGTTTCGCTGGGCCGCTTTCGCGGCGCGGTCAGCCCGGACACGGAGCGCTTCCGGGATTTTCCGGCATGGGTCGCGGAGCAACTGGACCCGCAGCGCCACCGCCGGGTGGCCATGTACTGCACCGGCGGCATCCGCTGCGAGAAAGCCAGCGCCTGGATGCTGGAACAGGGGTTTCCTGAAGTCTATCAACTGGACGGCGGCATACTCCGCTACCTCGACGACGTAGCGCCGGAACACAGCCAGTGGGAAGGCGAATGCTTCGTCTTCGACGAGCGCGTGAGCCTGACCCATGGCAATCGGGAAGGCGAGTACCGCCTGTGTCTGGGCTGTGGCGAGCCGTTGCTCCCCGGCGATGACGAGGATCCACGCTACGAGGCCGGGATCAGCTGTCCACGCTGCCACGACCGCGTGACCCCGGAACGGCGGAAGCGGCTGCTGGGGAAGCGGCGGCAGGGGTTGTAGTGCGCTGTTGGGGTTTGCTGCGCTCACCCCAACCTACCCTACTCACGAACCGGTGGTGGCGCCCTGACCGTCCCGCGCCGCTCTCAGCAGGTCACGCGGCAGGGAGAACACCACCTTTTCCTCGCGGCCCTTGAGTTCCGCGGGCGCCGTGGCACCCCATTCCTCCAGGCGCTGGATGACTTCGTTTACCAGGATCTCCGGTGCAGAGGCGCCGGCGGTGATACCGATGACTTCCACCCCGTCCAGCCATTCCTTCCGCAGCATGCCGGCGTCGTCGATCTGGTGGGCGGTGACGTCCATACGCTGCGCGAGCTCGGTCAGGCGACTGGAATTGGAGCTGTTGCGCGCACCCACCACCAGCATCAGATCCACCTCGGCGGCCAGCGCCTTGACCGCATCCTGCCGGTTCTGGGTGGCGTAGCAGATATCGTCCTTGCGCGGCCCCTGGATGGCCGGAAAACGCTGGCGGAGCGCATCAATGATGACAGCGGTATCGTCCATGGACAGCGTGGTCTGGCTGACGTGGGCCAGGGCCTCGGGATTACGCACCTCCAGCGCGTCCACATCCTGCGGTGTTTCGACCAGGTAGATCGCGCCGCGATCGGCGCCCTTGCCCACGTACTGTCCGATGGTCCCCTCCACTTCCGGGTGGCCGGCATGGCCGATCAGCACCACTTCGGTGCCGTCGCGGGCGTACTTCTCCACTTCCAGGTGCACCTTGGTCACCAGGGGGCATGTGGCGTCGAACACGCGCAGCCCGCGCCGGTCCGCATCCTCGCGCACCGCCTTCGATACGCCGTGGGCGCTGAAGATCACGGTGGCGTCGTCGGGCACCTCGTGCAGTTCCTCGACAAAGATCGCCCCCTTGTCGCGCAAGCTGTTCACCACGTAGCGGTTGTGGACCACCTCGTGGCGCACGTAGATAGGGGCGCCAAAGAGTTCCAGCGCCCGCTCGACGATGGAGATGGCGCGGTCGACGCCGGCGCAGAATCCGCGGGGGTTGGCAAGCAGGATACGGGGCATGATGTCTCTCGCAGGAGCCTCGAACCGAGGCACAGTGTACAGGAGGCCGGCGGCGGTTGACGAATCAGCCGCTACCCCGTTTCTCCAGGAAAAACGCGTGGAACAGGATCATCCCCACACCGACGCTGATGGCGATATCCGCCACGTTGAAAATGGGGTAGTGCCAGCGGTCGTAATACACGTGGATGAAGTCGATGACGTGTCCGTGGAACAGCCGGTCGACCAGGTTGCCGATGGCGCCGCCCAGCAGCAGCGACAGGCTCCAGGTGAGCCAGCGATCCCAGGGCGGGAGGCGGCGTAGCCAGACAATCAGGAACACGCTGATGGCCAGCGCGAAACCGCTGAACAGCCAGCGCTGCCAGCCGGAGGCGTCACCGAGGAAACTGAAGGCGGCACCAGGGTTGTAGCTGAGCGTGAGGTTGAGCACCGGCAGCAACGGAACCGGCACGTGATAGTCCAGCATGCGCTCCGCCAGAACCTTGGTCACCTGATCCAGCGCGATGACGGTACCGGCGATCAGCGGCCAGGGCGGCACCAGCCATCGACTGCGTGTCACGCCCTGCCGGGCGCCTGTCTCCTGCTCGGTCATTCCGGCCATCCCCCGGTTCAGGCCACCTGGCGGTGTTCGCCGCCGGCCTCCACGTTCTCGACGCAGCGACCACACAGCTCCGGGTGATCCGGGTGGCTGCCCACGTCCTCGCGGCGATGCCAGCAGCGGCTGCACTTGGGATGCTCCGAGCGCACGGCGACGATGCCGATGCTGCCGCCGCCCTCGAGTTCGGCACGGCTGGCATCGGCGGGCATATCACTTTCCGGGTGCAGCCGGGCTGCCGAGGTGATCAGCAGGAAGCGCAGTTCGTCGCCCAGGCGACCGAGCCGCTGCAAGACCGTATCGGGGCAATAGAGGTCCACTTCCGCCTCCAGCGACGCACCCAGTTGATCGGCCGCCCGCAGCGTTTCGAGCTGCTTGGAAACCGCCTCGCGAACCGCGATCACCTGATCCCAGAACGTACGATCGAATTCGGCTCCGTCCTCCAGCGCGAACAGGCCCTGGTACCACTCCGCCATGAACACCGAAGGCTCCCGCTGGCCCGGCATGTGCTCCCAGATCTCATCGGCGGTGAAGCTGAGGATGGGCGCCAGCCAGCGCACCAGGGCCTCGACGATGTGGTACATGGCCGTCTGGCAGGAGCGGCGGGCCAGGCTGTCGGCCGGCGTGGTGTACTGGCGGTCCTTGATCACGTCGAGATACAGGCTGCCCATGTCCACGGTGCAGAAATTGTGGATGCGATGGTAGATCCGGTGGAATTCGTAGCCGTCGTAGGCACGGCAGACGTCCTGCTGGACCTGGTAGGCGCGATCCACGGCCCAGCGGTCGAACGGCAGCATGTCCGCGGGTGCCACCATGTCGGTGGCCGGGTCGAAACCGTTCAGATTGGCCAGCAGGAAGCGCGCGGTATTGCGCATGCGCCGGTAGGCATCGGCGGTGCGGCTGAGGATGTCGTCAGAGACGGCCATCTCGCCGCTGTAGTCGGTGGAAGCCACCCACAACCGCAACACGTCCGCGCCCAGCTTGTTCATCACCGACTGCGGAGCCACGACGTTGCCCACGGACTTGGACATCTTGCGGCCCTTGGCATCCACGGTGAAACCGTGGGTCAGCACGCCACGATACGGCGCCCGCCCGCGGATGGCGCTGGAGGTCAGCAACGAGGACTGGAACCAGCCGCGATGCTGGTCCGACCCTTCCAGGTACAGATCGGCCGGCACGCTCAGGCGCGCGTCCGCCTCCAGCACGGTGGCGTGGGTGATGCCGGAGTCGAACCACACGTCCAGGATGTCGGTAACCTTTTCGTACTGCTCGGCCTCCTCTCCCAGCAGGTCGCGTGGATCGAGATCGTTCCAGGCGTCGATGCCATCGAGTTCCATGCGTTGCGCAACCTGTTCGATCAGATCCAGCGTGCGCGGATGCGGCTCGCCGGTACGCTTGTCGACGAACAGCGCGATGGGCACGCCCCAGTTCCGCTGACGCGAGATGCACCAGTCCGGGCGGTTACGCACCATGCCGTCGATCCGCGCCTGGCCCCAGCCCGGCATCCAGCGCACCTGCTCGATGGCGGAGAGCGCCGTCTCGCGCAGCCCGGCCTGGTCCAGGTTGATGAACCACTGCGGCGTGGCGCGGAAGATGATCGGCGTCTTGTGGCGCCAGCAGCAGGGGTAGCTGTGCTGGTATTTTTCATGCGCGAGCAGCATGCCGCGCTCTTCCAGCAGCGCCACCAGCGTCTTGTTGGCCTTGAATACGAACTGGCCGGCGACGAACGGTACGCCATCCAGGAAATGGCCATCATTGCCGACCGGGTTTTCCACCTCCAGCCCGTACTCCAGGCCCACCCGGTAGTCGTCCTGGCCGTGGCCGGGCGCGGTGTGTACGGCACCGCTGCCGGTCTCGGTGGTGACATGGTGGCCGAGGATCACCGGCACCTGCCGCTGATCCAGGAACGGGTGCTGCAGCACCAGCCCCTCCAGCCGGTCGCCGGTGACCCGCGCCAGTTCGGCGCGCTCGGCCAGGCGATAGCGTGCCAGCGCGGCCTGATCCAGGCCTTCCACCAGCACCAGCACTTCGTCGCCGGCATCGCCGGAGACGCGCAGGACCCGGTAGGTGAATTCGGGGTGCAGGGTCACCGCGCGGCTGGCGGGCAGGGTCCAGGGCGTGGTCGTCCAGATCGGGACGGATACCCGCAAGCCCTCGGGCAGTTTGCCCTCCAGTCCGGTGCGGCGCGCGAAATCCGCGGTGTCCACCACCGGGTAGCGCACGTCCACGGCCGGCGATGTATGGTCGTGGTATTCCACCTCGGCCTCGGCCAGCGCGGAGCCGCAGTCGGTGCACCAGTGCACCGGCTTGAAGCCACGACTCATGTGGCCGCTCGCGTAGATGCGGCCCAGGCCGCGCAGGATGTTGGCTTCGGTCTTCGGTGCCATGGTCAGGTAGGGGTCGTCCCAGTCACCGAGCACGCCGAGGCGCTTGAAGTCCTGTCGCTGGCCGTCCACCTGGCGGTGTGCGAAGGCACGGCAGGCGTCGCGAAAATCCCGCGGGCTGACCTTGTCGCCCACCTTGCCCACTTCCTGCTCCACCTTGAGTTCGATGGGCAGGCCGTGGCAGTCCCAGCCGGGCACGTAGGGCGCGTCGAAGCCGTCCAGCGTGCGGGACTTGACGATGATGTCCTTGAGAATCTTGTTCACCGCATGGCCGATGTGAATATCGCCATTGGCGTAGGGAGGACCGTCGTGAAGAATGAACGTCTTCCGGCCGGCGCGCGCCTTGCGGATCTGGCCGTAGATGTCCTCGGCGTACCAGCGCTCGAGGCGCTCCGGTTCGCGCTTGGCCAGGTTGCCGCGCATGGGGAAATCGGTCTGGGGAAGGTTCAGCGTGTGTTTGTAATCGCTCACGGTCGCTATCTGCCTGCGGTTACCTGAATTTTCCGAGCCCGATAGCTTACCAGAAGTTGCGCCGCCGGAACGGGCTTGCATTCCGTTTTGCAGCGGGCTTTTCGCGTCAGGCTGACCGGCCGCGGAACCAGTTGCGTGCGGCGTCGGCATCCAGGGCTATCTGCCGCTTGAGCTGTTCGAGGTCCGGATAATGCTCCTGGCCGCGCAGCCAGTGCCGGAAACGCACTTCCAGATGCCTGCCGTAGAGATCGCCGGACCAGTCCAGCAAGTGCACCTCGCAGACCGGGCGGCGGCCGTTGACGGTGGGCCGGGTACCGACACTGCCCACGGCCGGCAACCAGGGCCCGCCCTCCACCGCCACTTCGGCAACAACCACACCATCCATCGGCGGGCGGCGGCGCATGGCCAGATTGGCGGTGGGGAACCCCAGCTCGCGGCCGATACGATCCCCGTTGACGACCCGGCCGGAAAGACTGTAGCAACGCCCCAGCAGGCGTTCCGCCAGCGGAAGATCGCCGGCCGCCAGCGCCTCCCGCACCCAGGTGCTGCTGACGCGGCGATCGCCCAGCGAGACAGTCGGTGTGTCGTCCAGCGAGAAGCCGTGCTCCCCGGCAGCCTGCCGCAACATGGTGTGGTCTCCCCGGCGTTCCCGGCCGAAGCGGAAGTCATCGCCGACCAGCAGGTAGCGCACCCCCAGGCCGTCCAGCAGCAGATCCCGGATGAACGCTTCGGGCTCCATGCCCGCCAGCTGCCGGTTGAAGCGCAGGCAGAGAAAGCGATCAACGCCGGCGGTCCGCAGCATATACACCTTGTCCCGCAGCGAGGAGAGCCGCGGCGGAGCCTGGTCCGGGGCAAACAGTTCCCGCGGCAGGGGCTCGAAACTGATCACCGTGGCCGGAAGATCCAGGGCATCGGCCTGAGCCCGCAACCGCCGGAGCATGGCCTGGTGGCCCAGGTGCAGGCCGTCGAAATTCCCGATGGTGGCGACGCAACCCCGGTGACGGGGACGCAGGTTGTGTAGGCCGCGTATCAGTTCCATGCACTCATCCAGTCTGCTCCCGCAGGTGCCTCGGCCGCAGGCCGCTCAACAACAACACGCCAAGGTACACCACCGCGGCCAGCAGCAGCCAGCCACTCAGCGACACAATACGCTGCCAGAGGCCGGCATCCAGCCAGGTGTCCAGCTCGCCCACGCCCAGCAGCAACACCCCGGCCATGGTGCCGGTTGCCAGCACCACCTGCAGCCAGAGCCGGCCCCAACCACGCAGGGGCTGGTAGACGTTGCGCCGCCGCAAGCCCAGGTAGAGCATGCCGGCGTTCAACGAGGCGGCAAGGCCGGTGGCCAGGGCAAGGCCGGCATGGCCAATGGCTGTTTCCCGCAGCAGTACCACGACGGTCACGCTCATCACCATGTTCGCCACCATGCTTACGGCGGCAAACTTCACCGGCGTCACCATGTCCTGGCGGGCGAAATAGCCGGGGGAAAGCACCTTGACCATGATGAACCCATGCAGCCCGAGCGCATATGCCACCAGGCTGAGCGAGGCGGCTCGGGCATCCGCATCGGTGAAAGCCCCGTACTGGAACAGGGTTGTGAGTATCGGGCCGGCCATCACCGCCAGCCCCACGGCAGCCGGCGTCGCGATCAGGACGCCCCAGCGCAGTGCCCAGTCCAGCGTGCGGGAAAAGTGCGCCGGTGAATCGGCTGCGTGCTGGCTGGACAGTCGCGGAAGAATCACCGTTCCCAGCGCCACCCCGAACACCCCCAGCGGGAACTCCACCAGGCGGTCGGAATAATAAAGCCAGCTGATCGAGCCCACCATCAGGAACGAGGCCAGGATGGTGTCGACCAGCAGATTGATCTGCGCTACCGATGAACCGAAGATGGCCGGCAGCATGAGCGTCATGATCCGGCGCACGCCGGAGTCCCGCCAACCCCAGCGCGGCCAGGCCAGCATGCCGACGCGGTGCAGGAACGGCAGCATGAAGGCCAGTTGCAGCGCACCGGCGATGAATACACCGACCGCTAGCGCCATGATCGGACGCTCGAAGTACGGCGCCCACCACCAGGCGCTGGCGATCAGCACCAGGTTGAGCAGCACCGGAGCGAACGCCGGGGGGCCGAACCGCCCGTAGGTGTTCAGCACGCCCTGCGCAGCCGCCACCAGCGAGATGAACAGCAGGTACGGAAAGGTGATCCGCACCATGTCCACCGCCATGCCGAACTGCTCGGGGTCGCCGCGAAACCCGGGGGCGAACAGCATGACCAGGTATTCCGCCCCCACCAGCGCCAGCACGGTCAGCCCCAGCAGGATCACCAGCAGGGTGCCGGTGGCCCGCGAAACCAGCCGGCGCACGTCCGAGGTCTCCTTGTGTGTCTTTTCGGCAGACAGCACCGGCACGAAAGCCTGGGAGAACGCGCCCTCGGCGAACAGCCGCCGCATGAAATTGGGGATCTTGAAGGCGACGAAGAACGCGTCGGTGGCGGCGCTGGAACCGAACACGGCGGCAATCACCACGTCGCGCACAAGCCCCAGCACGCGCGAGACCATGGTCAAAGCGCCAAAGACGGCCGTGGAACGCAGCAAACTCATGCCCGGCCCCTACCCCCCGACAGGAAACGAAGGCCGCATGATACCGCAGCCGGCGGACGGATGATCGGCTTGTCGCGAGCGAACGCCGCCGCTGCGCGACAGAGGTTGACATCCGGCAACGAAATCGGGATATTACGTGCCCTTTCTGGAACCGAATACCACTGTCAGGAGTTGAGCCTTGGCTAATTCCCCATCCGCACGGAAACGAGCCCGTCAGGCTGAGAAAAGGCGCCAGCACAACAAGTCGCGCCGCTCCATGATGCGCACGCAGATCAAGAACGTCATCAAGGCAATCGAGTCCGGTGACAAGCAGGCTGCCGAACAGGCCTACAAGTCTGCGGTGCCCGTGATCGATCGCATGGCGACCAAGGGTCTGATCCACCAGAACAAGGCTGCCCGTCACAAGAGCCGTCTGAACGATCAGATTCGCAAACTGGCCTAGACAGGCCGGTTCTGCCACGCATCAGGAGACCGCCAACCCGTCGGGGTTGGCGGTTTTCGTGTGGGCGTCAGCGACCGGGCTCAAGCCGGTACAGCGCACCGTCCTCCTCGTCGTTCACCAGGTAGATGTAACCGTCGGGGCCCTGGCGCACATCGCGGATACGGCCGATGGTGCCGCTCAACAGTTCCTCGGCATGCAGCACTTCGCCGGCCTCAACCGACAGTCGCAGCACCCGTTCGGCACGCAGGCCGCCTGCCAGCAGGTTCCCTTCCCAGTGCGGGAAACGCTCCCCGTCGACCACGGCCAGGCCGGACGGCGCCAGCGTGGGCAGGAACTCGAAGACCGGACCAACAAAGGCGTCGTCACGGCGGGTCTCGGCGTCAGGAAAGTCGCCTTCGGTCCTGTAGTCGCGCCCCAGCGTCGCCACCGGCCAGCCATAGTTGCCGCCTGGTTCGATCAGGTTGAGCTCATCGCCGCCCCGCGGACCATGCTCGGTAACCCAGACCTCCCCGGTGTCGGAACGCAACACGATGCCCTGGATATTCCGATGGCCGTAGGTGTAGATCTCGGGCGCATAATCGTCGTTGCCGACGAACGGGTTGTCCGCCGGCACACTGCCGTCGTCATTCAGCCTGACAATGCTTCCGGAGTGGTCTGTCGGGTCCTGCGCTCTTGGCGGCTGCCCGCCGCGGTCCCCGATCGTCATCAGCAGCGTGCCGTCCTCCAGGAACAGGATGCGGGAGCCGTAATGCCGGCCGGGATCGGTGACCGTATTGGACTCGAACAATTCCTCGAACGCCACCAGGCTGGTGCCGTCCAGCTTCGCACGCGCCAGGGCCGGCACGGTACCGCCGCCGTCACCCTTGGAATAGGTCATGTAGATCCAGCCGTTGTTGGCGTAGTCCGGGTGAACCACGAGGTCCAGCATGCCGCCCTGATTGGCGGCGTGGACCTCGGGCACGCCGTCCAGCGCGGTGACCTGGCCGTTGTCCACCAGGTGGATAGCACCTGGCCGTTCGGTCACCAACTGACGGCCGTCCGGCAGAAAGCCCACGGCCCACGGGTGACTGAAGCCGTCGGCCACCTTCACCAGCCGGGCCGACAGGTATTCCGTACTGACGGATTGGCTACCCTGGACAGGCGCAGCCGCCAGCGCACCGACGACAACGGCTGTAAGCAGAAAACCACGGGGTCGGATAACACCACGCATGACTCGCTCCTCTCTGTGATTGATCCTGCGACGGCGGCAAGGCCGCTGCACCGGGTACAGAGATTTGCGACTGCAGATCCGCCAGGTTGTTCCCCGGGGGTGTTAGGTCAGGACAAGATTGTCCCGGTGGATGAGCTCCGGCTCGTCGGCGTAGCCCAGCAGGGTTTCGATCCGGTCGCTGGGCTGGCCGAGGATAAGCCGGGCCTCCCGGGCGTCGTAGTTGACCATCCCGCGAGCAACCTCGGCGCCGTCCGGTCCCAGGCAGGTGACGATCTCGCCGCGACGGAAGTCCCCCTCCAGGCGGGTCACCCCCACCGGCAACAGACTGCGCCCGGCCTCCTTCAGCACACGGACTGCACCGGCGTCCAGCCACAACCGCCCCCTGGACTGCAGCTGACTCGCCAGCCACTGCTTGCGGGCCGCCAGTACTTCCTGCGACGGCGTCAGCAGGGTCCCCACCGGCTGTCCCCGGGCGATCTTGCCCAGCACGTCCGGCTCCTTGCCGGAGGCAATGATGGTGGCCGCGCCGGAACGTGCCGCCCGGGCGGCGGCACGCACCTTGGCGAGCATGCCCCCCCGTCCGAGACTACCGCCTGAACCGGCACCGCAGAGTTCCTCCAGTGCCGGATCGCCGGCCTGGGCTTCAGCGATCAGTTGCGCGTTCGCACTGTGGCGCGGGTCGGCATCGAACAGTCCCGCCTGATCGGTCAGGATGACCAGCAGCTCCGCCTCCACCAGATTTGCCACCAGCGCCGCGAGCGTATCGTTGTCGCTGAAGCGGATCTCGTCGGTGGCCACTGTATCGTTCTCGTTGACCACCGGAATGACACCCAGCTCCAGCAGCGTGCGCAGTGTGCTGCGGGCGTTCAGATAGCGACGCCGGTCGCTGAGATCGTCATGGGTCAGCAATACCTGCGCCGTGTGCAGACCGAATCGCTGGAAGGCCGCTTCGTAGGCGTGCACCAGTCCCATCTGCCCGATTGCGGCGGCGGCCTGCAGTTTGTAGAGCTCCGAGGGCCGTCGGGACCACTGCATGCGCTTGACGCCCTCGGCCACGGCCCCCGAGGACACCAGCGTGACGTAGCGCCGCTCGCCGTGCAGCGTGGCAATCTGGGCCACCCAGTCGCGCATGCGTTCCACATCCAGGCCGCGCCCCTCGTTGGTAACCAGCGCGCTGCCCACCTTGACCACCCATTTGCGGGACTTGCCCAGCCGCCGGCGAGCCTCACTCATGGCCGCCCTCCTCCCCCTGGGGAGACGCCGCCTGGCGGGCCTGTTCGCGTTCCCGCTCCTCGCGCCGCTGCTCGTCCAGCCACTCCATGACGCGTCCGCAGAGGCGCTCGGTGCCCTGCTTCGCCAGCGCCGAGACAGCGAAGACCGAGCCCTGCCAGTCCAGTCGACGAACGATGTCCGCCACCCAGGCCTCGTGGTCCTCCGGCGCAAGCAGATCCAGCTTGTTGATCACCAGCCAGCGTTCCCGGGCAGCCAGCTCGGGGCTGTAGCGCTCCAGTTCGCGGAACAGCGAGCGTACGTCCTCCACCGGATCACGATCCGGCTCCGAGGGTACCGCATCCACCAGGTGGAGCAGCAGGCGGGTGCGCCCCAGATGCTTGAGGAATCGCACCCCCAGCCCGGCGCCGTCGGCGGCACCCTCGATCAGGCCGGGTATGTCGGCTACAACGAAGCTGCGATGCGCCTCGACGCGCACCACGCCCAGATTGGGATACAAGGTGGTGAAGGGATAGTCGGCCACACGGGGCCTGGCCGCCGACACTGCGCGGATGAAGGTCGACTTGCCCGCATTGGGCATGCCAAGCAAACCGACGTCGGCCAGCACTTTCAGTTCCAGTTGAAGATTGCGCCGCTCGCCTTCCCGGCCGGAGGTCGTGCGTCGGGGAGCACGGTTGGTGGAACTCTTGAAATGAATATTGCCGAGACCACCGCGACCGCCGCGCGCCACCAGCAGACGCTGGCCGTGCGTCGTCAGATCGCCGATCAGTTCGCCGGTATCCTCGTCGCTGACCAGAGTACCGATCGGTACGGGAACGATCACGTCCTCGCCGCTCTTGCCGGTTTTCTGCCTGCCCATGCCATTCTCACCGCGCTCGGCGCGGAAACGGCGGACATGGCGGAAATCCGCCAGCGTATTGAGCCCCTCGTCGGCCTCCAGATAGATGCTGCCGCCGTGCCCGCCGTCGCCGCCGTCCGGCCCGCCGAACGGCACGAACTTCTCCCGCCGGAAACTGGCCGACCCGTTGCCGCCGTCCCCGGCGTCCACATGTATGGTGACTTCATCGACGAACTTCATGATCTTCTGACCTTCGCGGTGCACTTCACCGCGGATGGAAAGCCGACCGGTGACGGAGGTGCGGACTGGCCGGCGCAGCCGCACATTGTGCATAAAAAAACCCCGTGCGGCGACGGGGTTTTCTGACCTTCAGCGTCGGGATGCTGATCAGTTCGGCCGCACGCTCACGTATTTGCGGTTACGCGGGCCCTTGCGCTCGAAAACCACCTCGCCCTCGACCGTGGCGAAGATGGTGTGATCACGGCCCAGGCCAGTTCCTTCACCGGCGTGGAAGTGCGTGCCACGCTGGCGGACCAGGATGTTACCCGGCACCACGACCTGACCGCCGAAGCGCTTCACGCCAAGGCGTTTGGACTCGGAATCGCGGCCGTTGCGCGTGCTACCGCCTGCCTTTTTATGTGCCATGCTTCAGCTCCTGTTCCTAGCCGGCCTGGATGCCGGTGATTTTCACTTCGGTGAAGATCTGGCGATGCCCAAGCGTGCGCTTGTAATTCTGGCGACGCTTGAACTTGATGATCTCGATCTTCTTGTCTTTCGCCGTGCGGATGACCTCGGCCTGGACCTTGCCACCTTCCAGCACGGGCGTACCGACCTTGATCTGATCGCCGTCGGATACCATCAGCACCTGGTCGAACTCGACGGAAGCGCCGTCCTCGGCATCCAGCTTCTCCACCTTCAGGATGTCACCTTCGGAGACGCGATACTGCTTGCCCCCGGTCTTGATAACGGCATACATGTCGAAAACTCTCCGTCGATTGATCGCGCGCGATTCCCGCGTGTCGGCCCCGGGAAACCCGCTCGGCGGTTCCGGAATTGAGGCGCGGAAGTCTATCGCTTCGTCTGCGGCAGGTCAATCGGATTCATCAGCGCTCCCTTGCCGGACACAGACGGGACGCAATCCGGCGAGGCCGCGGCGCTTGCAGCTTGACACCCCCCCTTGGCGGCCATAGCATCCGTGCATCCCACGCATCCGCGCATGGTTCATGCATGACGATAGAGTTGATCAGAGGCCCCGTGGCCCAGGACATGCACGCCGTCGACCGCCTGATCCAGGAGCGGCTGCGGTCCGACGTGGTGCTGATCAACCAGCTCGGCAGCTATATCGTCAACAGCGGCGGAAAGCGCCTGCGTCCCCTGCTGGTCCTGCTCGCCGCCCGGGCCTGCAGCTATCAGGGCACGGATCACGTGCAATTGGCAGCCGTGATCGAGTTCATCCATACGGCCACCCTGCTCCACGACGATGTGGTGGACGGCTCCGAGATGCGCCGCGGTCGCGAAACGGCCAACAACCTCTGGGGCAACGAAGCCAGCGTGCTGGTCGGCGACTTCCTCTATTCCCGCGCCTTCCAGATGATGGTGGAAGTGGGAAGCATGCCGATCATGGAAGTCATGGCGCGCACCACGAACACCATCGCCGAAGGCGAGGTGATGCAGTTGCTGAACGTGCATGATCCGGACACCACCGAGCAGAACTACCTGGACGTGATCTACAACAAGACCGCCACACTGTTCGAGGCCGCCGGGCGCATCGGTGCCCTGCTCACCGGCCAGCCGCCGGAGGTGGTGCAGCAGTTGTCGGATTACGGCAAGCACCTCGGCACCGCCTTCCAGCTGGTGGACGACGCGCTGGACTACGCCGGCCAGGCCGAGGAGACCGGCAAGAACGTTGGTGATGATCTCGCCGAAGGCAAGCCCACCATGCCGCTGATTCACGCCATGCGCAACGGCACCCCCGAGGAGACCGCGCTGATTCGCAAGGCCATCGAGGAAGGCGGCCGCGAACACATCGACGCCATCATGCGCGCCGTTGAAAACACCGGGGCCATCGAATATACTCGCGCCCTCGCAGAACAGGCGGCATTGAAAGCCCGTATCAGCCTGGACTGCCTGCCGGAGTCCCCTTTCCGGCAAGCCATGGATGACATGGCGACGTTCAGCATTGAACGTGTGTACTGAAGTGGAAGAAATGGTCGTCGGGGTGTAGCTCAGCCTGGTAGAGCACTGTCTTCGGGAGGCAGGGGTCGGAGGTTCGAATCCTCTCACCCCGACCATTTACTCACTGACTCGGAAATCTTGCCGTATCTCTCGCCGGTGCCCCGCCGTCACCGCGTTCCTGAACCGGACTCCACCTTGCGTATGACCAGCATCGTCATGTCGTCGTCCTGATCGACCTGGTACGACTGCAAGCGGCTCTGGATCGCCAGTGCGAGCTCGCTCGGGCCGGCGGACGCGTTATCGGCAAAAAGCCGGACCAGACGGTCCTGGCCGAACATCTCGCCGGAGGAGGCGACAGCCTCCGTAAGCCCGTCGGTGAACAACAGCACCACATCGCCGCTGTCGATGGGAATCAGCGAGGGCGTCAGGAACCCCTCCAGGCTGTCGGCAATACCGAGCCAGGTACCGTTGGTGGGATGGACTTCCACCCGGCCCTCGGCCGCCCGGTAGATCAGGATATCCTGATGGTGGCCGGCGACCTCGATGGTGCGGTCGCCGAGCTTCAGGATGGACATGGTCATGTAGTGATGCGACCCGAGCCTGCCGACATTCTCCCGCAAGGCCCGATTGACCACTTCCAGGGCACGGGGCGGGGAGCAGTTCGGTTCCGCCTTCAGCGCGGTAACCAGGCTGGTCTGCGCCATCATCATGATCAGGCCGGCGCTCAAGCCGTGTCCCGCCACATCACCAATGGCGACATAGCGGGTGCCTTCGGAAGTCTCCAGCACTTCGTAGTAGTCCCCACCGACCTCGCGCGCCGGCTGCATGCTCGCGGCAATTTCGTAGCCGTGCATATCGAGCCGTTTCGGCAACAGCGAGAGCTGGATATCCCTGGCCAGCTCCATCTCCCCCCATAGCGAATCCCGTGCCTGCTTCAGTTCCACCAGCAAGTGGAATTCGTTTCTTATCAGCCGGTACCGCAGCTCGGTGATGGCAAAGGCGATGATGCCTGCGCTGACCAGGAAGAACAGGTTGTTCACCAGTGATTTCTGGTCGAACGGTTGCGGCCAGTAGACATTGAAGCCCACATACATGGCGATGATGATGGCGGCATTGATGGCGGTGTGCTGGCCCCGCCACGGCAGCACCAGGCTGACACCCATCATCACGAGGATGAGGCCCACGTAATAGCCGGTGTCGAAACCGCCGAGATCCACCGTCATCAGCGCGATCACCGCGCCGACCTGCATCGAGGCAAAGTACCCGTGCAGGTAGGAAAGGAACGGCCTGGGTGGGGTCCGGGAGATGATGACGAACTGCGATAGTGCCAGCGCGGTGGAGATACCCCGGTACAGGGCGAACTGCGGGATCAGTTCGCCCGGCAGCATGACCATGTCAAGCAGGAAGAAGATCGGCACCAGACCGAACACAAGCGCGGTAACCGTGCGCAGCCACCGATGCACCAGTTCGGTCTGGTACGTACTGAAGTCGTTCGTGCTGACCGCCCGGGCAACTTCAGTGTCGTCGTGACGCCTGCTGAAACTCAAGCCGCGCCCTTTCGCACCCGGAGCAGCATCTGCACCCCGGTCGCATCGTATTCGACCCAGGTTTCCGCACCCTCAAGCCCCGCGGCAAACGACAGGAATTCGCTCTCTGTGCGGTAGTACAGAGGCCAGTCCAGCCAGTAGTCCATGAAACGCCGGGTTGGGTTGTCCACATCGAAGTTGCCGATGGCCAGTTCCCCGCCGAGCGGGAGCAAGGCATAGAGCTTTCTGATGATCGCCTCGGCCACAGGCCGAGTCAGATAGTCGAACAGCCCCATGGAATAGATGAAGTCGAAGCTTCCCCAGCGCTCCTGCAGCTCCTTCGTGGCAAGCAGGGTGCGCACCGAATCGCGCATGAATTTCACCGACAGGGTTTTCTGAAACCGGGCCTCGACCGCGCTCACCATGGCCGAGGCCTCGAACAGCGCCTGCTTGTCCTGGTCCAGGAAAGCACAATGCAGTCGATCGCAGTCCTCCTCGGTAGCGAATACGTCGCCGAGCTCCGAGGCCGGGCCGCAGGCCACCGAAAGCACGTTCATGCGGCGTTCGGCACCGGCTCCGAGCCGGTCCGCGTGCTGGCGCACGAGATCGGCAATCAGACCCCGGCGATTACGCACGGCCTGCGCCGCCACAGATGAAATCGAGTACTTGTGCAGGATCGCACCAAAGGTGCTGTCGCCCTCGTAGGCATTGCGGTAGCACATCCGCATCATCTCGGAGTCGCCGGCGTAGCCGCGCGGCTTCAGATTGGTGCGCGCCACGAACGGAGCGCTGAGCAGGTCGCTCCAGAGCTGCCTGCGCAGATAGAAGCCGTGCTGGCCGTGTTGCGCCTTGCTGAAGCCCGCGGTAATTGTCTCCAGGCTCCCCACATGGGCATCAAGACATGCCGCCAGCTCCTGGCCGAGTTGCTCGATGATGCCTTGCCGCACGACGCCGGCCACATGCGCAGGCTCCGAGGCATATTCCTGGTCGAGCCGGTCGAACAGGTTGCGGTAGACGCTGACGTCATAGGAGACGTCCGCCACGTGCTCGCGGAACCGGGGATCGATGCTCGCCTTGTATCCGAGGATCAGGGGCAGATTCCGAGCGCCATGATCCAGTACATGGACGCGATCTTCGTCCAGGAGCTTCTCGAAGTCGTGGATCGCCGCCATCGGGACAAGCCGGTAATCACCCAGAGGCGCCTCGTCGTCCTCGATCACCCGGCACTGGCCGAGCTCGACCGTATGAGCGCCGGTCTCGAGGATCATGCTGTCGAAGACCCCCGCAGCGTGCTCCGGCCCGTCAGGCTGGTAGTGCAGCCAGAGCGAGTACCTGGACGCGGAGCGCAACGAGACCGGGTATTCCATCTGGCCCAGTCGAAGCACACCGGAGAAGACCCGCCGGGAGCCGGTTGCAGTATCGGGAGACGCTGTGGCGATGGCGTTAGTTGTTGTTTTGCTCATTGTTACTCCCTGTGATGGAGATTCTGCCGTCGGGGGTTTTGAAGATGGTCATTGCGGCGAAGGACACTTCCTGCCACTTCTGGTCGCTGCTGTAGATGATACTGACCGGCATCGCTCCCAGGCGCGCCTTCTGCAGAATCTTGATCACCGGCGCGAACGAGGATGAATTCATGTAGGTCACGGGACGAAAATCGAGAATCAGGCGCAAGCCTGCGTCTTCCGCCTCGCGAAGGCCCTCCACGAAAAGGGGCAGCAAGGTTTCGTTGGCTTCACGGATGATGCTCTTGCCCGTCAACACCAGCGCAAGCTCCGACTCCGAGCGGACTTTCTCGATTTTCAGGGCACCTTCATTGAAGATGGCTTCCCGTTCAGGCATGGATGTTTCTCCGGGTTGTATGTCGTCGGCCCGCCGGCTATTTCAGTTGCGCGACCGCGGAAACGCTGAGGGTATCGCCATCGTCCAGCACGAAATCGATCTCGGCCCCACCTTCATAGGCGATGCGCACCAGTCCCAGGCAGCTTCTGCTCTCCGTCAGCGATTCGCGGGAAATCTCCAGCACCCGTTCCAGGTAAGCCTGGTACGGATCCTGGGTACCGCGGATCCACTGCAACGTTCTGTCCAGTTCCAGGAGGTGGGAACGGGCATCCGGGCGAACCTTGTTGCTGACCTGTATGGTTATCGTGTCCTCGACGATGCGCACCCTCACATCGATGTTCTCGTTGGCCCTTCCGTACTTGATGCTGTTTTCCAGCAACTCGCAGATCACCATGGTGTACGTGTCGATCGCCGCCTCCGGCAGGGACGTGCGGCTGAGAAACTCCATGGCCTGTTCGTTGATCCGGTCAATCTCCCGCCAATCCGGCCGAATGGAGAACCTGAGTTCATCGTTCATGAAGAAGTGGCATCCCCCAAGTCCGAGATGAAATCCCGTCTGGCCGCCAGCGCCGGAATCAACTCGGCCGGCCCCGGGCGGCAGAAGTAGTAGCCCTGCACATGGCGACAGCCATGCCGGCGCAGGAAATCGAGCTGGGCACGGTGCTCGACCCCCTCGGCGATCACCTCGATCCCCATCCTGGCCGCCATCGTCATGATGGATTCCAGGATGACCGCTGTGATTTCGTCATCGGGGATGTCATCGACAAAGCTCTTGTCGATCTTGATGCGGTCCACCGGCAGGCGCTTGAGGTAGGACAGGGATGCGTACTTGGTGCCGAAATCGTCAATGGAGACGGTTATGCCCATCTCCCGCAGCCGGACCAGCTTGGCCACCACGGTGTCCTTGCCCTCGATCCAGAGAGCCTCGCTCAGTTCCAGGTCCAGCATGTTGGGAGGGAAACCGGTTTCAGCCAGAACCTGTTCCACCCTGCTGACAAAGTCCTTGTCCTGGATCTGCCTCACCGAAACGTTCACGCTCATGACACCGATATCCACGCCGGCAGCTCTCCAGGCCGCCCCCTGCTGGCAGGCAACCTGCAGCAGATGCTGGCCCAGTTGCCGGATCAGCCCGGCCTCCTCGGCCAGCGTAATGAATTCCGACGGCAGTACCAGACCAGTGTCGTCGGTCTGCCAGCGAGCCAGGGCCTCCACCCCGCTCAGTTTCTGCTCGCGAACATCGACCACGCCCTGGTAATGGGCCGTGATCTCACCCTGTTCCAATGCCCGCCGCAGCCTGATCTGGCGGGTGAGTTTCTCGCTCCGGCGGACGACGACTTCCTCCGAAGCAAGCCGAAAGGCGTTCTTGCCGTCCAGCTTGGCGGCATACATGGCGTTGTCCACCATGCGGAACAGTTCTTCCCCTGTCTGCTTTCCGTCGTAGCCCGCGCCGCCGATGCTGGCTGTCAGAAAGAACTCCCTGTTCTCCAGCGTGACCGGCTCCGCGACGCGGCTGAGCAGCTTGCCTGCAATGTCATCCATGTTATGCACGCTTTTCAGCCGTCGCAGCAGCAGCAGGAACTCGTCGCCGCCCATTCTCGCCAAGGTGTCGCTGGCCCGGAGACATTCGCCAATGCGCGCAGAGACGATACGGAGCATCTCATCGCCGGCCGGATGCCCCAGTTGGTCGTTGACCAGTTTGAAGCCGTCCAGGTCAATGAGCATGACGCCCAGGCATTCGCCCGTGCGATCCGCCGCGGCCATGGCCTGGGTCAGCCTGTCCTGAAACAGCCGGCGGTTGGGCAGGCCTGTCAGCGCATCGTAATGCGCCATGCGGAACAGTTCCTTCTGCCAGGTGATATCGGTCAGCACCGCCGTGTATCGCGCGATATCACCACCCTGATCCCGCACGATGGCGATGGAAAGCCAGCCGGTATACCGCGAACCGTCCTTGCGCTGCCCCCAGATCTCCCGCTGCCAGTTACCATGCCGGGCGAGCGTGGCGGCCATTCTGGCGACGAAATCGGGGCCTTCGAAGTCATTGCGGCAGAAGGCCGCAGTTTCCCCCAGAATTTCTTCCGGACGGTAACCGGTAATGATCGAATAAGCCGGATTGACGTCGATCACCCGCATGTCGGCATCCATGATCAGAATGCCTTCCGAGGCGGATTCGAAAACCTGGGCATTGAGCGCGATCTTGCGCTCCATCTGCGTACGGGAGGTCACATCCACCCCGAATACGTGGATGAGTCCATAGGCCTTCGCTGGCACGAAAAGCAGGCAGGTGCTGACCAGCCCGGAATTCAGCGTGGCCTCCCGCGTTTCGCCGGTGGCTGCCGCTTCAAGCGCGATCGAAAGCCACGGCTCCGGAACCCTGGCGCCCGATGAGATGTTCCATTCGGCAAGAATGAGCCAGCTTCCGGAATTGGCCTCGACCAGGGTTCCGTCCAGGGTCAGGAAAAGCACGGGGCAGGGGTTGTCTTCTGTCACGCGGACCAGGCTGTTCTGCCGAGAATATTCGGACCATGGTTGCGGTCGAGTGCCCATACCCTGATTTCGCATCAAGCTTTAGATTTCTTCCAGGCCCAAGAAGTCCGTTGAATGAAGATCCTTCTAGTGTCCTGAGTCAGCGGTTCATGCACTGGATGCATCACCGGCTCACGGGTGGTAGCGAATCAATGCCACCGGTTCAAAGTCGGGCCCGTTTGCTTTCACAGATCGACAGTAGCAGCAGATCACATCCAGACCAATCAAAATGTTGAGGAAATGCGGATTTATTAACCTTTTCGGACGTATTGTCATGCATCGGCGCCGCTGCGCGGCGTCTCAGCAGGGAAAGCGCTGATTCTTTCCCGCGTCAAGCCCGTGCAATACCGCTGGGACACCCCACGGCGGCGCCCTGCGGGTGGCTTTCTGCGCCATCGAGGCATGGCAATACCTTCGACAAGGCTTGCATTCACATCGTGGTAGGCAAGCGACGGTCACCCGGCCCAGCTCCGGCGGAAGCCGTGCAGAGCGGGCAGAAAATGCAGTTGCATGGACTATATGATAATGATTACTATTCGCATAAATTCTTCAACCAGAGGAAAGACCCATGTCTGTCCGATTCGTCCTCATCGCTGCCGTGATCGCTTTCTCCGCCAGTAGCGGCGTTTCCGCCAGCGACCGTGTGGATCACTTCCAGGGCAAGCCCGCGGAAACCCTTGAAGAGGCTGTCGCCAATTTTTCCCAATACAACCAGCGGCTGGAGGGGCTTTTGAGCAAGAACACCCTCTCCCAGGACGATCTGTTCCAGATTCATGAGCTGACCTACACCCTGGAAAACGCGCTGGAGAAAATCAACGCGGAGTTCGCCGAGCTTGCCGATACGCTGGAGGAGCTGCATGTGGCTTCGGAAACCGGCGACGCCGATGGCGCAAAACGGCACGGCGACGCCTATCTGGACACCGCTCGCAAGGTGATTCCGTAAAACCCGCTTGAGAAATCTGCACGCTCGCATTGCGGCCGGATAGCTCGCGATGCGAGCGCGGTGCATGGTGTCGTGGTCGTTCCACGACCGGGCGCCGCAACAAGGCATCACGAACTATCCGGCCGCACTCCGTCGCCAGGCTTACCCCCCAGCATCAGACGGGAATAACCATCACCGGCCGCGCAAGTCGCGTCTCGAGGCGGACCGGTCATCCGACAAGGGGGGAATACCAATGTCACGCCCTGCGACACCTCAAGCCTGCGCCCGGACGCTATCGCTGTGTCTGGTCTTGCTTGCTTCCGTCATCCTGCATGGCTGCTTCAGCAGCGGCTCCTCTTCCGGAGGCAACCGCGGCGGTGACGGCCCCACTACCGAGCTGACCGGGCTCGTCACCGATCCAGCCATCGCCGGTGCGAGCGTACGGGTGGTGTCACCCACCGGCGCAGCGCTGAGCACCGTGGTATCGACCGGCGAAGCAGGCCGGTTCACCGCCCGGATCCCGGAAAACGCGAACCTCGATGGCGCACGGATACGCGCCACAGGCGGCCGGGACACCGAAACGGGTTACAGCTTCCAGGCCCTGGACCTGCAGGCCGCGGTGAACGCGGCGGATATTGTGGTTTCCCCCTTGACCACGCTGGTGGTCCGGGAGATGGATGAGGCCGGCGGTGACCTGGTCGCCGCCTCCGCGGCGGTGGCAAACCGGCTGGACCTATCCCCCGAAACCCTGCTTGCCGACCCGGCTGCCGATGCCGCCGCCCAGCTCGCCAGCCTGCAGGTGGTCAGGCTGGCTGCCGCGCTCCGCTCCCAGGGGCAAGCGTTCGAGCACGTTGCTGATGCACTGGCCATCAGCAACGGCAACTTCGACAGTGCCCGCGCATACCTGGAAGCGCAGGACTTTCCTCAAGCAGTCAGGGACCGTCTGCACGCGCTGGGGTCGGAAATGGACCAGCTCGCCGGAATCGACCTCTCCGGCGGAGCCGCCGCTGTGGTGCGCCGCGCCAACCGCATCGCGATCCGGCACGGCGTGGCGGCTTTCATGCGGGACTCGCTGGGCGTGCCGTCCGGCGCATCCAGCGACGACCACCTGCAGGCGTTCGCGGACGCCCTGTGGGAAGCCAACGGCTACCGCGGCGTGCCGTCGGACGGTGCGCAGATCGGCAACATGGCCCGCTACGCCCTGCAAGCCTATGACATCCAGCCACAGGAATTCGGCACCTCGGATTTCGCGCTGCCGCCCGGGCTCGTTAACGACAGCACCATCGCCGGCATTTCCACGCTGGACGTGATCGACCACCGTCTGCCGCTGGCGCCCGGCGAGGAACTGGGCATGGACAACGCCCGCAGGCTCGCCTACTTCTACGGCTCCGACCTCTCGCCGTTCTACCGCGCCGAACGCCTGTTCGACGATGTGCTGGACGACAACTTCCGCGACCCGTTGTTTTCGGACATCGCCGAAGGCCAGGCCCTGATCGGCGATGTGGACGCCGCCGTGATGACGGTGGACACGCGCATCTTCCAGGCGGAAACCCGCGCCGAGACCTTCCGCGGCATCGGCCGCGCAGTAACCAACGCAGGTGAGCCCGAGCACGGCGTCCAGTTCCTGGATCTGGCCCGGCAGGAATATGATCGCATCGTCGAGACCCAAGGCCTGTCGAACCTCACCGTGTCCGATGCCCGGTTCTATCTCCGACTGGTCACATACTACCTGGAAGCCGACGCACCGGGTGGGGCCGAGGCAGCCTCCGGTATCCTGATGGACTATGTCGATCTCGCCACGGCGAATCCCCCCACCTCAGGCCCATACAACCAGATCCTCGCCGCCCTTTGGAGTAACGCCGACGAACGGGTCGTAGCCTACGTGAACGGCGAAACCACCTGGGCGGAGGCAGAGGCCAGCATGGTCCCCTACCGGAAGGCCGTAGCTGGCTACAACGCGTCCACGACCACGGTCAAGGCGCTGTATCTCTATCGCCAGGCACTGCTGGACAACCAGTTGGGCAATACGCAGCGGACCTGGGACGCCGTCGCCGAGTTCCACGATCTGAGACACGCCGCAGCGCCTTCGGTGATCGACAACTACCTGCGCTTCCTCGCCCCTGTCTATGCGGAAGCCGACCGCATCGACGAATACCTGGATCTGGTGGAGAACACCATTTCCAGCACCAGCTACCAGGAAAACGCTCGCGTGGCTATGCGCGTCTACGAAGGGCGGGAGCTTGCTCTCGACGGCCGCGTGGAAGAGGCCATCGCCCTGGTCACCGATCCTTACGACAGCCTGGAAGCAAAGCTGGAACAGCTCACTCACCTAACCACCAATCGCGGCACCCCCTATCTCGGTCTGCTGCTGTTGCAGGGCAACGAACTCGACGCAGCCCGAGAAGTGCTGCAAGCAGCCTGGAACATTCTCCACTCGGAAGCTTATGTGCAAGAACACGCGGGCAGTCTCAGCTCCCTGATGACACGCGGCTGTCTGAAGATCGCCAGTCTGTATGCGGATTTTATCAATCAGACGGAAGCCGGCGACCTGCTGGGGGAATGTCCGGTCAGCACCTGGTTCGCGAGCGCCGACGCCGGCACCCGCGTACAAGCTCACCGGACCCATGCCACTGCCCTCGCCGACATCGGGCGATGGAACTCCGCGAACACCGCCCTGGAACGCGCCATTGCCGCCACCAGCGGCGTGCCCGTTGCCGACCGGGTCGGCGCCCATGCCTCCAATGCGGTGCTTGCCGCGCGCCTGGACAACGCCAGCCTGGTGCACTCGGAGCTGCAAGCCGGGCTAGATGCGCTGGCGCAACTCCCCCTGTCCTCGGACCTGGAGGCGAGGCAGACCCTGTCCCGGGCCGCGCTGCTGTCCCAGGCCCACGCCAACGCGGCCGACGGCCTGCGCGCACTGATCGCCCGAAACGGCAATCTCTCCGACGGTAACCGCTCGGCGATCACCGCCCTGCGCGACCAATCCCGGGAGATGCTGATGCAGTCCGCGTCGGGCTGGCAGGGCTACCGCAACGTTGTAGAGTCGCTGCCCTCGCCCTCGGACCGCGCCACCCAGTACAAGACGCTGGTCGAGCAACTGTCGCGCAATACCTGGTATGACGACGCCCGCCAGATCATCGCCCTCTCCGAGCACTCCAACGCGGACCGCAACACCATGCGTGGAACGCTGGCAGCGCGGAAGATCGGCCACGATGCATTCCCGGGCACCCTGGTGGCCAGCCGGGATCTGGACGGCGACGGCCGGCCGGACTTCTTCGACCCGTCCGCCACCGAAGCGCAGCAGCTCGCCTCGCCGCTGCTGCTGGACGACGATATCGACGGCGACGGCATCCCCGACACCAGCGACCGCACGCCGTTCTGCGCCCACTGCTCCACCGCGCCATGAGGCGCGGCGGAGTTACTGCCTGGCTGGCGGCGGCAGCCATTGCGCTGCCGTTGCCGGCCACGGCCGAGGAGACGGGACAGCAACTGCCGACACTCATCATCGAACAGTCCTATCCGAACCTGATCGACACCGGCGCGGAAGGCCGTTACCGGCTCAACCGCCGCGACCTGGACGAGTTCGGCGCCGCCAGCGGCGATTTCACCCGCATGCTGGACCTGCTGCCCAACGTCCAGTTCGGCGAGGCGCGGCAATCGGAGGGCCGGCTGCGGGACCTGCGGCCGGAATCGGTCTCCATCTCCGGCGGCCGCTTCTACGAGAACACCTTCCGCCTGGACGGGCTGTCCATCGACGACCGGCTGGACCCGGCCAGCCGCGACGCCCAGCCCAATTCCATCACCGACGTACCCGGCCACGAACAGGCCGTGTTCGTGGACAGCGAACTGCTGGAATCCATCACGGTGTACGACTCCAATGTGCCGGCCGCCTACGGCCGCTTCACCGGCGGCGTGGTGGACCTGGAAACCCGCCGGGCCGGGTCGCGTCCGCGGACCCGCCTGGGCTACAGCGGCACGCGCAGTGACTGGGTCAGCTACCGCGTGTTCCAGCCGGGCCCGACCGACCCCGACGCGCCACCCCGGGAGGCCCCGAAACCCCGGGAATTCAGCCGTGACCGCCTGATCGTCGGCCACGAGCGCCCCATCGGCGAGGCCTCAGGGCTGGTACTCAGCCTGGCGCGATCCCGCGCCAGCACGCCTGAACTGCAACTGGGCGACAGCAATGCCCAGCGTAGCGAGAACCTCAATCTGCTGGGCAAATTCTCCACCCCCTTGTCGCAACGCAGCTATGCGGATATCACACTGAACTATGCCCCCTATCGCCACGAGCGCTTCATTGCCAACGCGCGGGACAGCGATTTCACCATCACCGGCGGCGGAGGCGGCGCCGCGGTGGCGGTGGATCACCTCACCGCCGGCGGCACAGAGGCACGCCTGCGGCTGGGCCTGAACTACAGCGAGAACAGCCGCCAGGCCAATACCGATTATTTCAACTGGGCAATCACCGACAGCCGCCCCTGGGGAGGCCCCGAAGGACTCTCAAGCAGCCAGGAAGGCGGCTTCGGCGATCTGAACAAGACCCAGCTCGGCGCCAGCGCCGGCCTGACGCTAACGCCGCCCGACCAGCGCTGGAGGGGCAGGGATTTCCGCTTTACCTACGGTGCCGAAACCAACTACAGCCGGCTGCGCTTCGAGCGCCCGGAAACGCTCCACATCTACCATGACCCCCGGGTCAACCCGGACATCGACTGCCGCGGACGCCGCCGCGACTGCATCCACAACGAGCAGTACTTCCGCGCCCGCAATGTCTACGAGGCCGACGACGTGACCGTGGGCCTGAGCGAGTATGCCTTGCACGGGGAAGGTTCCACCGACATCGGCCGGCTGACAGCCACGCTCGGATTGCGCTACGACCATGACGACTTCCTGCGCAACCACGACCTGGCCTGGCGCAGCCGTTTCAGCTACGACGTCTTCGGCACCGACAGTACCGTGCTCACCGCGGGTTTCAACCGTTACTACGGCGGCTCGCTGCTCACCTACAAGCTGCGGGAAGCGCAGCGCCCCATGGTCATGGAATACCGGGGGGCTTCGCAGAACGTGGTCGGCGACTGGGAGACCGACTCCGGCGGCAGCGCGGTCCGCTTCCACGCCAACGACGCGCGCACGCCCTACAGCGACGAGCAGGCCTACGGCCTGCGGCAGCGCCTGTTCGGCGGTGTTGCCGCGCTGACCTACGTGCGCCGCGACAACCGCGATGAATTCTCCCAGCGTATCGCTGCCACCGGCACCGACGGCACCCGCGCCCGTTATCTCACCAACGAGGGCCGCAGCACCTACCAGGGCGTTTCCGCCGCCTGGCGCCGGCAGTGGGATCGCACCACGCTGGGGCTGAACATCACGTATTCGGAAACGGAATCCAACAACGAACGCTACGACGACAGCATCGAGGATGTCGGCAGCGACGATTACGTGGCCTATCGCGGCAAGGCCGTACGCCGGGGACGGCTGGACGTACAGCGCACGGACTTCAACCGTCCACTGGTCGGCAGCGTCTCCGTGGCGCACCGGATCACCCGCAACCTGCAGGCCAGCGCCGTCACCCGCTACCGCGGGCGCTATACCAACATCGAGGACACCGGCCGGACCACCATGCTCCCGGTGCCGGACGGCGCCGGCGGCGAAACCGAGCAGGTCGTGCCTGTGTACGCCGACAGGGAACGCCCCTCCACGCTGATCACCGATCTCAGGCTGGGTTTCTCCGCCCGTGTCGCCGAGCGCTACCGCCTCTCGCTGGACGCCGAACTGGGGAATGTGTTCAACGGGCGCACGTACACCGTCTCGCCCGGCGGCCGCGGTATCGAAGTGGGGCGGACGGTATGGCTCGGTGGGCAACTGGAGTTCTGACCATGATCCTGTCTGCCCGGCGCCTCCCAGGGCCTCGCCAAGCCGGACGGATTCCACTGGTTCGGCTGGCCGCCGTGGCACTGCTCGCCCTGTTGATCTCCCTGGCCGGCTGGTCATTGGGGGCCCTGCAGGCAGAGCCGCCGTGGGCCGGCGCAGCCGACGACGAATGCCTGCCGCCGGTCATGGCACCCACCGCCGACCAGCTCCGCGCGCTCTACAGTCAGTCCCAGGCCTGCTGGCCGGCCGCCGAGGTCGACCCCGGCATCCGCGCCCCGGAACCAGCCGCCCTGCCTCCCGCACCTCATCCCGAGGACAACCCCTACACGACGGAAAAGGCGGAACTCGGAAAACATCTGTTCTTCGACCCGCGCCTGTCCGGTTCAAGACAGATCGCCTGCGCGAGCTGCCACGACCCCGATCTCGGCTGGGGCGACGGACGCCGCCGGCCGTTCGGCCACGATCGCCTCGAGGGAGGCCGGAACAGCCCGACGCTGCTGAACGCCGGACACCACCAGTTGTTGATGTGGGACGGCCGCTTCGCCCGCCTGGAAGAGCAGGCCATCGCGGCAATCATCAACCCGATCGAAATGAATGCCGAGATCGCCACCGTGCTGGACCGGTTGTCGGCGATCCGCGGCTATGACGACATGTTCAGCCAGGCATTCGGTTCCGACGGCATCAGCGAAGAACGCATGGCCCAGGCCATTGCCACCTTCGTGCGCACCATCAACAGCCGCACCAGCCGCCTGGACCGGTTCATCAGCGGCGAATCGCGGCAACTGGACGATGCGCAACTGCGGGGCCTGCACCTGTTCCGCACCAAGGCCCGGTGCATGAATTGTCACCATGGGCCACTGCTGTCGGACGGCGGCTTCCATAACCTGGGGCTGCATTTCCACGGGCGGCGGCTGGAAGACCTGGGCCGGTACGAGCTCACCGGCAACCCGGCCGATGCCGGCGCCTTCCGCACCCCGTCGCTGCGCGACGTGACGCTGCGCGGACCGTGGATGCACAACGGCATGTTCCACTCCCTGGAATCGGTGATCAACTTCTACAATGCCGGCGGCGCACACCCCACTCCCCGGCAGACCAGCCCCGACCGGGGAGCAATACCGGCCACATCGCCCCTGCTTCGCCCGCTGGAACTGACCGCGGAGGAACGCGCGGACCTGCTGGCATTCCTGGAGGCCATTTCCCGCACACCAACCCGCATCACACCTCCCGAGCGCCTACACTGACGAAAGCCGGGTTCTCGACCCTTGCCATACCGCTGTGGCATCGTGAGACGCAAACACGGCAACGGCGCCGGCTTCACGCTGGCGCTGGTGTCACCGCGAGCAATTGGAACGAATCCGGTTTTTCGATCGTCATACCGGCTGATACCGGCCCCTGCGAGGAAGATGCATGTCCAGTGAAAACCTGCACGAAGCCCGGGAAGACCTGCCCGAGGACGTCATCGACAAACACCGCGCCATCACCTCCCTGATGGAGGAACTGGACGCGGTGGACTGGTACGACCAGCGCGCAGCGGTGACCCGCGACGCGGAATTGCGGGAAATCCTGCTGCACAACCGCAACGAGGAAATGGAGCATGCGGCCATGGTGCTGGAATGGCTGCGCCGCCGGTATCCGATCATCGACGAGCATCTGCGCACCTACCTCTTCTGCGAAGGCAATATCCTGGAGGCCGAGGAAGCCGCCACCGGCACGGTGGACGCGCCGGATGGCGACGGCTCCGACGGCGGACAGGACGCTGGCAGCATCGGCGAACACCCCACCGCTTCCACCGCCGACGGATCACTCGGAATCGGCAGCCTGCGCTAGCACTCACCAACCCATTTCGGAGACAGCATGAACGACCTTTACCGCGACCTGGCCCCGATCACCGCCGAAGCCTGGCAGGAGATCGAGGAAGAAGCACGCCTGGCCCTGAAGGCGACCCTGGCGGGGCGCCGGGTAGTGGATTTCCTCGGCCCGCTGGGCTGGCAGGCCTCCTCCATCGATCTCGGCAGAACCAGCGAAATCAAGGCACCGCGGAAAGAGGCGGCGGCGAGACTGCGCCGCGTCCAGCCACTGGTGGAGATTCGCGTTCCCTTCGAGATCGACCGCCGCGAGATCGAGGCGCTGGCCCGGGGCGCCAAGAACCCGGAATTGGATGCGGTAGTCACTGCGGCCAGAACGGCGGCGATGATTGAGGACAGCGCGATCTTCGGCGGCTATCCCGCCGCGGGAATCGAAGGCATCGCATCAGCGTCGGCGCACAAGCCGATTTCGCTGTCTTCCGACTACACCGCGTACCCGGAAGCCGCGGCGGAAGCCATGCGCGTATTGCGCAACCAGGGCGTGGACGGCCCCTACGCCATCGCGCTCGGGCCGCGCTGCTACGCCGGCCTGACCCGCACCACCCACAGCGGCGGCTACCCGGTACTCGAACACATGCGCCAACTGGTGGACGGCCCGCTGGTGTACGCACCGGCCGTGGACGGCAGCGTGGTGCTCTCCATGCGCGGCGGCGATTTCGAACTCACCGTGGGCCGGGACTTCTCCATCGGCTACCTGGAACACAACGCGCGCACCGTGAAGCTCTACATTGAGTCCAGTTTCACATTCCTGAACACCGCGCCGGAAGCCGCGGTGGCACTGGTCTACGGCAACAGCAAGAAGTAACAGGCTGCCGGAAGCGGGGCCGGGTGACCAGCGCTTGCTGGTTGTTCCGGCCCCGCCTCCCCCCCTGCGACCGACACCCCTTTCCCGTCCGGCCCCGCAAACCTATCCGCACAAGAATTGAAATAATAATCATTCTCATTATTATATTCCAAGAGAAATGACACCCCTGATTTCTGTTCGTTCACGGAGAGAGCATTGCACTCGGGACCCCCAACGCTCGCGCGGTTTTACCGGGAGCACAACGGCTGGTTGCAGGGACTGCTGCACCGACAGTCGGGCTGCCCGGAGCTGGCATCCGATCTGGTCCAGGACACGTTTGTCCGGCTGCTGAGACGTCGTGAAGACGTCAACGCCATAGAACAGCCAAGGGCCTATCTGGGCAGGATCGCTCGCGGATTACTGGCGAATCACTGGCGGCGGCAGGACATCGAGCGCGCCTATCTGGACGCACTCCAGCATCATCCACAAGCCCGGGAGATCTCCGCGGAAGAGCACCACGTCATCCTGGAAACCCTGGGACAGATCGACGACATGCTGCGAAACCTGCCAGCCAGGGTACGTCAGGCCTTCCTGATGTCCCGCCTGGAACGGATGACCTACCGCCAGATCGGTACCGCGCTCGGCGTTTCGGAGCGCATGGTCAAGAAATACATGGCGCAGGCCATGTTCCAATGCCTGCTCCTCGCTCAGGCGGACCACGCATGAGCTATCCCCCGCGTGATGGCGATCTGCTGGGCCCCGACACGCTCGAACAGGCGGCCGAATGGTTCGCCATACTGCGCAACGAGCAGGCCGACGAGCAGGATCACCGGCGTTGGCGCGAGTGGCTCGAGGCTGATGAAAGACACCGGCAAGCCTGGGCGCTGGCAGAGTCCATCGACCAACAATTGCGCTCCCTTCCAGGTCAGCCTGCCGGCACCGCCCTGAGGGAGGGAACCAATCCTCATCGGCGGCGCGTACTGAAAGGACTGGCCGGGCTGGCCGTCATCGCCCCCGCCGCGTGGATCGGCTGGGAGTTCACGCCACTCCGCACCATGCATGCCGATTTCCGGACAGCCGTCGGTGAAATCAGGGAGATCGCCCTGGCCGATGGAACCCGCGTCTGGCTGAACACCGCCAGCGCACTCACCGTGGATTTCGACACACGGCGGCGGCACCTGAAGCTCCTGAGCGGCGAAATCCTGGTAGAGACCGCACCGGACGCCCGGCCGCTGGTCGTGCGTACCGGCTCAGGCTGGGTGAGTCCACTGGGTACCCGATTCAGCGTCCGCGATGAAGGGAACGCAACGCGAGTAACCGTCGAGACCGGCCGGGTGGATCTCACCCCCGCCCGCAGCACCAGCACCGTTACGCTCAAGGCCGGGGAGAGCACAACGTTCAACAGTAACAGCGTTGACCCGGTGCGGGCCGCACAGGCAGGGCAGACTGCCTGGCAGCGCGGGACCCTGCTCGCGGACAACATGAGACTCGACGTCTTCCTGAACGAGCTGTCCCGCTACCGGCACGGCGTCATCCAGTGCCACGACCACGTGTCAGCCATACGGCTGGTCGGCGCCTATCCGCTGGCGGACACCGACCGGGTTCTGGACGCCCTCGAGCAGACGCTGCCCATCAGGGTCGTGCACCTGACCCGCTGGTGGGTTCGCGTCTCCCCTGTCTGAAGGACTCCGGCATGCGGCATCGCACGACAGTCAACGGCCAGGGACTCACCCTGCTCTACACCGACCACCACGGCTGGCTGGTCAACTGGCTGCGTCACAAGCTCGGATGTTCCCAGAGCGCCGCCGACCTGGCCCACGACACCTTTCTGCGGCTGATAACCAGGCGCTGTGCCCCGGAGGATCTGCAGGAACCCCGCGCCTACCTGCGCACCGTGGCGCACGGCCTCCTGGTCAACCACTGGCGCCGCCGGGCCATTGAACAAGCCTACCTGGAGGCACTGGCCGCGCGGCCCGATCCGGTAACGCCCTCCCCGGAGCAGCGGGAACTGGTTCTGGAAGCTCTGGAACGCATCGACAGGATGCTGGACGGTCTGCCCCGCCGGAATCGGGAGATCTTCCTGCTCTCCCAACTCGACGGACTCACCTACCCGCGTATCGCCGAGCAATTGGATCTCACCGTCAACGTTGTGCAAAAAGCCATGCTGCGGACGATCCGGCACTGTTACACGGTCATCTACGAGGACGGCGTATGAGCCAGCAGGCGCAGAGCAGCGATCAAGGCGACCGCGGACTCCCGTCGGCGGTCGTCGACCAGGCCGCTGCCTGGCAGGTGCTGCTTCTGTCCGGCCAGGCCAGCACCGACGACCGAGCTGCTGCCGAGCAATGGCGGCAGGCACACCCGGATCACACTCTCGCCTGGGAACGGATGGGCGACTTGCTCAATTCGATGCGCCAGCTCACCGAGAACACCGATTCCGATGTAGCGCTTTCCGCCCTGCAAGGCGGGGAGCGTATCTCCCGCTCCCGGCGGCGCACCCTCAAGGGGCTGGCGGCGCTCGGGGCCATCGGCCTGGCCACCTGGTTTGCCCGCGAGCAGCCTGCCGTCCGGCAATACCTGGCTGATCACCGCACCGGCGTCGGGGAGCGCCGTTTGGTCATGCTGGAGGACGGCAGCCGGCTGTTGCTCAATACCGCCACCGCCTTGGATGTTCACACCGACGGCGACCGTCGCCGCCTGCTGCTCCATGGCGGCGAGATCCAGGTCATCACCGCCTCGGGAAGCCGACTGACGGTCACCACGGCGGACGGCTCCGCCGAGCCCGCCGGTACCCGCTTCACGGTCCGCCGCTACCCCGACCAGACCCGGACCCTGGTCCAGGTGGAATCCGGCCAGGTGCTGATCCGGCCCCGGAAGAGCAGCCCGGTCAGTCGCATCACGGCCGGCCACCAGGCACGGTTCGACGCCGCGGGCGTAACCGCTGCAGAACCCGCGGACGCCACCGCCACTGCCTGGACGCAGGGCATGCTGATCGCGGAACGGCGCCCGCTCGGCGATCTTGTCCGCGAACTCGCCCGCCATCGTCACGGCATCACCCGATGCGCTCCGGCAGTCGCCGGCCTGCGCGTTACAGGCACCTTCCCGCTGGCTGCTCCGGACAGGGTACTGGACGCACTTGCCCACACCCTTCCCGTGCGCGTCCGCCGCATTACGCAGCTGTGGGCCGAGGTGATCCCTGCCTAGGGAGGCGCTGATCAATTCCCGCGCTCGCGTTGCGTTCGGCACCAGCCGCCGCAGACCCGGCCGCGCAGCCCCTGGGCCATCCTGCTGGCGCTGGTCGGCTGGTCCGCCCTGTTCGCCGTCGGCACCGTGCTGCTCCTGCGCCGCGAACCCCGCAACTGACCCGCCCGGGTGCCGGCACCAGCCGGCACCCGCTCACTTCCCCGTCCCCGATCGGCAGTTTTTCCTTTCTCGATTGGCATACCCGATGAAGACCTGCAACGCCGTCCGGATGGACGCGCCGGGACAGCCATGACAACAAGGACGGAAGAACCGATGCCGTTGACGTTTCCACCCCTCGCACTCACCAAGGCCACCGAACACCCGGCGCGCACAGGCAGCCCTGGCGCGCTGCCGGGCATCGCGCTTTGCGCAGCGCTGGCTCTTACCGGTATCCCCATTGCCGCCACAGCGGAGACGGAACCACCCGAGCAGACGTCAACCCGGAACTTCGCCGTTCCGGCCGGGCCGCTGGACCAGGCATTGATCGACTTCGGCGGGCAGACCGGCCTGCTCATCTCCGTGGACTCCGCACTGACCCGGGGCCGTGAAAGCCCCGGCGTTCAAGGAAACCACACCGCCCCGGAGGCGCTGGACCGGCTGCTGAGCGGCACCGGCCTCCGAGCGCGTTTCGTCGATACCACCACCGTGGCGGTGGAGCGCGCCCCGGACAGCAGCACACAGCTCGAGCCGCTAACAATCACCGCGGCCCCACTCTCCACCACCGAGGGTTCGGGCAGCTACACCTCAAGCCAGGTCACGATCGGCCGGGGCAGCCAGTCCGTTCGCGATGTTCCACAGTCCGTCAGTGTGATTACACGCGAGCGCATGGACGATCAGGGCACAACCACCCTGGCCCAGGCCATCGAACAAACCACGGGCATGACCGTGGAACCGTTCGGTCCCACGGCGTTCAACTTCAGTTCGCGGGGTTACCCTCTCGGCACATTGCTGATCGATGGCAGTCCCATTCGGAACCAGCTAGGCGTTCGGGACGTCGGCTTCGATACCGCTATCGCCGATCGGGTGGAAGTCCTGCGCGGCCCCAGCGGTCTGCTGCAAGGCTCAGGCGAGCCCAGCGGCAGCATCAACCTGGTCCGCAAACGCGCCCTGGAAACCACCGGCGTGGGACTGTCTGCGTCTGTCGGCTCCTGGAATGCCTACCGGGCGGAGCTGGACGTGACCGGCGCCCTGACTGATTCCGGCCGCCTCCGTGGGCGCGCCGTGCTGGTCTACGATGACCGCGACTCCTACATCGACCACGTCTACTCCACCCGCAAGCTGGGCTACGGCACCCTGGAATATGATCTGACGTCAGCGGTAACGGCATCCGCCGGCATCATTATTCAGGACGGCGAATCGCGACCCCATTTCGGCATTCCCAACCGTTCGGACGGCAGCCTGGTGGACGTGAGCCGCTCGACCTACCTGGGCGCACGGTGGGATCGCCGGGATGAACGCCTCGAACGCTACTTCCTGGAACTGGACGTGGCGCTGGACAACGGCGCCGACCTGCACCTGCACGCCAGCCACACCGAACGCCGCTCGGAGATGATTCAAAGCAGCGCGGGCTCTTCCTTCGTGGAACCCGGTTCCAGCACCGCGGAATTCTTCCAATGGGGGGAAGACGCCCGATACGAGGACCAGTTCGCCGATGCCTACCTGACCACGCCGCTGGCGCTGTTCGGCCGCGTTCACCGAGTCACCGTCGGCGTCAGTCACCGCATCAGCGATCACCATTTTGCCTGGGGTCCAGGCGATCCACAGTACATCGAGCGCGACATCCGCAACCCGGACCGGAGCACACCTCGACCGGCGTTCACGTTGGCACCCAGCAGCAACACCAAAACCGATGAAACCGGCCTCTACACCCAGGGGCATTTCCATATCACCGATACCACTGCGATCGTCGCGGGAGGCCGGCTGAGTTGGTGGAAAGTGCGAAACCGGCTGAACCCGGACAACAGCTTTCGCATCACCCGGGAATTCACGCCCTATGCCGGCGTGATCCAGGACCTGAGCCAGTCACTGTCGCTTTACGGCAGCTACAGCAGCATCTTTCAGCCGCAAACGGCTGAGGATGCCAGCGGGAACGCACTGGATCCACGAACCGGAAACCAGGTGGAACTGGGCATCAAGGGCGAACACCTTGGTCAGCGGCTCAACTGGCACGCCGCGGTGTTCCGCATCACCGATCAGGATCGGGCCGTGGCCGACACCGACGCCCCAGGGGCGTCCGTTGCCGCCGGCAAGGCACGCAGCGAGGGCGTGGAACTGGAGGTGGGCGGCAACGTGCTACCGCGCTGGGACGTCACCGCAGGCTACGCCTACACCCGCACCGAATACCTGCGCGATCCGAATACGGAAGGGCTCGCCCTGTCCCCGGAAACGCCCCGGCACAACCTCAACCTGTGGACCCGCTACCGCTTCTCCGACAACCGGGACCAGGGCTGGCGCGTGGGCGCTGGGCTGCGCACCACCAGCGGCATCTATGCCGAAAGCGGCGACACCCGCTGGTCTCAGGGCGGATACACCCTGATATCGGCCATGGCAGGCTATCGCTTCAACCGGCACATGGATGTCGTACTTAACGGCAGAAACCTGACCGACCGGAAATATTACGCTCGTGTGGCCGGCAACAGCCGGGGCAGTCATTACGGGGAACCGCGCAACGTCATGCTGACCTTGCGGTACACGTACTGATCCGCGACGGCAACGGCAGTCTTTTCGTTCTCGATTGGCATACCTCATGAGAACTACGCGCGGGAACACCCGCGACCGATTCGATACTGGGGCATGTCAATGAAAAACCTGATTCTGTTTGTCCGTGGAGGCGAGTCCGGGCGCCGCCTCGTCCTGATGGCTTTGTGCGTCAGCCTCGCGTTACTCGCGCAACCGTTTGCGGTCGGGGCCGAAGACGGGGACGGGACACAGGCTGCGCAGACGCACACCTTCGTCATCCCCGCCGGACCACTGGATCAGGCGCTGACCGCCTTCGGCCGGCAATCCGGGCTGCTCGTGTCGGTGGACGCGACGCTGACCGAAGGTGTTGAAACCGGCGGTGTGCGGGGCGACATGAGCAATGCCGAGGCCTTGCGCGCGCTGCTCGCCGACACCGGCCTGATCGCCCGGTTCCGGAGCGCCGACACGGTAACGGTCGAGCACCTGCCCGGCAACCGGGAGAACGCCGCACTGGAGGCCCTCGTCGTCACCGCCGAGTTGCAGAGCGCCCATGGCCCGGTCGACGGTTACCGGGCGGATCGCGCCGCCACGGCCACCAAGACCGACGCGTTGGTCATCGATATACCCGCCGCCATTCAGGTGGTGCCCCGGGATGTCATCGAGGACCAGGGCGCCACCCGGCTGGCGGAGGTGGTGCGCAACGTCAGCAGCATCCAGACCGGCGACTCGCAGGGCAACCGCAACGACAATTTCACCATCCGCGGTTTCAGCAACAGTCGCATTGCCCGCGACGGCTTCCTGTCCATTCCCACCTTCACCGAAGCCGGCTTCCTGGATCTCGCCAACGTGGAACGGGTGGAGGTGCTCAAGGGCCCGGCATCGGTGCTCTACGGGCAGAACGAGCCCGGCGGGCTGATCAATCTGGTGAGCAAGAAGCCACAGCCGGAGCCGGCCTACCGCCTGGACGGCAGCATTGGGCGCTACGACTTCTACCGCGGCGAAGTGGACCTGAATCAGCCGCTGAGCACCGAGCACGGTGTCTACGCCCGGCTCAACGCCAGCCATCAGCAAAGCGACAGCTTCCGGGACTACTTCATCGACGCCGAGCGCACCATGATCGCGCCTTCCCTGCGCTGGGTAGCGTCAGCGAACACCACCATCGACCTGCAACTGGAGCACTACCAGCAGGAACAACAGTTCGACCGCGGCCTGGTGGCCGTGGGCGATCGGGCAACGGCTCTGCCGCGAGAACGCTACCTGGGCGAGGACTTTTCCCGCTACCGGGGCGAGGAGACCCGGGTCCAGGCGCTGATCGACCACCGTCTGAACGCGGACTGGTCCCTGCGCACGCTGGCCCGCTACTCGGACTCCAAGGGCCGGCGGTACAGCGCCGACCCGCTGAGCCTGCAGGCTGACAACCGCACCCTGGAACGGCGTGCCCTGGAGCTGGATCAGGACTGGGAGAACCACGCCGTCCAGAGCAACCTGACAGGGCGCTTCGACACCGGCCCGCTGGGGCATGAAATGCTGGTGGGCGTGGATGCGAACCGCTCCCGGTTCGACTCCCGCAGCCGGGTCGCTGCCCTGGACTCCATCGACATCTTCGACCCTCAGTACGGCGCCGAGCCGGGAGCGTTCGGCGACACCTCCACCCAGGACCGTCGCATCGACTTCTACGGGCTCTACCTGCAGGACCTGATCTCCATCGGCGATCACTGGAAACTACTGCTGGGCGGCCGCTTCGATTACGTCAGCACCCGTTTCGACAGCGACGGCAACCGCGTGGCGGACAAGCGCGACCGGGCATTCTCCCCGCGCGCCGGCCTGGTCTACCAGCCGGTACCGACACTGAGCCTGTACGCCAGCTATACCCAGTCGTTCATTCCGCTGCTCTCGGGGCAGTCGGCGGACGGCAGCGATTTCGACCCGATGGAGGGCGAACAGATCGAGCTGGGCGTCAAGCGCGAGTGGTTCGACGGTCGCCTGAGCGCCGGCGTGGCGGTGTTTGAACTCACCCGCAAGAACGTGACGACCCCCGACCCGGCGAACCCCGGATTCAACACCCAGGTGGGCGAGCAGCGCAGCCACGGCGTGGAGCTGGACGTGGCCGGCGAGCCGCTGCCGAACTGGCGACTGATCGCCTCGCTGGCCTACCTGGACACCGAAATCGTCCGCGACAACAGCCACGAGGAAGGCAACCGGCTCCCCAACGCGCCGCGCTGGAGCGGCAGCCTCTGGAACGTCTACACGCTGCCGGGCGGCCACCTGCAAGGCCTGGAACTGGGTGCCGGGATCTTCGCCGTCGGCCGGCGCGAGGGCGACCTGGATAACAGCTACCAGGCACCCGGCTACGCTCGGGTGGACCTGCTGGCCCGCTACCGGGTGAACGAACACGTCCAGGTTTCACTTAACGTGCACAACCTGCTGGACAAGGACTACATCGAGGCGATGAGCGGCAGAACATCGGTGGAGCCCGGGGCACCGCGCTCCGCGGTGGCGCGGGTGGGTCTGCGGTTCTGATCGACGGGCAGACGGGGGCCGGAAAACGGGGCACCCGGTTCCCCTTTTTCTCCGTGGCGGGGCAACTAGGGAAGCGCTGCTCAATTCCCACGTTCGCGCTCGAGTCCGGTTTTCGTTCGTGGCCAGGAGCAAGGTGGCGCAGGTAGTGGTTCTACCTGCGGTGGCTTGCGACACCGACACGGGCGAAAACCGGCCGAGCCACCAGGGGTTACGCTCAGATTTTTCGTGCTGCGTTGTTGCGGCGCTTGGCCGTGGAACCACCACGGCGCTGCGCACCGCGCCTAGCACCGCGAAAAATCTGAGCGTAACGCGAGCGCGGGAATTGAGCAGCGCTTCCCTAGGAAAGAACACTGCCATACGAAGGAGACTGCATGTCCCGCGCATCCGCCCTGCTCATCGCCACCCTGGCGATAGCGCCGATCAGCGCTGCCATCCTGCCAGCGTCCGCCATCGCCCAGAATCAAGCCGAAAACCGGTACTACGACATTCCCGCCGGGCCGCTGGGCACCGTGCTCGGAGAATTTGCGGCCCAGGCCGGGCTGCTGCTCAGCGGCGACGCCAGCCTGACCGAGGGCAAACGCAGCCCGGGCTTGCAGGGGGAGCATGGGACACGTGAAGCCCTGGACCGTTTGCTGGCGGGCAGCGGCCTGCGGGCAAGGTTCGTGGATGACCGCACGGTCACACTGGAGCCAGAAGGGAGCAACGCGGCACTGGCACCGCTCGTTGTCTACGGCACGCCGCAGGCCCGCTACGAAAGTCGCCATGCCGATTCCCTGCTGCGGATTCCCCGGGACGTGGAGGACATCCCCCGCACCATCGACGTGATCCCGGAACAGCTGCTGCTGGACCAACAGGCGAGGGAAATGGCCGATGCCTACCGTTTCGCCCCCAACGTGATCAGCGGCGACGGCTTCGGCGGCACGCTGGAGGACTACTTCGTCCGCGGCTTCCGCCGTAGCGAGAACATCCACCGCAACGGGGTGCCGCTGAGCTACTCCGGGCGCATCGACCCGGCCACCGTGGACAGCATCCAGGTGTTCAAGGGACCGTCGGCGGACATCGGCCGCATGCCGCCGGGCGGGCTCATCAACGTGGAAACCAAGCGCCCGGAATATGCCCGTCGGGGCTCCGTCACCACCATGTTCGACGAGCACGGCCAGCGGCGAGGGGTCGTGGACCTGACCGGCCCGGCCGGAAACGGCTTCGCCTACCGGGTCACCACCGCCGCCGAGGACAGCGACACCTTCCGCGATGCCACCGTGAACCGGCAGTTCATTTCCTCGTCCCTGAGCTGGCTGGGCGACAACGGCATCAGCCTGGATCTGAACCACGAATACTCACGCGACCGCCGCGACCTGGACCGGGGCTTCGTCACCGTACCCGGTAGCGGCTCCCGCCGGCGCATCGCCAGCGGCTCGCCGGACAAGCGCTTTGACGACCCCAACCTGAACGAACGGGACGCGGAGTATCACCTGGTGGAACTGGACCTGCGAGTGCCGCTGGCCGATCCCGCCTGGGCGGCGGAAACCAAGTTGCTCTATGTGCGGGAAAGGAGTGACGACATCCGCGTCGAGGTCAACAACGTCTCCGAAACCGGCGAGCTTACCCGTACCGTCACCAGCAACCAGGATCGGGAAGTGGTCACCACGTTCGCCCGGGCGCAGCTCACCGGCGATCTGGATTACCGCATTCCCACACGCCTGGCCGTGGGCACCGAATTCCGCCAGGAGGAGCAGGAGTGGGCCTTTGTCGCCGGCTCCCCCCAGACCGGCGGCACAGTGAACAATCCGGGCGCCTACACCGTGGTCAACGACATCGACGACCCTGCCTCCATCTCCGATCAGGAAACCAGGCAACGCAGCTACGGTGTCTTCGCCGCCACGGCCTTCGACCTGACCGACACCCTGGTCCTGGATCTGGGTTTGCGTTACGAGGCGTTCTCCGGACATTACGACGTCGACCTGCCCGTGACCGGGGAAAGCCGCCGCAACGATCCCGCCACCCAGACCAAGGTCACCAAGGGTGTGGGGTTGCTGTGGCAGGCGGCCCCGCGACTGGCGCTGTTCGCAAACTATGCCGATACCTTCGAACCGCAGAGCATCTTTGCCGGTGACAGCCGGGTTGTGGACATGCCCCCGAAGGAAGGACGCCAGTACGAGATCGGCGTCCGCTGGCGCTCCCCGGAAGACCGCTACCACGTCACCACCTCGGTGTTCGACATCCGCCAGGACAACGTGGTGGAAACCGTGGACGGCGAACCCCGGCTCGCCGGCGAAGTGTCCTCCCGCGGCGCGGAAGTCTCCGTGGTGGCCATCCCCGCGCAAGGGTTCAACCTGCGCGGCGCCCTGGGCGTACTGGACACCGAGATCAGCAGCAGCAACGATGCCACCGACGGCAACCGCCCCCGCAACATCCCGCGATTCACCGCCCATGTCTGGGCCAGCTACGAGATCCAGAACCCCGACAGTCAGCTGCGCGGCCTGGGCATGGGCGCCGGCCTCACCCACGTGGGTGACCGCTATGGCGACAACGCCCACACCTGGAGTCTGGGCAGCTACACCCTGGTGGACGCCGGGCTCTGGTACTACCTGCCGCTCGGCGAGCGCACCCGTCTGCGGCTGGACGCCGGGGTGAAGAACCTCACCGACGAACGGCACTTCACCGCCTCCGGCGGCAATTTCCGGGTCTCCCCGGGCGCCCCGAGAACCGTCTTCGGCAGCGCGCGACTGGAGTTCTAGTGTCCCCGAAGGAAGCGCCGATGAATTCCCCACCGCCAACATGGGAATTGATCTGCGCTTAGTGACCAGCCGTCCAGGAGATAAAGCCATGGTTCGGCGCCGCTGTGCGATGCTCCGCATTATGGCGCTCGATTGTTGCGTTCGATAATACGAATTATTATTATTTGTTATCACAAACTGGAGACCCGCGCCGGGCGCGCGCATACAGGGTCATCCGGATCGGCGCACAGCCGCCGCAGGGCACGCACATACCAACATTCAGGGGGACACTGCATGGAACCGCCCCGCAAGGCGCGTATCGTTCCAGTCATTTCGCTGTTTCTGGGACTGAACCTTCCGATGATCGCGTCCACGGCCTCCGCCCAGGACGCCCAGGCTACCGAGCTCTCGCCAGTCGTGGTCACCGCGACCCGCGGCAGGACCGAAGCCGGCCGGACGCCGCAGAAAGTCACCATCATCGACCGCGAGCAGATCGAACAGCAGCTGGCCATCACCAGCGACCGCGGCCAGATCCTGAGCAACCTCATTCCCGGCTACTCACCCAGCCGCCAGAAGATGACCAACTCCGGGGAGACCTTCCGTGGCCGCTCTCCGCTGGTGCTGATCGACGGCGTGCCGCAGTCCAATCCGCTGCGCGACAGCGCCAGGGACAGCTACACCGTGGACCTGGACATCATCGAGCGCATCGAGGTGATCCACGGCGCCAGCGCCGAACACGGCCTGGGCGCCACCGGCGGCATCATCAACCTGGTAACGAAAAGCGCCGACAGCGGCCCGGTGAACCAGCGGGTCTCGGCCAGCGTCACCGCGGGCAACGATTTCTCCTCCGAGGGGCTGGGTCACAAGCTGGGCTACCAGACCAGCGGTCTGCGCGGGGACTGGGACTACCTGCTCGCCCTCACCCGCCAGGAGCATGGTGCCTTCTTCGATGGCGACGGCACGCGCATCGGCGTCGACCCCGTGCAGGGGGAGATCCAGGACTCCACCAGTTACGACATGTTCGCCAAGCTCGGCTACTGGCTGGATGCCAACCAGAACCTGCAGCTGTCACTGAACCGCTTCGAGATGAACAACCGGGGCAACTACACGCTGGTGGATGGCGACCGGGTTGTAGGCAATCCCACCACGTCGCGGCGCGGATCGCCCGACGGCCAGACCCCCTACAACCAGGCGGACACCGTCAACCTGACCTATACGCACGGCAACTGGCGCAGCAACGAACTGGACGCGCAGCTCTACTATCAGCGCTTCCGCGCCCTGTTCGGCAGTTCGCAATTCTTCCCCTACGAGGACGCGGGCGGCAACCAACGCTTCGACCAGACCCGCAACGAGTCGGACAAGCTGGGCGCGAAGTTCACCCTGCGCCGAGGAGGGCTGCTCAACGACCGCCTGTCCATCGCCACCGGCCTCGACGTGATACAGGACGAGACCCGGCAGACGCTGGTACAGACCAACCGCGAGTACGTACCCGAAACGCGCTACCGCAACGTCGCCGCCTTCCTGCAGGGGGAGTTCCGGCTGCTGGACGCGCTGACCCTGCACGCCGGCGTGCGCCATGAGTATGCCCAGCTCGATGTCGGCTCCTTCAGCACCATCGACCGTGACGACGTCACCCAGGACAACGTCTCCGTGGGCGGCGGCCGGCCCAGCTTCAACGAGACGCTGTACAACGTCGGCCTGGTCTACCAGGTCACCCACTGGGCACAGCTCTTCGCCAACTACTCGGAGGGCTTCGGCATGCCGGACGTGGGCCGGGTGCTGCGCGGCATCGACGAGCCGGGCCGGGACGTGGACGAACTGCTGGAGCTGGAACCCATCGTCACCGACAACATCGAGGTGGGCACGCGCATCGACTGGCATCCGGTCAGCCTGGAGGTGAGCTACTACGAATCCAACTCGGACCTGGGTCAGCGACTGGAGCAGCAGGACGGCGTGTTCGTCGGCCGGCGCGAGAAGACCGAGATCCAGGGCGTGGAAGTGAGCGGCAGCCTGCAGATCACCGACAGCCACCGCCTCGGCGCGTCCTGGGCGCGCAGCCGCGGCAAGTCCGACACCACCGGCGACGGCCGCGTGGACACCCGGCTCACCGGCATGAACATCGGCCCGGAGCGCCTGACCATGGGCTGGGACGCCGGATGGACGCCCCGGCTGGCCACCCGTCTCCAGGTCAGTCACTACTTCAGCAAGCGCTTCGGCGACCAGCCCAACCCCAACCTGGACCGCTTCGACGGCCACACCCTGGTGGACGCCTCCCTGGCCTACCAGCTTCCGGCCGGCCGCATGCGCCTGGGTGTCGAGAACCTGCTGGACAAGACCTACTACACCTACTATTCGCAGACCGCACGGGATGGTGACGACCAGTACTTCCGTGGCCGCGGCCGGACCATCACGCTGGGGTACACCCTTGATTTCTGAGCGATCAGGCGCCGGATCCGTTCCACCCGCACACGTCCTCTGCGAACCGCCCCAACAGCCCGGTCGCCTCCGGCGCTTCGCGGACCCTCGCCAGCAGCGCGGCAGGGTTCTGCCCCTCGTCGGCAAGCGCCGGGGCCTGCTGCTGCAGGTACGCCCGCATGATGGTGGCGTCGAACTCCGGGTGGAACTGCACGCCCCAGGCGTTGCGACCCAGGCGAAAGGCCTGGTGGGGTTCGCCCCGGGAACGCGCCAGCAGCACGGCGCCCGGCGGCAGGGTGAGCACGGACTGGGCGTGGGTCAGATGCGCGGTAAATCCGGACGGGACCCCGCCGAACAGCGGATCGGACGCGGCCTCTGCCAGCAACTCGACATCGAATGTGCCGGACTCCCGCCCCTGCTCCCGGTAACCCACCGTACCGCCCGTTGCGTGAGCCAGCAGATGATGCCCGTAGCAGACACCCAGTACCGGCACCGCGCGATCTACCGCGCGGGCCAGCCAGGCTGCGGCCCGCTCACTCCACGGCTCCCGGTCAGTCACCATGGCCGGAGACCCGGTCACCAGCACGCCGTCCCAGTCCTCGGGCGCGCCCGGATCCTGGTCTTCCGCCACGTTTACCACCCGCACGTCCGCATCCCCCGGCAGCCGCCGCAGAAACCACCGTTCGAAATCCCCGTACGTGTTGCGAATGGCCGGATAGGTAGAACCCGTTTTCAGCAGGACGAATCGCGGCATGTGCTCAATGACTCCCGATCAGATCATGTGTTTCACGCCGCCTGCCGGCGGCTTTGCGAGGGCGCCCCGGTTCCCTTTTCCCGGTCTCGCGGGGCATCTGATTCAGTAGCGGGCTACCCGCTGTACGGCAAAGGAACGGGGGCGGGTGATTCCTCCACTCGCCGGCCAGCAGTGAAGCAGCCGATGAAGACTCCGGGCCGGAACAGAAGATCTCAATGGTAACCGAAACCGTCGAAAGCCGATCAGACACCGGCATCCGGGCGACCCGTCGGCTGCTGCGCAGCCGCGGCCTGGCGGTCGCCTCCCGTGTAATTGCCGCCATCATCGGCGGATTCGCGCTGGCCAACCTCGGCGCCATCCTGCTGGCGGCACTGCTGCCCATGCCCCGTGGCGAGGCGGTGACCACCGGCGTGTTGTCCAGCTTCGCCATCTACACCGCCGCGGTGATCTGGGTGTTCGCCGCCCGCAGCGCCTTGCGGGCCTGGCTGGGCCTCCTGTGCCCGGCAGCGGTCTGCGCGCTTGTCTCCTGGCTGTTGATCGGAGTGCTGCAATGAAAGAGGGCTTCCGCCAGTCCATGGCCTGGCTGCATACCTGGGCCGGGCTGATCCTGGGCTGGGTGCTGTTCTTCATGTTCGTCACCGGCACCGCCGGCTATTTCGACACCGAGATCGACCGCTGGATGCAGCCCGAGCTGCCGGTGGCCCAGCACGACACGCCGGCGGCCGACGTGGCCGCCATGGGTGTCTCCCTGCTGCAGGAGGAAGCCCCCGGCGCGGCCCGCTGGGTCATCGCCTTGCCCATCGACCGCAACGAACCCTATCCACGCCGCTTCTGGCAGGGCGCCGATCCGGAAACTGGCGCCGTTGCCGCCAACGGCAACGAACGCTTCGATGCCGCCACCGGCGAACCGTTCAGCGCCCGCGCCACCGGCGGCGGCCAGCTTCTCTACCAGATGCACTGGCGGCTGCACTACCTGCCCCGCTCAATCTCCGACTGGCTGATCGGCCTGGCCACCATGTTCATGCTGGTCGCCATTACCAGCGGCATCATCGTCCACAAGAAGATCTTCAAGGATTTCTTCACTTTCCGCCCCGGCAAGGGCCAGCGTTCCTGGCTGGATGCGCACAACGTGCTCAGCGTGCTGGCCCTGCCCTTCCACGTGATGATCACCTACTCGGGGCTGATCTTCATGGCGTTTGCCTACATACCCCTGGTGATCGCCGCGGTCTACGGCACTGGCCCGGAGGCGCGACAGACCGCAATCCAGGAGGTGTTCTCGCTGCCTGTGATGGAGCGCAGCGGCGAACCGGCACCACTCACGCCTCTGAAGCCCCTGATTGACACCGCCGAGGAACGCTGGGGACCGGGCGTGCTCCGTCATGTGGACGTGCACCACCCCGGCGACCGCAATGCTTTCATCATCCTCCGCGCCAGCCACGCGCAGAGCCCGGTACGCAGCGGCGAGGAACTGCACTTCGACGGTGTCAACGGCGAGCTGATCGACACGGTGCCCGCCATCACCTCCGCACCCAACGCAGTTTGGACCGTGTTGCTGGGCCTGCACGAAGGTCTGTTTGCAGGGCCGGTGCTGCGCTGGCTGTATTTCCTCTCCGGGGTGCTGGGTACCGCCATGGTGGGCACCGGGCTGGTGCTATGGACCGTGAAGCGCCGGCAACAACTGGAGCGCAGGGGCGGCGATCACCGGGGCGTGGCGCTGGTGGAACGGCTGAACCCGGGCATGGTTGCGGGGCTGTTCACCGCCGTGGCCGCCTATTTCTGGGCCAACCGGCTGCTCCCGGTGGAGTTCGCCCAGCGCGAGGCCTGGGAAGTGCACACCATGTTCCTCACCTGGCTGCTGCTCATGCTCCTTTCCGCAGCACGCCCGCCGGCCCGGGCCTGGCGGGAGCAGTTCGCTTTTGCCGGGGCGGCGTTTGCATCATTGCCGGTATTGAACCTGCTCACCACGGACCGCCACCTGGGCCACAGCCTGCCGGCCGGCGACTGGCCTCTGGCGGGCTTCGATCTGACCGTACTGGGTCTGGCCGTGGCGCTGGCGGCCGCCAGCCACCTGGCGGGCCGCCGTCACGCGAACACCGTAGTGTCCAGGCAAAACAGGCAGCCACCGGGACCAGTCACCACGAGAGAGACCGGGAGCCTGCAATGACGGAGTTGATTCCCTTCCTGGGTTCACTGTGTCTCGCCATCTCCGGCATGACCGGGCTCTGCCTGGCGCAGCAGCGCCATTTCCGGCAGGTGAGCTCTTCAACTGCCCTGTCCGCCGGGCGGCAGAAGATGCTGCGCTGGAGTGGGTGGACACTGCTGGTGTGCTCCGTATGGCCAAGCACAGCCGCATTGGGAACAGGGACAGGACTGACGCTCTGGTTCGGCGCGCTGACGGCCGCGGCATTGCTGCCAGTCCTGCTGTTGAGTTATGCCCCGCTCTGGGTGTCACGCCTGGGCATGCTGGCACTGCCGGCCGGGCTGGCGGCCTCGGGGCTGGTGCTATGGACATTGCCCACATAAGGAGCGATCACGCCGGGCTCGGTCTCATCAGGCTGTGGCGGACGGTCGGCCTGCGCCACCGCCAGCGCACTCATGTTGACCAGGCCACGGACGGTGACGGACTGCGTCACGATATGCACAGGCCTGGCAGCCCCAAGCAACATGGGACCCACCGACACCCCGCCCCCCAGGGATTTCAGCAGACTGTAGGCGATGTGGCCCGCATCAGGGCCGGGCATCACCAGCAGGTTGGCGCAGCCACCCAGGCGCGCCTCGGGATAAACCGCATCCCGCAGCTCCTGCGACAGTGCCACATCGGCGTGCATTTCTCCGTCGACTTCCAGCTCCGGATGTTCTGCGTGCAGGCGCTGTACCGCCTCGCGCATGCGTCCGGCGCTGGGTGCACCGCCGGTGCCGAAATTCGACCGGGACACCAGGGCAACCCGGGGTTTGACACCAAAGGCCTCGACCTGCCGTGCCGCCCGAATGGTGGTCTGAACCAGTGTATCGACGTCCGGCTCCTGCAGCGAGTGAGAGTCGGCAATGAAGTAGGTGCCGCTTGGCAGAATCATCGCCGTCATGGTGGCAAGTCTGGATACGCCGGGTTCAACACCCACCAACTCGCTCACATACTCCAAGTGATGCTGGAACTTTCCAACCGCGCCGCACAGCATGCAGTCGGCTTCGTGACTGCCCAGCATCAGCGCGGCCACGGCCGTGGGCTGGGTGCGGATGATGGCCCTGGCCTCTTCCGGGGAAACGCCCTGACGACCCAACAAATGGAAGCATGTCCGCGAGTATGCGCCGAAACGCGGATCATCATCCAGGTTCACCAGCGTCACGTCCTGACCGGGTTTGAGCCTCAATCCCAGCTCCCTGATACGCGCCTCGATCACCGCGCGCCGCCCCACCAGGATCGGGTATGCCAGGCCGTCGTCCACGACTTGCTGCGCGGCCTGCAGCACACGCCGGTCCTCGCCCTCGGCGTACACCAGTCGCCTGGGATTTCTCGCGGCCCGCTCGAACAGCGGTTTCATCAGCAACCCGGACTTGTAGACGAACTGGCCCAGCTGCTGTCGATAGGCTGCGAAATCCGCAAGGGGCCGGCTGGCCACACCGCTGTCCATGGCGGCCTTGGCCACGGCAGGCGCAATCCGCACCAGCAGACGGGGATCGAAAGGTCGGGGTATCAGATAATCCGGCCCGAACCGCGCTGGCGCCCCGCCGTAGGCCTTGGCGACCAGATCCGACGGTTCGGCCATGGCCAGTTCGGCGATGGCCTGCACCGCGGCCAGTTTCATCGCGTCATTGATGACCGTGGCTCCGGTATCCAGTGCGCCCCGGAAGATGTAGGGGAAACACAGGACGTTGTTGACCTGGTTCGGGTAGTCCGAACGCCCGGTGGCGATGATGGCATCCGGCCGTGCCTCCCGGGCCACCTCGGGCTGAATCTCCGGCACCGGGTTCGCCAGCGCCAGGATCAGCGGACGCGGTGCCAGCTGCTTCACCATGTCGCGCGTCAACACGCCGGGCGCCGAGAGCCCCAGAAAGATGTCCGCGCCGTCCACCACGTCCGCCAGCGACCGTGCCGTGGTTTCCCGCGCGTAGGCGGCTTTCCATCGGTCCATGCCCTTGTCCCGGCCGGCGTAGACCACGCCGTCGATATCACAGACGGTGATGTTTTCCCGCGGCAGGCCAAGCTTCACCAGCAGATCCAGACAGGCCAGCGCCGCCGCGCCAGCGCCGCAGCAGACCAGCCGCACCTGATCGATGGATTTCTCCACCACGCGCAGGCCGTTCAGCACGGCCGCGCCGACGATGATGGCGGTACCGTGCTGGTCATCGTGGAACACCGGGATGTTGACCCGCTCGCGCAATTGCTGCTCGACAATGAAGCACTCCGGCGCCTTGATATCCTCCAGGTTGATGCCGCCGAAACTGGGCTCCAGCCGGGCGATGGTTTTCACCAGTTCCTCAGGGTCCTTCTCGTTCAGCTCCAGATCGAAAGCGTCGATATTGGCGAATTTCTTGAACAGCACCGCCTTGCCTTCCATCACCGGTTTGGCGGCCAGCGGCCCGATGTCGCCGAAGCCGAGGACAGCGGTGCCGTTGGTCACCACCGCCACCAGGTTCGCCCGCGCGGTCAGCGTGGCCGCCTCGGACGGATCCGCCGCGATGGCCCGGCAGGCGGCGCCCACGCCGGGCGAGTAGGCCAGCGAGAGATCACGCTGGTTCGCCAGCGGCGTGGTGGCGCTGATCGCCAGCTTGCCCGGCCGGGGCAGGCGGTGATACCGCAGCGCCTGCTCGTCGAAATCCATGCTCATCCTGCTTCCCCCTTCACCTCGTCAACACGCAGGGGCGGCCGGACGAACCAGCGCTGATAAGCGAACATGGCCGCCCCGAGCAATATGCCCACCGAATCCGTGATCAGTCCGCCGGCGATCATCAGCAGAGCGGCGCTCAGCAACAGCATGCGAAGAGGCATGGCCAGTCGGCCGAAGAACCAGCCCTGGATGGCGGCGGCCAGCAGGTAGATGCCGATGGACGCGGTCACGGTCACGCGCAGCACCTGCAGCCAGCTGCCCTCCATCAGCAACGCCGGGCTGTAGAAGAACATGAACGGCACGATGAATGCGGCCAGACCGAACTTGAACGAGGTGACCGAGGTGCGCATGGGATCGCTGCCGGCGATGGCCGCCGCCGCGTAGGCCGCCAGGGCCACCGGCGGCGTGATGGCCGATACCACGGCGTAGTAGAAGACGAAGAAATGGGCCACCAGCGGCGGGATACCCATCTGCTGCAGTCCCGGCGCGACCACGGATGCCGCCACCGCATAGGCAGCGGTGGTCGGCATGCCCATGCCCAGCAGGATGCTGATGCACATGGCGAAGAACAGTGCCAGCAACTGGCTGTTTTCGGCGATGCCCAGCAGCATTGCGGCGAAACGCGCGCCGACGCCGGTAAGGCTGATCACACCGACGATAATGCCGGCGCAGGCGCAGACCGCCACCAGCGGTATCGCCATCCGGGCTCCGAGTGCCAGGGCATCCAGCAGTTCACGAATGCCCATGCGGTGCGGGGTGAACCAGGAGACCACGGCCGCGCTGATCATGGCCATGGTGCCGGCGCGAATCACCGAATAGCCCATGAACAGTGTGGCCACCAGCATGATGATGGGAATGAACAGGAAGACGCGGCGCAGCATCTCGCGCCGGTCGGGCAGTTCATCGGCGGCCATGCCGCGCATGCCCTCCCTGCGGGCTTCCAGGTCCACCATGAAATAGATGGACAGGAAATACAGCAGACCGGGAATCAGCGCGGCGATGGCGATCTCGGTGTAGGGGAGACCGGTGATTTCCGCCATGATGAAGGCGCCTGCGCCCATGATCGGCGGCACGATCTGACCACCGGTGGAGGCGGCTGCCTCGATGGAGCCTGCGCTTCGGGGGTGATAGCCCACCCGCTTCATCAGCGGAATGGTCAGGCTGCCGGTGGAAACCACATTGCCGGCCGATGTGCCGTTGATCATGCCCATCAGGCCGGAGGCGAAAACCGCGACCTTGGCTGGTCCGCCGCGCCGACGGCCAGCCAGGGAGAAGGCGAAATTGACGAAGTAGTCACCGACCCGGGACGCCTGCAGGAAGGCGGCGAACGTGATGAACAGAATGATGTAGGTGGAGGACACGGCCGTGGTCGGGCCGAGCACACCGTTGTCGGTATAGATATAGGTGAAGAAGCGGCTCATGGAATAGCCGCGATGTTCCAGAATGCCCGGCAGATACGGCCCGGCAAAGGCATAGGCGACGAAAATCGCGGTGATGACAACCAGCGCCATGCCGGCCACGCGTCGGGTGAGTTCCAGGATAAGCAGGGCCCCCACCACCGCCATGATCATCTCGGTCTGGCCGGCGAAGGAGGTGCCCGCGGCCATCCGCCAGCGGGGCAGCACGAAAATCAGGTAGGCGGCCACCACCACCGCAGACAAGGCCAACACCAGGTCCGTCCAGAAGACGGTGCGACTGGGGCCGCGCCAGAACCAGCTGGCACCAAGGGCAATCAGGCTGGCGCCCAATGCCGCCCAGCGCATATGCTCGAACACCCAGTCCGGAGGCGCTCCCGCGGCACCGGTCTCGCGCAGATACCATGCATAGGCGATACACCAGGCGGCGTAAGCCATGCCTGCCAGTGCGGGCACCATGAACAGCAACTGCGACTGTGTCCATGCGGGGAACTCCCGCCCCTGGTCAAACCGGACCGCGGCCGTCATGCAGAAGCCGATCACCAGCCCGCCCGCGACATGCAGGATGCGAAACGTCCATGTCTCGATGGGCGCCACGTTGAGCGAATACAGATGCAGGCCGGTATACAGTACACAGAAACCGAACAGCAGCCACCCTCGCCAACCCGCCAGGGCGCGCTCGTTGCCTGCCAGCTGGATGCCGCCGGATGCCGGGGATGCATCCGCCCCTGAAGCGTGCGTGCTCATCGCCTTCAACCTCGTATGAACGTGAAGACGCCGGTACCGTCAGGGCACCGGCGCCGCCGAAAGCTCACTGGGAACCGTTATCCAGCGAGTATCCGTTCTCCTCGAACCAGCGCCTGGCTCCGGGGTGGAACGGCAGAATGCCGGCGTGGACAGCGTTCTCCGGAACGGTTTCCCGCGAAGCACCGTGGATCTGCCGCATACGGTCGTTGTTCTCCATGACCGTCTTGGTGACGCCATACACCAGGGACTCGGGCATGTCCTTGTGCGTCACGGCAAAGTTCCACACGCTGACCGCCGGCAAATCCTGGTCGATGCTGCGGTAGGTGCTGGCGGGGATCTCGAACACGCTGAGTTCCGGGAAATCCGGGAGCAGCCGCTCGAGCTCTTCTTCGTTGTACGAGAAGATGTTGACCTCGGTCTGCGCCTCCAACTGGCTGAACGCCGAGATGGGGTTGCCAGCGGCGAAGGCGAAGGCATCGATCAGCCCGTCCTGCAGCTGCCCGGCCAGGTCGGAGGCGCCGCCATTGCGCGTGCGCACGTTGAGTCCCAGCTTCTCGAAGAACCGCGGGTGGTACATGTCAGCCGTGCCGCCCGCAGGCCCCACGCCGACGGTCTTGCCATCCAGGTCGGACACCGAGGTGATGCCGGAACCCTTCAGCGTAATGATCTGCAGCGTGGTCTGGTACATGGGAAAGACCGCGCGCAGATCCGTGTGCTCCAGGCCCGGCGCCAGCGGGCTGCGCCCGTGCCACGCCTCGTAGACCGGGCCCATCGTCACCATGCCGAACTGGTGTTCGCCCATCTGTACCAGCGTGGCGTTCTGCACGGGACCGCCGGTGACTTCCGCCCCGGCATTGATGTTGAGGGCCTCGCTGACCATATTGGCCCAGCCGGCACCGTAGATGTAGTAGGTCCCCCCCTGACTGGCCGTACCCACGGTCAGGCTGCGTGGCCAGTCGCTGCGGTCCGCAACTGCGCTGCCGGCACTGGCCGCCAGTACCACGGCACAAGCCAGGCCGAGCGTCCTTCGGATGAATGCGTTCATTACTGACTCTCCTCCAATCGCTATTTTTCAGGGCATCGCGCGGACAACGGAGCCGGACGTCCAGGCCGGTGCATCCGTGTGCGGTTAGGCTGTATCCCATACCAAGCGGCGGTTGATCCAATGAAAAGTCGTCATGGCCGCACCTAAGCCCCTGAAATAGAATGTTTTTGACAAAGATCCATAGCCCACCCCCCAGCAACGGGTGATAAACTGGAAACCATCCTTAGGCGAGGGAGTACGCGGGTGGAGCGGCAAGGCAAACGAGCTTGGCTGGCGCGGCTGGGCCATTCACTGATGCGTCGTCGTCTGATGGTTTCGGCGATCTACCTGCTGCTGGCCGCGGCCGTCATCCTCCCCGCCCAGAGCCTGCTGAGAGACAGTCTGATGTTCGAGCAGCAGCAGCTCATCAATGAGCGGCTGGCGCTGTACGAGCGCACCATCTACGGCGAGCTTCAACGCTATCGCACCATCCCGTACCTGGTTGCCCAGTCCGAGCTGGTCCACGACCTGCTTCGCTACCGCACGGCGGTGCTGCAGGCCAACCGCTACCTGGAGGAGGCCGTGCGGGATTCCGAAGCGGACGTGATCTACATCATGGATGCGAACGGGACCACGCTGGCCTCCAGCAACTGGCGGGCACCGGACAGCTTCATCGGCGGCAACTTCAGCTTTCGCGCCTATTTCCGTGACGCCAAGGCTGGTCACGAGGGAGGCCAGTTCGCGGTGGGCACGACCAGCCGCGTGCCGGGCTACTACATCTCCAGGCCCATCGAACTGGGCGGTGTCGTATCCGGGGTGGCGGTGGTGAAGATCAGCCTCATCGGGATCGAACGCAGCTGGCAGACGCACGACGAATCCGTGCTGGTGGCTGATCAGGCCGGTCTGGTGGTGATGGCAAGCCGGGATAACTGGCGATACCGCTGGCTGCCGGGCACCGGCGCGGGCGTGGTTCCTCCGGCCCTGGAGATTCCCGGTGCGCACGTGGATGAACCACCGGAGCTGCCGTTGACGATTTCCAGCAGGCGTGGCTACGAGATCACCGAAATCGATGGCGAACGTTTCCTCTCCGGCAGGAACCTGATAGACCCGCTGGAATGGGAGCTGACCTATCTGCTGCCCATGGCGCCGATAAACCAGCGGCTGGATACCAGCCTGCTCATCATGATTGCCGCCGCCGTGATGCTGTATCTGCTGATCGCGCTACTCCACGAACGCCGGGAAACACTCCGCTCACGCCGGGAAGCCGCCGACGCCGCCGAGCTACGCGCGGTGAACACCCAGCTCCAGACGGAGATCGAGGAGCGACGACGTGCCGAGCAGGAACTGCGGGCTGCCGAGGCCGAACTGGTCCAGGCCACCAAGATGGCGGCACTCGGACAGATCTCTGCATCGGTTGCGCACGAGATCAACCAGCCACTGGCCGCCATGCGCACCAACCTGGCGTCCGCGCGGCTGCTGATCACGCGTGGCTCCCAGGAGGAACTCGCAGACGTCATGCATCAGGTGGACAGCCTGGTCCACCGGATGTCTGTGATGACGCGGGAGCTGAAGACCTTCGCCCGGAAGAGCGACGAGCGCGCGGAGCCTTTCGATCTCAGGGACAGTGTCAGCAATGCGCTGCTACTGCTCCGGGGCGAGCTCGCCAGCGCCGATGTCCAGGTCCACACTGAGCTTCCGGAAACACCACTGGAAGCGCTGGGAGAGCAAGTCCGCCTGGAACAGGTCACGGTCAACCTGATCCGGAATGCGATTGACGCCATGGAGTCGACAGACGAGCGCCTGTTGCGCATCCGCGCTCGGGAAGAAGGCGAGCACGTCGTTCTCACCGTGGAGGATTCCGGTAGCGGGATACCGGGCGACCCCCGGCAATTGTTCGAACCATTCTTCACCACCAAGGGATCCGGTTCAGGACTGGGGCTGGGGCTTGCCATCGCCGAGCGCATCGTCACCGCCATGGGCGGTTCCATCAATGCGGAGAACCTGCCCTTGGGCGGCGCCCGTTTCACCGTCACGCTTCCCGGGAGAACTTCATGAGCACGGCCACTCAGGACGCCACCTCCATCGAACTGCAACTGGTGGAAGACGACGAGGCGATGCGGAACTCGGTCAGTCGCTGGCTGCGGCTTGCCGGATTCTCCGTGCAGACCCACAGCCGTGCCGACGCACTCCTCCCGGCGCTGGAATACGGAGCGCCCGCAGTGGTGATTTCCGATATCAGCATGCCCGGCATGTCCGGACTGGAGTTGCAGCAGACCCTGCTGAAGACGGACGCCGATCTGCCCGTCATCCTGTTCACCGGTCATGGTGATATCGACATGGCGGTGCAGGCGATGCGCGCCGGCGCCTATGATTTCATCGAGAAGCCCTTCGATGCCGAACGCCTGCTGGACTCGGTGCGCCGCGCCTGCGAAAAACGCCGCCTGGTGCTGGAGAACCGCTCCCTGCACGCGCAGATGCAGGAAATGGGCGGGCTGCACGCGCGCCTGGTGGGCAGTAGTCCGGCCATCAGCAAACTCAAACGACAGGTGCTGGACGCCGCGTCGGTGGATGCCAATGTATTGCTGGTGGGAGAAACCGGCACCGGCAAGGAGGTGATCGCGCGCTGCCTTCACGACCTCAGCCCGCGCCGCCAGCAGCCGTACGTAGCACTCAACTGCGCGGCCATCCCCGCGACACTGGCCGAAAGCGAACTGTTCGGCCATGAACAGGGAGCCTTCACGTCGGCGTCCCAGCGCCGTATCGGCAGCCTGGAGCAGGCGACCGAGGGCACGCTTTTCCTGGACGAGGTGGTCAGCATGCCAATGGACGTGCAGGCAAAGCTGTTGCGTGTGATCGAGCAGCGGGAGTTCTGCCGCCTGGGATCCAACCATCTGCGCCAGGCGAACTTCCGGCTCGTGGCGGCCATGAACATCGATCCGCAGGAGGCCATGGAACGCAACCTGTTGCGGGAGGACCTCTACTACCGCTTCAACATCCTCGAATTCCGTATCCCCCCGCTGCGCGAGCGCAAGGAGGACATTCCCATTCTGTTCACCATGTTTGCGGAACAGGCGGCGGAAAATTATCAGCGAGACATGGTGTACCCGGACTCGGGTACCATCGCCACCCTGATGACCTACGACTGGCCCGGCAATGTACGTGAACTCAAGAATGTAGCCACGCGTTTCGTTCTGTCTCCCCCCGCACAGGGCGAGACCTTCATGCCGTTCAGGGCTGCTGCGTCCTGTCGCGACGGGCCACGGATCGGCCTGCAGGAGCAGGTGCGCGCCTTCGAGCGCAGCCTGATCGAGGATGCATTGCGCCGCCACAAGGGCAATATCCGCGCCGCCATGGAGGATCTGCGACTGCCGCGACGCACGCTGAACGAGAAGATGCAGCGATACGGACTGATGCGGGAGGCCGCCATTCAACGCTAGCCCGGCGGCCGGAGCCTTGCCTCGCGACGCCCATGCGAATCCGTCATCGGCAAGAATCCGCCGACTCAACCCGGGCCATTCGGCGGATTCTTGCCTGCGCGCGTGGAGAAAAACACTTTATTTCAATAGATATCAATATCTTGGGCAAAAAACAGGGGTGGCCCGAATACTGCTAAAAGACCTCCCGAGGCGCGACAAACAGCGCTGAAGAACAACAGCCGCCCATACCGGGCGCGGGAGGAGACAATCATGAAAGCGCAGACCATCCCCGGCCATCCGTACGCCCCTGTCGAAGCAACCGTTTCCATCGACACGCAGGACTGCCCTGTCCGCTATCCCCCCATACAGACGCTGAAAGCCTTCGAGGCCGTTGCCCGTCTGAAGTCGTTCACCCGGGCGGCGGCCGAGCTGTACCTGACGCAATCAGCCGTCACGCACCAGATACGGCGCTTCGAGGAATATCTGGACGCCCGGTTGTTTCATCGCCATTCCAACGGCGTGGAACTCACCGATGTCGGGCAGGCGATCTACCGGGACATCACCGTGGGCCTGTTCATCATCGGACGCTCGCTGACCGAGGCTCGCCGCCACGCGGCGTAGGCGCGCAGAGCAGGAATGGTGCCGGAGTGCAAGACATCCGGCATGACATTCCTTCATGTTCAAATCATTGATTCAAAAGGACATAACCGCTCTCCTGAGTAGCGCGAGTCAATGCCGTGCCGCCGGCTGGCGACTGCCTCCTGGCCTTCGGCGTTACTCGCAACACCGATAACCAATGACAACTCAGGATAAAGAGCATGAAGACCCAACAAGGAAAACCGCTACTGATCGCAGCAATACTGACCGCCTCCCTGCTCCCGGTCACGGGTCAGGCGGCTCAGATTCTCGGGGACAGGCTGGAAGTCTACGGCCTGCTGCATCTCTCGCTGGATTACGCTGAACCCGACGACGACGTCTCAGACAGCGAATCCAGCGTCTCCAGCAACGCCAGCCGCTTCGGCTTCCGTGGGGCACTGCCCATCGAGGGCAGCAATCTCACCGGCATCTGGCAGATCGAGCGCCAGGTGGATCTCTCCGGCGAGAGCGCAGCCATCGGCCAGCGCCAGTCGTTCGTCGGCCTGCGCGGGGGATTCGGCACGGTGCGCGTCGGCTTGCTGGACAACCCCTACCGTGTTGCAGGTATCCGTGGAACCCTGTTCACCGGCACAGCCGCTGACCCGCAAGCCATCATCGGCCGCTCCAGCGACAATACAGCACACCTGAACACGCGCGAGGCCAGTTCCATCCATTGGCATGGGGAGTTCTCCGGCATTCGGCTGGCAGCGCAGTTCGGCGGTGTCGGCGACGAGGAGAGCATCAGCGCCAGTATCGGGCGCGCTTTCGGCTGGGCGGATCTTACCGCTGCCTACCGCAAGGACGACAACGTCGACAACGCCTACCGGGTCATTGCGGTCTTCACGCCCGGGGCGGCCAGGTTCGGCCTGCTGTTCGAGCACATGGATTCCGACATCGCCAGTTTCGATCGGCAGACCTACGGTGCGCACGCACAATACACCTTCGGTACCGGAACCTCTCTCGGCGTCCAGTGGCTGCATGCCGCCGAGAGTGATGTCGGCGACGACGAGGCGAACCACCTCGGGCTGGTGATTTCCCACCGCCTGGCCCCGCAACTCTCCGTCTACGCCGCCGGAACCACCACGCTGAACGGGGAAAACGCGCAATACGCGGCCGGTGGCTTCGGGCATGGCAGCCCGGTGGGCGGCGGCGTCGGCGACAACTCGCCGCGCATCGTGTCCGCCGGGACCATCTTCACCTTCTGAGCACAGCGCCGGCACTCATCAGCGTCCGCGTCCGGAACACGCTCGACGCGGACGCTGATTCCCCGGTGAGACTCAACCCGGGTTTCGCGCCGTCACCGTCCAGGAACTGGACGGCATGACGATCCGGCCCTGATCCTCGAACGGCGCCAGCACGTTCCGCAAAGCCTGCTCGATTTCCCCGCGCCGGCGCTCCGCTTCCTCCCCGGCCTCGCGGAACACTTCTCCGGCAGGTCCCAGAGCCAGCTGGAACTGCATGGCGTTCTCTACCGAGTCCCCCACGATGACCGGCCCATCGGTCCGATCGAACTGCATGTCGGCGAAGCCGGCGATCTCCAGTTGTTTCGTCACCACGTCCGGATTGGCCATGGAGAACGGCCCCGGTCCGCAGGTCCGGGCATCCTCGCCAGGAGGCGGCAGGAAGTCCAGCACGACCTGTTTTGGCACTCCCAACCAGGGATTGTCCTCGATATCCCGCCAGACAATGAAGACCAGACGGCCGCCCGGGCGCAAGGCCTTGCGGATATTGCGCATGGCCGCCACCGGGTTCTGGAAGAACATCATCCCGAAGCGTGAGAAACACAGGTCGTATTCCGGCCTGAACGGATAGGTTTCCACATCGGCGTCCACGAACTCCACGTTCGTCAGGCCGGCATCGGCGGCGTCCCGGCGACCTTTCTCCAGGAAGCGATCCACGCAATCCAGGCCCATGACCGACCCCTGCGGGCCGGTCATGCGTGCCAGCGTGAGCGCGGTATCCCCCCAACCGCAACCCACGTCCAGAATGTGCGAGCCCGGGGTCACTTCCAGGCGTTCGAGGGGAATGCGGCTGTGCAGGCTGAGCCCGTTCATCAGGATTTCACGATAGCGCTCGAACTTGTCGGCCAGCGTATCGTTCCAGAACTCCACGTATTCATTGACCTGTCCGGTTGTTTCGGCCATGGCTTCCCGACCTCCCGTACCATACACGCGACGAATGTCTGAGTATGGCTCAGGGAAATTTTCCCGCACGGCACAGACCGGAGATGACGAGCGGCCATCGGAGGAGGACCGGACGCGCATGCCGTTGCCGGCATCCGTGAATTCACCGCTCAGCGCACAACCAGCTCCACCTGGCGAGATCGCTCCGGGCGGAAAGGCAGCTCCAGGTGGAAGGCATACCGGCCGGCCTCCATGGGCCATTCGAACACCTGGTCGGCCGCGAGCACGGCCTGCGGCCGGCCGTTCACATACCAGACCAACTGTTCGATGCCTGGCGCCACGTCGGCCCGCAGGCGTATGCGGGCCAGTCCCTCCGGCGTTTCCGGGTTGCGATAGTAGACGGTGCCGGTAGCGGGCGAAACGATACGCAGAGACGGCGTCCGGCGCTCCACCAGATCCCGCTCCGGCAGCGGGGCGACCGCCGACGCCGCGATACGCTCCCTGCCCGCCGTCCGCACCCATTCGGTGGTCACCGCCGGGCACCGGGCGAGATCTCTGGAACCGTTGTGCAGGCAGAGCGAAACCGGTGTATAGCCCTCCGGTGGCGGGAACGCACGCGCCTGGCGCGAAGCCCCGGGCAGGGCATAGAGCCCCAGCAGGACCTCCCGGGCCAGCCCGGCAACCGCAATGCCGCGCATGCCGTCGTGCATGGGCGCACCGTCACTGCGACCGGCCCAGACGCCGACCACGAAATCACGCGTGTAGACCACCGTCCAGGCATCGCGGAAGTCCTGGCTGGTCCCCGTTTTCACGGCCGCGGGGAACGGGTATTCCAACGCCCCCATGCGGGAAAAGCTCGGCAGGCGCACCATGGGGTCAGACAGAAACGCGGTCACCAGCCGGCTGCTATCCGCACCCAGTAGCCGGTTAGCCGCTGCGTGCAACGGCTCATCCTGCAACCAGCGCAGAGGCCGCAGCCGCCCGTCATTGGCGAGGATACCGAAGGCCTGCACCACGTCGCGCAGCGTCACGTGCAGTGTGCCCAGCGCCAGGCCGACCCCGTAATGCTCCGCCGGCCTGGCGTCGCGATGCAGGCCGGCCTGTTCCAGAAACCGGTAGCTGGTCTCCAGGCCGACCTGCTGCACCAGTTGCGCCGCCGGCACATTGCGGGAGTTGGCCAGTGCCTGGCGCGGCAGCATGGGGCCGAGGAACAACCTGTCGGCATTGCGGACCCCGGACACCCCGCTGGCATGGTCCCACAGGATGGTATCCGGCCGGATCACCCGGCGCTCCAGAGCCAGCGCGTAGATCAACGGCTTCAGCACGGAACCCGGCGAGCGCGGCCGGCGTGAATAGTCCAGGGAGCCTCCGCTTGAATCGAAGTAGTCGCCGGAGCCCACCAGGGCCCGCACCGCCATGGTCTCCCGATCCACCGCCAGGACCGCCACATGCTGCACGCCCTGATCGGCATGGGTGTTCAGCCAGCGCTGGCCGGCCCGATGGATCATTTGCTGACTGGGCAGGTGCAACGCCGTGACCGCCACGCCTGCCGGCCATGGGGCCGACTGCAGCTGCCGCTCCAGTTCGAGAATGGCATGCAGCGCGCCGGCCGGTCGCCGCGGCCGGGGCCGGAGACCGAGCCGGCCGATCTGGCGGTCGGCCAGATCCCGTTCCGTCGCGTCTATCACATCCAGCGCATGCAGCGCCTGCAGAATGCGCCTGCCCCGGGCTGCAGCCTGCGCGTGCCCGTCCGGACGAGCCGGATTGAGCCGGTGCGGGGCGTGGGGAATGGCCGACAGATAGGCGATCTCCGCCCAGCTCAGTTCGTCCACCGGCTTGTCCAGATACCACCGGGCCGCATGGGCGATGCCGTGGCTTCCGTTACCGTAAGGTACCAGTCGCAGATACTGCCGCAGCACGGCCTCGCGGCCGTGGCGCAGCGTGAGGAAGATGGCGGTCAGCGCCTCCATGCTCTTGCTGCCCAGCGTGCGCGGCGCCGGATTCTGCAAGCGGGCCACCTGCATGGCAATGGTGGACGCGCCGGAATGCACGCAGCCACAACGCAGGTTCTGCCAGGCCGCCCGCAGCAGAGCCAGGAGGTCGACCCCAGGGTGGCTGTGGAAGCGGCCGTCCTCCAGTGCCAGGGTGGCCGCCGCCACGCGCTCGGGCACCCGCTCCAGCGGCCAGTAGCCGTGATCCCCCGGCGCCGGCCCGCCGACATCCGCCAGGTAGCTGCCGTGCCGGTCGGTCAGCAGATAGCTCGCCGGGGGCTCCATCAGTTCGGCCCGCTGCCAGGCGGCAGACAGTGGCAGCAACAGCAACGCCGCCAGCACCAGCAGCACAATACCGGAGACGCGCCGACTGACCAGCGCTCCGCTACCGGCTTTCCGTGCCATCCGTTTCCGCCTGCCCGCGGGTGATATGGATGGCCGCCCCGTGGCTCTGGCCGCGCACCGCCTCCTGGTACATCAGTTCCGCCACGGCCGGCGGCTGGGTGTACTGCCCGGGGACCTGGGCACGCAGACGAAACGCGAAGTTGTAGCTGCCAGCGGGCAACGTTTCGTAATAGAAGGCCACCTGGTGATCATGATAGGCGACATGGTCCGGCGCCCGGCTCAGGGGCCTGGACGGCGTCGCTTCCGGCGGAGCAGTCTCCAGCGTCGGGTTCAGGGGCTCCATGCCAGCCGCAAGCGGCATGACCACTGCCACGTGATGGCGTTCTTCCGGGTTGACCAGCGTCAGCCGGTCCTCAACCACCTCGCCCACCACAAGGTTCACCTCCTGGCCCGGTGACTCCAGCGCGACCGCGCGCTCCCGATCCCCGGCAATGCGAACCAGACGGCGATCCACGGCGAAGCCCCTGGCATGCGAGGAGGCCTGCGACCCCGGTGCCGCGGGGACGTGGCTTTGTCTCAGCAGTACTCCTAGCGTCCGCACGCCGTCCTGGGTGATCCGCAGCGGGTCGCCGTGCTCCAGCGGCAGTCGCAGCAGCGGTGCCTCCGGTTCCAGACGTTGCCGCCGCTGACCGTCGTCCCCGGCAACGGTCACCGTCACCGCCGCGTCGGCCGGATCGACGCGGCTCAGGCTCTCCGACAATGCCAGGATGGCTTCCGCGTTGCTGTTGGTCGTCCCCCAGCCGCTGCCCCGGCCGAGCTGCACCAGGATATCCACCAGCGCCTGCTCCCGCTCCCGCTCCGCCGGCACCCCGGCGGCCTGCACCGCCTGCAGGACCTGGGCGATGGTGCGGGTCTCGGAGGGAAGAATCACCGGTGAACGGTCCGTGGCCTGCTCGCGCAGCCCGGCGTAGATCTCCTCGCCATCGTGCAGGCGGAAAATCAGACTCCCCCAGAGCATCTCCGTCAGACGCTGCAGCATGGGCTGCCCGGGATTGCTTTCGGAGGCCAGCGCCCGGGTCACCCTGGCGCTGGATTCGGTGTCCAGGAACTGGCTACGCCGCGCCAGTTCGGCGGCGTAGCCGCTATCCAGCTCGCCGTCGGCCGCCAGCGCCGTCAACGCCATGGTGCGTTCCAGATAGCGGCTGTAATAGCGGCCATGGCCGCCGCGCAGCCCCCGTTGCAGAGCGTTCTTCACCCGCTGCCGAAGCACCGGATTCACGGTGAAACCGGCCGCCTCGGCCTCGACCATCAGATGTAGCGCCCAGGCGGTGACCGCCACGTTACCGTGACGGGCGCCGGGCCAGAAGCCGATCGACCCGTCCTCCGCCGCGGCGTCGGCCAGGTAGGCCAGGGTTCCGTTGACATGGCGATCCAGCAGCGCTGTCCCCTGGTCCGGATACAGCAGGCTCAGCAGTTCGCGGGTGGCCAGCAGGGCCCGCGCCCGGCTGATGCGCTGCTCCGCGCAGCCGTGGGGGTAGTGCAGCAGGTAATTCAGCCCGGCTGCCGTCTCCAGCACGCCGGCCTGGCGGGACAGCAGCAACGACCGCCGCAGGCTGTGCTCCCGCATCGGCTCGTCGATGCCGTCCAGCGCCAGCGTCTCGCCGGGGCCGAGTTGCCGGCTCAGGGCCGTGCTGACCGCCTCACGATCCGGGTACAGGGGCAGGTTCACGGAGAAGGCATCGCCGACGCCGTCCGCCTGCCGGCGGACACCCACCGTGATACCGACATCGGGTCGGAGGGACGGGTCCTGCGGCCAGTGCTCCGGCATCGGCACCGACACCGGATAGTCGATCCGGTACGCGCCGGTTTCCGGCCAGCGGAATTGCTGCTCCACTGCCGCGCCGGTCTCCAGCCCGCGGAGCTGAAGCACCGCCTGGCCGGCGCCGGTTTCGCCGTCCACCACCCTACTGGTAGCGGACAGCGTGAACCGATCACCGTAGCGCAGGAACCGCGGCAGCGATGGCTGCACGATGACCGGCAGGCGCACGGCCATCCGGCCGGTGCCATAGCCGAAGCGATCCGGTCCCGCGGCCGCCTTGGCCCGCAGCATGAAGTTGGTGAGATCGTCCGGCAGGGTAATGGTGACGCTGGCCGTGCCATCCGCACCCACATTGATGCCGTGCTCGAAATACGGTACGGACTCGAACCGCTCCCGTACCGTGAGGCCGTCCAGTATCTGCTGGGCGCTGTCCATGCGGGCAGCGGCGTCGCCACCGGGCTCGGTCAGAAAGGGCAGCTCACCGACGGCGCGATTGCGGGTATCCCGGATGGCCGTTCGTGCAGGTCGCTCCCGAATGAAATCCCGCAACGGGTCCAGCGGCTGCTCCTCGCCGAGGGCCAGCACCGCCTGGTCCACCAGCCAGAGGCTGGCCCGGCCGGCCAGCGGCCTGCCCTCGCGGTCTGAGAGGCGGATCCGCACGGTCACCTCCTCGCCCGGCAGGGCCTGCGCCGGGTATTCCAGCGCCAGCTCCAGGCGGTGGTCATCGTCCGCCACCGCCACTGTGGCCGAGGCCGCCATGGTGACCGGCTTGCCCAGGTCCAGACCGTTGCGGCTGGCTGGCGCAACGCCCTCCAGCCGGCCACGCATCAGCACGAAATGCACCGGCACGCCGGGCATGAAATCCCGGGTCACCGGCAGCTCGAAAACCGCCTTGCCGTTCTCCACCGCCAGCCAGTGGTAGCCATTGCTGCCATCGGGCCGCTCCACGATAGCCAGTGCGCGGGCGGTAGCCACGGGACTCTGCAGGATGAATCGGGCGGTTTCGCCGGGGGTGTAGCGGTCGCGCTCGGTGGCCACGTCGAAAGTGGCGGCAGGGGGCCGGGGCCAGGTGGCACGGCTCTCGCCGTTGTTGAACAGATCCAGTTCCACGTGCTGGCTGCGGCCGAGGGCGTCCCGGGCGGAGACCTCCAGTACATAGACGCCGGTATCGTCCAGCGGCAGGCTGAATGCCAGCGGCTCCGCGGCGCTGGTGAGCGTGCGCTCCGCCAGCGTTTCGTCGATGACCTCGGTCCGATACGCGGGCTCGCCGTCCGTGAAGTCCGAGGCCTGCAGCCGGGCCGCCCAGCGGCGCCGGATCAGCCGAACGGTGATCTCCTCGCCGGCGATCAGCTCCTCGTCCGGCCCCAGCATGATCACCGAGGCATCCAGCGTGTCCTCGCGTTCCAGGTAGCGCGGCGCCTTCACCCCCAGCACGAACGGCGGCAACGCCAGCACGTCCAGCGTATCGGTCACCGTCTGGTCGTCGTCTCCGACCACGGTGGCCTCGAACACATAGCGACGGGGCTGGGCCGTGGGCTCGCGCGTGGGGTCCACGGTCAACGTGGCCACGCCATCGCCGTCGGTACGCCCTTCCTCGGACAGCGCGGGCCTGGACTCGAACCGGCCCACCCCGGAATAGCGGGCATCGGAGGAAAACAGGTAGCCCTCCCGGCCGCGGGGTTGCCAGTGATAGGGGAACTGGGTCACCCGCCAGCGCACCGGTCGCTCCCGGACCATGCCGCCGGCGTAGTATTCCGCATCCAGCCGCACCTGGAAGGGCCGGTCCATGGGAATCCGCGCCGCGCCGTCCAGCCGCACCTCGAACCGCGGAATGCGGTAGGCCGTCCGCTCCACGGTCACCGTGCCACAGGGCTGCAGGCGCTGTTCACTGCCGTAACTGGCGGTGATGCGATATTCGCCGGTGGCCTGGGTGCGCTCCTCGAACAGGCTGTAGAAACCGCCGTGATCGTCCAACTCGGGCCTGTAGCGCCACTCGCTGCCGTCCGGTCCGGCGACCACCAGGCTGACGCGATTCGGCCGGTTCTCGATCTTCCCCCGGTGCACCTGGCGCAGGTAGCCGGCCATGTGCATGGGCTCGTCGGGCCGGTAGACCGGCCGCTCGGTATACAGATGGCAGCGCCAGTCCGGCGATTCCGGCCGCCCCGCCAGTGCGGCGGGCGATGCGGCCCATTGCAGCCAGCCGCTCTCCCGGGCCAGGTTGCCGCGGAAGTAGCGCTCCGGGGGGCTGGAACGCACGTCCACCACCAGTGTGTCGTCACCATGGGTGACCACGATCCGCTCCGGCGGCGATTCGCCCCGGGCCGGCTGCGGCTGCCAGACGTAGGCCCCGGAACGATCGGTGATGCCGTCGGCACGGTTCACCAGCAGCCGGCCCGGCTGCCGCCGGGTGTCGGCGGCATCCACCCGCACCCGCGCCCCCACCACCGGCTCGCCACTGCGCAGCGAGGTGACCAGGAAGCGCACCTGCCGCTCCTCTTCCACCACGGTCAGCGACAGGTCGGTGACCTGCAGGCGGACCCAGTGCCGCTGATCGCTGTCATTCAGCCGACGAAGACCCACCAGATAGGTCCCGGGCCGGCCTTCGCCGGCGATCCGGCCCAGATGCGGAGACAGGTCCAGGCCGAACCGGGCCACACCCCGGTGGTCCCCCAGCGGCAGTTGCACCAGTTCCGAGACACTGGGTGATCCCAACGCGTGGATGCGGGCGGCCAGCGCCTGGGGGTCCATGCGCAGCTGGACCCGGTCTCCCGGCTCCTCACCCGGGCCTGGCGGCCGCGCATCATCGTTGACAACCACGGGGTTGTCCACGTAGGGCCAGAAATCCAGGTCCTCCGGGTCCACGGCGTGGATGCGCAGGTCCACCCGGCTGTCGCCACGACCGCGCAGCGGCAGCATCCGCAGGCCATGACGCTCCATCAGCACACGCCCTTCGCCCCGGTTGACGGAGAGGAAATCCTGTGGCGCGGGAAACGCGAAGTGCAGGCTGCTGGCGCCGTCCATCGTCAGTGGCCGGCCATGCACGTCCTCAAGGCGGGCAGGGGTCACCGTCATCCGGTAGACCGTGTCGGAGCGGAAGTCGCCGCTGATGCGCAGACGGTTGCCCGCCACCCGATAGCCGAGATCTTCGACGGCCGGTTCGAAACGCACCAGATTGCGGCCCTGCACCGGATCCACCGGTGCCGGCTCCTCGGTGAAGTACACATCCAGCGAGCGGTGCTCCTGGCGACACAGCGTGACATCTTCCGCCGGATAGGCGGTGCCCTCCTGGGTGACCGCCCGCAGCGACTGGGGGCAACCGAAGCTCACCGGACGGAACGGCCGCCGGGTGCCGAAGTCGATGGTCTGGAAGGCCTGCCCGGTGGTGTCGTCCAGCGACAGGCGCAAGCGCACAACCACATGCATGCCCTCGCCGACAGGCTCCTGCAGCCGGAGACGGTAGCGGGCCGGGGCCGAGCGGTCGGCCCGTTCCAGGGCCTGGAGACTGAAGGCTTCGCTACCCAGTGTCCGCAACGGCTCGGTGTCCATGCCAGGCTGGCGATAGACGTCCACCCGAATCATCCGTGCCAGGTCGTCCTCGGCCATGGGTTCGCGAAAACCGAGGATGATCGTGTCCACCGGCGGCAGGTTATCCGCGCCATCAGCGGGCTGGCTGCTTATGGCCGGCGCCATCAACGTGGACAGCGTCCGGCTCTGGTCGCCGATCCGCCACTGAATCTCGGCCAGCGCCGGCCAGGGATCGACCGGCCGGAACTGCAGCGTGCGCGCATCCAGCCAGCGGTAGACACCGGGATGCTCGGGTGTCATGCGTACATGGCGTTCAGGCTCGGTTTCCAGCCCGGCTTCGGCGGGACCGCGGTCCTCGTCGAAAAAAATAGTGACCGGATCCCAGGCACGGAGAAACTGATCGGGGACCATCACCGCTCCGTCCGGCCGCGCCGGCACGGCGTCGGCCAGCACCGGGGGGCAGACCAGTATGGACAGCAGCACCAGGCCGACCAGCTTCCGGCAGGAATGTACCCCCGGAAGGAAAGATCCTGTTCTTCGCATTCCCTACTCCTGCACCTGCTCGCTCAGTCGCCGGCGCACATCGTCCGGAATCAGATCGTCCGGCGCCTCCGAACCCACCAGCGCAGGGCGCACCAGCACCGGCGTTTCTCCCGGCGGCAAATGGGCAATCAGGTAATAGCGTCCGGTGGGCAGGGCCTGATGCAGTTGCACCACACCCTCGCCCAGCGTCTCCCCGTGGGCATTCACCAGCCGGCCCTGGACGACTTCGCGCTCCGCCCGCAGGCCGACACCCACGGTACGCTCCTCCTCCAGCCGGAAGCCGAAGGCCCGGCTTTCGCCCGGCGCCAGCCGCAAAGGAGCGCCCAGGCCCTCGGGCATGGGTTCCACTGCCGACAGCCGGAACCCCGGCGCACTGCCTTCGCGGACCGGGGCAAAACGCAAGCGGTGATCCCCGGCCGGAACCAGGAGATCGGCAGGGTGGGCAACATCCAGCCAGTAATCGTCGCTCTCGCCGAGCCGGGCCACGGCCGGGACCGGACTGCGCAGGCTGAGCAGCGACGGCGCGTCGGCGCTGACCGTGGCTCCATCCACCCAGTGCACGGCTTGGCCGGCGTCCAGCCAGGCGCCGTAGGCACCGGTTCCGTGGATCAGATGCAGCGTGCCGCGGGACGCGTCCCCGGCGGCGATCACGCCGTTCTCGGATGGGAGTACGCGGCCATCGCCGGTCAACAGATACGCATCATCGAGGTCGCCTCCCAGGCGGATGCGCGCGCCGGGCGCCAGGCGGTTCAGCGGCACGAGGCGTTCGCCGCGATAGCCGTCGGCCAGGTGCAGCACCCCACCGGGGCCCGCCCGACGATCGTCATCGGCCGGTCGCAGGGACAGGCTGATGTCGGCACTGCTCTCCCCGGCATTGGCCAGCCAGAGCACATCACCGGCCACCGGCCCGTGCAGGGTGCCGGCGGAAAGCCCTGTCCAGTAAACCTGGCCCTCATCACCTTTGCCGCTGACCGCTGCGATCCGGGCCGGGCCGGCCAGTCGCAGTTCCTGCGCCGCCCCCTCCGGCAGCGCGAGCCTGGCCGCGGTGCCGGGTGCGAGTTGAATCTGCCGCCCGGCATCCGCGGAGAGCGCCCCGTGATCTTCCACGGTCAAGGCGCGTTGCTCGAGCCGCAGCGTGGCCGGACGGTCCTCGCCGTCAGCCCGCCGCACTTCCAGGGTATCCGGGGCTTGCCCCGGCAGGGCCACCGCCACCGCGCTGCGCCCGGACACCGTCCACAGGCCGTGGTCACGATCGGCGGCACGGATGGCGGGAACCGGCCCCGCGCTCTCCGCCAGCCATAGGCGGACCGTGGTGCCCATGTCCCGGCCATTCCCGGCCGGCAGCCGCACGGCGGATGCCACCGGCACTTCCAGCCGCTGTCCGGGAAGCAGGCGCGGGGCAGCCAGCGTGACCGGCTCCGTGTCCGGCCCACCCAACAGCCACAGCACGGAATCCGTTGCCGGTATCCAGCCCTGGGCGGTCGGGCGGAAGGCGTCTCCCGGATGCGCCCAGCGCACCTCGCCTGCCCCCTGGGCCCGGTGCAGCGTGGCGGCCGGCAAGCGGGCCAGCGCCAGCGTCATGCCGGTACCGGGAACTTCCAGGGGAGTCAGGGTTTCCCCACCGACCTGCAGGTTTTTCGGAGCGGTCCCAACGGCGATTCGAACCGGGGCGGGGCCGTCATCCAGCGGCCAGACCTGCAAGCGATGCGGCGCGGAATCGCTGTCGGCCAGCACCAGCCCCGCCCGGTTGGTCCGCCCGGTGACCGTGTGCAGCACCTGCCAGCGCTCACCCTCCAGCCGTTCCAGGGACAGGCCGTGCGTACCGGTGGAGCGGGTTTCAACCAGCAGCGGGTAGCCCCGCTCCGGCATGGTGTCAGGCAGCGTCAGCGGATAGACATGCACCTGCCGCTCTCGCTGTTCGGCGTCGTCACCGGCTGTCAGCGCGGGTTGCTCTTCCCGTTCCAGTCGGGTCAGCGCGACCTCGGCCTCGCCCTCGCTGCCATCGGCGGTACCGAGTTCCAGGCGGTAGCGGCCGGCCGGCAGGTGGCGGCTGATCAGGAAATTCCAGTCATCCGGCCGGGCATCGCTGAAGGCGACACGGCGTCCATCCGCGTCCCGCAGTGTGGCTTCCACGTCGAGCCCCGACAGGGACCAGAGCTGCACCATGCCGTCCTCGGCCAGGGACAGCGGCACGGAGCCAGGCACCGCCACCCGGCGGCTCTGTCCGGCCGGCAGTTCCCGGGTGTTGACTGCCAGATGGTAGCCGCGCCGGTCATCCCGGCGGGCAGCGCGGACCAGCAGCCGGTAGTCACCGGCCTCCATCGCATGCCAGCCCTGCTCCTCCGACCCACGCATGCGGCCCAGCGACCGCCACTCGCCGGCGTCCCGCCGTTGCAGTTCGGCCTCCATGGCCTGGTGCAGGCCCACGCGCACGTCCATGGGCGCGTCCAGCGTGAATTCCCACCGGTCCGGCTCACGCTCGTTTTGTCCGTCGCCCGGCTCCCGCCAGAGGTGGTTCCGCCGCGCGTTCAGCGGCAGCAGGTGCGGCCCATGCCCCGCGGTCCCGGCGACGGGTTCCGCAGGTGCGCTAATCAGGGTAACGGCCCGTGCAGTGACGGACTGGGGAATCACCGTCAGTGTGTGCTCGCCGGGCTCCAGTTGCACGGTCAACGGCGTGCGGCTGCCGGGCACGATCACCGGCCAGCCATCCGGTCCTTCCAGATGAATGGCGAAGTCCTGTTCCAGCCCACGCACATGGATACGGTGTGGCCCCGGGCGACTGACCGGCACGGTGTACCGGATGGCGGCTTCGGGGCCCAACGTGGCCCGGCCCGGTGTATCCGGCGGCAGCAGGCCGCCGTCATTGATCGCCGTGCGCGCCAGGCGTAGCGCCAGTGGTCCGGCGCTGCGGCCCTGCACGCCCGTCACCAGCCGGTATTCACCATCCCGCAGATAACGCTGGATCAGGAAGTTGCGGCCGCTGCCGCCTTCCGCCGCGGACGCCAGATCCAGCGTGGTGCGGTCGCGCAGCTCACCGCGGGTGTCCAGCAGGCCGGTGGATTCCATCCGGTACAACGCGGGCTCGGCCACACGCAGCAGCAGGCTTTGCCGGCCCTGGCGCGGCAGGGTGAGGCGCTGCTCAGCACCCTCCGACAACTCGGTCAGCGGCTGTATACGGCTGGCGAGTACCTGCGGCGGCAATGCCTTCAGGTCCGCATGGCCGGCAACGGCCGGCGGGTCCTGCTGCCAGCGCAGGTGGACGTTCACCGGCCGATCCGCGTCGTTTCGGACATAGGCGGTGAAGGCGCCGTCCCTGCTCACGGGAATGGCGCTTTCCCAGGGACCCTGCCGGCGCATGGCGACCGGCAGCAGGCTGCCGTCGGGCGCCTCGGCGATCAGGGTTCGACCGCGCACGCCCTGGACCGGGAAGTCCCGGACGCCGGAGGCGGCCAGGGTGACCGGCAGCACCTGGTCCAGCCGCAGCGGCGCGGGGCGGATGACCAGCCCGCCGCCGCCGTGATCGAAGTCGTTGACCTCGGCGATCCGGCTCCGGCCGCTATCCACCAGGCGCAACGCGCCGGCATCGCGGACCGCGATCGCCGCTGTCTCCTCGACGGAGGCGTCTCCGCCTTCAGGCCCGATGCGCAGCTCGGCGATGCCGGGATGGCCGGCGGCCGGACGCAGGGACAGCCGGTAGAGCCCCGGGTTGAGATCCCAGATGTGGTCACTGCCGGCCTGCCAGTCCGTGCCCGCCGTTCGCGGTGCGGACTGATACAGGGGCTGGATGCGGAAGTCGGCGATGGCCTCGGACTGTTCCGTCAGCCCGGCCCGATAGGTTCCGCCGTGCTCCACCTGCAACAACAGATCCACGGGCTGCAGCAGATTGAAACGAGCACGCCAGGCGCGCCGCTCCGAGACCACCGGCAACTGGCCGGTAAGCAGACCGTTCGCCCCCCGGCGCAGCAATTCGTGGTCGACCACCGCCACGGTGGCCTGCACCGAGTCCCGGGGGTCGCCGAGTCCGGCAATGCCGATCCACTGCGCCTCGGTGCGGGGGCGGTGCAGGGAATAACGGGTGCCGTGATGCAGGTAGGCCAGCCGGTAGGGCTGCCCGGGAGCATGCTCCACGGTAATCAGCCGGGTCCGCTGGCCGTCACCGTCGCGCACGGTCACTTCCGGCAGGCGGGAATCGCGGTCCAGCCCCGCGCTGCTATGCTGACGGACGCTGAACGGATCGCCCCCCTCCGCGTATTCACCTACGCTCAGCCGGGCGGGCCGGGCTTCATCCAGCTTCAGTTGGTAGACGTTGGCCGTGGTGCTGACACGCCACCGGTCCACCCCGAACGGGCTGGTGCGATGCTCCCACCAGCCGTAGGCGGGCAGTTCCGGGATCCCCTTGCGCAGGTACAGCGGCGCACTGTCGGCTTCCTCGGCCCAGCGTTCGCCGGGACCGCCGTAGACGGTCAGCCGGTAGAGGCCGGGCTGCAGACGGGCGTGTATGGACCGGGCCTGCAACGGCCGACCACTCTCCGGCTCGATGCGGCGGCGTTCGGGAACCACGCCGGTGAGCCATTCGCCGTCACGCCACAGACGGACATCGTCCAGGTGGCGGCCGGCCAGTTCCAGCGTCATCCAGCGGTCCTCATCGACCACGATCCAGTAGGAACGCTGCTGGAAGTCCTCCAGCGTGGTTTCCAGCAGACGGGTCTCTGTCAGGCGGGGAAACGGTGCCTGATGGAGTTCCCGATAGGGGTGAACGCGGAAGGCGATCTCGCCACCGTCATCGGCGTCGGCATGCAGCACGGCCTTGACCGGGCCCGCACCAAGAATGCGGTCATGTCGATGGCGTCGGATCTCCAGCGGCCCCGCCATGCGGTCGACCAGTTGCACGCCGACCGGCATATCGCTCTCGGCAATGAAGGCATGACGTCCGGGTTCGGAGAGCAGGATTTCCCGGCTGTGCCGGTCGGACGGGGACAGGAAATGCTGAACCGGCTCCGACGCCACCATCAGGGGCGCGGCCTCCTCCGCCGAAACACTGACGCCTGACGACAGGAGTCCCATCGCCACAGCCAGGCATGCCAGCCGGCGGCGCACGGGGTCGGACGGCGCATTGCCCCCGCCAACGCCAGCGTGGCCTGGCGCCGGGCTTCTCGCTTTGGTCACCGGTTCCCTCGGACTGTTGTTCTTCGTATTCCCGCACGTCCGGCGGGTGCGTTCCTGCCGAGCATACGCAAACGGGCCGGCGAAGGAAATGCCGGGACATCCATGCGGCCGGGGCTCCGGTGGCGTCCGCGATATGAACGTTTTCGAAAGGAGCGGGGTGCCGGCGAAGGGTTACTCGTCGGGCACGAACAGCATGGTGCCGTCATCCAGGCGATAGGTGGTGCCGGCGCGCACGCCCTGCCCCTCGCCGATCTCACCGCTGGTCTCGAAACGCTCCAGCCGTTCTGCGGCGTCCGGAATGACCTCGCCTCCCTGGTCGCGCGCGGTCTGCTGCAGCGACGTGGCGGCGCTCTGGGCCACCATGATCAGCAGCATGACCACGATGACCAGGAACACGTCCACCACGTTGACCACGGACAGGATGGGGTCGTCCGCTTCCTCGGTTTCCAGAAAGCGGCTCATGCCCGTGCCTCCTGCTGCTCGATGCGCTTCAGCGCCGACAGCAGCCAGCGGCGGCGCACGGTGAGCACCCAGAAGGTGATGGAGGCAGTGATCAGCGCCAGGATGACGGCGGCGAAGGCCACCACGAGCTGTTCGCCGACGGTGGCAAGATCGCCGTCGCCCAGCGCCAGCAGTGCCGGACCCAGCGGAATCATGGTCGCCACCAGTCCCAGCATCGGCGCGGTGCGTGACACCACCCGCAGCGGTTCCAGCCGGCGCAGGATGACCAGTTCCAGTTCCTCGCTGTCCGCCTGGCCGTGGGCGGCCCGATGCGCCTGCAGGGGGCAATGCTGCCGGCCCCGGCGGCGCTGCCAGGCGTCCATGGCGAAGGCGCCGAGGGCGTAGAAGGCATAGGCGAACAGCAGCAGGATCAGCACCAGTACCGGCAACAGGAACAGCCGGCCCAGTTCATACATGGCAAGTTCAAGTGCGGTCATGCCGGAACTCCTCGATTTGAATGCATGGAAGCGCGCCGGGCGCGCCAGCCCTGGTGGCCGGCACCCAGCAGGAAGCAGAGCAGCAGGGCGAGCAGATAGAAGACCGTCAGCCAGTCGCGGGCGGATTCCGCACCGGCCTCGTTCACCGGCTGCATGACCTGGCCGGTCACCGTGACGGGTTGCGCCGCCCCGCCCGGCAGGGCGGCGTTCATGCCGAAGCCGGCCGCGGTTTCCATGATGAACTCGTCGCGCGTGGCACTGCTGTTGGTGCCGCCATGCACCTCGGTCCATTCCTGGTGGTACGCCACCAGCGCCTCCAGCACGGCGTCGTCCGGCGTCCAGTGGCCGGTGCGCACGGCGTCCAGCATGCGCTCGACGATGCGGGTCCGGGCCCCCGGATTATGCGCCTCGAACCACGCGTCCAGGCCCAGGTCGTAGGCGTCGTCCACATAGATGTCGAAAAAACGCGTCCACTGATCATCGCGCACCATTTCCGGGGCGGTGGCCTGCCAGCCCCAGAAGTTCTCGATGGTGGCCTGCAATGTGGTGGTGCCGGAGTAGCCTTCCGCCACCATGCTCTGGAGCCAGCGCGGGTGGTGGTAGCGGGTGCGCAGTTCCCGGGACAGGAAACGGTCCGCGCGCTCGGTCTGCGCGCTGGCGGGGTCGCGCAGGTTGCTGATGTAGAGCGCCGGCCGCTCGCCGCCCGCCACCATGGCTCCCAGCGACAGGCCGCCCAGGTACTGGAACGGGTCGTCGGAGCTGAGCAGGCCGTACAGGTTGGAACTGCGCGCGAAGATCGCGGCATCCACGGCAGCGAGCTGGGTCTCGAACAGGTTCAGGCCCGGGACGGTCTCGCCCCAGTGTTCCGGGTCCGGCCCGTAGGCGTGCTGCAACCGGTCCAGGAAAACCCGGCCCATGTAGGCTTCGTCCAGTACGCTGCCGTTGGACCAGGCATCCACGTCGGCCACCGCGCCGTCCAGGCCGAGGCCGTACTGGCCGATGTCCGAGGAAAAGGCGCGGGTCCGGCTCAGCCGCTGCACTGCGTCGGTGTCCAGCCCGGCGGCGGCCAGTTGCTCGGCCAGGGTCCGGGTCATGGCCCGGACCGGGTTGTCCGGCTCGTCCTGCCCGGCGGCCAGCGCCGCAGCTTCCGCCAGCAGTTCCAGCGTACCGGCGAAGGCGTCGCGGTACAGGCCGCTGGTCTGCAGCAGCACGTCCACGCGCGGACGGCCAAGCTCCTCGGCGGGAACGACCTCCACGCCGGCCAACCGGCCACGGTCGTTCCACACCGGCCTGACACCCAGCGCGGTGAGTACCTGCCCTTCCACCACGCCATGGTGGCGCATGACCTCCATGGACCACAGCGTGAAGGCCAGCCGCTCGGGCGGCCTGCCGTGCTCGGCCTGGTGATCGGCGATCAGCCCCTCCATCAGCTCGGCACCGGTCTCGAACGCCGCCCGGGTGGGCACGCGGGAGGGATCGAAGCCGTACAGGTTGCGACCGGTGGGCAGCGAATCCGGATTGCGAATCGGGTCGCCACCCACCGAGGGTTCCACGAAGCGTCCCTCCAGGGCCGCCAGCAAGGCCGGCAGCTCGCGCTGATCCCGCAGTGACTGCATGTAGTCGGCAGCGCGCTGCAACTGCTCGTGCAAGGCCTCGGAGGCGCCGTCCGGCGCGGTACCGCCCAGCAGGTAGTCGTGCAGCTCCCGGTACGGCCGCGATTCGAACACGGCGGTCTCGTGGTCGCCGGCAAACAACTCTTCCGGGTCCGAGGAGATCAGTTCCAGGTAATCGTCGCCCAGCATCTGCATCACCGTCGTGACCAGGTGCCGGTCTTCCGCCGGCAGGCCGAAGGTGTGCAGGCCGATGGGCTCGCTCTGTTGCGCCATCGCGTGGATGTAGTCGTGCAGCTCGTGCAGGTAGTGGTGGAAGTGGTGGTCCAGCGCGTGGTCCTCGAAACCGAGATCCTGGTGGATGTCGAACTCCCGGCTGACGGCGATGATCTGCGCCTGCACCCGATCGCGGGCGGCGCCGTCGTCCATGGTTTCCCAGTCGTGCACCAGGTGGTGCAGGTCCACCAGGTCGTGGTAGAGCGCTGCCGGCGCGAACGGCGGGGTCTGGTGGGAGATCATCGTTGCGCGCAGGCGTCGCTTGGCCAGCGTCGCCTCGGCCAGGTTGTCGACGATGTAGGGGTAGACGTGGGGCAGTTCGCCGACCAGGGCATGCGGGTCGTCATCGAGCGCCAGCCCGCGGGTCTTGCCGACGCCGAACTCCGCCGAGCCGTGGGTGCCGAAATGGATCAGCGCGTGGGCCTCGTGCGCCTGGTGCAGCCAGGCATAGCTGGCCAGGTAGTCGTGGCTGAACGGCAGATCGGTATCGTGGTAGCTGCCCGCGCGCTCCGCGTCGCCGTAAGGCGACCGCGGCGGTTGTGGCAACAAAGCGACATTGCCCAGGTTCATCCGCGGGATCACGAAGTAGTGCCGCCCTTCCCGCTCGATCACGGTACGGGCCGACTCCGGCTCGCCCCACTCCTCCGTGGTCCGCTGCACCACGCCCTCGCCACGGCCGGCCAGCCACGCACGATACTGGTCCACGGGCAGCAGCGTGGCCAGGTCATCCGCCAACAGTCTGTCCAGATCGGCTTCCGGGTAGTAGCTGCCGACCAGCCGCTTGCCGGCCTCGGTGATCCGTTCCGCGTCAGCCGGCGTCACGGTGTAACCTGCCTGCTCCATGGCCCGCAGCGTGGCCGCAAGGCTCTCCGGCATGTTCAGGTTGGAGGCGGAGAAATTGGTTTCGCCGCTGGGATAGTTGTAGATGTAGATGCCCAGGCGCTTGTCGGCGTTGGGCATGCGCGCCAGCAGCGCCTGGTTCATGGCACGCCGGACCAGCATCTCCAGCTCCGGCTGGACCGGCACCACCTGCCCGTCGCCGTCGCGTTCCGCAGCGACCACAGTGGGATCGATGACGCCGGCCATCTCCGCCATGGCGAAGTAGAACGGCGTGCTGCCCCGGGGAAAGCCGACCGGATCGGCCCGCCAGACGGCTTCGTCGCCGTCCCGGTAGATCAGGCCCTGCAGCACCGGAATACCCAGGGCATCGAAGTCCCGGCGGCGGCCTTCGGGATTCAGCGCCACCCGGTAGAACAGCAGGACGTCGATGACAGGCTCGCCATCTGGCGCGACCACGGCCGGCATGCCCTCCGGATCGTTCACCGGCACGTAGAACACCAGGGGCACGCCGCCGGCAGCTTCGATCTGGCTAACCGTGGCGTCGATCCAGCCGGTGAGGGTATGGCGTATGTGAATGTCGTGCACCGCCACGCCGATCACCGGCCGGTCACCGAACGCGCCGTACCAGTTGCGATACCGCTGTATGTCCGGGAAAACCACCTCGGGATAGTCCGGATGATAGATACCGCGTTCCGGGTAGCGGATCGGCTGCGGCACCGGGTTGTCGTGCATGCCGAGGACCTCGCCGCCGATGGATGCGTAGAGTGCATCCAGGTTGCGCTCCCCGCCTTCGGTGAGGTAGCTACCCAGGCGTTCGCCCAGGGCGGCATCCAGACCGTCCGTTTCGGTCCGCTCCCGGTGCACCAGCACCATCGGTGTCCCCCGGGCGGCCAACGCCTCGCGCAGCGCCTGCACCCGTTCCGGCCGGGCGATGGCATGGCTCGGGGCGAACACGATCACCAGCTCGAAGGACTCCAGCGTTGCCGGGCCCGGCTCCGGCTCCAGGGACTCCACATAGCCGGTGACGGTTTCAATACCGTGATCGCGACTCACCCTCTGCAGTTCCGCGAGCAACCCGGGCCGCACGGTATCGTTGCCCAGCAGCAGGATGCGAGGCTGGGCGTCCGCCGACGCGCCTGACGGCATCAGCATGCACAACATCAGCAGAAGCAGCGCCGGCAACCCCGGGCCGCTGCGTATCCGACCTTCTTCCATGCTCAGAACTCCCAGGCCACGGAGGTGTAATAAAATCGGCCACGGATTTCGTTGGTATAGGCCTCGTCCAGATCGGCCAGGCGCTGGTCGGTCAGGTTGTCGATGCCGGCACGCAGGTAGACGCTGTTTGCCAGGGCCTGGCTGATACCGATATGGAACAGGGTGTAGTCCCGGGTCCAGGTGCCGCTGCGGCGCTGCGAGCCGATGTACTCGGTGCGGACATGCGCGCTGGCACCGGGCCAGGTAGGTGTTTCCGCCAGCAGGTTGAACCGGTTGCGGGGACGACGCTCCAGCGCCTCGCCGCTGTCGCGGTCGCGGGCGTCCAGATAGGTGTAGTTGGCCCGCAGCAGCACTCCGTTGTCCCAACGGTGGGCGCCCTCCAGTTCAACCCCCTGGGTGCGGGCGCGATCGACATTCCGGTAGGTCGACAACACCAGTTCACCAGCGGGGGGATCCCCGGGTGCGCAATACTCGATGCACTGCAGGTCGATCAGGTCCTTGATGTCGTTGCGGAACACGGTGACGGCGGCCCGGCGGCGCTCGTCCTCGAACTCCAGCGACATGCTGTAGCTGTCGCTACGCTCCGGCTCCAGATCGGGGTTGCCGATGATGCGCCGGGGCAGCGTGCTGAATGTGAAGTCGTAATCGCCCGCCGCGCGGCGCAGGTCCGGGGCGCTGAAACCGCGGCCGTAGTCAGCCTTCAGGCGGGTGGTCTCGGTGAAGGCCAGCACCGCGCCCACCCGCGGGCTGATCTCGCCGGTGTAGTTTGTGTGATCGTCATAGCGCGCGCCGATGGTGAGTATCAGGACGTCGTCCAGCAGGTAACTGCGGTTCTGCACGAGCACACCGCGGTGATTCACCGTCTGGTCCAGCTCCCGATCGCCCTCGCGGTCACGCCAGAAGCGCTCGCGCCGGAAATCCGCACCGATGGTCAGGGTCTGGCCCCTGCCCCAGTAGCGGGAGCCGCTCCAGTCGATGATGTCGTCGGTATGCTCTTCCTCGCGGTCAACGTGGTGCGCCTCGGAATGGCTGCGCGAGCGGTAGACATCCAGCCTGGAGTTCCACAGCGCGCCGTCGTAATCATGCCGCACACCACTGCTGTAGCGCAGAATGTCCATTTCACGTGTATCCGCACTGCCGCGCCGGGCGCGGCGCTCATCGTGGGCGCCGTGAAAGAACAGCTCGAACTCGTGGCCCGGCAACGGACGGTAGAAGAAACTGCCCAGCCCGGTCACCGCCTCCCTGCCCTCGATCTCGTCGATCCCCGGCTGGTCCGGGTTGAGCGAGCCGTCCCGGTCCAGGTACTCCAGGCTGATCAACGCCCCCGTGTTCTCGGTGACCGGGCCTGCCGCATACACAGAAACGTTGCGTTCCTCGCCGCCCCGACGCGGATCGGTGGCCCCCAGCCGGGACTGTACCCGGCCGGACCAGACATCGCCCGGCGGACGCACGATGACGTTGACCACGCCGCCCAGTGCGTCGGCGCCATACAGGGACGAGGTTGGCCCACGGACCACTTCGATGCGGTCGATGGCGGAGATAGGGATCTGAGTCAGGCGGAAGTCGCTGTGCCCCACCAGTTCATCGGTATTGTTGACACGTCGACCGTTGATCAGGACCAGCGTCTGTGCCGGCTCGAAACCGCGAATGCGAATCTGGCCCCGGCCATCCTGTTCGTCATCGGCTGCCAATCCGGGCAGATCCCGGAGCAGTTCCGCCAGGGTGGTAGCGGGTCGGCGATCCACATCCGCCCGCGTCACTTCGGAGTATCCGCCCGGCGCTTCCTCCCGTCTGATCTGGCTGCGGGTGGCCGTCACCACCAGCGGGTTCAACTGAGCCTGCTGCTCCGCCGAACGGCCTTCTTCGGCTCCCAGCGGCGTACTACTGGCGAACGCCGCGGCCAGCAGGGCCGGCACCACCGCAACATATCTGCGCATTGATTTGCCCCCCGATAAAAAGGAAACGTTATAACATATCTAATGCCCTGAATGACAAGCCCTGGGCGGGGCATGCGGGAAGCTTGTTGTTGCGAATAATTCTCATTTCGTTCTATCATGACGACAGTCATCCCCGATACCCATCGGGCAGCCCTACGGGTCGACAGGGAGAGAGGTAAGGGTGAGCAGCAGGCGCGAACCGGTGAACCTGGTCTGGTGGCTTCTGGCTGCCGGCATTCTGCTCGGCATTCTGGTGGACAATCCGTTCCACTGGAATCGGGAGTTGCTCCGCGAACGCGAGGCCACGCTGTCCGTCAAGACACACGGGCGTGCGGACCATTCCGGTAACCAGCCTTTCTCGCTCATCGACGACAGATCTTTTCTTTTCGTGAACGACAGGAGCCGGCATGTCGAAAGCAGTATCCGAGCAAGCGACTTCCACCAACCGCAGCCCAGGGGTCGCGACGGTGGCCGTTGAAACCCGCATGCCGACCCCGCAGGTGATCGAGATGATCCGGCTGGGGAACCTGCAGGGTGTCTGGCGGCCGTTCCTGCTGGCACTGCGCTCCGGTTACGTCGACACCAGCTACCAGCGTCGCGCCGCTGACGGAACCATGCGCCCGACGCTACTTGCCATGGTCACGATCAAGGCCCCGATGGAAGTCATCCAGGCGGCCGTGGAAGCGGGAGCCCCTTGTGATCCGGACCATCTGATCGCTGCAGCAGCGTCGGGCGAACCGGCCAAGCTGGAATTCCTGCTTGAACGGGGCATGCGCCCCGCGGGCATGTCGATGGCACCAGAGTATCTGCTGCTGGCCGCCGCCAACAACGGCAACCCCACGATGCTTGAGCGCATCTGGTCCCTGCCCCATCGCTGGGATGCGGCGCGGGCGCGGGAAGAAGTCCGGATCTTCGACTGCGTGCTGCAAAGGCCGCACGCCGCGCGCGTGGTCCCGTTTCTGCTGGAGCGCGGCATCGGACCCAGCGGCCTGTGGATGGCCCAGGGACTTCAGGGCCGGCGGCTTCCTCCCGGCGTTGCCCGGCAGTTGCTGGCCATGGGGTGGCAGTTGCCCGCCGTCCCCGCTTCCAATGAAGACGGCGGGGGCGCGGGCGGGGCGGAAATCAGACACTGAACCGCGGCCCGGGCGGCAACGGTTGATCGCCCTTTCCATACGTGCTGATATTGCCGTTAGTCACGCAACGGCAGGCTTCATGGCTCACTCCGTCGACAACAGCAGAAAGCGCGGGCGGCGCTACCGGGGTCGCACAACCGAGGAACTCAGCGAAGAACGGCGTCAGCGCCTGCTGGAAGCAGGGCAGCGCATGATCGCGCGCGAAGGTTACGCGCAGATCTCCATCGAACGGGTTTGTACCGAAGCCCACGTCAGCACCCGTCATTTCTACGAGCACTTCCGCTCCCGGGAAGCCCTGCTCGTCGCACTGTTCGAGCTGTTCCTGCAGGACATGATGCGGGTCGTGGTGTCGAGCTTCGAAGCCGCCCGGGAAACGCGGGCAGGCGACCCAATGAACCGCACGCTGGATGCCGTCCGGTCGCTGGTCCGGTTCTGCATGGACAATCCCGGCCGGGCCCGCATCGCGCTGGTCGAGACGGTCGGTGTCAGCCGGGAGATGGAGCGTCACCGGCGGCAGATCATCCGTGAATTCGCCGGCATCGTAGCCGGACTGGCCGACCGACTGGCCGGGTCGGGCGTCATCCCCGAGGCCGATTACCACCTGCCGGCCATCGCACTGGTCGGAGCCACCAACGAATTACTGGTGGAATGGCTGAGCGGGGAAACGCGGCTGGACAAGGAACAGATGGAAAACCAGATCGCCGCCATCTACAAGGCCATCATCGAAGGCGCCATCGTCCGCGAGAAGCGGCGGCAATCCCGCATCTCAGACAGTGACTGACCTTGCAGGCGGCGAGTCATCGCCGGAGAGCACATCCAGTCTTCCGCTCAGGTAACGCTGTTGCCGTCGCGGATCCGTCAGCACGAAAGCCGCCCAGGGCTCATCGGGTATGCGCAGCAGCAGCGCCCTGCCGGGGAGCAGCAGCGGGCGCTTGAACACCACATCCAGTTCCACGGCTTCGGCCGGCTGGCACGCCAGCAGCGACGCGGCGCAACGTGCGAATGACCACATGCCGTGAGCGATGGCGCGGGGAAAACCGAACAGCCGGGCGGGCAGCGCATGCAGGTGGATCGGGTTGATATCACCGGCCAGCCAGCCATAACGCCGGCCGATGTGGGCGGGCGCCTCCCAGGCATCCAGTTGCTCGTAGGCGGATAGATCCGGCTGGCCCCGCGCCGGCTTCCTGCCCGCCGGCGAGCGCCGGCGGGCGAGCATGGTGCTGACGCTTTCCCAGAGCAACGCACCGTCCGCGGACCGCACCCGGGTGTGCAGATCGAACTCCAGCCCCTGTTCCACATCCCGGTGCCCGTCGACCGTCACCTGCAGATCCAGCGCCTGATCCGGCATCATGGCATGATGGCGCCGCACACGGTTGGCCACGTGCACCAGCCCGGGCAGGCGCAGCGGAAACGCCGGATGCGTCATCAGCGCAAGATGCAGCGGCGCGGCCAGCACATGCGGGTAAGCCAGCGGCAGCGCGTCCGCCGACGGCTCGCCGCACAAAGCCGCATAGCGCCGGACGTGGCCGGGGTCGGGGTGCAACTGCCGGAGCACGGCGCTCATGGGGGGAATGGTGCCGCCCGGCCGCACCCCGGGCTTGCGGCCCAGGGCTGCCCGGGCGAACCCGGCCAGCGCGGACGGCATGTGGCGGTATTCCAGTTGCGTTTCCGCCATGTTCAGGCCCCGATCAGCGATTGCCCGCAGACGCGGATGGTCTGGCCGGTGACGCCAACCGCCGCCGGCGACGCCAGGAATGCGATCAGCTCCGCCACGTCCTCCGGCCGGCCCCCCTGTGACAGGGAATTCATGCGGCGACCACCCTCCCGCATCAGGAAAGGCATGGCGGCTGTCATCTGCGTCTCGATGAAGCCGGGTGCGGCCGCGTTGTAGCGAATGCCCCGCTCCGCCAGTTCCTCGGCACGCGCCCTGACGTAGCCGATCAAGGCCGCCTTGGTTGTGCCGTAATTGGTCTGGCCGACGTTGCCCGCGATGCCGCCAATGGAAGACAGGCACACCACCCTGCCGCCATCCCGCAACCGGCCATCGGCCAGCAGACGTTCGTCGATACGCAGGATGGCCTTGAGGTTCACGGCCAGTACGCTGTCCCATTCTGCGTCCGACATGTTCGCCAGGGTGCGGTCACGGGTGATGCCGGCGTTGTGGACAACCACGTCGACCCCGTCGGGCAAGGCTTCCGCCAGGCGATCGGGCGCGTCTTCGGCGGTGATGTCAAGCGACAGCGCGGTGCCGTTCACCGAAGAGGCCACCGATTCGGGTTGACTGCCGGCCATGTCCAGGCACACCACATGCGCGCCCTCGGCCGCCAGCCTGCGCGCGGTGGCCGCACCGATTCCGCGCCCGGCTCCGGTGAGCAGCGCCGTCTGACCGGCCAGCACCTGTTCCCCCGGCGCCTGATCCTGGGCATTGGCAGCCGTGGTCACGCAGACCGCCTGGCCGTCCACGTAGGTGGAGTGCGGCCCCAGAAAGAAATGCAGCGGACCGGCAAGCCGCCGTTCCGCGCCGGGTTCCAGTATCAGCAGGTTGGCGCGCGAACCCCGCCGTCCCAGTTCCTTGGCCAGTGAGCGGACGAACCCTTCCACCCCGCGCTGGGTCGCTGCCTTGACCACATTGCCGGCCGCGTCCGGCTGGCTACTGATCACCACCACCCGGCCCTGCGGCTTCAACCGCCGTACCATGGGGTGGAAGAATTCGTAGAGGCCCCGCAGCGCATCGGGATCGTCGGCGGCCGTGCAGTCGAACACCAGGGCGTCCACTGACTCGCCGGCCTCAGCCATTCCCGACCAGGCGGCGGCTTCGGCACCACTTTCGGCGAGCAGGTCGGGCAGCAGCGCGCTTACCGCACTCTCGGCGCAGGCACCGGTCACCACGCGCTGACCGGCCAGCGGGCGGGCGGCGTAGCCATGGGAGGGGCGCTCCAGCGGCAGCGGCTGGGGCATGCCCACCGTGCGCACCAGGCGGCGGGTGACCGGGTTCTGCCCCAGCCGTATCAGATAATCGCTCATCACATGCTTCCTTCTGAATCAGCTCGCGGTCGCGCAGTCCGCGTCCCGCTCCAGGATAGCGGTAACACCCTGCCCACCGGCGGCGCACACCGAGATCAGGCCCCGGCCCTCGCCGCGTTCGGCAAGCAGCTTCGCCAGCGTACCCACCACCCGGCCACCGGTGGCGGCAAACGGATGGCCGGTTGCGAGGCTGCTGCCGTTGACGTTCAGACGAGCCGGATCGATTGCGCCCAGCGGTGCTTCCAGCCCTAGCCGGTCACGGCAGAAACCCGCATCCTCCCAGGCTTTCAGCGTCGACAGCACCTGCGCCGCGAAGGCTTCATGGATCTCGTAGAAATCGAAGTCGTCCAGGGCGAGCCCCTGCCTGGCCAGCATGCCGGGCACGGCATAGGCCGGCGCCATCAGCAGGCCTTCGTTCTCGTTGCGGAAATCCACCGCCGCCGTCTCGCCGGTGGTGAACCAGGCCAGCACCGGCAGGCCGTGCCGCCTGGCCCATTCCTCGCTTGCCAGCAGCACGCAGGAAGCGCCGTCGGTCAGCGGCGAGCTGTTTCCGGCGGTGAGCGTCCCGCTGCCGGGCTTGAAGGCAGGCTTCAGCCGGGCCAGCTTTTCGGCACTGGAATCCGCCCGCAGGTTATTGTCCCGGTCCAGCCCCTGGCAGGGGGTGATCAGGTCGCGGAAGAAGCCGCTGTCGTAGGCCCGTGCCAGGCGCCGGTGGCTTTCCGCCGCCAGCGCATCCTGTTCCTGCCGGGTCACGCCCCAGCGCTCGGCGGTGATCTCGCAGTGCTGCCCCATGGAGAGGCCGGTCTGCGGCTCGCTGTTACGCGGTATTTCCGGAATCAGGTGCGCTGGATTGAGCATGCGGGCGAACGCCTTGAAGCGGGCACCGCGGGTGCGCGCGGCGTTGAAGTCCATCATCGCCCGCTGCAGCCCGGGATTGACCGCAATGGGCGCATCCGAGGTGGTGTCCACGCCGCCGGCGATGCCCGCGTCGATCTGCCCGAGCGCGATCTTGTTCGCCACCAGAATGCAGGCTTCCAGCCCGGTACCGCAGGCCTGCTGGACATCATAGGCCGGCGTCTCCGGTGCCAGCGCGCTGTTCAGGACCACTTCCCGGGCCATGTTCCAGTCCCGGGCGTGCTTGAGCACCGCCCCGGCAACGAACTCGCCCAGGCGTTCGCCCTCCAGGCCGGTCCGGCGAACCAGGCCACCCAGCGCCGTCCCGAGCATGTCCTTGTTGGACAGCGCGGCATAGGCGGTGCCAGAGCGGGCAAAGGGAATGCGATTGGCGCCGATCACGGCGACACGGCGCAACGAAGGTTTGCTCACGAGAAACTCCCTGTTCCTATAAAGTCAGTTGGCGCTGGCGGATGGCCTGGCAGAGTTCCGGCGTCAGGAGCTCATACCCCTGCTGGCGATCACGCAGCACGTACAGCGGTTCATTCACGGCCTCCGGGTCGAAGCCCTGCTGCTTCAGATCGGTCTTCCGGTACTTGAAGGTGGAGGTGGTCTCATGACCGTTGCGCATGCGCAGGAACAGCGGCACCGCGTAGCCCGGCAGCGTGTCCCGCAGATGGCGGGCCAGCGCCTCGCCGTCCAGGTGTCCGTTGCCACCCTTCAGCGTCACCGCCGCCATGCCGGCACGCCCTTCGTGCCCAGGCACCTCGACACCGTAGACCACGGCCTCGTCTACCATCGGCGCGGCATGCATGGCCTGCTCCACTTCGGTGGTGGCCACGTTTTCCCCTTTCCAGCGGAAGGTGTCGCCGAGCCGGTCGACGAACTGGACATGCCTGAACCCCATCGGCCGCACCAGATCGCCGGTGTTGAACCAGCAGTCGCCCTTGCGGAAACCGTCCCTGACCAGCTTCTTCTCGCTTTCCTGCCGATCGGTGTAGCCGTCGAAGGGTGACAAACGGGTCACACGGGAGAGCAGCAGACCGGTTTCCCCCCGCCGCACTTTCGTCAGCCGCCCTCGGGAATCCCGGCGCGGCTGCTCGGTAGCCGGATCATAGTCCACCACAGCGTAGGACAGCGGGCAGAAGCCGCAGGATCGAGACACGTTGAAGCTATTGGTGAACACCAGGTTGCACTCACTGGCGCCATAGAACTCGTTGATATGCGGAATGCCGAAGCGTTCCTTGAACCGGTCCCAGAGTTCCGGCCGCAGACCGTTGCCCAGGCAGACACGGACCTGATGGTCGCGATCGCCGGATTCGGCAGGCTGTTCCAGCAGATAACGGCACAGCTCCCCGATGTAGACAAAGGCGGTGGCGTCGAAGCCCCGCACCTCTTTCCAGAACCCGCTGGCAGAGAACTTGCGCCCGATCGCCAGCGTGGCGCCTGCACCAAGCGCGGCCCCCCAGGACAGGGTCAACGCGTTGTTGTGGTACAGCGGCAACGGGCAATAGAGCACATCGTCATGGCGCATGCGCATGGACGCCAGCCCCACCCCGTACATGGCGCGCAGCCAGCGCCCATGGGACATGACCGCGGCCTTGGGCAGGCCGGTGGTACCGGAGGTGAAGATATGGAAAGCCGGATCGCTGGTGGTCACCTCGCCCGTGGTTTCCGGGTTTGCCGCGGAGCGCTCGGCTGCCTCGGTGGCCAGGTCGCGCAATCCATCGATGGGCTCGTGCTCCCCGTCCCCCAGCCAGAACACACGATCACGCAGCGACCCCGGCAGGCGGTGCCGCACGGATTCGAAAGCCTCGCCGCACTCTGTGCCCACTACCAAGGCCCGGGGTTGGACCAGCGACAGACTGTGGGCAAGCACATCGCCGCGCTGCTGGTAGTTGAGCATGCCTGCCGCCGCACCCAGCTTCACCGTGCCGGTGACCAGGGTGATCACCTCCACGCGGTTCTGCATCAGCACCGCGACCACGTCACCATGACCTATGCCGCAAAGCGACAGCAGGGCGGCATAACGATTGGCGCTGGCGTTATACTCGCGATAACTGAGCCGTTGCCTGTGGTCGCGCAACGCCGTCGCGTCGCCGCGACGCCGCGCCCAGTGCTCCACCAGCCTGCCGATGGACCGCCGCTGGCCGGAGCGCACCAGCGGCAGCATGGCCAGCCCCTTGTTGGCGATATGCAGGCGCGGGGTGATGGCGAGAGCCCCGCGCAACAGCTCCATGACACTGACCGAAGCCCCCTTCTCCATGACACTCCTCCTGTCTGTCTTTGTACGGCTTCCGGAGTCAGGACGCCGCACGGCGACGATCCGGCTCGCGGCGATAGGCGACCGGGTCCTGCAGATAGGCCGCATCGAAGTCATCGGTGAGAATGACCTGATAGCGCAGCGCATCGTAGCGCCGGATGCCATCGGCCTCGTCATCGCTGATCACACCCTGCTCGCGGGCGTGACAAAGCTGTTCTTCCAGCGTATCGCCTGCCACCCGGCCCCGGGAAACCTGCTTGAGGAAGCGGTCATAGGCCGGGCGGATCTCCTGCAGCAGTTCGAAAGCACGCATCAACTGGCTGGTTGGATCGTCCTCGGCACCGCCGATGAAGATCTGCTCGCGAACCTGGCGGGACAGATCGTTCATGCGCATCATCTGCTCGGCCACCTCGGTGTTCAGCCGATCGGACGGCGGCCGCCACGGGTTGCCGAACGGCAGCACCACCAGCCGCAGCAGCCGACCGACCAGCGGACGCGGAAAATTGCTGCAGAAGGCGTCCAGCGCCCTGCCGCTCTCGTGCAGCGCATGGTCCAGCGCCCAGCGGGCATGCGGAAGATGATCCGCCGACCCGGCGCCCCGCGTGGCATGGAATTTCAGCACGGCGGTAGCAATGTAGAGCTGTGACAATACGTCCCCCAGGCGAGCGGACGTGGACTCCCGCAGTTTCAGCTCGCCGCCGAGCAAGCCCATGGCGACGTCGGCGCAGAATGCCAGGGCGGCGGACAGTCGCTCCACCTGGCGGTAGTACCCGGCCAACGGTCCGTTCTCCGGACTGCGAGCCAGGCGGCCGCCGGTCAGCGCCAGACCGGTGGCCCGCACGCCGCGGTTCAGCGTGTAGCCGATGTGCCCCCAGAACAGGCGGTCGAAGGCCTCCAGATCGCCGGAACGTGCCGCCTCCATTTCCTTGTAGACGTAGGGGTGGCAACGGATCGCACCCTGGCCGAAGATGATCAGGCTGCGCGTCATGATGTTGGCACCTTCGACGGTGATCGCCACCGGCAGCAACTGCCAGGGGATGGCCAGGTAGTTGCGCGGCCCCATGATGATCCCGCGGCCACCGTGGATGTCCATGGCATCCAGCACGATCCGGCGCATCATTTCCGTGCTGTGGTATTTCATCATCGCCGTGACCACGGACGGTGCGCAGTGGTCGACCGCGCTGGCGGTCAGGATGCGGCAGGCTTCCAGTGCATAGGTGTGGCCGCCGATCCGGGCCATCGCCTCCTGCACGCCCTCGAAACGGCCGATGGGCAGATTGAACTGCCGGCGGATGGCGCTATAGGCCCCGGTGGAACCGTAAACCCCCTTGCCGGAAGCGGCCGCCAGCGCCGGCAGTGAGATGCCGCGCCCGGCGGACAGGCACTCCACCAGCATGCGCCAGCCCTTGCCGGCCATGTCCGGCCCGCCGATGATGGCATCCAGCGGGACGAATACGTCCTTGCCGCGGATCGGGCCGTTCATGAACGCGCCACCCGGGTAGTGCCGCCGCCCGATCTCCACGCCGGGCGTGGAGGCGGGCAGCAGGGCGCAGGTAATGCCGTAGTCCACAGTCTTGCCGTCGCCGAGCAGGCCGTCGGGATCGAGCAGGCGGAAGGCGAGCCCGACCACGGTGGCCACCGGGGCCAGCGTGATGTAGCGCTTGTCGAAAGTCAGACTGATCCCCAGCACCTCCCTGCCGTCGATCTCGCGGCGGCAGACCACGCCGGTATCCGGGATGGTTCCGGCATCGGAGCCGGCTTCCGGGCCGGTCAGGCCGAAGCAGGGAATCTCCTGCCCGGAAGCAAGCCGCGGTAGCCAGTACGCCTTCTGCTCGTCGGTCCCGTAATGCTGGAGCAGTTCACCGGGCCCCAGGGAGTTCGGCACCATGACCGTGACCGCCGCAGTGACCGACCGGGTGGCGATCTTCGAGACCACGCAGGACTGCGCATTGGCGGAAAAGCCGAGCCCGCCGTTTTCCTTGCTGATGAGCATGGCGAAAAAACCGCTGCGGCGGATGTAGTCCCACACTTCCGGCGACAGGTCCCGGCGCTCGAAGTGCACCTCCCATTCGTCGATCATCCCGCAGAGGGTGTCCGTTTCCTCGTTCAGGAAGCGCCGCTCCTCCTCGGTGAGCTCGGTATAGGGAAAGGATCGAAGCTGCTCCCAGTCGGGCCGTCCCCGGAACAGTTCCGCCTCCCACCAGGTATCACCGGCTTCCAGCGCTTCCCGCTCCGTCGTGGACATGGCCGGCAACACCTTGCGGAAGCCCCGGAAGATGGGAGCGGTGAGCAACTGCCGCCGCAGGCCCGGGATGTTGAGCAGCACCGCCGGTACCAGGAACAACGCGAAGCCGACCGCTCCAGCCCAGGCTCCCGCGCCCGCGCTCACGATCAGCGCCAGCAGGCCGGCGCCGGCAACCAGCGTCAGCGTAATCAGCTTGACGCCGCGGTAGGCCAGCACCAGCAGTACGGCGACGAGACCGGCTAAGATCAGGCTAGACATGAAACAACCTCCAATCAGGAAAAATCTCTTTCCTGAATCAACGAGCATAGCGGCAGAGCCGTTGCCTCGCGTTCAGGGTCTCACGGCCCGATGACGTGCAGTCATCGGGCCGTTGCGGATAAAGCTGCCCGCGCTGCTGGCAACCGGCCGTTCCGGGTCGCCGTCATGCACCACGCAGCGTACGAACACGATCTCTCGCGTGATGCGGTAGCAATGCGCTTCGGCATAGACCGTCCTGCCGCGACCGGCGGTACGCAGATGATCGATGCGCAGATCCAGCGTCGCCACCACCTCCAGCGGTCGCAGGCTGAGACTGGCAGCCGCGCCGCTCACCTGATCCACCAGGGTCGTGATCACGCCGCCGTGGAGTTCCCCGGTGACCGGGTTTCCCACCAGTTGTGGTCGCCAGTCGACTTTCGCCACCACCCGCCTGGGGTCCACCCGCAGCACGCGCAAGCCCAGCTCCCTGCAATGCGGCGTTCCGCGAAAGAAGCGAAAGCCTGCATACTTGCGTACACGCGGAAAACTGAACAGGACGCGCCAGAACCATTGTCTGGCTCCGGCACCGTATGCCTCGGCACGCCGCCTCCCATCAACCTTCAAGCCACGCCCCCCAGTCCGCACACTCAGAATGCATAGTTCACCTGCGCCCCGAGGCTGTGCAGATAGCCTTCGTAATCCCCTTCAATCCGGTGCTGTGAACCGGCCGGGTTCTCGGCATTGCTGATTTCGGAACTGCGGAAATGCGTGTAGGCATACGCCATGTCGACGCTCAGCCTTGGCGTCGCCTGCCAGCCGGCACCCACCGCGGCAATGATGCGGTCATTATCGGGGCCGCGCGGCGTCCGTCGTTCGGCGTCCGGCACCGGACTCTCGTCGTACGCCACACCGGCCCGGAACGCCCAGTTGTCGGTTGGCCGGAAGATCACGCCCAGACCGTAGCGCCAGGTGTCCTCCCAGGAAAACGGTTGTACCAGGTCGCGGCGCCGGACGTCGTCGCCGCCACCCGTGTAATCCTCGCCGCCGCGATCGCTGGAATCGGTGTAGGTGAAACGCAACTCCTCGATGCGGCTCCAGCGCGTCCAGGTGACGCCGCCGGTCAGCGCCCAGCGTGGCGTCAGATCATGGTAGAAGCTGAGCGTGGCGGTTTCCGGCATATCCACCAGCAGGCCGATCCGCCCGCCCGCAGCACCCAGGGGCCCGACGGCGCGGTCGGCGCCGGCGGCTGCACTTTCCGGCTGCTGCGACCCTATCGTGCCCACCGGCACCCAGAGCCCCAGGATGTTGGCCTCCAGTCCCAGCCCGGCGATCGCCGCTTCCAGATTGTCCCGGAACTCCGCATCGGTGGTCTCCGGTCGATCGGCCCGGCCTTCGGCGGAGTGCCGGACCCGGCTCTGGAAATTGAAGCCGATACGGGTGGCATCGGTGGGCTCCCAGAGCACGCCGAAGTTGAAGCCGTAGGCCCAACTGTCCACTTCCATGGTGTTGTCCACGTCATACTGATGAGCCAGCGCATCAACCGCGGCCTGCTCGCCACCTTCCAGGCGGACATCCGCCCCCGCCGGCCCTTCCGTCTCCGCGATCTGCCGGATCACCTGGTCCGCCACCAGATAGCCCAGATCGATCTTGTTGCGGAATTCCGCGTCCAGATACTGGATCACGGCCCCCGCACCGATCGACACGGTGGATGTCGGCTTCCAGGCGAACACGGGGTTGAAGTTGATGGCGGTGATATCGGTGTCCGTGGCGTGATAGCGACCGGCCCAGTTATTCGGATAATCCGTGGTGCTGCCAAACGGAGCGTAGATGCCGAAACCCACCGCGGCATTACTGGCAATACGCTGGGTATAGTAGACATGCGGCACCACCGAGGTGCCCGAGATACTGCCGTCCGATCTGCCGGGCACCGTCCCCCCGACCTCGCCGACCAGTTCGCGGTGTACCTCGACGTCGTAGTCGAAGCCGGACCGGATCAGCGTCAGTCCGCCGGTGATGTTGTGACCTTCCAGGCGCATCAATCCAGCCGGGTTGTTCGCCACGGCGCTTGCGTCCTCCAGCAATGCGGCGGAGCCGGTATGGGCAATACCCATCTCCTTGATACCTCGCTGCGGAACCTCGAACCCGGCGGCACCCGCCTGCCCGGCCCCGATCACCAGCACCAGACCGGTGGCACCGCCAAACGCCCGACGGCCTGTCGTTCTGTTCCATGCCATCACGCTTACTCTCCTCCATAGCCACAGGCTGTTCCGAGAACGGAGGGGGCAGCGAAAGGCTTTCGCAATCGATGACGCGAAACGGCATCGAAACGCGGTTATCCGTGGCCTCCTCCGTGACGGGCTGCCTGTCGTAAGCCCGCCGGGCACGGCGTGTCGCCAATCGGGAACGCCGTCTTTTCTGTTTATGACGTCTCTTTTATCAGGAAGCGGCAAGCAATGCTTGAACCAAACGGAAACCGGTCTCGAGCGTGAACGCGGGAATAGATCAGAGGTCTTGACGCGCCCGATGAATCCTCCGGAACCGGAGGGGGGCCGCAAGCCTGGCCCATTCAGCGGGGGAAAGGCCCAGCAGTTTGCTGAATGTCCGGCTGAAGTGCGCCAGATCGGCAAAGCCGGCGGCCAGGGCGATGTCGGTGAGGGTGCGGTACTGGGGGATGCGATCCGCGGCTTCCTGCAAACGCCGCCAGAGCAGATACCGGCGATACCTCAACCTGGTCTGCACCTGGAACAGGGACTGGACGCGGCGCGGTGACAGCGCCACGGTCTCCGCCAGTTCGGACAACGAAGGCACGTCTTCCCCTTTTTCCGCCACCAGCGACAGCAGATCGCGCTGCCCGCTGGCGGGGACGGGATGCGGCCCGGCGTCGAGAACATCCCGAAGGCGGCGGACGAACCGGTCTCCGGAAGGCAGTGCCTGCCAGCCTTCCTGCAGCACCCGGACCAGCGGCGCAACGGCCCCGTCCAGAACCCGGGGATTCAGCCCCTGCCGTTGCAGCAAGGCCGGATAGCAGGGGTTATCCGCGGCGAGAAAGATGGCCGCTCCACCTCCACCGCCGGGGTCCAGCGCGGGAACCCTGGTCTCCGGTGGTACGTACAGGGCCGGAACCACGGCACCGTCCTCAAGCTGAAGACCCTGCCCCAGGCTGACATAGACGCCGATAGCCGGGTGCTGGTGGGGCCGAAGCACGGGCGCAGGCCCGATATAGGCCAGCCAGCCACAACCGGCGTAGAGCACACCTTCCTGCCTGCTTGCTGACTGCCTGGCCACGCCTGGGTTTCCTGATCTCTGCATTCCGTCGGCACGCGGGCGCAGACCACCATGCCCGTCCTACCCCGATACTGACACGCGTTCACGGAACGCTGAAGCACCGTGAATCCTGTTCACGATCACGCGTGCCGGCGCGGTTATGGTAACGTTCAGCAAGGCAGACCACGAAAACTTGCTTCCGGGCCGGCCCGGTTCGGATGCGGAATAACAATAGACAGCCCCGGACGAGCGCCATGGACCAGCCGAGCCGCCCTTTACCTCCCGAAAGGTTAGTCGCCGACATCGACCCTGGCTTCTCCGGCACGGTGGCGGACCAACCCCCGGTGTACATCGTTTCCCCCCTGGCGGACGAGGCCGCCGAGCTGGCTTCCGCGCTGCGGGACGTGGGCTTCCGGACCAGACACTTCGTCAGCATGGATGTCCTGGTCAATGCCGCCCGGCAGATGCCGCCCGGTGCCCTGGTGTCGGACATGGCGATGCTTTCGGAGGACGACGCGCTGCAAGCCGTGCAGTCCCTGCGCGAACGGCAGGATTTCTCGCTGTTCCTGCTGTCGCACCGCGACACGCTGAAAGACCGGCTGGCCGCGGTGCGGACGGGCGGAGACGCATTCTTCATTCGGCCGGTGAACGTCTCCGTGCTCGCCTACCGGCTGCAGCACCTGGCCACCGGCCTGGAAGCCCTCTGTTCCGTGGCCGTACTCGACGACAGCGAGCACCTGGCAGGCCTTTCCCGCGAACTGGAACAGGCGGGTCATCCGCTTCGCCGCCTGACCACCCGGCCGGACCTTCTTTCATCGCTGGCCGAGGATCTCCCGGATCTGCTGCTGGTGAACGGCGATATGAACGGGCTGAATCCGCAGGAGCTGCTGCCGGCGCTTCGCCAGTATCCGGGCCTGTACAGCCTGCCGGTACTCCTGCTCACCGGCGGCGACAAGCGGAAATTCGACCATGTCGCCGAAAAAGCCGCGCTGGACGGGATCGTCGGCAGCAACATCTCTCCGCTGGACCTGGGCAGCATCATCCGCAGCCGTGTCCAGCGGGCGCGGGGCCTGCAGGCGTCCTGGCGGTACCTGAGCCGGCGCGACGCCGATTCCGGGCTACACAGCCGGATCTACTTCATGGAAGAGCTGCGCCAGGCGTTGGCGCTTGCGCGGCAGTCGGCCGGCAGTACCGCGCTGCTCTATGCCACGGTGAAAACGGCTGCGGACGGATCCCGTCCGAACCCCCGGGCCGTGACAGTCGCAGTCGCCGGATTGCTGCAACGCCTGCTGCCATCGCCTGCGCTGGCGACCCATATGCAGCATGGGCGGTTCGCCGCGCTGGTTTATGGCCAGGATGGCGAACGGCTGGGGGTGTTGCTTGAGGACCTTCGGCGGCAGTTGAGCGAGGGGGTAGCCGTGCCCGGCGCGTCGCCGCTGCACTTTGAGGCAAGGCTGGGCAGCGTGATGCTGGGCCCGCAGACGCGCTCCACCCAGCATGCGCTGGAGCAGGCTCAGCAGGCTGCCGGCGAGGAAACCGGCGATGCGGGCACGACGGCCGACGCCGCCCCGCTGCTGGAACGGGAATGGAAGCGCGACCTTAACCTGGCGCTGACGGAGAACCGCTTCCGGCTCGTCTATCAGCCCATTGCCAGCCTGACCGGCCAGCCAACCAGCCTCTACGAGGTCTTCGTCCGCATGCTGGACGACGGCGGCCAGGACCTGCTGCCGCAGGAGTTCCTCCCACCCGCGCAACGCCTGGGCCTGACACGGCACATCGATCGCTGGGTGATCCTGCGCGCGCTGAATGTACTCGCCGAGCAGCAGGAACGCCGGGAGCAGCCCGTGTTCTTCATCAAGCTGTTCGCCGAAACACTGGAGACCAAGGGGTTCACGGCCTGGCTGGGCGAGCAGATCCGCGCCGCGGGGCTGCGGCCGGACAGCCTGGTCTTTCAGCTGTCGCAGCAGGCGGTGGTGCATCGCCTGGGCAGCGCCCTTCCGGTCTGCCGCAGCCTGAGGGAGATGGGATGCGGGCTCGCGCTGGAACACTACCGCGCCGAAGGCGACCTGCAGGACCTGCTCACCCGTCTGCCCCTGAACTACGTGAAGATTTCCTCCGAACTCACCAGGGACATGGCGAGCAACCCCGAACACCTTCGCGAGATCCAGGGCATAGCCAGTCATGCCCGCAAGGTCGGATTGCGCACGATCGCGGCGCTGATCCAGGATGCCAGCGCCATGTCCGGCCTGTGGGGGGCGGGGGTAGACTATATACAAGGATATTTCATGCAGGCACCGGCCGATGTCTTCGGCGACGAGGAACTGGCCGGCACCGACCCAGATGAGCCATGAGCACAAACTCCCCCTACGCCAGTGGTCGCAACGGCAGCCTGACCCGCGAGATGGTCGAGACCCTGTTCCCGCTGTTCGAGGAGGCCAGCGCGGGCGCCATCGCCGTGGATGCGGAGGCGCGCATCACCTGGATCAATCAGAGCTACGCCGAGGTGCTGGGAATCGGCGATCCTGAATCGGTCGTGGGACGACCGGTGCTGGACGTGATACCGGCATCCAGGATGCACGAGGTGGTCAGGACGGGGCGGCCCATCCTGCTGGACATCATGGAGGTCAAGGATCTTCACCTGGTGGTGACCCGCTTGCCCGTTCGCGATGACAAGGGCGTCGTGATCGGCGGGATTGCCTTCGTCCTCTACGATGACCTGCAGCCGCTGACCCCGTTGATCTCGAAATACCGGCGCCTGCAGAAGGAGCTCACCGCGGCGCGGCGGGCACTGGCCCGGCGGACCACCCGCTATGACATGTCGGATTTCGTCGGGCTCAGCCCTGCCATGCTGGAGGTCAAGCACCGCGCCCGGCTGGCCGCCGGGAGAAACACACCGGTGCTGCTGCTCGGCGAAACCGGGACCGGCAAGGAAGTGCTGGCGCAGGCCATCCATGCCGCGTCGGGTCGCTCGGACCAGCCTTTCGTCGGCGTGAACCTGGCGGCCATTCCGGAAAACCTGCTGGAAGCGGAATTCTTTGGCGTGGCTCCCGGGGCATATACCGGTGCCGACAAGCGCACCCGCGAAGGAAAATTCCAGCTGGCCGACGGCGGCACGCTGTTCCTCGACGAGATCGGTGACATGCCCCTGCAACTGCAGGCGAAGCTGCTGCGGGTGCTGCAGGAGAAGGAAGTGGAACCGCTCGGCTCCAACACCACGCAGAAGGTGGACGTCCGGCTCATCGCCGCTACCAGCCGGGATCTCGAAGCGATGATCGCCCAGGGCGAGTTCCGCTCCGACCTGTACTACCGCCTGAACGTGCTGCAGGTCCGCATTCCGCCGTTACGCGAGCGCCTGGGCGATCTCGGCGTGCTCTGCGACGCCATTCTCGAAACCATCGCCGCGGAAGGAGAGGGTTACGCTACAATCACGCCGGAAGCCGTGGCATTGCTGGCCCGTCACCGCTGGCCCGGCAACGTCCGGGAGCTGCGCAACACGCTGGAGCAGGCGCTGACCCTGAACGAGCATTGCGACCAGCTTGACGTGGCCGAGCTGGAGCCGCTGCTGCCACAGGCTGGTCTCGACCATGCATCAACGTCTCCGTCGTCCCTCCCAACCCGGCCGGTCCGCCCCCTGACCGAGGTTGTACTGGATGCCGAACGCGAGGCCATCCTGAACGCCCTGAATCTGGCCGAAGGAAACCGGACGCGGGCAGCACGGATGCTGGGCGTATCCAGATCGGTCTTCTATCAGAAGCTGGAGCGAGTGTCCTTGAAACCGGACATTTGATCGAAAATCCGGACACTAATCGGCTATAGTCGCCGAAACTGTCTTTGAATCAGGACACTCTTCCCGCGCCCTTCTTTATAAGAACAGCCAAGCTACTGATTATAAAATCATTTCATAAAATGGCACGAAGCCTGCTTTATTCAGGACAAAGGCGGCACGCAGACCGTCGATACCCATCGCCGTATCGGAGGAGAACCTAAACGGGGCTCTGCCCCCTCCGATGCAGCCTTGATTTCTCCGGTCCCGTGACCGGAGGACGGCCGTGCTTGTATCGCCGGCCGGCGCCTCCCGCTGGGAAGGCTTCATTAAATAAAACCTATATCGATGTGGAGGAGTCCTCATGGACCTTAAGAGCGGTGTGACCAACGTCGCCCGAAAGACAGCTGTTGGCGTGGCCGCCACGGCGCTGCTTGCCGGTACCGTTTTCGCCAGCACGGCCCAGGCCCAGGAACGCGTCCGCTGGCAGGTGCCGATCGCTTTCCCCTCTCACCTGGTGGGGCTGAGCACGCCCATCAAACACCTGTCGGAAACACTCAGCGCGATTTCCAACGGCAACATGCAGCTGCGCTATTACGAGCCGGGCGAGCTGATCCCGCCTTTCGAAATCCTCGATGCGGTCTCGGAAGGACGCTATAACGCGGGCTTCACCTGGATCGGCTATGACCAGGGCAGCATCCCAGTCCTTCCCCTGCTGTCCGGCCCTCCTTTCGGCATGGAGCCTCCGGCTTTCATGGCCTGGCACTACTTCGGCGGCGGCAACGAGCTGTTGCAGGAAGTCTACGAGCCTTACGGTGTGCGGGCGCTGCTCTGCGGGGTCATCGGGCCGGAAGCGGCGGGCTGGTTTGCACAACCGCTGGAATCCCTTGACCAGATCGACGGTCTTCGGATCCGTTTCGCAGGCATCGGGGGCCGCGTGATGGAGCGCCTGGGCGCTTCCGTCACCATGATTCCGGGCGGCGAGCTGTACCAGGCGATGGAACGCGGCACGATCGACGCCACCGAGTTCTCGGCGCCCGCGGTGGATCGCATACTGGGCATGCAGGAGATCGTGCAGAACTACACCCTCCCAGGCTGGCACCAGACCTACACCACATCCCACCTGCTGGTGAACCAGGACGCCTGGGACGGCCTCTCCGACACCAGCCGCGCGATGCTGGAAGTGGGCTGCCGGTCGGCAACGCTGCACGGCTTCTCCGAGAGCGAATGGGAGAACCCGCAGGCGCTGCGCGACTTCGAAGCCGAGGGCGTGCAATTGCAGGTCCTGCCCGACGACATTATCGCCCAGCTCGAGGAAGTCACCATGAGCGTGTTGAACGAGCTCGCCGCGAACGACGAGATGTTCAACAAGGTGCTCCAGAGTCAGCGGGAGTGGATGGAGGTGCACGGTAACTGGCATGCCAAGGGCCACCTGCCGCGTACCTTCTACGGATCCCGCGACTAAGGCATAGTTGGAGACACACCGCCGGGGACGGGTCACGGCCCGCCCCGGTCTCGTCGTGCCCAAGCCAGCCATGCACAGAGAGTTCGGAGCACCCGCCATGCGCGACAGCACCACCTCCACCGGGAATGACAAGCCGGACCAGGGAACCGGGTTTTCATCCGGACCGGAGTTACCCACCAACCGGGTGAGCCACGTTCTGGATGGCGGCGTCCGGCTTTTCGGCCAGGCCGTGTCCTGGCTGTGGATCGCCACACTCTTCGTGGTTCTCTCCAACGTCGTCAATCGATTCATTCTCGGCCGCGGCTCCATCGGCCTGGAGGAGCTCTCCTGGCACCTGTTCGGCGCCACCATGATGCTGACACTGGCCTACGCGGTGGTCACCGACGATCACGTCCGGGTGGATGTGCTCCGGGAGAAGTTCTCCGAACGCACCCAGGCCTGGATCGAGCTCCTGGCCATCGTGCTGCTGTTGCTGCCGGTGCTCTACATCGTCATCGAGGCACTCAGCCAGTACGCCTGGCGGTCCTTCGAGCGCGGCGAACGTTCGCAGGCGCCCAGCGGGCTTCCCTATCGCTTCATCATCAAGAGCATGCTGCCGGTGGGGATGACCTTGGTTGCCATCGCCATCGCCTCGCGGGCACTGCGCTGCTGCACGCTACTGTTCGGGTTCCCGAGGCGTTACGTGCGAGCCGACGGAAGTGAACGCCAGGGCAGACCCCGGTCCTGACAATCAGACCTGCATAAAGAGGCGCGGATTACGTGGGTACGGAAGAACTGTTGGTCATCGCCATGTTTGCCAGCTTCATGGGGCTGTTATTGCTGGGCTTCCCGGTAGCCTGGTCCCTGGCAGGCATCGGCTTTCTGTTCGCGATCATCGGCCATGTGCTGGTGGAGTACTTCCAGTCGGACATCTGGTTCACCTGGGGCGGCACCATGGGCGTGCTGGACCGGCGCATCTACGGCATCGTGGCGAACGAGCTCATGGTGGCGCTGCCCCTGTTCATTTTCATGGGCATCATGCTGGACCGCTCCGGCATTGCCGAGCGGCTGATGAAATCCCTGGTGACGGTGCTGGGCGGGCTGCGTGGCGGCTATGCGATCACCGTGGTCATCGTCGGCGTGTTGCTTGCCGCCTCCACCGGCATCGTCGGTGCGTCGGTGGTGCTGCTGGGCATGCTCTCGCTCGGGCCGATGATGGCTGCCCGCTACAACAAGTCGCTCGCGGTGGGCACGGCCTGCTCGGTGGGCACGCTGGGCATCCTGGTGCCGCCGAGCATCATGCTGGTGCTGATGGCCGACCGGCTGGGCACACCCGACGCATCGGTGGGCCGGCTGTTCATGGGTGCGCTGGTGCCGGGCATCATGCTCGGCCTGATGTACATCGTTTACATCCTGGTCGCCGCCTATATCAAGAAAGACCTGGCACCGGCGCCTGCTGACCGGAGGCCGCTGAATATCCGCGCCTTCATTGACGTTTTCCTGGCCGTGCTGCCGCCGCTCGGGCTGATCATCGCGGTACTGGGCTCGATCTTCACCGGTTTTGCAACCACCACGGAAGCGTCGGCGGTCGGCGCACTGGGCGCCATTCTGCTCGCCCTTTTCAATCGCAGCCTGAACTATCGCGTACTTGCGGATGCCGTGTACCAGACCAGCCGCACCACGGCGTTCATCTTCGCCATTTTCATCGGCGCCACGATCTTTGCCTCGGTGCTGCGTGGGCTCGGAGGCGATGACGTGGTGCGCTCGGCCATCACCGGCCTGCCCTTTGGCGAAACCGGCATCGTGCTGACCATCCTGTTCGTGGTCTTCCTGCTCGGTTTCTTCCTGGACTGGGTGGAGATCACGCTGATCATCCTGCCGCTGGTCGCACCGGTGGTTTTCAGTCTGGGGGTCGATCCCGTATGGTTCGCCATCCTGTTCGCGATCTGCCTGCAGACCTCGTTCCTCACGCCACCGGTCGGCTTCGCGCTGTTCTACATCAAGGGCGTGTGTCCGCCGGGCATTCGGACGAGGGATATCTACGTAGGGGTTGCGCCATTCGTTGCCCTGCAGTTGCTGGGGCTGATGCTGGTGTTCTGGTTTGAACCGCTCGCCACCTGGCTGCCCCAGGAAATGTACGGTGGTCGATAATTGCCGAAGGAGGCTATGCAGATGCGCCTAGCAGACAAAGTGGCCCTGGTCACCGGGGCCGGTCGGGGGATTGGCCGCGCCATCGCGGAAGCCTACGCCAGGGAGGGGGCAAGCGTCGCCATCGCCGACCTGGACGCGGCCACCGCGGAGGAAGCGGCCGCCGCAATCAGGAATGCCGGCGGCAAGGCGCTCGCCGTGACCATGGACGTCACTGACGAGGACGCGGTCAACGCGGGCGTGGACGCCACCGTCGAACAGCTCGGCGGGCTGGACATCGCCATGGCCAATGCCGGCATCCAGCATATCGACCCGCTGGACAAGCTGGATTACGCCGACTGGCGCAAGGTGCTCTCGGTGCACCTGGACGGCGCCTTCCTGCTGACCCGCGCCAGCCTGCGCCACATGTACGCCGGCGGCCGCGGCGGCAGCATGCTGTACATGGGTTCGGTACACTCCAAGGAAGCGTCGCCGCTGAAAGCACCTTACGTTGCCGCCAAGCACGGCCTGCTCGGCCTGTGCCGCGCCGTGGCGAAGGAAGGTGCGGCACACGGGGTGCGCTCCAACATCATCTGCCCGGGTTTCGTACGCACGCCCCTGGTGGAGAAACAGATCCCGGAACAGGCGAAGGAATTCGGCATCTCGGAAGAAGAGGTGATCCGCAATATCATGCTGAAGAACACCGTCGACCACGAGTTCACCACGCTGGAAGACGTGGCCGATCTGGCCGTGCACCTGGCAGCCTTCCCCAGCAACGCGCTGACCGGCCAGTCCATCGTCGTCAGCCACGGCTGGCACATGCAGTAGAACCCGACAACCTTCGAGAGACACGCCGCATGACTGACAGCAACCCCGTTCTCTGGAAGCCCGGCAAGGAGCAGCAAGAACGCAGCCAGATGGCGCGATACCAGCGCTGGCTGGAACAGCAGGGCGCCGGACCGTTTCCGGACTATGCCGCACTGCACGCCTGGTCGGTGAACGAGTTGGAGGCCTTCTGGCGGTCCGTCTGGGACTACGCCGGCCTGCACGCGGAGACCCCGCCGGCGCGCATGCTCGAGGGAATGGAGATGCCGGGTGCCCGCTGGCTGCCCGGCGCACGCCTGAACTTTGCCCGCAATCTGCTGAAGCATGCACTGGACGGCGACGCCGAGCGGGAAGCGGTGGTGGCCTACGCCGAGGGCAGGCCAACGCTGCGGCGCAGCTATCGCGAATTGCTCGAGGACGTCGGGGCCCTGGAGAGCTTCCTCCGCTCGGTCGGGCTGGAAGCCGGCGACCGGGTGGCAGGCTTGGTCTGTAACAGCTACGAAACCCTGGTGGCCATGCTGGCAACCACCAGCCTGGGTGCCGTCTGGAGCTCCGCCTCCCCGGATTTCGGCACCGAAGCAACGCTGGACCGCTTCGGCCAGATCGAGCCCAAGGTGCTGATCGCCGTCAACGGCTACGGGTACGGCGGCAAGACGTTCGAGCGGCGCGAACAGATCGAGCTGCTCAGCAGCCGGCTTCCGGGCCTGGCGCACACCGTGGTAATCCCGCACCTGGCCGAATCCCCGCTCCCGGAAGGCCAGGCCTTCACCAGTTGGGACGCGGCGCTGGAAACGGGGCGCGGTGAAGCACCGAGCTTCACGCCACTGCCGGCGGACCACCCTGTCTACATCCTCTATTCCTCGGGAACCACCGGCAAGCCCAAGTGCATCGTGCACGGCGCGGGGAACATCCTGCTGAACCACGCCAAGGAGCTGATGCTGCATGGCGACGTGGCCGGTGCCGGCGACCGGTTCCTGTATTTCACCACCTGCGGCTGGATGATGTGGAACTGGCAGGCATCGGTGCTGCTGACCGGCGCCACGCTGGTGGTCTACGACGGCTCCCCGGCGCAGCCGGATGCCGGCATGCTCTGGCGCCTGACGGCCGACGAGAAGCTCACCCATTTCGGCACCAGCGCACGCTTCATCGCCAGTTGCCGCAAACTCGGACTGAAACCCGGGAAGGATCTCGACCTGAGCCGTCTGCGGGTGGTGTTCTCCACCGGCTCCCCGCTGCTACCCGAGGACTACGACTGGTTCTACGACAACGTCTCCGGGGAGGTGCTGCTGGGTTCCATCGCCGGGGGCACCGATATCTGCGGCTGCTTCGTGGGCAGTCATCCGCTGCTGCCCGTGAGGCGCGGCGAGATCCAGTGCGCAATGCTGGGCGTGGACGCGGTGGCCTATGGCGAAGACGGCACCGCCCTGCAGCAGGAACGGGGCGAACTGGTCTGCCGCAAGCCCCTGCCCTCGATGCCGGTGGGGTTCTGGAACGACGCCGATGGCAGCCGCTATCGCGGCGCGTACTTCGAAACCTTCCCGGGCGTCTGGGCGCATGGCGATTTCGTTCGCTTCACCGAGCACGGCGGCGCCATCATCTACGGCCGCTCCGATGCCACCCTCAACCCCGGCGGCGTCCGCATCGGTACCGCGGAAATCTACCGGCAGGTGGAAACCATCGACGAGGTCAAGGACAGCCTGGTGGTGGGCAGACCGGTGGATGGCGACGTGGAAGTGGTGCTGCTGGTCATGCTGCAGGACGGGGCCGTCCTTGATCAGGCACTGAGCCGGACCATCAAGGACCGGATCCGCAGGAATGCCAGCCCCCGTCACGTGCCGGCGCGCATTGTCGCGGTCAATGACATCCCTTATACACGCAGCGGCAAGAAGGTCGAGATCGCGGTTGCCCGGATGCTGCAAGGCGAGACCAAGCCCGGCAACCTCGGCGCACTGGGCAACCCGGAGTCCCTGGATCTCATCCGCGACCGGCTGAAAGATGCCGGACTGTTGTAGGGAAGCGCTGAACAATTCCCTAGCGCGCTCCGACATCGTCACGTTGGCAATTCGCGGTCCACGTCACAGTCCCGCGAATTCGCCCTTGCTATCGTTTCGTTCAATCAATGCCTTAGTTTATAGTGCATTCAACTGTCTGCAGCCGCCGTCCGCCCCGTCCGTTTTCCAGGGAAGCAGTCACGGAGCCGGGCGCGTGAACGCGGCGATGACGATAAGAGCAAAGTGAATGGCGATTGCGAACCCGACAATCAGGCTCAGCGGCCTCGCGGGCCGTCTGGTCAGGGATGGACTGGTCGAGGAGGAAGCGGCGAAGAACGCCATCGACGCCGCCCGCAAGGCCAAGCAGCCGTTGGTTGCCTTCCTGGTCGAACAGAAGATTGTAACCGCGGCCGACCTGGCCGGTGCGGCATCCGCCGAGTTCGGCGTACCCTTGCTCGATCTCAACTGCATGGAACTGGATAGCGCGATCACCGGGCTGGTCAGCGAGAAGCTGATCCGTCAGCATCACGCCCTCCCTCTGTTCAAGCGCGGCAAACGTCTGTTCGTCGGTGTCTCCGATCCCACCAATCTCGATGCGCTGGACGAGTTCAAGTTCCATTGCGGCCTGACCACCGATCCGGTGCTGGTCGAGCAGGACAAGCTCACGCGCGCCATCGACAAGGCCATGGACGCCCAGGACACCGGTTTCGGTGCCGAGGAACTGGACGAGGACCTTGACAACCTCGCCATCTCCGCCGGCGACGAAACCGAAGGGCCGGCCGGAGATGTTTCCGAGAGCGAGGCGGATGACGCTCCGGTGGTTCGTTTCGTCAACAAGGTTCTGCTGGACGCCATCAAGAAGGGGGCGTCGGACATCCACTTCGAGCCCTACGAGAAAGCCTTTCGCGTGCGTTTCCGGCAGGACGGCATGCTGCGCAACGTTGCCAGCCCGCCGCTCGGGCTGGCGCCGCGTATCTCCGCCCGCCTGAAGGTCATGTCCAGAATGGACATCGCCGAACGCCGCGTGCCGCAGGACGGCCGCATCAAGATGAAGCTCTCCAAGAAGCGGGCCATCGATTTTCGTGTGAACTCCTGCCCCACACTGTTCGGCGAGAAGATCGTGCTGCGTATCCTCGACCCCAGCAGCGCGATGCTGGGCATCGACGTGCTGGGCTACGAGGAGCTCCAGAAGCAGCGGTTCATGGACGCCATCGCCAAACCCTACGGCATGGTGCTGGTCACCGGCCCGACCGGTAGCGGCAAGACGGTGTCGCTGTATACCGCGCTGAACATCCTGAACACCGAAGACCGGAATATCTCCACGGTCGAGGATCCGGTGGAAATCAACCTGCAGGGCATCAATCAGGTCAACCTGAACGTCAAGGCGGGCCTGACATTCGCCTCTGCGCTGCGCGCCTTCCTTCGCCAGGATCCGGACGTGATCATGGTGGGGGAAATCCGCGACCTGGAGACGGCCGAGATCGCGGTGAAGGCCGCCCAGACCGGTCACCTGGTTCTCTCCACGCTGCATACCAATGACGCGCCCCAGACGCTGACCCGTCTTGCCAACATGGGGGTGCCTCCCTACAACATCGCCTCCTCGGTGCACCTGATCATCGCGCAGCGCCTGGCCCGCCGTCTCTGCAACAACTGCAAGGAGCCCGTAGACGTTCCCCGCGAAGCGCTGCTGGAAGAGGGCTTCACCGAGGCTGACCTGGCGGAAAATCCCACCATCTATGCCCCCAAAGGCTGCGACCAGTGCGCGCTGGGCTACAAGGGACGGGTGGGCATCTATCAGGTCATGCCGGTGTCCGAAGACATGGGCCGGATCATCATGGAAGGCGGAAACTCCCTGCAGCTCGCTCATCAAGCGGAAAAGGAAGGCATCGATGACCTTCGCCGTTCCGGCCTGAAGAAGGTACTGGCGGGCATGACCAGCATCGATGAAATCAATCGCGTGACCAAGGACTAAACCAGCAAGGGACAACAACAATGGCACAGAAGGCGGCCAAGCTTCCCACGTTCGTATGGGAAGGAACGGACAAGCGCGGCGAGAAGGTCAAGGGAGAGGCCCAGGCGGCCAATGTGACGCTGATGAAGGCGGAGCTCCGCCGCCAGGGCATCGCACCCAAGGCCGTCCGCAAGAAATCGGCGCTGGCCTCCATGGGCAAGCGCAAGAAGAAGATCACCGCCGGCGACATCGCGGTGTTCAGCCGCCAGCTGGCGACCATGATGGGCGCCGGCGTCCCCCTGGTGCAGGGCCTGGATATCGTTGGCCGCGGCCACGAGAATCCGGCCATGCAGACGCTGGTGATGGACATCAAGACCGACGTGGAAGGCGGCACCAACCTCAGCGAGGCACTGGCCAAGCATCCCCGCTACTTCAACGAACTGTTCTGCAACCTGGTGGAAGCCGGCGAGTCCGCCGGCGTGCTGGATACCCTGCTGGACAAGCTGGCCACGTATCTGGAAAAAACCGAATCGATCAAGAAGAAGATCAAGAAGGCGCTGTTCTACCCCGCTGCTGTGCTGGTCGTGGCTTTCGCGGTAACGGCTATCCTGCTGTACTTCGTCGTTCCCCAGTTCGAATCCCTGTTTACCGGGTTTGGTGCCGATCTGCCGGTGTTCACGCAGTTCGTTCTGAGCCTCTCCTATCTGATGCAGGACTACGGCCTGTACATGCTGATCGGTCTGGTCGCCGGCATACTGCTTTTCATAGAGGCGAAGAAACGATACCCGGCGGTCACCCATTTCCTGCAACGCATGTCGCTGAAGCTCCCGGTGATCGGCGTGATCCTGCACAAGGCCGCCATCGCCCGCTACGCACGCACCCTCTCCACCATGTTCGCCGCCGGCGTGCCGCTGGTCGAAGCGCTGGAGTCGGTGGCAGGCGCTACCGGCAACGTGGTCTATGCCGACGCGGTCATGGACATGCGTGACCAGGTGGCCAGCGGCCAGCAGTTGCAGGTGGCCATGAAACTGACCAACCTGTTCCCGAACATGGTGATCCAGATGACCGCCATCGGCGAGGAATCCGGCTCCCTGGACAGCATGCTGGCCAAGGTGGCGGACTTCTACGAGGAAGAGGTGGACAACATGATTGACAGCCTCAGCAGCCTGCTGGAGCCGATGATCATGGTCATCCTCGGCGTACTGGTGGGCGGCCTGGTCGTCGCCATGTACCTGCCGATCTTCCAGATGGGTCAGGTGATCTGATTTGATAACGCTGGTCGCCGCGTCGCCGACGCTGCTTGTCGCCCTGGTTTTCGTGCTCGGCCTGCTGGTCGGCAGCTTCCTGAATGTCGTGATTCTGCGGTTGCCGCGCATGCTGGAGCAGGAATGGCGGCAGCAGGCACACGAAACCCTGGGCACCCAACCACCGGCCGATACCGGCGAGCGTATCGGCCTGGCCCGCCCGGCCTCCCATTGCCCGTCCTGCGGGCACCGTATCCGTGCCTGGGAGAACATCCCGGTGGTCAGCTGGCTGGCGCTGCGGGGCCGCTGCAGCCGCTGTGGGACGCGTATCAGTATCCGCTATCCGCTGGTGGAACTGCTCACCGCCTGTCTCTCCGCCGTCGTCGCCTGGCAGTTCGGCTGGGGCTGGGAACTGGCCGCGGGGCTGGCGCTGACCTGGATCCTGATCGCCCTCTCCGGCATCGATCTCGATACCCAACTGCTGCCGGATTCCATCACGCTGCCCGGCCTCTGGCTTGGCCTTGCGTTCAGCCTGGTGCCGGTGTTCGCCGCCCCCGTCGACGCCATACTCGGTGCGATCGCCGGCTACCTCAGCCTGTGGCTGGTCTACCACGCCTTCCGCCTGGCGACCGGCAAGGAAGGCATGGGCTACGGCGACTTCAAGCTGCTCGCCCTGCTGGGCGCCTGGCTGGGATGGAGCGCTCTCCCGGTGATCATCCTGCTATCTGCGCTGGTCGGCGCAGTAGCGGGCATTACCATGATTCTCGCGCTGGGGCGCGACCGCCAGTTGCCGATCCCCTTCGGCCCCTACCTGGCCGGCGCTGGCTGGCTGGCTCTGCTCTGGGAAGATACGCTGGTGGGCGCCTATCTTCGCTGGTCGGGTCTGGGCTGATGCATAAACGCACCTATACGGTGGGGCTGACCGGTGGCATCGCCAGTGGCAAGACGGCTGTGTCAGATCGTCTCAAGGCACTGGGCGCCGACATCATCGACGCCGACATCGCCGCGCGCGCGGTGGTGGAGCCCGGCCAGCCGGCGCTCGAAGAGCTGGTGCGTGAATTCGGGGCACACATCGTCCAGGAGGACGGAACGCTGGACCGCGCAGCACTGCGCCGGCAGGTTTTCGGCGATACCGAGGCGCGCCGACGCCTGGAGCACATCCTCCACCCCAGAATCCGTGACTGGCTGCTCCAGCGTGTGGAAACGTCCCCCGGGCCTTACGCGGTGCTCGTCGTGCCACTGCTGGTGGAAGGCGGACTGGTGGATCTGGTCGACCGCGTGCTGGTGGTAGACGTTCCGGAATCCGTTCAGATCCAGCGCCTGACGGCGCGGGACGGCAGCAGCGAAGAACAGGCCAAGGCAATTCTGGCCGCCCAGGCCAGCCGCCAGCAGCGACTGGCGCGCGCCGATGACGTGCTGGACAATACCACGTCCCTGCAGGAACTCGACGCCCGTGTCGATGCCCTTCATCGCAGGTATCTGGAGCTGGCCGGCCGCACCACTTGGTAAGATCAGCGAACGTGCGCGACAATGGTCGAAACGGGCACTGAAGGATGACTGATGCGCGGAGGCCAGATCGACGAGAACGCGCTGCGCTTCGAACAACCACTGAACGAGCGCATCCGCACGCTGATGCGGCTCGAATTCCTGTTCGAACAGAGCCGCTTCGCAATCGCGGGTGACGAGGAATGGCATAGCCGCCTGGCCATCGCCACGCTGGCCGACGTGCTGGAAGTGCTCGCGCGGGGCGATCTCAAATCCGAGCTGATCAAGGAACTGGAACGGGTCACCGGAACGCTGCAGCAACTGAAGGACAACCCCAGCGTCGACGCGGACCGTCTCCAGTACATCGTCGATCAGTGCGACAGCCTGCTCGAGCGGCTGCGCCTGCACAATGGCCCGCTGGGCGGGCCGTTGCGCCAGGATGAGTTCCTTGCCAGCATCATGCAGCGCAGCGGCATTGCCGGCGGCACCTGCGCCTTCGATCTTCCGGGTTACCACCGCTGGCTGCGCCGACCGCCGGAACTGCGGCGTCAGGCGCTGGAGGACTGGTTCTCGGTACTCGACACGGTTCGCCAGTCCTCGCAGCTGATCCTGCAGCTGATCCGGGACAGCGCCGTCCCACGCAACCAGACGGCCCGTGACGGCATCTACCAGCGCAATCTGGAGAAGGGCAATACCTACCAGCTGATTTGCGTGGAGCTACCGCCGGACAGCCCGCATTTCGCGGAGATCAGCGGTAGCAAGCATTTCATCACGGTGCGGTTCATGGAACAGGCACCGAACGGCGACCGCCCGTCCCAGACGCCCCGCGACGTGGATTTCCTGCTCCGCTGCTGCGGGCTCTGATCCGGCCAACCGACAGACGACACGCACGACGAAGCGCCATGACCCAGACCATACATTGCCCGACCTGTCGCGCCCCGGTGGAATGGAGCGAGCGCTCCCGCTGGCGGCCGTTCTGCAGCGAACGCTGCAAACTGATCGATCTGGGTGCCTGGATGAACGAGGAGAACACTATCCCGGGTATTGAACTGCCCGAGGAACTGCTGGACGAGTTCAAGGACGGGGAAGAAGGACGCTGAGGGTTACAAACTGGCCCAGAACGCTGAAATGGCGGCGATCCCCTGTCCCCGGACATCCCGCACCGCTGGCAGGTCCTCCTCCGTCATGCCGCCCAGTGCATAAACCGGCCGGGGATAATCCCTGACCAGACGAGCGAAACGCTCCAGGCCCATGCCTTCCTCCCCTGGATGGCTGCGGGTAGGTGAAACGGGCCCCAGCACGACGAAATCCACGTCGATGCGCAGGGCATGCGCCAGTTCCTCCGAACCATGGCACGAGGCCGCCACCGGGTAACCCTTGGGCAGCGGCCGGGCGGCAAGGGCCATCAGCCGGTGGTGGTGCAGATGGACTCCCACCCCCAGCTTCCATGCCAGGCGGGGGTCGGCATTCAGCAACAACTGTGCACCCGCCGCCCGGGCCAGCTCCACCGCGGGCGCGGCCACTGCCTCGTAGGCGGCATCATCCAGGTCATGGGCCCGAAACTGGATCAGGCGATGGCCTTCCTGCAGGCGCTGCTCCAGGGCCGACAGAAAGGAGGCGGCATCAACGGGTGCCGGCGTGATCAGATAGCGTTCGGGTAGCACCAGCGCGTTGCTGATAGGGTGATTGGCGGCGGGGAAGGCATAGTCATGCAATTCCGACGGCGCCACCCAGATCATCGGCTGGCCTTCCAGCGCTGCCGGCGTACCGGCGAAGGCCTGTACACGCCAGACATCCAGCAACACCCGCTTGTCGCCGTAATCGTGGGGAATCCGGATCAGCGGAGCAAGCGCCTCGGGCTCGATACCCAGTTCCTCCCGGAGTTCGCGCCCCAACGCCTGCTGCACAGTTTCATCCGCTTCCACCTTCCCGCCGGGAAACTCCCAGAGCCCTCCCTGATGGGCATGGTCAGACCTGCGTGTAATCAGCACCCGCCCGCGGTCATCCTCGACCACGCCTACGGCCACATGCACGACCTTGTCAGCTTCGGTATTCGGCGTTGATGCGGACATATTCGTAGGAAAAATCGGTAGTCCAGACCACGGCCACGGCCTTGCCACGGCCCAGTTCCACGCGAATGGTCACTTCCTGCCGGCTCATGCGGGCCGCGGCCTCCGACTCCTGGTAACCGTCCGCCCGCCCGCCGTTGCCGGCGATCAGATAGTCGTCCAGCCAGATACGGACCCCGGAGACCTCAAGATCATCGATGCCCGCCCGGCCGATGGCCGCCAGGATGCGTCCCCAGTTCGGATCTCCGGCAAAGGCCGCAGTCTTGACCAATGGCGAGTGCGCGATGGTATAGGCGACCGCCTCGCACTCGCTTTCGCTGGATCCACCTTCCACCTGTACGGTGATGAACCGTGTTGCCCCTTCGCCGTCCCGCACCACGGCCTGCGCCAGAGCGGTGCACACCTCGGTCAACGCCTCGACGAAGGCGCGGTAGGCGATGTTGTCGGGCGAGTCGGCCACGAACCGCTTGCCGGTGGCAACCAGTACACAGGCGTCGTTAGTGGAGGTATCACCGTCCACCGTGATCCGATTGAAGGAATAACGGACCGCTTCGCGCAGCGCGTCATCCAGCAAAGCCTGGGGCAGCGCCGCGTCGGTAGCGACGTAGGCAAGCATCGTGGCCATATCGGGGCGAATCATGCCGGCACCCTTGGCGATACCGGTCAAGGTGATCTCGGTATCTCCCAGCCGCACCTTGCGGCTGACGCCCTTGGGCAGGGTATCCGTTGTCAGGATGCCGGACGCCGCATCCTGCCAGCCGGCCTCATCCAGGGCACCAAGGGCCATGGGCAGCGCCTGCCTGACACGCTCCACCGGCAGCGGCTCCCCGATGACGCCGGTCGAGAACGGCAAGACGGCCTGCGAGGAAACGCCAGCCAGCTCGGCGACCCAGCCGCAACAGCGGCGGGCGTCCTCGAGCCCCCGTTGTCCGGTGCCGGCGTTCGCATTCCCGGTGTTCACCAGGAGGTAGCGTGGCGCGGACGCTGCCAGATGCTCCCGGGCGACGATCACCGGCGCCGCGCAGAAGCGATTTCGCGTGAACACCGAGGCAACGCGTGCGCCCTCGCAAAGCTCAAACAGCACCAGATCCTTCCGGCCTGGCGTCTTGATACCGGCGCTGGTGGTCCCCAGCCGCACGCCGGCAACCGGATGCATCTCGGGTAACGGCCCCAAACCTACTGCCATCGAACGCTCTTCTATTCCGTAGCGGATTGTCGGTCTGTCAGCTCAGGCGGCCGTGACAGTGCTTGTATTTCTTTCCGGAACCACACGGACAGGGATCGTTGCGCCCCACCTTGGGCCCCTGCCGCACGAAGGTTCCTTCGCCGCGCTTGCCGTCGTCCGCCTGGGCCTCTTCCCTGGCAATGGCGTTCGCCTCGGCGTGCCGGAACTCCATGTCCTTTTCCTGCTCCTTGCGCTGACGTTCCAGCTCCTCGACTTCCTCGCGGCTGCGTATACGCACCTGCTGAACCAGTCGAACGACCTCGCGCTGCACCTCCGCCAGCAGGGAGGTGAACATGGCAAAGGCTTCCCGCTTGAATTCCTGCTTCGGGTTCTTCTGCGCGTAACCACGCAAGTGTATTCCCTGGCGCAAGTAATCCATGGCGGCCAGATGCTCCTTCCATTGCCCGTCAAGCACCTGCAGCATCACGGCCTTCTCGAACTGGCGCAGCACTTCCGGTCCGGCCTGGTTTTCCTTCTCGCGATAGGCCTCCAGCGCCGCCTCCTGGATTCGCTCGCGCAGCGGTTCCTCGTGCAGGTTGTCATCCTCGTCCAGCCACTGCTGGATGGGCAGCTGCAGACCGAAGTCCCGCTCCAGCGCCTCCTCCAGCCCGGAAACGTTCCACTGCTCCTCGATGCTCCCGGGCGGTATGAACTGGTCGATCGTGCCGCCGATCACCTCGTGGCGCCAGGCATCGATGGTGTCCGAGACATCCTCGGTTTCCAGCAGCTCCCGGCGTTGCGCGTAGATGACACGGCGCTGGTCGTTCGCCACGTCGTCGAACTCCAGCAGGTGCTTGCGGATATCGAAGTTGTGGCCTTCAACCTTGCGCTGGGCGTTCTCGATCACGCGGGAGACCAGCCCGGACTCGATGGCCTCTCCTTCCTGCATGCCCAGACGCTGCATCATCGCGGTAACCCGTTCGGACGCGAAGATGCGCAGCAGGCTGTCCTCCAGCGACAGGAAGAACCGGCTGGAACCCGGATCCCCCTGACGCCCGGCGCGACCGCGCAGCTGGTTGTCGATGCGCCGGGACTCATGACGTTCGGTGCCCAGGACATGCAGGCCGCCGGCGGCCACCACCTGGTCATGACGTTCCTGCCATTCCTTGCGCATGCGCTCCACGGTCGACTCGTCCGCATCCTCCAACTGATCGAGCTCCACCTCGATGTTGCCGCCGAGGACGATGTCGGTACCGCGGCCGGCCATGTTGGTGGCAATGGTGACGGCACCCGGGCGGCCGGCCTGGGCGATGATCAGCGCCTCGCGGTCGTGCTGCTTGGCGTTGAGCACCTCATGACCGATTTTTTCCTCGCGAAGGCGTTGCGCGATCAGTTCGGAAACCTCGATCGACGCCGTACCGACCAGCACCGGGGCACCCTTCTCCCTGTGCTCGATGATGTCCTGGACGATAGCGTCGAACTTCTCCTTCTGGGTCAGGTAGACCAGATCGTGATGGTCCTGACGCGCCATCGGCCGGTTCGGCGGAATCACCACCACTTCCAGTCCGTAGATATGCTGGAATTCGTAGGCTTCGGTGTCGGCGGTACCGGTCATGCCCGCCAGCTTCTCGTACAGGCGGAAGAAGTTCTGGAAGGTGATGGAGGCCAGGGTCTGGTTCTCCTGCTGCACCTTCAGGCCTTCCTTTGCTTCAACGGCCTGGTGTAGGCCGTCGGACCAGCGCCGCCCCGGCATGGCACGGCCGGTGAACTCATCGACGATGACCACCTGGCCATCGCGGATGATGTAGTGATCGTCCTTGCGGAACAGGTGGTGCGCCCGGAGCGCGGCATTGAAGTGGTGCATCAACGCGATGTTGCCGGCATCGTAGAGCGACTCGTCCTCGCCCAGCAGCCCCTGTTCGGAGAGCATGGCCTCTACTTTCTCGTGGCCGGCCTCGGTGAGATGAACCTGGCGCTGCTTCTCGTCCAGCCAGAAATCACCGGAGCCTTCCTCCTCCTCCTGGCGGACCAGCTTGGGTACAAGCTTGTTGATGGACTCGTACAGCTGGGAGCTGTCCTGGGCCGGACCGGAGATGATCAGCGGCGTACGCGCCTCGTCGATCAGGATGGAATCCACCTCGTCGACGATGGCGTAATGCAGATCCCGCTGGACCCGGTCCTCCTTGCGGAATGCCATGTTGTCCCGCAGGTAATCGAAACCGAATTCGTTGTTGGTGCCGTAGATGATATCGGCAGCGTAGGCCTCGTGCTTCTCCTCCCGCGTCATGCCCGGCACGACGACCCCGACGCTCATGCCCAGGAAGCGGTAGATGCGCCCCATCCAGTCCGCGTCACGGCGTGCCAGGTAGTCATTCACGGTCACCACATGCACACCCTTGCCGGCCAGGGCGTTGAGGTAGACCGGCAACGTCGCCACCAGGGTCTTGCCTTCACCGGTTTTCATCTCGGCGATCTTGCCCTGGTGCAGCACCATGCCGCCGATCAACTGGACATCGAAATGCCGCATCCCGAGCACCCGTTTGCCGACCTCGCGAACCGTGGCGAATGCCTCGGGCAGCAGGGACTCGAGTGGTTCGCCCTTGGCGAGGCGGTCGCGAAACTCGGCCGTCTTGCCCTGCAACTCGGCGTCGGACAGGTCCTGGAACGACGACTCCAGCGCATTGATGCGTTCCACCTGCTTGAACAAACGGCGCACCGTCCGGTCATTGCGGCTGCCGAACACCTTCTTTGCAATAGCTCCTAGCATACGAACCTTCTCAGCTGATATGTCTCGTCTCGGCAGACTGGAGCGCCACGCCTCGATCGCTTATCCGGAAAGCTGCCAATCATACCCTATTCCCCCTAGAATTATTAGGATACGGGCTGGCGCAGGAGGGTCCCAGGCATGAACGACAAACCGAAGGCACCGCGGCCGCTTTCCAGGACGCTGGCCGGGGGCGAAGGCACGCTGTCCAGCCTGGAGCGGCGCGCGGCCGCACTGCGTTACTGGGAATCCGTCCTGGACCGCGAACTTCCGGCAGAGGCACAGGGCCACTGGGGCCTGGCCCGTGTGGACCATCACGCCATGGTGCTGGTCGCCGACAGCTCCGCCTGGGCCAGTCGGCTGCGATACCTGGCCCAGGCATTGGTGAAGGCGGTGGAAAACGCCGGCGGACCGAGGGCCGGCCATGTCACCGTCAAGGTCGGGTCACCGAAACCGGTGGAGAAAACGAAAACGCCCCGCCAGCTCAGCGAGCGGGCGAGGCATCATCTGCTGGCGGCTGCGTCCACCGAGGACAACACCGCACTCCGAGCCGCCCTGGAGAAGCTTGCAAGGCGGCAGCGCTCCTGAAAATACCTTCCTACGCGATGGCAGGCACCGGCACGGACTGATCGAACGAGATCGGGGCTTCCGCCTCATCCTCGAACGTCACTTCCTCCCAGGCCTCCTTGTCCTTCAGCAGTTCCCGCAGCAACAGGTTGTTCAACGCGTGACCGGACTTGCTGCCGGTGAACTCCCCGATCAGGCTGTGGCCCAGCAGGTACAGGTCACCGATGGCATCAAGGATCTTGTGCTTGACGAACTCGTCGCGGTAGCGAAGACCGTCCTCGTTGAGGATGCGGTAATCGTCGACGACGATGGCGTTGTCCAGGCTGCCGCCAAGCGCCAGCTTGCGCTGTTGCAGCGCCTCGATGTCGCGCATGAAACCGAACGTGCGGGCGCGGCTGACTTCCTTCACGAAACAGGTGCTGGAGAAATCCACGGTCGCGGTCTGCGACCCTTCCTTGAACACAGGGTGATCGAAGTCGATCGAGAACGAGACCTTGAACCCTTCGAAGGGTTCGAACTGAACCCAGCGCTCGCCGTCCTCGACACGAATCGGCTTCTTGATACGGATGAAGCGCTTGGGCGCGTCCTGTTCCTGAATGCCAGCGGACTGGATCAGGAACACGAACGGACCGGCGCTGCCATCCATGATCGGAACCTCGGGGGCGCTCAGTTCCACGTAGGCGTTGTCGATACCCAGCCCTGCCAGCGCGGAGAGCAGATGCTCTACCGTGGAGACACGCACGTCATCCTTGACGAGACAGGTGGAGAGCTGGGTATCGCCAACGTTCTCCGGATGGGCGCGGATTTCAACCGGCTCGTCCAGATCAACGCGGCGGAACACGATCCCGGTATCGGGCGCGGCAGGCAACAGGGTCAGATAAACCTTCTCCCCCGTATGCAAACCCACACCCGTGGCGCGGATCACGTTTTTCAAGGTGCGTTGCCGAATCATTGTGCCTACCTAACTCCTTGCGCCCAGGACTGAGCCGGGCAGCATGGTCTGAATCCGCCAACGCCACCGATACGGCGACGTATGGACCAAATCGCGTCATTTTACTGTAATCAAGACGCTTTGCATACTGCAGTGCAACATCGCTGCGGTATGCGGTCCCACCCTGCCTCAGCGCGGTCGATGGTAGCCCACGCCTCACCTGTTCGGTGAGACAGCTGTCACAAAAACGCCATCATCCGCGCCGCGCCGTCAGTCAGCCTGACGGCGCAGGAACGCCGGGATATCGAGGTAATCCATATCTCCGGTGTCGCCGTACTTGTCGTTAGCGGCTTTCTTGCGAACGCTGGCCGGCGTATCCAGCTTCCCGTAGTCCACTTCGCCATTGGCCTTGCGCGGTGCGCTGACGGCCTTCAGCTGCGGCTTCTCCTGCTGCATCGCCGGGCGACCCAGGCCCGTTGCCACCACAGTGACCCGCAATTCGTTCTCGAGTTCCGGATCGATAACGGTGCCAACCACCACCGTGGCATCGTCAGAGGCGAGTTCCCGGACGGCCTGGCCGACTTCATCGAATTCGCCAATTGACAAGTTTAGCCCAGCCGTGACGTTGACGAGAATACCGTTTGCACCGGCAAGACTCACATCCTCCAGCAACGGACTGGCAATGGCACGCTCGGCCGCCTCCCGGGCGCGCCCCTCGCCGGATGCGGCCCCTGAACCCATGACGGCCATCCCCATCTCGGACATCACGGTCCGCACATCAGCGAAGTCGACGTTGATCAGACCCGGACGAGTGATCAACTCGGCGATGCCGCGCACCGCACCCAGCAGCACATCGTTGGCCGACTTGAACGCATCCAGCAGGGTGAGGTTCTTGCCCAGCACGCTGATCAGCTTCTCGTTGGGAATGGTGATCAGCGAATCCACGTGGCGGGACAGTTCCTCGATTCCCTGCTGTGCTACCCGCAGCCGCTTGCCACCCTCGAACGGAAACGGCTTGGTGACCACGGCCACGGTCAGGATACCCAGTTCGCGGGCAATCTCGGCCACGACCGGGGCTGCACCGGTTCCGGTACCACCGCCCATGCCAGCGGTGATGAACACCATATCGGCGCCTTCCAGCACTTCGGCGATCCGGTCCCGGTCCTCGCGGGCGGCATCGCGGCCGACTTCCGGATTTGCCCCGGCGCCAAGCCCCTTGGTCATGTTGCTGCCCAGCTGAAGCACGGTTTTCGCCGCCGTGTTCTTCAGCGCCTGGGCATCGGTATTGGCGCAGATGAAATCCACGCCCTCAATATCGGCCGCCACCATGTGCTGCACGGCATTGCCGCCGCCACCGCCGACGCCGATCACCTTGATTACTGCGTTCTGACTGAACGAATCCATCAGCTCAAACATTGTCGTGTCTCCTCTGGATGCTTCCTTCGATCCAATCGTTGTTGCATGAACATGTGAACAGGCCCTAGAAATTCCCCTGGAACCAGCTCTTCATCCGGGCCCAGATTGCGCTGAACCCGCCTTCCGACTCGTATTGCGTCATCTGATGTCCCCGGTTGTTGGCGCCGAAATACAGCAACCCGACCCCGGTGGAGTAAATCGGGTTGCGCACCACGTCCGACAGGCCGGTGACGTGCTGGGGGATTCCCAGCCGCACCGGCACATGAAACACCTCCTCCGCGAGGTCGATCGCCCCTTCCATCTTCGAGCTGCCGCCGGTCAGCACGATGCCGGCAGCAATCAGGTCCTCGAAACCGCTGCGCCTCAGTTCCTGCTGGACCAGCGTCATCAATTCCTCGTAACGGGGTTCCACCACCTCGGCCAGCGTGTGCCGCGACATTCTGCGGGCCGGTCTCTCGCCGACAGAAGGCACCTCGATGGTCTCGTCCGCACCGGCGAGCTGGGACAGCGCGCAGGCATACTTCACCTTGATTTCCTCGGCATGCTGGGTCGGCGTGCGCAGCGCCACCGCGATGTCGTTGGTCACCTGATCCCCGGCAATGGGGATCACCGCGGTATGGCGGATCGCCCCTTCGGTGAACACCGCGATATCCGTGGTGCCGCCGCCGATATCCACCAGGCACACGCCCAGCTCCTTCTCGTCGTCGGTAAGCACGGCGTAGCTGGAGGCCAGTTGCTCGAGGATGATGTCGTCCACCTCCAGACCACAGCGGCGGATGCACTTGACGATGTTCTGCGCGGCGCTCACTGCGCCGGTCACCATGTGCACCTTGGCTTCCAGCCGCACGCCGGACATGCCGATCGGCTCCCGCACCCCTTCCTGGGCATCGATGATGAATTCCTGGGGCAGGATGTGGAGGATCTTCTGATCCGCCGGGATGGCGACGGCGCGGGCCGCATCGATGACCCGGTCCACGTCCGCCTGCCCCACCTCCTTGTCCCGGATCGCCACAATGCCGTGCGAATTGAGACTGCGGATGTGGGAGCCGGCAATGCCCGCGTAGACGGAATGGATCTGGCAGCCGGCCATCAGCTCGGCTTCTTCCACGGCCCGCTGTATGGACTGGACGGTGGACTCGATATTCACCACCACGCCCTTCTTCAGCCCGCGCGAGGGGTGCGAACCCAGGCCGACGATCTCAACCACGCCGTCCTGTCCGACTTCCCCCACGATCGCGACCACCTTGGACGTGCCGATATCCAGGCCGACCAGCAGGTTCCGTTCCGTCTTTTTCGACATCCTCCATTCCTCTCGCACTAGCGTTCCTGTTCATCCTGTTGCGCCCAGCGCAACGCAAAACCATTGGGATAGCGCAGATCCGCCGAAGCCAGCTCCGCCGAGCGCCGTCGTTCAATGGATGGCCAGGCGCGCACGAAGCGCTGCACCCTCGCATCCACCTCGTGCCGGCCGAGCTTGACCTCGGCTCCACCATCCAGCGTCACCTGCCAGGACTCCCTGGCATCCATGGCCACCGCAACCACAGCCCTGCCGGTGCCGCCGAACGCCCGGTCGAACTCACGGAAGCGCTCGCTTACGCGATACGCCCGCCCTTCCGGCCCGTGCAGCCGAGGCAGGTTTCCCGGCCAGGTATCCCGGCTCGGCGCGAAGAGTTCCCCAGCCGGGTTCATCAGCGCTTCGCCATTCCACACCGCCACCGCTTCCTGCTCCCGGATCGTGATGCGCAACGTGCCGGGCCAGACGCGGCGCACCGAGGCATCCCGCACCCAGGGCAGCGCTTCCACGGCATGCCGGATACCGTCCACGTCGAGCCCCCAGAAACCGGTGTGCAGGTGGCCGTCCAGGGCATCCCGCAGTTCTGCCTCGCGCACCTTCTCCAGCCGGCTGTCGAAGTGCACAGCCTGCAGCGGGAAGGTCTCAGGGGAGACCAGGAAACGCACGCCGTAAGCCGCTCCTCCCACCACGCTGACCAGCAGCACGCCGATACCGGCCATCCGCCCGGTGCGCGCCAACGCTGCCAGCCGACGGGCGCGGCGCGCCGGGTCCGGCGCCGGCTTCTGCCGCCGCAACGGCTGTGCTCCGCGTCTGGGCGTGGCCCGTCTCATGTGCGCGCCTCCAGCGTGGTCTCGAGGATTCGCCAGACCAGTTCGTCGAAATCCATCCCCGCCGCCTTGGCGGCCATGGGGACCAGCGAGTGGTCGGTCATTCCCGGCACGGTGTTGACCTCCAGCAGCCAGAACCGGCCCTGCCGGTCGCGCATCAGATCAACCCGGCCCCAGCCGGCTGCATCCACGGCCCGGAACGCCCGCAACGCCAGCGCGTTCAGCGTATCCAGCACGTCCTGCGGCAAGCCGCAGGGGCACTGGTAAATGGTGTCGTCCGCCTCGTACTTGGCCTGGTAGTCATAGAAAACCCGCGGCGTCTCCAGCCGGATCGCTGGCAGGATCTCCCCGCCCAGCACCGACACCGTGTATTCCTCGCCGTCGATGAACTGCTCGGCCAGCACGTCGTCGTCATAGCCGGCCGCATCGTTGACGGCCGCACGCAGCTCGTCGAGGTCATGCACCTTGTGCATGCCGATACTGGAACCCTCACGCGCCGGCTTGATCATCAGCGGAAAACCCAGCCGTTCCGCCGCCATCTCGGCCGACATGTCGGCGTCCATCACCAGGTAATCCGGGGTGTCCAGGCCGCTCCCCTGCCAGACCCGCTTGGTCCGGAGCTTGTCCATGCCCAGCGCCGACCCCAGTACACCGCTGCCCGTATACGGCAGTCCGATCAGCTCCAGTCCGCCCTGCAGCACGCCGTCCTCGCCACCGCGACCGTGCAGGGCAATGAACACCCGTTCGTAGGGGCCGTCCGCCAGCACCTGCAGCACATCGCGACCGGCATCGACCGCATGGGCGTCGACGCCCCGGCGCAGCAGGGCCTGCAGTACCGCCTGGCCACTCTTCAGCGACACCGGGCGTTCGGCAGACCAGCCCCCCATCACCACCGCAACGCGACCGAATTGTGCTGCGTCATTCGCCACTGCCGTTCTCCCCGATCACGCGCACTTCCGGCACCAGCCGCACGCCCGTCCGGCCGGCGATGACCTCACCGATATGCGCAATGAGCCGCTCAATGTCGTCGGCGCGGGCGGTGCCGTCGTTGAGAATGAAATTGGCGTGTTTCTCCGACACATGCGCCCCGCCGATTCGATAGCCCTTCAGCCCGGCAGCCTCGATCAACCGCGCCGCGTGATCTCCCGGCGGATTCCTGAAAACGGACCCGCAGCTGGGCTTGCCGATCGGCTGGCTGGCTGCCCGGCGGCTCAGGAGCCCGCGAATCCGCTCCATGGCCTCGTCGCCGTCCCCGTGCTCGAGTTGCAGGCGCACACCGGTGAACCATTCCTCGGCGGGAGCATCAACATGCCGATAGGCCACCTGGAAGTCGGCCGGCGGGCGCTGACGAAACCGGCCCGTCCTGTCCACCGTCTCCACCACGGCGACGCGCTCCCAGGTCTCTCCACCCCAGGCACCGGCATTCATGGCCAGCGCACCACCCATGGTGCCGGGAATGCCGGCCAGGAATTCCGCCCCCACCAGGTTCTGCCGGGCCGCGAAACGGGCCACCTTGGCGCAGGCAGCGCCGCCGTCCGCCCAGACCGTGGTGTCGCCATCGCGGTGAAGTCCGGCAACACCCGGATGCAGGAAGATAACCGTGCCGCGCAGGCCGCCGTCGCGCACCAGCAGGTTGCTGCCGAGGCCGCACCAGTACAGCGGCTCGCTGGTCGGAACACCGGACAGGAAAAGCGCCAGGTCCTCGCGATCCGCCGGCTGGTAGAACCGGTCCGCCGGGCCGCCCACGCGCCAGGTGGTATGCCGGGCCATCGGCTCCCGCTCCCGCAGTTCGCCGCGCAGGGTGTTGGCTTGCCGCGCCGCCATCACTGCGCACCTCCCGTCAGTTGCTCCCGCAGCCGTCCCGCCGCACTGCCGACGCTGCCCGCCCCCATGGTCAGCAGGATGTCGCCATCCCGGAGCACGCCGGGCAACGCTTCGATCAGTTCATCCACACCCTGCACGAACACCGGATTGACCTTGCCGCGGGCACGGATCGCGCCGCAGAGTGCCCGACCGTCCGCGCCGGCGACAGGCTGTTCGCCGGCCGCGTACACGTCGGTCATGACCAGGGCATCGGCTTCCGTCAGCACCCGGGCAAAGTCCTCGAACAGATCACGTGTGCGGCTGTAGCGATGCGGCTGGAAGGCCAGTACCAGTCGCCGCTCCGGCCAACCGTCCCGGACCGCCTTCAGCGTGGCCTGGATTTCGCTGGGGTGGTGGCCGTAGTCGTCCACCACCAGCGCGCTCCCGCCGCCGGGCAATGGCACATCGCCGTAACTCTGGAAACGCCTGCCGATGCCCTGGAACTCGGCCAGCGCCCGCACAATGGCGTCCGGCTCCAGCCCCAGCTCCCGGCCAATGGCGATCGCCGCCAGGGCATTCTGTACGTTGTGGCGACCGGGCAGATTCAGATCCACCTGCAGGGGTTCGTCACCGTTGATTCGCACCGTGAACCGGGTGCGGTTTCCTTTCTGGGAGATATCCAGCGCACGGACATCGGCTTCGTGATCGACACCGTAGGTGCGCACCGGGCGCGTGATCTCGGGCAGCAGTTCCCGCACCACGGGGTCGTCAACGCAGACCACGGCAAGACCGTAGAACGGCAGATGGTGGAGGAATTCCAGGAATGTTCCCCGGAGCCGCTGGAAATCCCCGCCGTAGGTACCCAGGTGATCGGCGTCGATGTTGGTCACGGTAGCGATCACCGGCTGCAGGTAGAGGAACGACGCATCGCTCTCGTCCGCCTCCGCCACCAGGAAGCGCCCCTCCCCCAGCCTGGCGTTGGCACCGGCACTGTTCAGGCGCCCGCCGATCACGAAGGTCGGATCCAGCCCGCCCTCGGCCAGCACGCTGGCAACCAGGCTGGTGGTGGTGGTCTTGCCGTGCGTGCCGGCAACCGCGATACCGAACCGGAACCGCATGAGCTCGGCCAGCATCTCCGCCCGCGGGACCACCGGGATCCGCGCCTCCCTGGCCGCCCGCACCTCCGGGTTTTCCTCGCTGACGGCGCTGGAGATCACCACGGCGTCGGCCCTGGCCACGTGACCTGCGGCGTGACCGATGCGCACGGTCGCCCCCAGTGTGTGCAGCCGACGGGTCACCGCGTTCTCCTTCAGATCGCTGCCGGAAACGCGATAGCCGAGATTGATCAGCACCTCCGCGATCCCGCTCATGCCCGCGCCGCCAATGCCGACGAAATGAATGCGCTGAACACGCCCCATGCCGCCCGGCCGGGTGTGATCCCAAACCTGTCTGGTCTCAGTCATGCGGCCTCCAGGCAGGCATCTGCCACGTCGTCCGCGGCGTGCGGCCGGACAAGTTCCCGCGCCCGCTGCGCCATCGCCAGCAGTGCACGCCGTTCCTCTCCATATTCTTCGAGCAATTGCGCCAGGTGCTCCGGATTGAGTTCCCGCTGCGGCAACAGCAATGCCGCCTGCCGGTTCGCGAGGAAGCGGGCATTGCCGGTCTGGTGGTCGTCCACCGCGTGCGGCAACGGCACCAGGCAAGCTGCGACGCCGGCGGCCGCAAGCTCACTGACCGTCAGCGCACCGGCGCGACAGATGACCAGATCCGCCCAGCCGTATGCCGCTGCCATGTCATCCACGAAAGCCGTTACCTCCGCCTCGACCTGGTGCCGCCGGTAGTTGTCCAGGGCCACGTCCAGCGTTCTCTCGCCGGCCTGGTGGCGGACCACCGGCCGCTGCTCCTCCGGCAGCCGGGCCAGCGCGGCGGGCACGCACTCGTTCAACACCTGGGCACCGAGGCTGCCGCCGATCACCAGAAGGCGGAGCGGCCCGGTGCGCCCTTCGAAACGCTGCTCCGGTGCCGGCAGGGCGAGGATGGCTTCACGCACGGGGTTGCCGACGACGCGGGCCTGCACGCCTTTCGGGAAATCTGCCGGGAAACCGCACAATACCCGGCTGGCAAGCCGCGACAACATGCGGTTGGTGAGCCCCGGCACTGCGTTCTGCTCGTGCAGCACCAGACGGTAGCCAGCCAGCTTGGCTGCCAGCCCGCCCGGCCCTGCCACATAACCGCCCAGGCCGAGCACCGCCCGTGGCTGATGGCGTCGCAGCACGCCCAGACTCTGGCGCACTGCCGCCGCCAGCCGGAGCGGTGCCAGCAGCCAGCCACGCAGCCCCTTGCCGCGCAACCCCTTGATCTCCAGCCATTCGATGGCGATACCGGCCGCCGGAACCAGGCGCGATTCCAGTCCCGTCCGGGTTCCCAGCCAGATGACCGGAACACCCCGTTCCTGCAGCACCTGGGCCACCGCAAGACCGGGGAAGACATGTCCGCCCGTTCCCCCGGCCATGATCAGTACCGGCCGCGCCTGACGCGTGCTCATGCCTGCCTCCCCGGGCGCCGGCGCGCCCCATCAGCGGCATGCGTCAGTTCGTGGCTGGCTCTGAGCACCAGCGCCAGTGCCACCACCGTCATCAGCAGGCTGCTGCCCCCGTAGCTCATCAGCGGCAGTGTCAGACCCTTGGTCGGCAACAGGCCCATGTTCACGCCCACGTTGATGAACCCCTGGATGCTCAGCCAGATGCCGACACCGAAACAGAGGAAGCCTGCAAACGGCCGGTTCGCCGCAATGGAAGCGGCGCCGATGGCCATCGCTCGCCAGCAGATGTAGCCGTACAGGCCGACCAGCAGCAGGATACCCATCAGCCCCAGCTCCTCGGCCATGACGGCGAAGACGAAATCGGTGTGCGCCTCAGGCAGATAGAACAGCTTCTGCACGCTGCCGCCCAGGCCGACACCGAACAGCTCGCCCCGCCCGATCGCGATCAGCGACTGGGTCAGCTGAAAGCCGCTGTTGAATGGGTCAGCCCACGGGTTTGAGAACGCCAGCAACCGTTCCAGGCGGTACGGCGAGGCATAGATCAGCGCCACGCCGGCGCCCACCGCCCCGGCCGCCAGCAGTGCGAACCGCCACAGCGGCGCACCGCCAAGGAACAACACCCCCATGCCCGTTGCCACCATGACCACCGCGGTTCCGAAGTCCGGCTGCATCAGCAACAGCAGGCTGATGGCGCCCAGCAGCACCAGGGGAATCAGAAAGCCGGTCATGCTGTTGCGCACCTGCTCGCCACGGCGCACGAGAAAGGCGGCCAGATACACCATCATGGCCAGCTTCATCACCTCGGAGACCTGCAGATTGAACACACCGAGAGGAATCCAGCGCGTGGCCCCGTTGACCTCCCGGCCGACTCCCGGCACCAGCACCAGCACCAGGAGCGCCAACGCAAACAGCATCAGCACACCGTTCATGCGCTGCACGGTAGCCAGCGGCGTATTGAGCACCAGCCATCCCAGGGCGTAGGCCATCGCCACGAACAACAGTTGCCGCTGCAGGTAGTAGAAGGGCGCCCCGAGATGACGTTCCGCCAGCGATATCGAGGACGAGGCAACCATGACCAGACCGAACAGCGTCATGGTCACGATGGCAGCCAGCAACCGCCGGTCCATGTCGGGGAGCAACAGGCCGCCGATGCCGGCGCTCACGGAAGGTCTTGCCGCCACGCTCATGCCGGCAGCCTCCCCACGGCCGCGGCGAAGGCATCGCCCCGGGCCATGTAATTGCTGTACATATCCAGGCTGGCGCAGGCCGGGGACAGCAGCACGAGATCACCCGGTCTGCCCATTTCCGCCGCCTGACGCACCGCGCCATCCATGTCGCTGACCCGCGCCACCGGGACCACCGGCGCCAGCACCTGCTCCAGTAACGGTGCGTCCCGTCCCAGCAGAACCGCGCACCGTGCCCGGTTCGCCAGCGCCGGTCCCAGCGGAGTGAAATCGGCCCCCTTGCCGTCCCCCCCGGCAATCAGGACCAGAGGCTGTTCCAGCCCTTCGATGGCTGCCAGCGTGGCGCCGACGTTGGTCGCCTTGGAGTCATTGACCCAGTCCATGCCGGCCCGGTGCGCCACCCATTGCATGCGGTGCGGCAGCCCGGTGAATTCCCGCAAGGCATCCAGTGCCGCACCCCGCTCGACACCGGCATGCTCGGCCAAGGCCAGCGCGGCCAGGGCATTGACCAGGTTATGGCGGCCGCGTATGCGCAGCTCTGCCGCCGGCAGCAACGGCTCCCGACCCTGGCACAGCCAGAGGTCGCCATGCTCACGGCGCAGGCCGTAATCGCGCGCGGAAACCGGCGCATCGGCTCCGAAACTGACGCTGGCGCGGCCAGGCTGCGCCATGCGCATCACCCGCTCGTCGTCCCGGTTCAGCACCATCAGGCCGTCACCGGCGTAGATGCCGGATTTGATGGCTGCGTACGCCTCCATGTCGCCGTGACGGTCCAGATGATCGGCGGTCACATTGAGGACGGTGGCCGCGATCGGCCGCAGGCTGAACAGCGTCTCGAGCTGGAAGCTGGAAACCTCGAGCACATACAGGTCCGGCTCCGGCTCGCGGTAGAGGTCCAGCGCCGGAGTACCGAGGTTGCCGCCCACCGCGACATCCAGTCCGCCGCGGGCGGCCATTTCACCCACCAGCGTGGTCACGGTGCTCTTGCCGTTGGAGCCGGTAATGGCGACCACCGGCGCGCGCGCAATGCGGGCGAAGAGTTCCATTTCCCCAACCACCGGCACGCCGGCCTGGAGCGCCGCCGCCACGGCAGGATGGTTGGGCGCGATACCCGGACTCAGAACCACTTCCGCAGCCGAGCGGAGCAACGCCGGATCGATCCCGCCAAGGTGCAGCGGCAGGTCCGGATCCAGGGCCCGCACGCCGTCCACGCCCGGAGGCGCCACCCGGCTGTCGGCGACCGCAACGGGCACGCCGCGACCGCACAGATAGCGCGCGGCCGCGAGCCCGGAGGCCCCGAGCCCCACGATCACCGTTCTGCCGTTGTCCCTTGCGGTATCTGCCATCATCAGCGGATCTTCAGCGACGCCAAGCCAATCAGGACCAGAATCACGGTCACGATCCAGAATCGGACGATGACACGCGGTTCCGGCCAGCCCTTGAGTTCGAAGTGGTGGTGCAGCGGCGCCATGCGGAAAATGCGCCGCCCGGTCAACTTGTAGGAGGCCACCTGAAGAATCACGGACACCGTCTCCATGACGAACACGCCGGCCATGATGAACAGCACCAGCTCCTGGCGCGTGACCACCGCGAGCACGCCCAGCGCGGCGCCCAGCGCCAGCGCTCCCACATCCCCCATGAACACCTGTGCCGGGTAGGCGTTGAACCACAGGAAGCCCAGGCCGGCGCCGACCAGCGCGCCGCAGAAAATCACTGTCTCGCCGACCCCGGGGACGAACGGAATGCCCAGGTAGGTGGCGAAATTGAAATGCCCCGAGAGATAGGCGAAAACGCCCAGGGCCCCGCCGACCAGCACGGTGGGGTTGATCGCCAGCCCGTCCAGCCCGTCCGTCAGGTTCACGGCGTTGCTGGTGCCGACGATGACGAGGTAGGCCAGCGGAATGAACAGCCACCCCAGTTGCCAGGAGACATCTTTCACGAAAGGCAGGATCAGTGTCGTCTCCACCGCGTTCTGGGCGGTAAAGAACAGGAAACAGGCAGCGGCGAGGCCGGCCACGGACTGCCAGAAATACTTGGAACGGGCCGACAGGCCCTTGCTGTTGCCGTAGCGCAGCTTGAGATAGTCATCCCATCCGCCCACCGCACCGAAGGCCAGCGTAGTGAACAGCACCACCCAGACATAGCGGTTGCTCAGGTCCGACCAGAGCAAAGTGGCCAGGGCCACGGCCAGCAGAATCAACGCGCCGCCCATGGTCGGCGTACCGGCCTTGGAGAAATGCGACTTCGGGCCGTCCTCGCGGATCTGCTGGCCGATCTGGTACTGGCTCAGCCTGCGGATCAGGAACGGGCCGAACACGAACGACACCACCAGCGCCGTCAGCACGCCCAGAATGGCTCTCAGGGTGATGTACTGGAACACCCGGAAACCACTGTGGAACTCCTCGAGCCAGCCGGCCAGATACAACAGCACTCAGGAGCCCTCCCCGTTCTTGTCCTGCTTTGCCAGGGCTGCCACCACACGCTCCAGCCCCATGCTGCGGGACCCCTTTACCAGCACCACCGCGCCACCGCCCATCAACGGGCGCAGGGCGTCGATCAGTTGCTGCTGGTCATCGAAATGCGCGCCGCCTTCGCCGAAGGCCTCGGCCGCCGCCCGGCTGAGCGTGCCCACCGCGAACAACCGCGTCACCCCCAGTCGGCGGGCCTCCCGGCCGGCATGGGCATGCATGGCTTCACCGTCCGCCCCGAGCTCGCCCATGTCCCCGAGCACCAGCCAGGGTTCGCCCGGCTGCTCCAGTAGCACCGCCAGACCGGCGGAAAGCGAGGCCGGGTTGGCGTTGTAACTGTCATCGATCAGCCAGCCGCCGCCCGCGGCAGGCACGCGCTGCAGGCGGCCACCGGCTGGCCGGAACCGCTCCAGCCCGGTCCGGATGTGGTCCGGGGAAATGTCCAGCGCGACGGCCACGGCGATGGCGGCGAGCGCATTCATCCGGTTGTGGCGCCCGGCTACGGGCAGGCGGATATCAAGTTTCCCGGCGGGGATGCACACCTCGAACACCCCGCCACGCAGCGCCTCGATACCGCGGATATCCGCGTCGGCAGAGAAGCCGAAGCCGAGCGCGGCACGGCCTGAGGCAAAGCTCCGCCAGAGCCCGGCGTAGGTATCGTCGACATTGATGACGGCGGTTCCGCCCGGGCCGAGCGCCTGGAAGAGTTCGCCCTTGGCACGCGCCACGCCGTCCAGCGAGCCGAATCCCTCCAGATGTGCCGGGCCGGCGTTGGTCACCACGACCACATCCGGTTCGGCAAGCCCCGCCAGATAGGCGATCTCGCCCGCCGCGCTGGCACCCATCTCCACCACGACATAACGGTGACCGGGCGCTATCCGGCTCAAGGTCAGCGGGACCCCGAGTTCGTTGTTCAGATTGCCCTCGGTGGCATAGGTCGGAGCAGCCTGCTCAAGGATGCCGTGCACCATCTGCTTGACCGTGGTCTTGCCGTTGCTGCCGGTAATGCCGACCACGGTGGCCGCCATCCGCTGTCGCCACCAGCGCCCCAGCCTGCCCAGCGCCTGGCGGCAGTCATCCACCAGCAAGGCCGGTTCGGCACCTCGCACTGCCTGTTCCACCATCACCGCCGCCGCCCCCGAGGACAACGCGTCGCCGACGTAGTCATGTCCATCGAATCTCGGCCCGGTCAACGCCACGAAGAGGTTGCCGCGCTCGATGCGGCGGCTGTCCAGCGTCACCCCGCGGAACACGGCGTCGTCTCCCAGCAGGCCGGCGCCGATCCTCGGCAGCACTTCGGACAGTCTCGCCTCGATCACAGCGCACCTCCTGCCAGCAGTGCGGCCACGGTTTCCCGGTCGCTGTAATGGGTGCGGCCACCGGCGGTTTCCTGATAGTCCTCATGGCCCTTGCCGGCCACCAGCACGACATCGTCCGGGCCTGCCTGTGCCACCGCCTGCGCAATCGCCTGCCGGCGGTCCCGGATAACCACGGCCGGCCCACGCCGGAAACCTTCCAGGATGTCCTGGACGATGGCATCGGGGTCTTCGCCGCGCGGGTTGTCATCGGTCACCACCACCGCGTTGGAACCCGCCTCAGCCGCCGCGGCCATCAACGGCCGCTTGCCGCGATCGCGCTGGCCGCCACACCCGAACACACACCAGACCCGACCGTTCACGTGTTCCCGCAAGGCCGCCAGCGCGGCGCCCAGAGCGCCCGCCGTATGGGCATAGTCCACGACCACCAGCGGCCGCCCTTCACCAAGAAAGCGCTCCATCCGGCCCGGCACCGGACGAATACGCGCCAGGCCCTGGCTGATCGCGGCCGCGTCCCAACCCAGGCCGCATAGCACGGCAATGACAGCAAGCACGTTCTCGGCGTTGAACCGCCCAAGCAGGGGCAGTTCCGCCTCCACCAGTCCGACAGGGGTGATTGCTTCCAGTCGCATCCCCTCGGACCGCAACGCCAGGCTGGTGCACGCCACCTCGGCGTGTTCATCAGCCTGGGCGGAATAGCCGATACAGCGCACCTCTTTCGGCAACTGCCGGTGAATGGAGCGGCCCAGGCCATCATCCATATTGAGCACGGCAACCCGCAGTCCAGGAACGACGAAGAGCCGCCGCTTGGCGTCCGCATACGCCTCGATGGAGCCGTGATAGTCCAGATGGTCACGGCCGAAATTGGTCAGTACCGCAGTATGGAAGCGCACACCCTCCACCCGTCCCTGGTCGAGCCCGTGGGAAGAAACCTCCATGCTTGCGGCGGACATGCCATTGTCGCGGAAACCGGCCAGCAGACCCTGCACCCTGGCCGCATCCGGCGTGGTATTCGCCAGGGGCTGCAAGGCACCGGGCTCGCCATGGCCCAGCGTCCCGATGACACCGCAGCGTCCGGCGGATTGCAGCGCCTGGGCCAGAAACTGGGAGACGGAGGTCTTGCCATCCGTCCCGGTGATGCCCACCACGGTCAGCGCCGCGGAGGGATCCTGGAACGCGCGCGCTGCCAGCAGCCCGAGCTTTCTGCCAAGATCGGGCACAGCAACCTCGGGCACGCCGGCCGCCTCGCCCAGCGCCCGCACGTCCCGGGCCTGCACGCCGGCAGCCGGCTCCCACAACACCGCAGCCGGCCGCTGCGCCAGCGCCTGGCCCAGGAAGTCCACTCCATGCCGACGCCCGCCGGCGCAGGCTGCGAATATCCATCCCGGACGCAGATCCCGGCTGTCCGCGCTGAGACCCTGCACCGGCACATCGTGCTTCACCGGATGCCTCAATACACGGCCCAGCGTCATGGTCTCCCGAATGCGCTCCGCGGCCGTCATTGCCCACCCCCCATGGCGGTCAGACCCGGCACCTCGGTCAGTCCGTCCGGCGGCAGGTTCAGCAGACGCAGGGCCGCCGACATGACCTCGCCGAACACCGGCGCGGCAACCTGGCCGCCGTAGAAGGCCTCGCCGGCCGGTTCGTCCAGCATGACCACCATGACCAGCCGCGGATCGCTGGCCGGCGCCATCCCGGCAAACCATGCCACATAGTGATCGTCGGAATAGCGGCCGCCGACAGACTTGCGCACCGTGCCGGTCTTGCCGGCAACGCGGTACGAGGCAACGCGCGCCCCGGTGCCGGTCCCGCCGTCCTGCACGGCCATTTCCAGCATGCGGCGCAGCTCTCTTGCGGTCTTCGCGGCCATCACCGCGTCGCCGTCCGGCGCCTCGTCCAGCCGTACAAAGGAAATGGGTCTCAGCACGCCGTCCGCGGCAATGGCCGCATATGCCTGGGCCAGTTGCAACGGCGTGGAGGCAACCCCGTAGCCGAAAGCCAGCGTGGCGCGATCCACCTGCGAGCGCGGCGCCTGTGCCGCGAGCACGCCGGCGGACTCGCCGGGAAAGCCCGTTCCCAGCGCCCGGCCGAATCCAAGCCGTGCCAGCATGCCCCAGACGGCATCCTCCGGGAGCGCCAGAGCCAGCTTGGCCGCCCCCACGTTGCTGGACTTTGTAATCATGGTGGTCACGTCGATGCGGCCGTAATCGCGAATGTCCCGCACGGTGTGACCGGCCACGCGCATCACACCGGGCTGGGTATCCAGCATGGATCCGGGAGTGAATTCACCACTCTCCAGCGCCGCGGCAACGGTGAACGGCTTGATGGTGGAGCCCGGCTCGTAATAGTCGGTGACCGCGCGATTGCGGTGAGCGCCGCCTGCCAGCTGGCTGCGATTGTTCGGATTGAAGGTGGGCTGGTTGACCATGGCCAGCACCTCACCGGTCGCGGAATCCAGCATAACCAGAGAACCTCCGCGAGCGCCGTTCGCCGTGACCGCCCGCTTGAGCTCACGATAGGCAACGTACTGCAGCCTGCGGTCAACGCTCAGCGCGAGATCCCGGCCCGGCCGGGGCTCGCGAATCTGCTCCACATCACCGATCACGCGACCGAATCGGTCGCGCAGCACGCGCTTGGAGCCCGGGCGGCCGCGCAACCAGCTCTCGTAGGCGAGTTCCAGCCCTTCCAGTCCAACGTCATCGATATCGGTAAACCCAAGCAAATGTCCGGCAACCTCGCCCGCGGGATAGAAGCGCCGGTATTCGCGCTGAACGGCCACCCCCGGCAGACCGAGATTCAGGGCCGTCCGTGCCATCTCGGGGGTCACGTGCCGGCGAAGGTAGACAAACTCGCGCCCCTGCCTTGCCTCCAGGCGCTGAACCAGCGCGCGCCCATCCAGCCCCAGCACCTCGGCCAGCTCCGGTACGCGCTCGACGGCCTCCAGCAGGTTGCCGGGATGCGCCCAGACGGAATCCACCGGGGTGCTGATGGCCAGGGGCTCACCGGTGCGGTCGGTCAGCATGCCGCGATGAGCCGGGATGGTCATGGTCCGCAGGTGGCGCGCATCACCCTGGTTCTGCAGGAAGTCCGTGTGCACGAACTGCAGATCAATGGCGCGCCACACCGTGCTCACCGCCAGGCAGACGAACACCGTCAGCACCAGCAGATAGCGCCAGCGCGCAAAACCATGATTCCTGCCGTTCCGTTCTTCCGTCACCGGCGCTCCCGCCACTCGTTGCCGCTCATTGGCGCACCACCTCGACCTCGTCCCGGTCGGGCAGCTTCATGTCCAGCCTCTCCCTGGCCACGCTCTCGATACGTCCGTGCGTGGCCCAGGCCCCCTGTTCCAGCTGCAGCATGCCCCACTCCGCATCGAGCGCGTCGCGGGTCCTGTTCTCCTGCTCCAGCTCCGAAAAAAGCCGTCTGCTCTCGTGTTTGCTGTAAACCACTCCGACCGCACTGAGAGCAACCACCCCTCCCAGCGCCAGCGCGATGATGCCCTGCCCGGTCATTGCAGCCGCTCCGCGACACGAAGCACCGCGCTGCGCGCACGGGGATTGACCGCGATCTCGTCTTCATCCGCCCGCTGCGCCTTGCCGATCGCGCGCATCGTGGGGCGCAACCCCTCAGGAATGATCGGCACGTCCTTGGGCAGATCACGGACACCTCCGGCGCGCCGGATGAACTGCTTGACCATGCGATCCTCCAGCGAATGGAAGCTGATCACCACCAGCCGCCCGCCTGGTGCCAGACAGTCGTAGACACCGCCGAGAAACCGCTCCAATTCCTCCAGCTCGCCGTTGACGGCGATGCGCAAGGCCTGAAAGGTGCGCGTGGCCGGATGTTTGTGGCGCTCCTTGCGCGGAATCGCCGCTTCCACCAGTCGGGCGAGCTGGCCGGTGGTCTCCGGGAGCTCCCCGGCGCCGCGGGCTGCCACGATGCGCGAGGCGATCCTGCGCGCAAAGCGCTCTTCTCCATAGACCTTCAGAACGCGAGCCAGATCCTGTTCATCAACCCCGGCCAGCCATTCACGCGCACTGGGACCACGCTCGGGATCCATGCGCATGTCCAGCGGGCCCTCCCGTAAAAAACTGAAACCGCGCTCGGCGCGGTCCAGTTGGGGGGAGGAGACTCCGAGATCGAGGAGCACCCCGCTCAATTGTCCCGTCGTTCCCTCGTCGTCCAGCCAGCCCCTGAGCTCCGCGAACGAACCACGACGAAACCGGCAACGTGGATCCGCACAGAAGCGCCGGCGCGCCTCGGCCTCGGCCTCCGGATCCTTGTCCACCATCCAGAGCCGCCCCCCGGGACCGAGCTGACGCAGGATTGCAGCCGAGTGCCCGCCGCGGCCGAACGTACCATCCACGTAGAAACCGTCGCCTTGCACCTGCAACCCCTCCAGCACCTCGGTCAGCATGACCGGCCGGTGTGCATCTCCGCGTTCTTCGGACGAACTCACAGGGAAAGGGACTCCAGCTCTTCCGACAACTCGAAATCCTCTGCCGCCTCGGCCAGCCATTGATCGCAGTTCTCGGACCAGACCCCTTCATCCCAGAGTTCGAACTTGTTGCCCTGCCCGGTGAGCACGATCTTCTTGTCCAGCGATGCGAAATCCCGCAGCGGCGTGGGCAGCAGGATGCGCCCCGCACCGTCCAGCTGCGCCTCGGTAGCATGCCCAAGCAACAGACGCTGCAGTCGGCGGGTCTGCGGCTTCAGGCTAGGCAGCCGGATCAGCTTCTGCTCGATCTGCTCCCATTCGGGCATTGGGTACACCAGCAGGCAGCGATCGGGGTCCACGGTCACCACGATCTCGCCGTCACAGAGCTCCATGAGCTTCTCGCGGTAACGCGATGGAAAGCTCATGCGCCCTTTGGCATCGAGATTGAGATGTGTAACGCCCCGAAACACGATTTACCCTTTCGCCCCCTGCTGATCCATTTTTTTCCACTTTGTCCCACTTCGGCACACTATAGGTAGGGGAATGAACTATTGTCAAGCTGAACAGGGGGTGATTCTTGCTTTTGCAACAACAACTTACGGAACACTCCGCTGTCGCTGCCCAACGACAGAGAAAAAGAGAGATCTTCTCAAAACAAATCAGTACGTTAGGGGATAGTTGTAATAAACGGGAAGGTTGAACAAGCACAATATATTGATATTAATAGAAAAACACCCAGCGACAGGACGCACGGCACCGCGAGCCGGTTTCGCGGGCGAGAAAAAACCCCCGTCGCCAGGCGAGGGGGGTATGCAGGAATGCGAGGGAGTCAGCCGATAAGCCGGGTTCTGTCTGGGACAGTCATTCATCTTGGACGCATGTCGCCATGCGTCTCCAGCGACCTACCCGGAAGCGACGCGGGCCACGCCAGTGCTTCCCTATTTGGTCTTGCTCCGAGTGGGGTTTACCGTGCCGCGGCGTGTTGCCACCCGCGCGGTGCGCTCTTACCGCACCTTTTCACCCTTGCCGGCGCCCGGAGGCGCTTGGGCGGTCTGTTTTCTGTGGCACTTTCCGTGGGCTCACGCCCCCCAGGCGTTACCTGGCACTCCGCCCTGTGGAGCCCGGACTTTCCTCCACCGGCAAACGCCGGCAGCGACTGTCTGGCCGACTCCGTGTGGGATTCTAGCAGAAACGTCCGGCGCAGGGCGCTCAGAGCCGAAGGCGATGCGCACCGAACACGCCACTACGCTGGAACCACCTCTTGACGATGCCACCGAAGCAGGCCGTGAGTGGTGACATGGCTGCGGACTGTCGGCCGCATGGATGCGGCCGCCAAGCCCCCATGGATGGGTTCACGGCGTGTCCGCAGGCATGTCACCACTCACGGCCAGATCGAAGCCATCAATTCCAGCGGAGACGATTCAATCTGTGCGCTTCAGCCCCAAGGCCTGCTGATAGAGCGCGTTCTTCGGCTCGCCGGTAATACGCGCGGCCAGCCCCGCTGCCTGCTTGACCGGCAGCTCGTCCAGCAGCACCCGCAACAACTGCGCCGTCTCCAGGGTGATTTCATCGGTGCGCAGAACCGGAGCACCTTCCACAACCAGCGTGAATTCGCCCTTCTGCTGGTTCGGGTCGGCTCCGACCCGGTCGCGCACCTCGGCGAGCCGCCCCCGCAGCAACGTCTCGTGCTGCTTGGTGAGCTCCCGCGCCACCAGGATCAGTCTGTCACCACCCAGAATCGCCGTCATGTCATCCAGGCAGGCCAGGATCCGGTGACTGGATTCCAGGAATACAAGCGTACCGCTCTGCGCGCAGAGTGCCTGCAACGCGGCGCGGCGCGGCCCCTGCCTGGCCGGCAGAAAGCCCTGGAAGGCGAAGCGATCCGTCGGCAACCCCGCTACGGACAAGGCCGCAACGACGCTACTGGGGCCGGGTATCGGCGACACGCGGACCCCCGCCTCATGGCTCGCGCGCACAAGACGATAGCCCGGATCGCTGACCAGCGGTGTCCCGGCGTCACTGACCAGCGCCACCGACTCACCGGCCAGCAATCGTTGCACCAGGCCCGGAGCACGCTGCTGCTCGTTATGCTCGTGCAGGCTGACCATGGGTTTCCGCAGGCCGAGGTGATCCAGCAGGATGCCGGTCCGGCGGGTGTCCTCCGCCGCCACCACATCCACGGCGCCGAGCACCTCCCCCACCCTGGCGCTGACATCGCCCAGATGCCCGATCGGCGTAGCCACCACATACAGAATGCCTGAATTCGGCAACACGTTTTTCCCCTGAACGGAAGTTGCTAAACTGCCGGCTGATTCCCCTCCCGAAACGGATCGAGACCCCATGCCGCAGGCAACACCTTATCGACTCTACAGGATCCTCGCCATGCTGGCGCTGGCTGCGCTGCTGGGCGCCTGTGCCGTGCGGCCGCCCGAGCCCGAACTGCCGGAAGAGGTGGAGGCCGCCCAGGAGGCGGTCCGGGAGGGACAGATCGGGGAGGCCGCCCGCCTCTACCTCCAGGCCGCCGCACGCGAGGAGGAGCCGGAGCGCAGCCTGTACCGCCTCTATGCCGCCGACCTCCGTGTACAACAGGGCGAAGCCCGCGATGCCCGCGAGATTCTCGGCCAGGTGGTGACCGAGGAGCAGCCGCAACAGATCCTGGACTGGCACGCGGCCGTCCGGGCGGGGCTGGCCCTGCTGGATGAAGCTCCCGAACAGGCGCTGTCCATCGTCGCCGACCACTTGCCCAGTGATTCCGATGCCGCGGCAAGGCTGTTGACCGTGCGTGCGGACGCTCAGCGCATGCTGGGCAGGCTGATGGAAAGCGCGGAAACCCGTGTGTCCCTGGACCACCTGCTGCGCGACGGCGAACCCCGGCTCGCTAACCGCCTGGCCATCTGGGAGACACTGGGGCAGGTGCCGATGAACCGGTTGCGCGACATCATGCCCCCGCCGCCGGACACCCTCGGTGCCTGGGTCGAACTCGCCTTTCTGATCCGCACCCAGCACCTGGACCCGCCGACGCTGGAGGAATCCCTTCGTCTCTGGCGCCAGCGCTACCCGGATCATCCGGCTGATCGGCAACTGGTGGAGCGTTTTGTCGCCGAGCAGCAGGAAACCGGGCGCTATCCGCAGCACATCGCCGTCCTGCTGCCACTCAGCGGCCCCCTGGCAGAGGCTGGACGCTCGATCCGTGACGGCATGATGGCCGGTTATTTCAGCCAGGACGGACGCCGCCCCGAATTGCGATTCCATGACGTCGGTAACAACGGCAGCGATCCGTGGGCGGCCTACCTCCAGGCTGTCCAGGACGGCGCGGAACTGGTGATCGGCCCGCTGAGCCGAGAATCCGTGGAGGTGTTTGCCGGCGAACGCACCCTGCCGGTACCGGTGCTGGCGCTGAACGGGGTCCGCTCCACCCTGCGGCCGCCGTCCGGCCTGTACCGCTTCGGTCTGTTGCCGGAAGATGACGCGCGTTCGGCCGCCAGGCAGGCCTATGCCGCGGGTTACCGCCATGCGGTGGTGCTGACGCCCTCCAATGACTGGGGCCGGCGCGTCGCGGCGGCATTCCGGGAAGCCTTCGAGGACGTGGGCGGCGTGGTACTGGCCGGGGACACCTATGCACCGGAGGCGCGCGATTTCGCGGGTCCGATCCGCCGCGTTCTGGAACTGGACCTGAGCGATCAGCGCGAGCGCCGCCTGCGCAGGACCATCGGCCGCAGCCTGGAATTCGAGCCGCGCAGACGGCAGGACGTGGACATGGTCTTCATCGGCGCATTTCCCGAGCAGGCCCGGCTGCTGCGACCGCAACTGCGCTTCCATCACGCCATGGCGCTACCGGTCATGGCCACATCGCACGTCTATGGCGGCGAACTCAACGACGCCGACCGCGACCTTTCCGGCATGCTGTTCACCGACACACCCTGGACACTCGGCCTGCCGGTGCCCTCGCCTGGTCCGCGGGAGCTTGAGGCGGCGCTGGGCGTGAATCCCCGTTCGAGTTCCGGCGGGCTGCAGGCGCTGGGCCTGGACGCCTACCGCCTGATTCCGCACCTGGCCTCCATGCGCACCGATGGTTCCCTGTTCCTCGAGGGCGCCACCGGCATCCTGTCCCTGGACAGCACCGGACAGGTTCACCGGGAACTGCCGCTGGCCAGAATCCACGGCCGCGGCGTCGAGACGGTGGACGCCAACAGCAGGGAGTAATCCATGCGCCAGGGCAAGGGATTGCTCGCCAGGCTCCGCGGGGAACGCACCGAACGCTTCGCGAGGGACTACCTGGAAAAACGGGGACTGCGTTTCCGCGCGGCCAACGTGCGTAGCCGGGGTGGCGAGATAGACCTTATCATGACGGAGGGGAACACCCTGGTCTTTGTCGAGGTCCGTTATCGTGGCCGTGCCGACTGGGGTGGCGCCGCGGCCAGCGTGACCGGCGCCAAACAACGCAAGCTGATTCACGCGGCGCAGTATTACCTGATGCGACATCCGTGGCAGGGCCCTTGTCGTTTCGACGTGCTTGCCGTAGGCCCGGACGGAACGGCGGACTGGATCATCAACGCTTTCGAGAGCTGATCGCGGCGGCACGCACCGGCTGCGATGACACACGGGGACAAACTTGCCTATGGACACCCACGACAGGGTCATCCGCCACTTCCACGACAGCATCCACACCAAGCAGAAAGCGATGGATCAGCTCGCGCCGCAGATCGTGCAGGCGGCGGGCACGATGGTGGACTGCCTCGCCAGCGAGGGAAAAATCCTCAGTTGCGGCAACGGCGGATCCGCGGGAGATGCGCAGCACTTCTCCTCCGAACTGCTGAACCGCTTCGAGATGGAACGTCCGGGATTGCCCGCCATGGCGCTGACCACCGACAGTTCCACGATTACCTCCATCGCCAACGATTACGCCTACGAGGAGATCTTCTCCAAACAGGTGCGGGCACTGGGGCACGCCGGCGATGTCCTGCTGGCCATCAGCACCAGCGGCAACTCGGCCAATGTGGTTGCGGCCATCCACGCAGCACATGAACGCGGGATGCGCGTGGTCGCCCTGACCGGCAAGGACGGCGGCGCCATGGCGGAGCTCTATCGCGAAGGAGACTGCGAGATACGCGTCCCCTCCCCGGTGACCGCCCGCATCCAGGAAGTGCATCTGCTGGTCATCCACTGCCTGTGCGATCTGATCGACAACACGTTGTTCGGCGCCGAATAGCACCTTGAAGGAGGACTCGCTCATGCGCCGGCCACTCTCAGCTCTGTTCCTGCTACTTGCGGCTCTGCTGCTGGTCGCCTTGCTGGCCGGTTGCGCCTCCAGGGGCGCACCGGAAAGCGAGGCCGGCCGCAGCGTCGACGGCAACCGCTCGTTCGGCGACCTGATTACCGACCAGCGGCTGCGTGGACGCATCCAGGGCTTCGTCCTGCAGAACGACGCATTGCTGCGGGAAAGCAACGTGTCGATCACCGTGTTCAACCGCGTGGTGCTGCTGACCGGGGAAGTGGTGGATGCCCCGGCCGGCCGGCGGCTTGCGGCATTCGCACGAGACCAGGAGGAAGTCCGGCAGGTGTATAACGAACTGATGGTGGCGCCGCTCAGTTCGGTGATGTCCCGCAGCCGGGACCGGATGATCGCCACCTCGGCGGGAGCGCGCCTGCTGACGCTGGACGCACCGGACGGGTTCGACGCGGATCGCATCAAGGTGGTAACGGAACGCCAGCGTATCTATCTGCTGGGCCGTGTGACGCGGAGCGAGGCGGATGCCGTTACCGAGTCCCTGCGACGGATCAGCGGTGTCCGTGAGGTGGTACGGATGTTCGAGTACCTGGATTAGCCACGGAAACGACGCTGGGCGGAATAGCCGGCGTCACGCCGCCGGACTCACGCGTGAGGACCGCACTGCACGTCACTGCATGTCGTTACTTCACCACCCGCAGGTTGGGGCGTCCGCTGCGGTTCGGGCCGTCGGTCTCGCTACCGCCGTTGCCGTCCGGCGGAGACGGGGGCTGATCATCCGACTCACTGAACAGCATGCCCTGGCCGTTCTCGCGGGCATAGATGGCAAGCACCGCCTGGATGGGCACCCGCACATCCAGGGCGTGGCCGCCGAACCGTCCGCTGAACAGGATGTCCGCCTGACCCAGATCCAGGTTCCGGACCGCGCGGGGCGAGATATTCAGCACCAGCCGACCGTTGTCCGCGTACTCCATCGGCGCCTCCAGCCCTTCCTTGGCGGTATCCACCAGCAGATACGGTGTCAGATCGTTATCCACGATCCAGTCATACAGCGCCCTGACCAGATACGGGCGGCTGGAAGTCATTGGTGCCGACATTGCTGAAACCTTCGATCAACCACGCATGGTGCGTTCGGCGTCGCTCAGGCTCTGCTGGAACGACTCTCGCCGGAAGAGACGGCGTGCGTACTCGGTCAGCCCCGGCGCCTGGTCCCCCAGGTCCACACCGTAGCGCGGAAGCCGCCACAGCAGCGGCCCGAGCGCGCAGTCCATGACAGAGAATTCCTCGCTGAGGAAATACTCGGCCAGTTGGAACAGCTCGTCGCTGGCAATAAGGCTTTCGGTCAACGCCTTGCGCGCCTTGTCCGACGCCGCCTTGTTGCCGCCGTCCAGATCCGCCAGCAGGCCGTACCAGTCCTGCTCGATGCGGAACAGCGCCAGCCGCGCCTTGGCCCGGGAAACCGGGTCCACCGGCATCAGCGGCGGATGAGGAAAGCGCTCGTCCAGATACTCGACGATGATGCGCGTGTCGTACAGGGAGAGATCCCGATCCACCAGCGTGGGCAATGTGCCGTAGGGGTTGAGATCAGCCAGATCCTCCGGCTGCTGGTCCATATCCACGGTGTGGATATCAGCGGCGATACCCTTCTCCGCCAGCACGAAGCGAACCCGGTGGCAATACACGCAGGTCGCGCTGGAGAACAGGGTCATCACCGAGCGTTTGTTGACGGCCGCCATCTGGGGCTCCCTTGGTGAAACAGGCAACGGGGCGCCGCATGGCGCCCCGTCTGGAGAATCAATGAACGTCCTTCCAGTACTCGCGCTTGAGCAGGTAGGCAACGCCCAGGAAGATGAACAGGAAGATCAGCACTCGGTAACCCAGGCGTTCGCGCTCGGCCTTGACCGGCTCCGCCACGTAATCCAGGAAATTGGTCAGATCGCGCATCATGGCACGGTACTCCGCCTGACTCACGCTGCCGGCGGCTTCCTCCGGCACCTGGGTACCCACCAGCACCCGCTCGCCGTCCTGCTCTTCATAAACCGGTTCCGCCAGACCCTGCAGGGTCTGCAGCACATGCGGCATGGAGACACCGGTGACCACCGTGTTGTTCACGCCCCAGCGCTGATTGTCGTCACGATAGAAGCCGTTCAGGAACGTGTACAGCCGGTCCGGGCCATGCCGGCGGGCATACAGGCTCAGATCGGGTGCCGGCGCCCCGAACCACTGCTCGGCGTCTTCCTCGGTCATGGCGTTGGTCATCAGATCGTGGATCTGCGCATCCGGCTTGAAGATCAGGAACTGCTGCACGAGATCATCGCTCAGCCCCAGATCCTGACCGATACGCTGATACCGCATCAGGCTGGCCTCATGACAGGCCATGCAGTAGTTGGCGAACAGCTGCGCTCCACGCTGCAGCGACTGCCTGTCATGCGGGTCGACATTGGCGCTCATGTAGTTACCGCCGCCCCCGGCGGCAACCAGTAATCCCGGCATCAGGGCGAGTATCAGTGTCAGAAGAAACTTTCTCATTTCATCGTCACCCTTTCCGGAACCGGCTTGGTTTTCTCGAGGTCGAACGCGGTGTAGACAAACAGGAAGATGAAGTAGCCGAAGTAGATCACCGTACCGACGCGGGACAACAGCGTGTTCATTGCCGTCGCCGGCTGAGTGCCAAGCGCGCCCAGCAGCAGGAAGCCCGCCGCGAAGATCATCAGCGCGATCTTGAAGGACAGCCCACGATAGCGGATCGAGCGCACCTTGCCGCGATCCAGCCAGGGGAGCACGAACAGGATGGCAATGGCCGCACCCATGGCAACCACACCGCCGAAGGCATCCGGTATCGCCCGCAGAATGGCGTAGTACGGAGCAAAGTACCAGACCGGCGCGATATGATCCGGCGTGACCTGCGGGTTGGCCGGTTCGAAGTTCGGCGGTTCGATGAACAGGCCGAAGAAATCCGGCATGAAGAACAGCACGATGGAGAAGAAGATCAGGAAGACGGCGACGCCCACCAGATCCTTCACCGAATAGTAGGGATGGAAGGTAATGCCATCCTTCGGATTGCCGTTCTCGTCCTTGTGCTTCTTGATCTCGATACCGTCGGGGTTGTTGGACCCCACTTCGTGCAGGGCCAGGATGTGCGCCACGACCAGGAAGATAATGGCCAGCGGCACGCCCACGACATGCAGGGCAAAGAAACGGTTCAGCGTGATCTCGGAGATGACGAAATCACCCCGCACCCACTGGGCGAGATCCGGGCCGATCACCGGAATGGCACCGAACAGGTTGATGATCACCTGCGCACCCCAGTAGGACATCTGCCCCCAGGGAAGCATGTAGCCCATGAACGCTTCGGCCATCAATGCCACGTAGATCAGGCAGCCGAAGATCCACAGCAGTTCGCGCGGCTTCTGGTACGAACCGTACATCAGGGCGCGGAACATGTGCAGGTACACCACCACGAAGAAGGCGGAAGCACCGGTGGTGTGGATGTAGCGGATCAGCCAGCCCCATTCCACATCACGCATGATGTACTCGACCGACTCGAACGCCTCGGCGCCGGTCGGCTTGTAGTTCATGGTCAGCCAGATACCCGAGAGGATCTGGATAACCAGCACCAGCAACGCCAGGGAACCGAAGTAGTACCAGAAGTTGAAGTTCTTGGGGGCGTAGTACTGCCCGACGTGCTCATTCCACATCTTGGTGGCGGGAAAACGATCGTCGATCCACCCCATCAGACCACCGCTTTTGGTCTCGCTCATCAGGCAGCTCCTTCTTCTTCACCGATCAGCACGGTGTCGTCGTCGATGAAGTAGTGCGGCGGCACCTCCAGATTCAGCGGTGCGGGCACGCCTGTGTAGACGCGGCCGGCCAGGTCGAAGAACGAACCATGGCAGGGGCAGAAGAACCCGCCGAACCACTCACGCTCCATGCCCTGCGGCCGGGTGTCCGGCCGGAACAGCGGCGAGCAGCCCAGGTGGGTACACAAGCCCACCAGCACCATGATCTCCGGGCGAATGGAGCGATGCAGATTGCGCGCGTACTCTGGCTGCTGGCCCTGCTCGGACTGGGGATCCCGGAGCTGGCCCGCAAGCCGCTCGAGGTCCTCCACGTTCTCTTCCGTGCGCTTGAAGACCCATACCGGGTTTCCGCGCCATGACACATTGATCAGCTGACCCGCCTCGAGCTGGCTGATATCCACCTCGACCGGCGCGCCGGCCGCCATGGCCCTGGCGCTGGGTCGCCAATAGGAAAGAAACGGGACTGCCAAGAAGGCCGCGCCAACACCGCCCACCACGGTCGTGGCCGCGGTCAGAAAACGGCGTCTGCTCGTATCCGCGCCATCCTGATTCATCTACGCCCCCTGAATTGGGTTATACCTGGAACTGGATTCTTTAGAAGAACTACCGATTGCGGAAGGTTACGCATCCAGAGAAACACTGAAACGATTCCCTAAGCGGGCACAAGCTACCCCGCACCCCGCCAGCACGGCGCACAAGGATCCAACATCAGGCAGGAGAGGTCAAGCCGGGGAGCCGTCAGCCGGCCCACCGCCCCGTGTTGCAGCGGCGTGTTCGGAACACCTGGCTCCGTTGCTGCGGCATTGTCCGTCACCTGCTGCGACCCCACCGGATTGACGGAAGTTCCTGGCCGCACGTGCTGGCTCAGGCAGGGCTTGCAACATCGACGAAGCGATGCTCCAGGCTGAAACGCCGGGCAAGATGTTCGCCGACAGCCGGTGCGCCGTAGCGTTCGGTGGCATGATGCCCGGCGGCGAGATAATGCAGGCCGCGCTCCCGCGCAACGTGAACCGTGGGCTCCGAGATTTCGCCGGACAGGTAGGCGTCCACGCGGCAATCCGCTGCGCGGTCGATGAAACCCTGTGCGGCTCCGGTGCACCACGCCACCTCCCGCACGGGATGCCCGCCCCCTTGCACGACCACCGGCGGGCGCTCCAACGCGGCGGCAACACGGTCGGCAAACACCTGCAACGGCTCCGGTTCGGGCAGGCGTCCTACCATGCCCAGCGGCACCGGCGTCCCGGTCTCGAAGCTGCCGGTGACCTCCAGCCCCAACCGCGCCGCCAGTTGCGCGTTGTTGCCCAGTTCGGGATGCGCATCCAGCGGCAGATGGTAGGCCAGCAGGCTGATGTCCGAAACGAGCAGGGTGCGAAGGCGGCGTGCCTTCATGCCGGTCACCCGGGCGTCTTCGCCCTTCCAGAAATAACCGTGATGCACCAGCACGGCATCAGCCCCCCAGGCCACCGCCTCATCCAGCAGCGCCTGGCTGGCGGTCACGCCGGTCATCAGCTTTCGCACCTCCGCGCGCCCCTCGACCTGCAAGCCATTGGGCGCGTAGTCCTGGAAGCGGTCGGCTTCCAGCAATTGCTCCAGGTGGGAGAGCAGTTCCGATAATCCGGCCATCGATACCAACCTCCTCGAGCGACGGCATGGTCATTCCACGGCAGGCGGGCGTCCAACGCGCCGGCACGCCATGACACAGAACCACTACAGTACCAGATCGGTTAGAATACGGGCTTTGCACCCGAGGAATGTCTGCCCGTGAAGACCCGCCGCTTCATCCGATTTCTGCTGTTCTACTTTGCCCTGGGAATTGCCGCGGCAGCGATCATCCTGTGGATGTTCCCCGGCATGCTTGGCCAGGAGCAGGCGACACCGCAACGGGTGGTGGAAGTACGCGAGGCGCCACCGACGCTGAGTGCCGACGGACGCGCGGTCAGGGAGCACGGGCCAGTGTCGTACGCGGACGCGGTGGACATGGCAGCGCCGGCGGTGGTGAACATCTTCACCGAAAAGCGCGTCACCCGGCAGCGGCACCCGTTCGAGGATGATCCGTTCTTTCGCCGCTTCTTCGGCGAAGGCTCCGGCGAACGTGAACGCACCGAGAACAACCTGGGTTCCGGCGTCATCATCTCGTCCAGCGGCTTCCTGCTGACCAACAATCATGTCATCGACGGGGCCGACTCCATCCATGTGGCACTGAACGACGGCCGCACCGCCCGGGCGCGCGTGGTCGGCACCGACCCCGAAACCGACCTTGCCGTGCTGGAGATCGAGCTGGACGATCTGCCCGTGATCACGCTGGGGCGCTCCGAGGAGGTCCGCGTGGGCGACGTGGTGCTGGCCATCGGCAACCCGTTCGGGGTCGGACAGACCGTGACCCAGGGGATTGTCAGCGCCACCGGCCGGACTCAACTGGGGCTGTCCACCTTCGAGAACTTCATCCAGACCGACGCGGCCATCAACCCGGGCAACTCCGGTGGCGCCCTGATCAACGCGCACGGCGACCTGGTTGGCATCAACACCGCCATCTTCAGCGGCTCCGGCGGCTCACACGGCATCGGGTTCGCCATTCCCGGTCGGCTTGCCCGGGGCGTGATGGAGAGCATCATCGAACACGGCCGCGTCATCCGCGGCTGGGCGGGGGTCGAAGTCCAGAATGTCACCTCCCAGCTGGCCGAATCGTTCGGACTGGAATCACGGCACGGCGTGGTGGTGGCCGGGGTGATGCGCGGAGGCCCGGCCGCCGCCGCCGGACTGAGCCCCGGGGATGTGATCCTGGCCATCAATGGCGACCGGGTATCCAACGTGCACGATCTGCTGCACAAGGTGACCGAGCATCCGCCGGGCGAGACCATCCACATGATAGGTCTCAGCGACGGCGAACGCATGGAGTGGGACGTGACCGTTCAGGAACGGCCGGCTGCGCGGGAATTGCGCCGCTAGCGACGCTGATCAGGCTTCCGCCAGCGCCCGGCCCAACGCCTCCAGGAATGCCGCGTTCTCCTCCGGAGCGCCCACCGTCACGCGCAGACAGTTCTGCAGCAACGGGTGCGAGCCATCGAGCCGCTTGATCAGCACCCGCTGCCTGCGCAGGCTTTCGTGCACTGCCCCTGCCTTGCCGGCGGGCACACGGAAGGTGATGAAGTTGGCCTGGCTGGGCCAGGCGTGCAACCCATCGATGGCGGACAGCGCCTGGAACAGCAGGGTGCGCTCTTCGCGGATCCGTCGTGTCTGGTCTTCGAACAGATCCACATGCTCCAGTGCGAAAGCCGCGCTGAGCTGGGTGAGCACACCGATATTGTAGGGCAGCCGGCATTTCTCGAGCTGTTCCAGCCAGGCCGGATGCCCCATCAGATAGCCCAGCCGCAACCCCGCCAGCCCCATTTTCGACACCGTGCGCATGACCAGCAATTGCGGGTAGCGGGCGAGCGCGTCGCTGAAGCTCTCGCCGCAGAAGGCGTGGTACGCCTCATCCAGGATCACGACCCCGGGGGCGGCCCGGATCACCGCCTCGACGGAGTCGCGCTGAAATGCGTTGCCGGTCGGGTTGTTGGGGTAGGCGATATAGATGATGGTGGGCTGGTGCTTGCTGATCGCGGCCAGCATGGCGTCCGTATCCAGGGCGAAGTCGTCGCCGCGCAGCGGCACTTCCACATAATCCATGCCGCTGAAGCCGGCAATGATGCGGTACATGGCGAAGCCGGGGCCGGGAGTGAGTACCGAACGGCGGTCTCCGCCCAGGGCCATGCCCAGCAACTGGATCAGTTCGTCGGAGCCATTGCCCAATAACAGCCCGACGCCGTCCGGCACCTGGAGCGCCGCACGCATGCGTGTTTTCAGCACCGTGGCGGAAGGATCGGGATACCGGTTCAGCGAGGCGCCGGCCAACTGCTCCAGCCAGCCCCGGCGCAGTTCCTCCGGCCAGCCGTAGGGATTCTCCATCGCGTCCAGCTTGATCATGCCGCTGGCGGGCGGCACGTGGTAGGCCTGCATGGACTGCACGGCCGGCCGCACCAGCCGCTGGATCAGTGCCGAGGGATCACTCACCCTGCTCATCCTCCACCCGGTACTCGGCGGAGCGCGCATGCGCGGTCAGGCCTTCAGCGCGCGCCAGCACGCTGGCCTGGCGGCCCAGCACCGCTGCTCCCTCTGGAGAGCAGTGGATCAGGCTGCTGCGCTTCTGGAAATCGTAGACCCCCAGCGGCGAGGCGAAACGCGCCGTGCGCGAGGTGGGCAGCACGTGATCGGGACCGGCGACGTAATCCCCCACCACCTCGGCGGTGTGGCGCCCCATGAAAATCGCGCCGGCGTGGCGGATGCGTTCCGCCATTTTCTCCGGCTGGGCCACCGACAGCTCCAGGTGTTCCGGCGCCACGTAATTGACGATCTCCTCGGCCTCCACCAGGTCGCGCACGCAGATCAGCGCACCACGCCGGGTCAACGAAGTCCGGATGATGCCCGAGCGCTCCATCTGCGGCAGCAGCCGCTCGATGGAGGACTGTACCTGGTCCAGGTACAGCGGTTCCGGACACACCAGGATGGCCTGGGCATCCTCGTCGTGTTCCGCCTGGGAGAACAGGTCCATGGCAATCCAGTCCGGGTCGGTCTGGCCGTCGCAGACCACCAGTATCTCGGACGGGCCGGCAATCATGTCGATCCCCACCGTGCCGAACACGCGCCGCTTGGCCTCGGCCACGTAGGCGTTGCCGGGGCCGACGATCTTGTCCACCGCGGGAACGCTCTCCGTCCCGTAGGCCAGCGCACCCACCGCCTGGGCACCGCCGATGGTGAATACGCGGGTCACGCCGCCCAGCCAGGCGGCCGCAAGAACCATGGGCTCCAGCTCGCCGTCCGGTGCCGGCACCACCATGACGATTTCGGGAACACCGGCTACCCGCGCCGGCAGGGCGTTCATCAGCACCGACGACGGATAGGCGGCCTTGCCGCCGGGCACATAGAGGCCGACGCGATCCAGCGGCTGTATCTTCTGGCCCAGCACGTTGCCGTCGCTGTCCTGGTAGGACCAGGACTCGGCCTTCTGGCGCTCGGCATAGCTACGAATGCGCTCGGCGGCGAACGTCAGCGCCTGCTGCTGCTCGGCGGGCAAGGTATCGAACGCCGCCTTCAGGCGCTCCGGCCCCAGCTCCAGCTCTGCCACGGAGGCCGCCTGCAGCCGGTCGAACTGGCGCGTGTAGCGCAACACGGCGGCATCACCCTCGTGCCGTACCGCCGCAAGGATATCGCTCACCACGGTTTCCACCCGGGATTCGTGATCCGACTCCCAGGCGGTAAGCGCGCGCAGCGCCTCCCAGAAGTCGGGTTGCGTGGTGCTCAAACGGCGAATCTCCAGCATGGTTCAGTCCTCGAACTCAGTTCGCATCAACGGCGGCAGCCAGGCTGTCGATCAACGCCTTGATCCGGCGGTGCTTCATTTTCATGGAGGCGCGGTTGACGATCAGCCGCGAGCTGATATCGGCGATATGCTCCAGCGGCTGCAGCCCGTTGGCTTTCAGCGTGTTGCCGGTATCCACGAGATCCACGATCAGGTCGGAGAGCCCGGCGAGCGGAGCCAGTTCCATGGAACCATACAGCTTCACCGTCTCCACCTGCCGCCCCTGCTCGGCGAAATACCGGCGCGTGATATTGACGAATTTGGTGGCCACGCGCAGCGCTCCGTGGCCGGTATTGGCACCCGGCTTGCCGGCGACCATCAGCCGGCAACGCGCGATGCCGAGATCCAGCGGCTCGTACAGGTCCTCGCCGCCATGCTCCATCAGCACATCCTTGCCGGCGACACCGACATCGGCCGCCCCGTACTGCACGTAGGTGGGCACGTCGGTGGCGCGCAGGATAACGATGTAGACCCCGTCCTGCGTGGTGTCCAGCACCAGCTTCCGGCTGCTGCCCGGATCCTCGACCGGCTCGATACCGGCCGCGGCCAGCAACGGCAGCGTATCCTTGAGGATGCGGCCCTTGGACAGGGCGATGGTCAACGTGTCGCTCATGTGACTGGCCTTCTCGAAGGTCGTGACCCGCTCAGGCGGGCACCCGGCGGATCTCGGCGCCCAACTGCGCCAGCTTCTCCTCGATACACTCGTAGCCGCGGTCGATATGGTAGATGCGGTCCACCACCGTCTCGCCTTCAGCCACCAGTCCCGCCAGCACCAGACTGGCCGATGCGCGCAGGTCCGTGGCCATCACCGGAGCCGCCTCCAGCAGCGGCACACCCTTGGAAAACGCGGTATTGCCTTCCAGCTTGATGTCCGCGCCCATGCGCTGCATTTCCAGTACATGCATGAAACGGTTCTCGAACACTGTCTCGGTCACCGTGGCAGTCCCTTCGGCCACCGCATTCAAGGCGCAGAACTGCGCCTGCATGTCCGTGGGGAACGCCGGGTAGGGAGCCGTACGCAGGCTGACCGCACTGGGGCGGCGGCCATCGGGCATTTCCAGGGAGATCCAGTCCTCGCCCACCTCGATCACCGCACCGGCCTCGCGCAGCTTCTGCAGCACCGCATCCAGGATATCGGCACGCGTGTCGCGGAGCAGAACCTTGCCACCGGTGATCGCGGCGGCCACCAGGTAGGTGCCGGTCTCGATGCGATCGGGCAACACCTCGTAGCGCGTGCCCTCCAGACGGTCCACGCCGTCGATGGTGATGGTATCGGTACCGGCCCCGGAGATGCGGGCGCCCATGCGGTTCAGGCAGTTCGCCAGATCCACCACCTCCGGTTCGCGGGCGGCATTCTCGATAACCGTACGCCCCTCGGCGAGTGCGGCCGCCATCATCAGGTTCTCGGTACCGGTGACGGTCACCAGATCCATGACGATGCGCGCGCCCTTGAGGCGCTTGGCGCGGGCCCGGATGTAGCCGCCTTCCACGTGTATATCGGCACCCATGGCGGCGAGCCCGTCGATGTGCAGGTTCACCGGCCGGGAGCCGATCGCGCAGCCACCCGGCAACGACACATCGGCTTCGCCGTAGCGCGCCAGCAGCGGACCGAGCACGAGGATGGAGGCCCGCATCGTGCGCACCAGTTCGTAGGGCGCAAAGAAGCTGTTGATCGAGCGCGGATCCACCTCGATGTTCATGCGTTCATCCACGGTGAGGCGCACGCCCATGCGGCCCAGCAGCCCCATGGTGGTGGTGACATCATGGAGATGCGGCACGTTGCCCACCGTCATCGGGCCGTCGGCGAGCAGTGTCGCGGCCAGTATCGGCAATGCCGCGTTCTTGGCGCCGGAGATGCGAATGCTGCCTTCGAGGCGGCGCCCGCCGAGTATTGTCAGTTTTTCCATGGATGTCGGCCTGGATCGAGAGAATCCCGCGGCCAGGACTGGTGTCAGCCCTGTGCCGCCTCCCACTGTTCGGGGGTCAGGGTCTGCATGGACAGCGCATGCAGTTCGTCGGAATGGATATGCTGCTCCAGCACGCTGTAGACCAGTCGATGCCGCTGCAACAGGGGTTTGCCCTGAAACGCAGGGCTGACGATCACGGCCTGGAAGTGCCGGCCATCACCGGAAACCTGGGCCTGCGCCTCGGGCAGGCCGGCTTCGATAAGCTGCTTGATCTTGTCGGGTTCCATCATGATTCGGATACCGCCTTTGCTTGCATGGGGCCCCTGGGAGACAACGCCCGGACTGCTGTTCGCTGTCGCCGATGCGCCCCTACGGAACACTGACCTCATCGCCCGGCCGCTCCAGCGGAAGCAATGATTCCACACCGGAAACCGCGGCCAGGCTTCTGAGTTGGGCGGGTATGTTAACAAAGCTGAGGGGCTGTCCGCTCGTTCGCGATTGCCGGGACCACGCAACCAGCACTGCAAGCCCTGCACTGTCGGCACGAACCACGCCGCCGAGGTCCACGGTCATCGGCCCCACGCTCAGCCGCTGAACGCCCTGCTGCCAGAGCGTCCGGGCCGAGCGCAGGTCAAGCTCGCCGCGCAACCGGAAGCGGTGGGCTTCGCCCGCGGGCTCCAGCGAGGCCGTGGCCTGCGCCTCAGTCACCACCGCTGTCTCCGATGGAGGTGAGGAACCGCCCGATCAGCCGTTCCAGCACCAGGGCCGACTGGGTCAGGGCGATCTCGTCGCCGGGCTCCAGATACCAGTCCAGCCCGCCCGGATCCAGCGCGATGTACTGCTCGCCCAGCAATCCGGACGTATAGATGGCAGCACTGGTATCCTCCGGGATCCGGTCGAAGCGTTCCTCGATGGTAACCGTCACCAGCGCATCGTAGCGCGTCGGATCCAGTTCGATGGATTTCACCCGGCCGATACGCACGCCCGCCATGGTCACCGGCGCCCGCACACGCAGCCCGCCGACATTCTCGAACCGCAGATGCACATCGTAACCCTGCGTGGTCTGGAACACCGGGATGTTGCTGACCTGCATCGCGAGCCCGAACAGGGCGGCAAATCCGGCAGCCACGAAGATTCCCACCCAGATCTCGATAATCCGCTGTCTTGCCATCCAGGCCCCCTGTTGGACAGATCGTCCTTAACCGAACATCACTGCCGTGAGTACGAAATCCAGCCCCAGCACGGCCAGGGAGGTGTGCACCACCGTCCTGGTCGTGGCCCGGCTCACGCCCTCGGACGTGGGGGTGGCGTCATAGCCCTCGTAGACGGCGATCCAGCTGGCGACGAAACCGAACACCAGGCTCTTGATCACGCCGTTCAGCACGTCCTCACGGAAGTCCACCGCGGCCTGCATCTGCGACCAGAACGACCCTTCGTCGACCCCCAGCGCCACCGAACTGACCAGATAGGCGCCCATGATACCGAGGAAACTGAAAATGGCGGCCAGCAGTGGCATGGAGAGAAAACCGGCCAGCAACCGCGGCGCAATCACCCGCTTCATCGGGTCCACCGCCATCATCTCCATGCCGGAGAGCTGTTCGGTGGTCTTCATCAGGCCGATCTCCGCGGTCAACGCGGAACCGGCCCGGCCGGCGAACAGCAGGGCGGTCACCACCGGCCCCAGCTCGCGCAGCAACGACAGCGCCACCAACACGCCCAGCGACTGCTCGGCGCCGAAGTTCACCAGCGTGTTGTAGCCCTGCAACGCCAGCACCATGCCGACAAAGGTGCCGGACACGACGATGATCAGCAGCGACAGCACGCCGATGGCATAGAGCTGCTGGACCACCAGTCCGGGCCGCAGCAGCAGGCCGGGCACACCCACCAGCGCCTGCAGCAGAAACTGCGTCCCCCGGCCGAGACGGCCCAGGCTGTCCAGCGTTTTCTGCCCGAGCATGCCGAACAGCTGCAGCATCAGCGACCTCCCAGCAGATCGTCTTCCAGGCTGGCACCCGGATAGTGGAAGGGCACCGGACCATCCGGCAAGGCGTGCATGAACTGCTTCACCCAGGCCGACTCGCTGTCCGCCAGTTCCTTCGGCGAACCGGACTCTACCACCCGGCCCTCGGAAATCACGTAGATGCGATCGGCGATCTGGGATGCCTCCGCCACATCGTGGGAGACCACCACGCTGGTCAGACCCAGCGCATCGTTCAGGCGCCGGATCAGGGACACCAGCACCCCCATGGAGATCGGGTCCTGCCCGGCAAACGGCTCATCGTACATCATCAGTTCGGGGTCCAGCGCGATGGCCCGCGCCAGTGCCACCCGTCGCGCCATGCCGCCGGAGAGCTCGCTGGGCATCAGGTCACGCGCACCGCGCAGGCCGACCGCCTCGAGCTTCAACAGCACCAGGTCGCGAACCAGCGCCTCGGGCAGGTCGGTATGCTCGCGCAGCGGGAAGGCGACGTTCTCGAATACCGACAGGTGCGTGAACAGCGCTCCGCTCTGGAACAGCATGCCCATGCGGCGACGGAGGCGGAACAGCGCCTCGCGCCCCAGCCGGGGGACGTCCTCGCCCAGCACCTGGACGGAACCCGCATCCGGATGCAACTGGCCACCGATCAACCGCAGCAGCGTGGTCTTGCCGGTACCACTCGGCCCCATGATGGCGGTGACCTCGCCGCGCCGGATCTGCACGTCCACGCCGTCGAAGATCTTCCGCTCGCCGCGGCGAAAGCTCAACTGGCGAACGTCCACCAGGACATCGGGGTCGGCATCGGAGGCGCGCTTGGTCATCAGATCTGGAGCCCGGCAGCGGAAGGCATTGAATTTTGGGGGTCGAGTATCTGTGATGCCCAGGAACGAGTCAAATTGATCCCTCATGGGGACACAGGAAGGACGTGTGTTCCCCTCCCGCCTGGCTTACCATGCGCGTGACGTCGGCTCGTCCGGCTTCCTGTCCGTGGCATTGCCGCCGCCTCAGGCAAACCGCCACCTGCGGCGGCCTGCTCCCGACCACGGACACAAGCCGGATTCGAGCGCGAACCCGAGCGTTGATCAAGCGCTTCCCTGACCCGGCCCGAACCGACCAGACGACATGACCATCGCCCTCTACCTGCTGCTGATCCTGATCTGCTTCCTGGTGCTTGCCTGGAGCGCCGACCGTTTCGTGCTGGCTTCCAGCAAGCTCGCTCTGCGACTGGGCATGGCACCGGTCATGGTCGGGCTGGTCATCATCGGTTTCGGCACGTCTGCACCGGAGATCATGGTCTCCGCACTGGCGGCGCTGAACGGCAACACCGGCCTGGCGGTCGGCAACGCGCTGGGCTCCAATATCGCCAACATCGCCCTGATCCTGGCCTGTGCGGGGCTGATCACACCACTCCTGGTCCGCGAACGCGAGGTCAGGCGGGAACTGGTCGCTCTGATGGCAGTCACCCTGGCGGTCCCCCTGCTGCTGCTGAACGGTACCCTGGGGCGCTGGGAAGGTGCGGTGCTGATCGGCGGCCTGCTGGCGGTGCTGATCTGGTTGACCCGGGCCAGCCTGGCCGACCCCGAGGCGGTCCCCACCGACGAGGTCCCGGAGACCGGCAACGAACGCCTGGCCACCACCCTGCTGTGGATCACCGGCAGCCTCATCGTCTTGCTGATCAGCGCCCAGGCCCTGGTGTGGGCCGCCGTGGAACTCGCCACGCTGGCCGGCGTCAGCGACCTGGCCATCGGGCTGACCGTCGTTGCGCTGGGCACCAGCCTGCCGGAACTGGCCACCGCGATCGCCGCAGCACGACGGCGGCAGTACGCACTGGTGCTGGGCAACATCCTCGGCTCGAACCTGTTCAACCTGCTCGCGGTGCTGGGCACGGCGGCCCTGATCCATCCGGCGCTGCTGCCGCCGGAAGTCCTGTTCCGCGACTACGCGACGATGGCCGCGCTGACGCTGATCGTCGCCCTGGGCATCACACTGCGCGGCCGCATCGGCCGGCCGATGGCATTACTGCTGCTGGCCGCCTACCCCATCTATCAGGTGCTGGTGTTTACACTGCAGGAAGCGCTGTAAGATGCTGCGCAGAGTATTCCGGATGCCGAGACCATGATCGATCAACGCATTGCCCACCACCTCAGCGACGACCGGTTGCGCGAACTCGGCCGGCGCGTGCTGGAACTGGAAGCCGCAGAAATCGGCGCCCTGGTCGAACGGGTGGATGAGGCATTCGTCCAGGCCTGCCTCCACCTGCTGGGCTGCGAAGGACGCATCGTGGTGCTGGGCATGGGCAAATCCGGCCATATCGGTGGCAAGATCGCTGCCACGCTGGCCAGCACCGGCTCCCCTGCCTTCTTCGTCCATCCCGGGGAAGCCAGCCACGGGGACCTGGGCATGATCACGCCCAAGGACGTCGTGCTGGCGCTGTCCAATTCCGGTGAAACCGACGAGATCGTCACCATCCTTCCGCTGATCAAGCGCCTCGGCGTTCCTCTGATCAGCATGACCGGCAAGCCGGAGTCCACGCTGGCCAAGGCGGCGACCGTGAACATCGACGTCGGCGTACGCCAGGAGGCCTGTCCGCTGAACCTCGCCCCCACGGCCAGTACCACCGCGGCACTGGCCATGGGCGACGCGCTGGCCGTTGCGCTGCTGGAAGCCCGCGGCTTCACCGCCGAGGATTTCGCCCGCTCCCACCCGGGCGGACGGCTGGGCCGCCGCCTGCTGCTGCTGGTGGACGACCTCATCCACAGTGGGGAGAACCTGCCCCGGGTGCCGCCGGACGCACCGCTGCGCGATGCGCTGGTGGAAATGACCCGCAAGGGCCTCGGCATGACCGTGGTCATGAGCGAGGACGACCGGCTGCTGGGCATCTTCACCGACGGCGACCTGCGTCGCAGCCTCGACCGGGACATCGACCTGCGGGCCACCCGCGTGGAAGACGTGATGACGCGTGGCCCCCGCACCATACGCATGGGCGCCCTGGCAGCCGAGGCCCTGCAACTGATGGAAAGCCACAAGATCAACGCCGTGGTGGTGCTGGACGACCGTGAGCGCGTGACCGGTGCACTGAACATGCACGATCTGTTGCGGGCGGGAGTGGTCTGATGGCGCTACCGGTGTACTTCGCCATGCCCGACCAGGCAATACTGGACCGCGCCGCCGCCATCCGGCTGCTGGCACTGGACGTGGACGGCGTGCTCACCGACGGCACTGTCTGGTACGGCGAGCACGGCGAAACACTGAAACCGTTCAACATCATGGACGGCCTCGGCATCCGCCTGCTGCTGGACAGCGGCATCGCCGTGGCGGTGATCACCGCGCGCCACTCGGCCCCGCTACTGCGCCGGGCCGAGGATCTCGGCATCCCCCACGTACTCACCGGCATCCGGAACAAAGCCGACGCCTGGGGCGGACTGCTGTCGGAGCTTGGACTGGAAGACCGCGAGGCCGCCTTCATCGGTGACGACCTGATCGACCTGGCCGTGCTGCGGCGCGCCGGGCTGGCGATCACCGTTCCCAACGCCCACCCGCTGCTGCTCCGCCAGTGCCACTGGCAGGTCCGCCGTGCGGGCGGCAGCGGGGCGGTCCGTGAGGCCAGCGAAATGATCCTGCATGCCCAGGGGCGGCTGCAGGCAATCCTGGAGCGTTATCTTCATGCCTAGGCGCTGGATCTTTCACCTGTCCGCCCTCGGCATCATCGCGCTGGCCGGCTGGTGGATACTGGACGAGGACACGGTGGAACCGCCGACCCCGGACGTGATGGAGGTGGAAACCCGGCCGGACTACTTCGTCGAGGGGTTCACGGTCGCCGCCACGGACGAAAACGGCGTGGTGACCTACCGTCTGGGTGGCGAGCGCATGCTGCACTTCATGGGCCGGGATCTCTGGACCATCGACGCCCCGGTGGTGACATTCATTCCGGAAATCGGCGAACCCTGGGTGCTGCGCTCGGAGACAGGCAGGGCCTGGAACAACGTCACCGAGGCACAGCTCGAGGGTGAGGTGACCATTCGCCGGGCCCGCGGGCCGGGCAACCTGGAAGCCAATGTGGATACCAGCGAGGTCTACGTGCTGCCCGCTGAGCGCTATGCCGAGACCGACGAGTTCGCCGTCTACTACCGGGAAGGGACCCGCATCAGCGGAACCGGCGCCAGGGGCTATCTGGAACGCGACCAATTCGAACTGCTGTCCGAGGTGAAAGGCCATTATGTCCCCTCGCAAGACTAGGGAAGCACCGATCAACGTCCGCGCACGGGCCAAGGCCGGGTATCTTGCGCTGCTGGCCGTGCTGCTGGCAGCCGCCCCGCTGCTGGAGGCACAGACCGGCAGGCAGCAACCGATCACGCTGGACGCCGACCACGCCGAGATTGACAACGTCACCGGCATCAGCGTTTACACCGGCGACGTGGTACTCACGCAGGGTCTGCGGGAGATCACCGGCGACCGCATGACCGTGCACACCCGTGCCGGCGGCCGTGAACTGGATCATGTCATCGTCGAGGGCGGCCCCGCGGTCTACACCCAGACACCCGAGGACGGCGGCCGGCTGGTCAGGGCCGAGGCGCCGCGCATGGAATACCATGCCACCGGCCCGGAGCGCATCATCCTGCTGGAAGGCGGGCGGCTGACCCAGGGCCGTAACGAGTTCACCGGCGAGACGGTGCACTACAACCTGGAAACGGAAGTGGTAAACGCCCGCGGCGACGAGGAGACCGGCCGCCGCATACGCATCACCATTTTCCCGGAAGACGAGGACGAATGAGCACGCTCAGCGTTCAGGGGATCAGGAAGAGTTACCGCAAGCGCACCGTCGTCCAGAGTGCCTCGATGGAAGTCAGCAGTGGTGAGGTGGTCGGGCTGCTGGGCCCGAACGGCGCCGGCAAGACCACCTGCTTCTACATGGTGGTGGGACTGATTCCGGTGGACGACGGCCGCATCCTGCTGGACAACGAGGACATTACCCAGTTGCCCATGCACGTCCGCGCCCGCAAGGGCGTGGGGTACCTGCCACAGGAAGCATCCATCTTCCGCAAGCTCAGCGTGGCCGACAACCTGATGGCCATCCTGGAAACCCGGCCCGAACTCAATCGGGACCAGCGGCGTGAGCAGGTACAGCAGTTGCTGGAAGAATTCAACGTCGCCCACCTGCACGATCAGATGGGCATCAGCCTCTCGGGCGGCGAGCGCCGCCGGGTGGAAATCGCACGGGCACTGGCGGCCAACCCGCGGTTCATTCTCCTCGATGAGCCGTTTGCCGGCGTGGATCCGATTTCCGTACTGGACATCCAGGGCATCATCCGCCATCTGGCGGAACGCGGCATCGGGGTCCTGATCACCGATCATAACGTGCGCGAGACGCTGGGGATCTGCCAGCGCGCCTACATCCTCAGCGGCGGCGGCGTCATCGCCGAAGGCAGTTCGGAGGAGGTGCTGGCGAACAAGCAGGTGCGGGAGGTATACCTCGGGGAAAGTTTCCGGCTCTGACACCGGCGGCCGGCCGGGTCGTCGGCGTGACAGGAGCCGGGGAACGTGAACTCGCCAGCAAAACCCGGGCCAGTCTGTTCTATCGCCTCCGGCTTTGGGCTAGGATGAAGGCACTACGGACCGCATTGGCTCCCGACCAGGAACACCCAGACAGCGTCTATGAAACAGTCCCTACAGCTTCGCCTCGGGCAACAGCTCACCATGACGCCGCAGTTGCAACAGGCCATTCGCCTGCTGCAACTGTCGACGCTGGAGCTGCGCACGGAAATCCAGCAGGCACTGGATTCCAACCTCATGCTGGAACCTGCCGAAGGCACCGATGATGACGCGGATCTGGCGGAAGACGCGGAAAACGGCGAAACGGAAGCAACCGAGACCGCCAAGGCCGAGGAAAGCGTCCGGGAAGCCGCCGAGCGCGAGGTCAGCGAGAGCGACTCCAGCACGCCGGACGACATTCCCGGCGACCTGCCGGTAGACAGCGACTGGGGCGACATCTACGACGGCAGCACCAGCTACAGCGCGCCCGACAGCGAGGAACAGCGCGAAGCCTGGGAGGCACGAACCCACACCGGCCAGAGCCTGCAGGACCATCTGCGTGAGCAGGCCGAACTGTCGCGGCTCAGCGAGCGCGACATGACCATTGCCGAGGCCATCATCGACGCCGTCCGCGACGACGGCTACCTGTGCCTCGGCCTGGAAGACATCCTCGCCGCACTGCCGGAGGAATGGGAAGTCGAGCTGGACGAGGTGGAAGCGGTGCGTCATCTGATCCAGCGCTTCGACCCGCTCGGCGTGGCCTCGCTGAACCCCCAGGAGGCACTGGGCCTGCAGTTGGAGACCCTGCCAGCGGATACGCCCTGGCTGGCCGAGGCAAAAACCCTGGTGCGCGAACACCTGGACCTGCTCGGTACCCGCCAGCTCGCCCAGCTGACCCGTCGCATGAAGCTGAACCAGGAAGAACTGCAGCAGGTACTGGCACTGATCCGCACGCTGGACCCGCGGCCCGGTTCCCAGATCAGCGACAGCGCTGCCGAATACGTAACGCCGGACGTCTACGTGCGCCGGACCAAGGAAGGCTGGGTCGTCGAACTGAACCCCGAATCCACGCCCCGCATCCGCGTCAACAGCTACTACGCAAGCCTGGTCCGCCGGGCGGACAGCAGCCAGGAAAACAC